>PHCJ01000030.1:0-21698 GCA_002842285.1 Betaproteobacteria bacterium HGW-Betaproteobacteria-22
CCATCTGCAATTGTTAGTCGCCGCTATACAGCAGTATTTAAATATCGCTCAGTTCAATCAGTTAGAAACTGCTTGAACTGAGTTGTTCAGGTTCGACTACTTAACCTCGACGGTGCGCGAGCATGCGCTAATACACGCGAACTTGCGGCACGTAAACTTGGGTTGGTTGAGATTAGGCTGGCTGACCTCACGGCAATGCACAACTCGCTATCCGAAATGATTAAACGCTGCGATGCTGGAGACTCGCAAGGTGAATGTCCGATTATTCAGGCGTTGATGCAGGCCGAGTAATGCGCACTTACTGAAGGGGATGCGGAGCAAGTATCTACGCGGGCCAATCCAAAAAAGGGCGGGCTCAACTCAAGTGTACTAGTTCAACTCAAGAGTCACCATATTTAGCATCTAAATTTGCACGTCCGTGACGCATCCGCACCAACCATTTCATGAGCAAAAACAAAAGAAACAGACTAGCCGCTAAATACAACAAGACAATTCTAGATTTCTCCAAATGTCCTATCATGATATTGATTTGACTCGCGAATGTCATGCCAACCGATACACCAAGACTCGCCCATAGGATTGCGCCAATGCCGTCGTAAAGAAAAAACAGTCGATAAGGCACGCCAGACATACCTGACATGGGGGCGGCGAAGGTTCTGAATCCAGGTATAAAGCGCGCATAAATCAGCGACCTTGCGCCGAAATGCAGTAATTGATCTTCAGTTTTAGCCATACACGCACCAGAGCCAAAGCTCATTTTGCAATACACCTGAATAATGCGGCGTGAACCGCTGCGGCCGATTGCATACCAAATGCTATCACTCAATAATGCTCCTGTTGCCGCAGCTAGCGCGGCCGGTGCCAATGCAAAATCTCCGCTGGCAACAAGGCTGCCCGCTAACAACAATATAATCTCACCAGGCATAGGAAAGCCTGCGTTATCGAGCATGACGCCAACAAAAATGGCAAGATACCCGTACTGCAAGAATAGTGTAAAAGTATGATGCGCGACAGTTTCCATTGACGGCTACCTTCTAGTTAAAAAATATTAAAAACTGCTAAGTGTTAATTTAGCGCACACTAAACTTAAATTAAGTTTGCGGTACATTAGTTTGCGGCGAAACTGAATTTAACTTAGCGTTAGACGCCTAAGCCATGACATTTCTTACAATCTGGTAATAACCCGCCCTGTAAGATTTGTCTTTTCTGTACGTCTAATAAGCAACGTAAGACGCTAAAATTTTCCAGGTCAACTTTTTAGGATAACCCCAACATGTTACAACCAGCCAACATCTCAAACCGCCTTGCACTTGCGCTTTCTATCCTGCGCTATACGATATTTATCACCATGGCGATGTGGACGATGGACAAGTTTGTCCGCCCTGAACATGCGGCAGCAATCTTTGAGCATTTCTACGGATTAGCGGGGCTTGGCATAAACTTGGTTTATGCACTGGCTACGGCTGAGGCCATATTGTTGATTGCATTTTTGATAGGCTTGAAGCCGCGCTTTACTTACGGTGCAGTACTCATACTGCATGGCGTTTCCACTTTGGCCTCGTACCAGCAATACATCAATCCGTTCGATGCTAACAACTTGTTGTTTTTTGCAGCATGGCCAATGCTGGGCGCTAGTTTTACGCTTTATATTCTGCGGGATTTTGATATATGGCGCATCGCAACTTGCTGCGGTTTTTGTAAAAATAAAACTGAGTAATTGTTCAACTAAATCCAAGGATAAACATCATGGCACTCGTTTCACTACGTCAATTGCTGGACCATGCGGCTGAGCACGATTACGGCATTCCGGCGTTCAATGTCAACAACATGGAGCAGGTGCACGCTATCATGCAGGCGGCCGATGAAGTCAGCAGCCCTGTCATCCTGCAGGCTTCAGCGGGCGCACGCAAATACGCAGGCGAGGCCTTTTTGCGACATCTGGTACTCGCTGCCATTGAAACTTACCCGCACCTTCCCGTTGTCATGCATCAGGATCACGGTCAGTCGCCTGCGGTATGTATCCAGTCCATGCGCTCCGGATTTTCCAGCGTGATGATGGACGGCTCGCTACTGGAAGATGGCAAAACACCTTCCGACTACCAATACAATGTTGAAATGACCAGAAAAGTAGTAGAAATCGCCCATGCAATTGGCGTTTCCGTTGAGGGTGAATTGGGTGTACTCGGCTCACTGGAATCGGGCCTGGCGGGGAAAGAAGATGGCGCAGGCGCAGAGGGTCATTTAAGTCAATCACAGCTGCTAACCTCCCCTGAAGAAGCAGCAGACTTTGTTGAAAAAACAGGTGTGGACGCACTGGCAATAGCGATTGGCACCTCACATGGCGCCTATAAATTCAGCCACCCTCCAACAGGTAAAACTTTAGCCATTGATAGAATTCAAGAGATTCACGCACGCATTCCTAACACACATTTAGTCATGCACGGCTCATCTTCGGTTCCGCAGGAATGGCTGCATATCATAAATGAGTTTGGCGGTGAGATGGGTGAAACCTATGGTGTTCCTGTGGAAGAGATCGTACATGGCATTCAAAATGGTGTGCGCAAGGTGAACATAGACACCGACCTGCGCATGGCCTCTGCTGGCGCAATTCGCAGATTTTTTGTGCAACAACCCAAAGAGTTTGACCCGAGAAAATTTCTCCTTGCAGCGACATTAGCCATGCGTGACATATGCAAAACGAGGTATGAAGCTTTTGGTTCGGCAGGCAAAGCGTCACAGATAAACCCCATTCCGTGCGAACGCATGGCTGATCTATACAAGGCAGGCAAGTTGCAGGCTGTCGTTAAATAAACTTGGATTAAATAAATCCGCACCCAATGATCACCGTATATTAAAGCAGGCAAAAGGATTTAAACATGCGTAGAAAATTAATTGTAGGCAACTGGAAAATGCACGGTGACATTCACAGCAACCAGGTGCTTCTTAATAAACTGATTGAAGGCTTACATGACCTGAATGACGCAGACTATGTCGTGTGCGTCCCCAACCCCTACCTAAGCCAGGCTAGAGATTTACTACACAAGACTAACATCGCCTGGGGTGGGCAAAATGTTAACCAGCATGAGCAAGGTGCATTTACCGGAGCTGTCGCACCACACATGCTTACAGATTTTGGTTGCTCCTATGTGTTGCTCGGCCACTCTGAACGGCGCAGTATTTTTCATGAAACCAATTTAACCGCATCGGCCAGATTCGAGGCCGCAATTAATGCAGGATTAACGCCTATTTTCTGCGTAGGTGAAACACTGGCTGAACACGATGCAGGATTAACTGAAGTGATTGTAGCGAGCCAAATGGATGCCGTGATGGCAACACTGGATGAAAACGAGTTTGCTTTGGCGATAAAGCTCAACATGGTTTTTGCCTATGAGCCAGTCTGGGCAATCGGATCCGGTAAAACAGCAAGTCCTGAACATGCGCAAATAGTGCACCATTTCATGCGCAATCGCATTGCAAAACGCAATCAGGACGCAGCAAAAAAGGTAAGAATACTTTATGGCGGCAGCTTAAAGGCTAAAAATGCAGAAGACTTGTTTAGTATGCCGGATGTAGATGGGGGGCTGGTTGGGGGTGCTTCATTGTTGGCCGATGAATTTATTGCGATATGCCGCATCGCCAATAAGTACGAACAAACATAAAAAACGATGCATCAGGCATAGTGCAGAAAAATAAAATACATCACCATTATCACCAATCATTACAATTTAAAAGGAATGGCACACCATGAGCAAAGTTATCATGTACTCCACCGGCATTTGTCCATATTGTCTAGCGGCAGAACGTCTGCTGCATAGCAAAGGTGTTGAACACATAGAGTTTATTCGAGTGGATTTGGATTTTCAAAAACGCACGGAAATGATAGAAAAAACCGGAAGGCGCACTGTGCCGCAAATTTATGTTGACGACTACCATGTAGGCGGCTTTGATGACCTGCAGGATTTGGATCACTCCGGCAAATTGAAGCAGCTACTGGAAATAAATTAAGGTGTTGTGGGACAAGTGTCATTTCGAGCGAGGCGATGAGTGCGCCTTCACCCATAACATGAAGAGTAGCACTTATCCCTACATGATAAATCCAACTGCCTGATTTAACAAAAACTCCGATCTGTGTTCGGAATGACATAAGTGGCCTATTCCGTGAGCATTTAACCTAGATTGTCCATTAGGACTTGTCATCGGCTGATAATCAACACTAAAGCCAACAAGTTGACATTCAAGTAGATGTGAAATCGCATAATAGAAAATCTGGGGTTAACATGACAAGTTACTGCTTTGCAAAAAAAGACTACTCACGATATCAAGCTCAGATTAAAATACACTCCAGCTAATACCCACCCACTGGAGTGAACAAGAAATGACAATAGACACTAGCGTGCTAAATGCCTTGCGTCCTGATATGACACGTTTCGCCTATCTTCTGCTGCGCGACCAGCACGCAGTAGAAGATGTTATTCAAGAAACCATGCTCACTGCCATTGAAAAACAAGACGGCTTTAAAAATAAATCCAGCTTAAAAACATGGCTTTTTAGCATATTGCGCAACAAAACGATTGATGCCTTGCGTCGTGGCAAACGTGAAGTGAATATTTCCACACTATCCAACGATGAGGATGACAGCTTTGAAGAAGTATTATTTAACCACCATGGCGCATGGAACCTGGAAACAAAACCCAACGCCTGGAGCAATCCTGATGCGTCATTTGAACAAAAACAATTTTGGTCAGTATTTGACGCATGCCTGAATCACTTACCTGCACAAACCTCACGCATTTTCATGATGCGTGAATTTCTCGAGTTTGAAGTAGAAGACATATGTAAGGAATTAAGCTTAACAACGTCTAATTGTTGGGTGATTCTGCATCGCGCACGCACCAAATTACGTCTTTGTTTAGATACCAAGTGGTTTTCTGGACAGGGCTTTCAAGCATCAAGGAGTTGATAATGATGAACTGTAAAGAAGCGAGCCAATTAATGTCTCAGGAGTTAGACCGCAAACTCAGCTGGAGAGAAGCGATTACACTTAAACTTCATGTCTCCCTATGCGATGGCTGTGCAAACGCCAGAAAGCAAGTGAACTTTATACATCAAGCTTGCAAACACGCTTTTGAGCTGAACGAAGAGAAAAAATAACAATCCATTAAATTAAGCCGTTCATCCTATGCATCAATTACTGCGATTTATAGTCACAAAACAAGTCCTCCTGGGTGCTATCAAAGTGAGTCTTCTCGTAGGTACCCTGCTTAATCTCATTAATCAGTGGGATTACCTTGTTTCAGCCCAGAGCCTGATGATTGGTCACACGCTAATGAACTATCTAGTGCCATTTTGCGTCTCTGCATATAGTGGCGCCCGAGCGCTTGAAACCAAGAACCGCTAAAGAACATGATTTGTTCTGCGTTTTTTATTTCTTCGTGTTACCTTTAGTAAAATTTAACCTAAACAACAAATGACTACATCCATATTTCCAAGAACACCCTCGCTAACGGGTAAAGACATTGCCAGTAAACGAGAAGAAATTCGCGCTTATTTTCATCATACATTCAAGCGTTATGAATCCCTATTTGAAACACTGGCAAACAATGAGGCTTATTATCACCGACCCATCACATTGCGGCACCCGCTGATTTTTTATTACGGTCACACCGCTACTTTTTTTGTGAACAAATTAACCCTGGCAGGTCTGGTGCATGAGCGCATCAACCCAAAATTCGAGTCCATGTTCGCAATTGGTGTAGATGAAATGAGCTGGGACGACCTCGACACCCGGCATTACGAATGGCCAGCAGTGGATGAAGTGCGCGCATACCGTAAGGCTGTGTTTTCGTTAGTCGATACGCTCATCAGCACACTGCCGCTCACTCTGCCTATTGACTGGCAAAGCCCATGGTGGGTGATACTGATGGGCATTGAACACGAACGTATCCACCTGGAAACATCCTCGGTCTTGATTCGCCAGCAGGCACTTGAATATGTGCGCCCTCATCATGATTGGCAGGTGTGCGAAACGTCAGGCACTCCACCTCAGAATCAACTCGTGAGCATACCAGCAGGTCAGGTGAATTTGGGTAAACAAAAAACCGACCCCACTTACGGCTGGGATAACGAGTATGGTCATCATAGCGCAGACGTGCATGCATTTCAGGCGAGTCGTTACTTGGTAAGTAACCAGGAGTTTCTTGATTTTGTGTTGGCCGACGGGTACCAAACACAAACCTATTGGGAAGAAGAAGGCCAAGGTTGGCTGGCGCATGCGGGGGCTGCACACCCCACTTTCTGGATCAAAGCCAATAACGGCTGGCAACTCAGATGTATGACTGAAGTCATCCCCATGCCATGGGACTGGCCTGTAATTGTGAATTACCATGAAGCCAAAGCATTTTGCAACTGGAAAGCAAACACAACAGGACAGACTTACCGATTGCCGACTGAAGATGAATGGTATCGCATATATGATGTTGCAGGTCTTGCCGAAATACCGCAAAACACCCAAGCCCATGCCAACATTCATCTTGATGCCTATGCTTCTTGCGGCCCAGTTCATCAATTCCGGCATGGCGAATTTTTTGATGTGATAGGCAACGTCTGGCAATGGACAGAAACGCCGATTTACCCTTTTGAAGGCTTTGAAGTGCATCCTTATTATGACGACTTCACCGCGCCTACTTTTGATGGCAAACACAATTTAATCAAAGGCGGGTCATGGATATCCTGCGGTAACGAAGCACGCAAAAGCGCACGCTATGCATTCAGACGTCACTTTTTTCAACATGCGGGTTTTCGCTATGTCGTGAGTGAGCCCCTGTTAAATCAGGCTGTTTCACACTACGAAACCAATCAACTGCTTTCAGAATATGCCGAGTTTCACTACGGCGACAATTATTATGGTGTCCCGAATTTTTCCAAAGCACTGAGTGATATTGCCATCGAAGCCATGGGTAACAAACCTGCACGCAAAGCCTTAGACCTCGGCTGTGCGTCAGGGCGAGCCAGCTTTGAACTTGCCCGCCATTTTGACCATGTCACAGGCATCGATTTCTCGGCACGATTTATCGGCCAGGGCGTGCAATTGGCGCAGCAAAACGTCCTGCGTTATACACTGATTGAAGAAGGTGAACTTGCGAGTTACAAAGAGCGCTCACTCAAGGCGTTAGGTTTAGAAGATAACCGACATAAAGTCGAGTTCTTTCAGGGAGATGCCTGCAACCTTAAACCCATGTTTACAGGCTACGACTGTATTTTAGCTGCTAATCTGATAGATCGCTTATATAGCCCGAGAGCACTGCTGGAAACAATTCATACCCGCCTCAATATGGGTGGTTTGCTGATTATCGCATCTCCCTACACGTGGTTAACAGCGCATACGCCACGAGAAGAGTGGATAGGCGGCTTTAAACGTGACGGCGAAAATTTCAGCACACTTGATGGCTTAAAAGCTATATTAGGCGCTCACTTTAAATTAGTCAGCAAGCCAATTGAAGTGCCGTTTGTGATTAGAGAAACCAAAAGAAAGTTTCAGCACACACTCTCTGAAGTCACGCTGTGGGAACGCATTAAGTGAGTCAGTTATTCAACTTTGACCAGATACCCGGACGTGACCATACCAACAGCCTAAAATACGATGCCAGACACACCGTATTCGGTAAACAGGATGTAATCCCCATGTGGGTTGCCGACATGGACTTTGCAACACCTGCTGCAATCACCGAGGCATTACGTAAGCGTGCAGACCACCCGGTTTATGGATACTCAATCTATCCTGAAAGCATGTATGATGCCTTGACTCAGTGGCTTAAACGCCGCCATCACTGGCATGTTGAGCGCGAATGGATAGTAATGTGTCCTGGTGTTGTACCCTCCTTGCACGCTACGGTTATGGCATTGACCCAACCCAATAGCCAAGTCATTGTGCAACCACCGGTGTACTTTCCATTTTTTACGGCCGCAACCCACACAGGCAGGCAAGTATTAGAAAACCCACTCCAATTCGCAAATAGTCGCTATCAAATAGATTTTGACCACCTGGCACAATGCGCAAGTAAGTCTAACCTGCTCCTGCTCTGCTCACCGCACAATCCTGTGGGAAGGGTTTGGCATCAGGATGAACTAACGCGTTTACTTGCCATTGCGGAACAACATGATTTAGTGATATTTTCCGATGAAATTCATGCAGATTTAATTTATCCTGACCATCAGCACCATACTTTGGCCAAGCTTGCGAATCATCAGGGCTCTATCATCACCGCTGTTGCGCCCAGCAAGACATTCAACATCGCAGGCCTAAATCTCTCAGCGCTGATTGTGCCGGATGCCGAGCATCGTAAAGCCATTACGCGCGTTTTTGATACTTTACATGTGAGTGCTGCCAACCCGTTCAGCATTGCAGCATTTGAAGCAGCCTACACACATGGCGAGAAATGGCTTGATGCCATGCTCGTTTATTTAAAGCAAACACGTGACATCGTCAGTGATTACCTGGTTCAACACCTGCCTCAAATCAGGTTAATCTCACCGGAAGGCACTTACTTATTGTGGCTGGATTGTCGTGCTTTAGGCATGCGTGACAGCCAATTAAAAGCTTTATTTACACAACGTGCGGGCGTCGGGTTGAGCCAGGGAACGTTATTTGGTCACGCTGGTAGCGGATTCATGCGTATGAACATCGGCACATCCCGGCAAGTAGTGCTGAGTGCACTTGAGCGCATCAGACTGGCAATCTCTGACTAGGCAGGTTCAAATCAAAAACACGCTCATTTGTGTTTATGCCTGCCAAAGCCATCCAACCCAAACAATGGTCTTAATCTAACGCCTAAAACATTCCCCGTTACGGCTGCCAATAGCCACAACCAGCCATGCAGGCTAGTTGTGGCAACACCTGAGAAAAATGCTCCAATATTACAACCATAGGCGAGGCGCGTACCGTAGCCCATCATCACCCCTCCAATCACGGCAGCAATTAAAGATAGGGGGGAAGCATTCAGTTTCGGGCGTAACTTACCAGCCAAAGCAGCCGCTAGAAAAGCGCCTAACACAATTCCGAGGTTTAAAATGGTGACAGTGTCTTCGTACAAAGGCGTCTGTAACGCAAAAGTCTGAAATGACCCACTCCAGAACACACTGTCTGCAGGAACCCAGCCGAATAGCATAGCAAATTTTGCAGCCCAAAGTGAAAACGCCCACGTCACCCCCCAAGGGTGACCTGCAACTAACAATACAGCATAGTTCAACAATGCAAGCATTATGGCCGAGAGTAGTAATGGCCAAGGACCTCGCAACAATCGCTTGAAAGAAAACATATGGCTTCCCCACCATAACTCACGCTGCACTCTAGCTCCCAGCAGCCTTAAGGCAACATAAATTACACCTAATATTGTGATTTGCAGCAAGATGGCCCATATCCAACCCATGCTCTCAGCGAGTACAACGATGCCGATGCTGGGTAAATTTTCCTCCCACCACAGCAGATGCAGACTGCCCCAAAAGGCACCTAAGCAAAAGAAAATCAGTACAACCAACATACGCAGGTTGCCTCCCCCTGCGTTATATAGCGTACCTGATGCGCAACTATCCCCCAACTGCATGCCTACGCCAAACAGAAAAGCACCGAATGCAACAGACATACTCGCTGGCGCGATTGCACCTACTGCATGGTTAGCGCCTTGCGACAATACAGATGCAAATAAAAGCATGGCTATAACCAACATAACCATTTGTGCAACCACACCACTGATATCTTTATCGACAATGGCTCTACGGTATGCTCCGGTAAAACCAAAAGTCGCTTGATAAAGTGAGATACCTAGCATTAGACCTAACAGCATCAGTAATGCTTGCTGAACGCTCTGTGTGTACAAGAACCAGATAAGACCCGAGATTGCACCTAACGCGATCAAGAGCGCTTTGGTTTGTATTGGTCTCTCCACCAAAAGTGCTGGCTGTATTTTTATATTATCTGATTTCATATTGCTGGTTTTGGGCTTGATTATTTTCGCCAATACGCCGGCACTTCATCCCGATAACGCCTAAAGATAAGATTTGCTACCAATGCAGTCCACCCGGTTTGATGCTGGGCACCCAACCCCTGACCCGATTCGGCATGATAATATTCATGTAATGTCAGCAAGTCTTGCCAATGTGGGTCATATTGTTTTGGGTGATGCTCAGAAAAAGCCGGCACAAGTCCATGCTCATTTACTCTAACCGTATCCACTATCCGGTCTGCCAGCAACTTGCTCGCCTGCTTTAAGTTGATGGATTGCCCACCTAGACAAGGGGCAGGAAATGTATAGCCATCACCTAAATAACGGGCATATTTTTCCAGCACCTGTATCAACATATAATTAGTTGGCATCCATACGGGGCCTCGCCAATTTGAATTTCCTCCGAACAAACCATTGCTTGATTCACCTGGTACATATTCGATCACAGCCTGGCCAATCCCCGGAATATGACCCAAATCAGAACGCATTGCATGTAATTTTGAAACACTGCGTATGCCATAGCGCGACAAAAACTGATCTTCATCAAAAATTCTACTGAGCACTCGGTTGAGCATATACACATCAACCAATGCAAGCAAGTGCTCGCCTCTTTCATTGGTGTGCGTGGGGCAGGCGCAATAAGTATGGCCATCCAGCATGCCACCTCTGTTTTTGTTCATGACAGCTACAAACTTAGGCGCATTTTTCAGCATGCTGGGATCGATAATCTCACACGCAAACAGGGGGATAATTCCCACCCATGAAAACACATCAATACGTTGTATGCTGCCATCCGGCATAGTCACCAAATCTTTAAAAAAGCCATCTTTCTCATCCCATAATGACACAGATAAAGCGCTCATGCCTGTCATGGTTTTTGCGATTGCCAGAAACTGGCTATAGCACTGAATTGCTATATCCTGATAACTATCATCCTCACTGGTAATTTCCAGTGCCATGGCAGTAAGATTCAACGCAAACATGGCCATCCAGCCCGTGGCGTCGGCCTGTTTCAACATATATCCTTCCGGCAGCGGGCGTGAGCGATCATAAACAGAAATATTGTCCAGCCCTAAAAAACCACCGCCAAACACATTCTGGCCTTCTGCATCCTTACGATTAATCCACCATGAATAATTGAGTAACAATTTATGCAACACGCGCTTCAAAAACGCAACATCACCTTTGCCTGCCTGTATACGCTCAGCGCGATACACTTTAAGTGCACCCATGGCGTGTACCGGTGGGTTAGTATCTCCAAATGCCCATTCATAGGCGGGAATTTGTCCATTGGGGTGCATGTAACGTTCTGAAACCAACAGCTCAATCTGATGTTTAGCAAAATGCACATCTACTGGGGCAAATGCCGCACAGTGAAATGCCAAGTCCCATGCAGCAAACCATGGATACTCCCATTTGTCTGGCATTGAAATCACATCAGATGCCTTTAAATGTTGCCAATGTGCATTACGTCCGTGCTTATGCGAGGGCGGCGGTGGTGGTATATCGCCTTTTAGCCAGGTTTCAACGTCATAATGGTAAAACTGTTTATTCCATATTAGTCCGGAAAATGCCTGGCGCATAATCCGGCTATCTTCAAGTGTGGCATTCGGTAACAATGATTGGTAAAACTGTTCAAACTCTGACGCGCGCTGCACCATGATTTTTTTGCGCTGAGTGAAAGGCTTTTTATTGGGCGCTTCTGTTGCATTTACTCTGGTTAATATCAGACTGATGCTTTCAGTTTTTCCTGCCGCGACCATAAGCTTGTGTGCAGCCGCAAATTTAGTACCCTGCTGTTGTGGGTTCACTGCTTTATGTTCATGATGAATAATATAGCGATGAAATGCGTCTTTCACATAAGGGCTCTCATTGGCAACGCCCCACAACTGCTGCCGGTTAGTTTCATTCTCAGTATAAAGCGGATCAGCGTCCTGCATGCCATATAATGCATACAATCCTAACTCGGCATGCGCTGCCATGACTGCCCATTTCGCACCATCCGGTGCCGGAGTAGCAAATAAATTCGGTTTTTCTACAGCATGCTCTGACCAGGACCAAGTGTTACGAAACCACAACTGCGGCAGCACCCACACACTTGCAGATGCATCACCCCGGTTTGTTACTTCGATGCTGATATGTAACTGATCAAATTCAGCTTTGGCATATTTAACCTCTACATCCCAATAGCGATTTTCTGCAAACACTCCTGTATCCAGCAGGCTGTAGGTGCTGGCATCCCGCCCGCGTTTTTTATTCTCATCAATCAGTTTTTGATAGGGAAACTCGCTTTGTGGGTATTTATATAAATATTGCAGCCATGCATGCGACGGCAAAGCACCTTTATAAAAATAATATTCTTTTACATCTTCACCATGATTGCCTTGGTTACCAGTTAACCCAAAAGCACGCTCCTTTAATATCGGATCTTCGCCGTTCCAAAGCGCTATGGAAAAACACAGTCGCTGCTGCTCATCCGAAATACCGCCCAAACCATCTTCATTCCAGCGGTAAGTTCTACTCCGTGACTGATCGTGATCAAAATACTCCCAGGCAGTACCATGCTCACTATAATCTTCACGCACTGTGCCCCAGGCTCTTTCTGAAAGATAAGGGCCCCATAAATACCAATTCACCTCTTGATTGACTTGCTGTTTCAACCTGACATGTTCTGCATTGATTGTTGATTTATGATGCGTCATGATTTTGGCTTTCCATATTACTAGGTGATAAAACAGGCGCACCGTTGCGCGCACGCTCTAGTTTCACCCATGCTTCTATCAGGCAGGCAACGCTCCAGGCCTGCATAGGTGCGCCACGTGGTGTATGCGGATAATCTCCATCGAACACTTCGGAAACAGTTCCCAAGCCCGCTTCCATCAAGTGATTTCTCATCTCGTCAAAAAGCGATAGCGCCAACGCTGCATCACTACTTACTTTAAACTCGGCCAAGGCAAAATGCGGCAGCAACCAGGCCCAGACCGTACCTTGATGGTAAGCACCATCACGCTCCCATACACCACCTATATAGCGAGGTTTATAATCGGCATCTTCAGGAGACAAGGTACGTAAACCATAGGGTGTGAGCAAATGCTTCGCAACTTCCTTAACTACGCGTGCCTGTGTCTTTTTTTCTAATGGGGAGTTATGCAAGCTGACAGCGAATATCTGATTGGGACGTATGCGCTCACAGTGACGCTTGGTACCGTCTTCAGTCTGTACGTCTAGCACATCATACAGACCGCCTTTTGGTTTAATGAATCGACTAAAACCCTCCTCAACTTTTGCGGCAAGTGCTGCATAGGGCGTGTTTTCTTTCTTGATCAACGCACTGAAATTTGCCATACATACCAGCGCGTTATACCACAGGGCATTAACTTCAACCGGTTTGCCACGGCGTGGTGTCACCACCCAATCACCGACTTTTGCATCCATCCAGGTTAACTGCACCCCCTGCTCACCTGCCATGAGCAGTCCATCAGCAATATCCATTTGTATGCCATAACGTGTGCCCTTGACATACCATCCCACAATCTCCTGCAATGTCGGATAAATTGCTTTCAAGCTCGCAATATCGTTGCTTGCCGATAAATATGAGCGCCATGCTTCGATGTACCAAAGTGCTGCATCTACAGTGTTATATTGTGGTGCTTGATTGGCTTCCGGAAAGGTATTGGGCAACATGCCCTGATCTATAAAATGTGCAAAAGTAGTTAATATATTGTAAGCAGAAGAAAAGCGACCCGTTTTAAGCGTAAGCCCAGGCAGCGCAATCATGGTATCCCGCCCCCAATCGCTAAACCAAGGATAGCCTGCAATCACGGACTCTCCATATGGAAAATCCTCTAATGGTCTGTCGATAATAAAACTATCTGCCGATAACAATAACTGGCGAATCCAGCAAGGTGTTTCACAAAGTTCAGGGATCAGCATGCCTGCACGTGTCAATTGCGCAACATCATGCGCCTGTCTGCGACGCATGGACTCAGTGATATACGGTGAAGCGTCCTCCTCCAGTGAAGCCACCAGGCCGCTCCACTCTTTCCATACCTGCATATTAAAACTCGCCACGCATAAGTGCGCATCCTTGTCTGCCAGTCCGCGCTCTGTTTCAACGCCAAGCGCAAAATCTTCTATCCAATCATGGCAACTCAGTAATTTGCCGGCATTGGTTTTGAAATGTAGCTTAGACTGCCCATGTAGCTGTACGGTGAGATGTGTTTCATCCCCTTCGATCACAGGATTAAAATTCCATATATTGGACTCGCCATGGTGGTCACGCTGATTCACCAACAAGTTAACAGACAGCGAAATAGGCCGATCAACTTGATTGACTAAACGCCATGCGATATAGGTCGTATTTTTGCCATGTTCCATCCATATGGTTTGCTCTACGATCAAATCACCAATCACAAAACGCCATACTGGTACACGACCTTCCAGGTGAAAAGAAGCAATATGTACATACCCATGTGGCTCAACTGCACCACTCCCCCAATGATTGCTGAATAATGGGTAAGATTGACTGCCATCATGCAAAGTAGCATCTGCCTTAGCAAAAACCAAATGACGTCCGAGAGGCGGCTGAGTAGGCGCGATCAGCAAACCATGGTACTTTCGCGTTAATGACTGGGATATGGTGCCGGATGCATATCCGCCGAGCCCATTTGCAAGCCACCACTCACGACTGGTCGACCGTGTATAATCATTACAGACATCACGTCCAAAATGCACCACATCAGGTAACTTTGCTTTCATTTGAAACTCCTATGTATAATGATTTTTTACACTTACCTAGGCCGAAGGTTGTGTTACATAATATCAACCCTAAAGGGTGATTGACAAAGTAAATTTAAATAAAATATCCCTTGCAACTATTAGTCGAAGTGACGCCTGATTCTTTACAAAAATACAGATAATAAAAAATTACGGTAACGAGGTGTAAGATCTCATTCAAGCGGACGTCTAATGCGCAACATCATTGAAATATCTATGATGCTTTATTTACTTAAATGTTAATTTATGGAGTCTAAAATGAAATTAAAATCAATCGCAAAAGCCTTACTGTCTGCCGGCACCATGGTAATGGCTGTGTCTGGCACTGTTGTTGCAGCTACCTGTGGTGCAAATCCATGTGCGGCTAAACACAAACATCATCATCAGCACAACCCATGCGCTGCTAAAAACCCATGTGCAGCCAAAAACCCTTGTGCTGCAAATCCATGCGCCGCAAATCCATGTGCAGCCAAGAACCCATGCGCTGCTAAAAATCCATGCGCCGCAAAAAACCCTTGCGCCGCTAAGGGTCGCTAAATGACCGCGGGGTATTCTCCTCGCACCAATGGTTTGAAATTACTCAAACCGGAAACCACCTCTGTCGCCCCTCTCACGGCAGAGGTAGTTCCCATTCCAAATCTTGCCGAGCTACCGTTGCAACAACTGCTGTCAATGCGCCAGGCGGGAGATGAAATTTTAAACTGTTACCGTGTGTTGAAAAAATCAGGTCTGAATCTGGTTGGTGAAGTGTTGCGTGATAGTCTCAATGCAGGTCAAACATTCTACGAGCTTGAGCACTACCCGCCAGATGATGTCTATGACGACGAAAGCCATGCCCAATATTACTACCACGCCCATCGCAGCGAAGTAGGCGAACATGGCCACTTCCATACGTTTTTACGTCCCAAAGGCATGCCTGCAGGTGTGGCGCCTATCGAATATCCGGCCACTGACCCGTGGCCAGAAGGTGACCAGGCACTTTCACATCTGATTGCAATTGCCATGGATGCCTACGGTTACCCGACGGGACTATTCACTGTCAACCGCTGGGTGACTGCCGAGGCCTGGTACTCTGCCGACCAGGTCATTCGCATGCTGGATCACTTTATCATTGACCACGCCTTCCCGTCCTGGCCGGTGAATCGGTGGATAAGCGCCATGCTTGTGCTATACCGCCCCCATATCGAAGCCCTGCTTCTGCATCGCGACCGGATTATCTGGCAATGGGCAAAACAACACCCCGGACAAGATGTTTTTGAAGACCGCGCACTTGACCTGACCAGCCATATTGCAATCAATGTGGAAGACATGATTGCAGAACTTGATCGCCTGATCCCACTCAAAGGCAATGTATAACAGCTTGCATAAGCACAAGCGGCTTATCTGGCTTACTTTGCTGGCACTCACCGCCTTTGCCGCCAACTCGCTCCTCTGCCGACTCGCACTGGCTAACGCTTCTATAGATGCGGCCAGTTTTTCAATGATCAGGCTATTTTCCGGCGCAATCAGTTTATGGCTGATTGTGACCATCGCCCAAAAGGACACGCGCCCGACGCACGCAGGCAACTGGCTATCTGCAATTTTTTTGTTTCTATATGTCACCGGGTTTTCGTTTGCCTACATCCATCTTAATACCGGAGTAGGCGCACTTATTCTGTTTGGTGCTGTGCAAGTCAGCATGCTTTTAAAAGCCATTACTTCAGGAGAACGCCCCAGCGTTTCAGAATGGCTAGGCTTGCTAATAGCACTTGCCGGATTGACCTACCTCGTTATGCCGGGCATGAGTGCACCACCACTATTAGCTTCCTTACTGATGTCAGGCGCAGGTGTTGCCTGGGGGCTTTACTCATTACAGGGTCGGAATAGCAGCGCACCGCTGGTCGCAACAGCTGGCAATTTTATGCGCGCAACACCACTGGCGATGCTTGTGCTTTTACTGTCATTTCAACACATTCACCTGACTTCCGAAGGTGTAATACTGGCAATCGCCTCTGGCAGCATAGCCTCTGGAGTGGGTTATGCAGTTTGGTATACGGCCTTACGTGAATTAACGGCCACGCGTGCTGCCACAGTGCAACTTGCCGTGCCTATTTTAGCGGCGATCGCAGGCACATTATTTTTGGCAGAACCCATCACATTAAGACTTGCCATAGCTTCAGTCATGATACTTGGTGGCATTGCAATAGCTGTTATGCACAAAAAAAATACTTAGGAATTTGAGGTTTGACACAATACTGCCAGTCCGAGATCAAATAGAAAAAATTTAAACTACAACTCTTGCTTAAGTTAAATTAAATTTTGTGTTCTCTGACCAAACCCAAAATCACTACAATTTGTTGTCGGTGCTCCTCTGTGATTGAACAAGAACGCATCGACAATGATCCTGCAACAGTATTCTGTGCCGACTGCACGGCAGAACGAAAGGCCGAACATAATAACCGCTGAACAAAAAGAAGCGAACCTTCAATTACTGGTTAGTTGTGCATAAAAACACCCTTCTACAAAACGCTCTTGAGCGATGCGGAAGGGCGCTATTAGAACTGTTCAATATATGCGCTTACACACTATCTAGCTGCACATGGATTCCGTGCGCCACATGGGTTCTTAGCAGCACATGGGTTTCTTGCAGCACATGGGTTTCTTGCAGCACATGGGTTTCTTGCAGCACATGGGTTCTTAGCAGCGCATGGATTCTTAGCAGCGCATGGATTGGCCGCACATGGGTTTGGCTTAAAAGTTTTCTGCACTTTTGCAGTATAGGCAGTCAACGCTGCCAGTTCTTTAGAATCCCATTTAAGTGGTTTTGATTCCATTGGCACCACTAGACAGAACTGTACCATTTCATCTAAATGAACTGTTTTCATATTTGAGCTATCAACCGTCATTTGCACCCGATGTGGGTATGGCTGCGCAAAGCTTGGTTGATACATATTATTACCTTGGTGGCAGGTGTAGCAAGACACCCCATTTGTGCTTAGTTTGGGATCTTTAAACAAAGCCTCGCCATATTTTTCCAATTCAGCCTTATTAGCTTTATAGGGCTTATAACCTGCCGGGCGAGTAACCAGTTTTGGATCAACATGCTTTGCAGCACAGGGATTTGCTGCACAAGGGTTGGCCGCACAAGGATTTTTTGCACCACAACGATGCTTGGCGGCACATGGGTTTTTGGCCGCGCACGGGTTCTTAGCGGCACATGGGTTAGCCGAAACATTGGCTCTTGAACGTGCAGCACACGGACTACAAGGGGCAGCCCATGCATACATGGACAAGCCTAAACTTGCGGTTAGCAGCCCGCTGGATAATAGTGCTGCTGATGACTTTTTAAACTTAAAGTTATTCATGGTTACTCTACTCCTTGTTGTATCGTTTAATGATGTAATAGCGCATGGTGCTACAACGGTTAGACGTCAAAAAGGCGAAACCCTTACACTTTTAAATTTAAAAAAATGATGATCTACATCTAAAGTCCAGATGTGCCGTAAAAGTGACTAAGCAGTTTAAAACACCTGCATAAAACAGCAACTGCAAACTTCTGGCGCAGAATAGAGCCCCTGCATCTATGCAGAAGTCTTGTTGCTGGACATATTATGTTCTGCCAGCGTTGCATAAAGCGGTTTGCTGAACAACCTTGAAACAATCGAAGCAATCATTGCAACCGCCATTAAACTGGTGACCATCTCGTGGCCATCGATCATTTCCATGACAATAATAAATGAAGTAAGCGGCGCCTGCGTAGCAGCAGCTAAAAAACCGGCCATGCAAAGTGCGTAAATTGCCGTGGCAAGATGACTGGCAAATAACGGCAGCAAATCGTTTCCTATTCCCGCGCCAATAGAAAGTGATGGTGAAAAAATGCCACCCGGAACACCGCTGAGATATGAAAAAATAGTCGCCAAGTATTTAATGGGGGCATAGTGCCACGTTTCTGTTATGTCACCATTGAGCATTTCCTGTGTCGCAATATAACCGGAACCATGTGCCATCCCACCGCTAATGGCGCCAAGCAATGCCACCATCAAGCCACAAAATGCAGCCCACCATAATGGATGTAATTTTCTCAATGCGCCAAGGCGGCCACTCAAGCGCCCGGATGACTCAATTAACGTACGGCTAAAAACACCGCCCAAAACCCCACAGACCAGACCACATACCAACACAGGAATAATAATTTCTCGATTAATAATACCTACAGATAAATTACCAAAGTAAGTGTAATTGCCCTGCAAGGATATAGAAACCAACCCTGATAAAACAATCGCAGTAATTATAATGCCATTGGTTTTTTGCTCAAATTTGCGGCTTAGCTCTTCAATTGCAAATATGATGCCTGCCAATGGCGTATTAAATGCGGCTGAAATCCCCGCAGCACCGCCAGCCAGTATTAAATGCCTGGCACTTACAGAAAAGCCCGTGGGTAAAAAGCGCCTGAAGGCATGCATGATGCTGGCGCCAATTT
This sequence comes from Betaproteobacteria bacterium HGW-Betaproteobacteria-22, assembly GCA_002842285.1. Taxonomy (GTDB): domain Bacteria; phylum Pseudomonadota; class Gammaproteobacteria; order Burkholderiales; family Methylophilaceae; genus Methylotenera. The sequence goes on from PHCJ01000030.1 coordinate 19,234, forward strand.
GTACAGACGGCCCTTCACGCCCTGTAGAAAAGCCACCTGCAAGTGCACCTGCACCCAACACTATTTTTGCAACCGCGACCTTAAGAGAAATAAGACTGGAAGGTACACCTTCATGCGTATGCAGCGCCGCGATGGTTTGAGGAATGCCACTACCGCTTGCACTGGCGAACCAGCGTCTAGTAGCCCAAACAATCACCACCCCCGTCAGGGGAGTTAATATCAGCGGTAACCATCCATATGATTTTTGCAGTCCAAAGAACAGGGTATTGGCGTATTCGGCCAACCAGGTAAAAAGTACAATCACTAAACCAGTTGTTGCTGCGGCCAGCCAGACAAACATCCTGCCTCGCCATGCATCAAAATCTGCCAGTTTGGCAGTATCTATTGCAGTGAGTAGCTCCTGCTTTGAAAACATCAATTAACCTTAAACATAAACGCCTATGCCTGATTATAACTAAATCAATGGATTAAACCCAGATTTTCCATACATGGACGCCCACATTTACCAAGGTTTCATTTGATGATTTTGGGTAGGTAAAGATTGCAGCCATACCTCCGGATTTTATGTGAAGCGCATGGCTTCTATCCCTGATGGAATTTGCTGCGTAAGGCTAGATCATTAGAACGCACTCTCGGTGCTATGGAAAATACTGGTTCAGTTTCTCACGGTCTGCTAAAAATGGCAGCGCCGCACAGTTTGATGGATTTTTTGTGCAAAAAAGATGCAGAATGGGCACGTTGACATTAAATAAGTTGTCATTCAAGTAGATGTAAAATCGCCTGACGGAAAGTCTGGGTTTAACAGCAGCGCAACAGCTTGTGCGCGCCGGCCCACATTAAGCTTTTGGAAAATGCGTTTCAGGTGGCTTTTAACGGTGTTTTGGCTGATATTCAAGATCATGCCGATTTCCTGATTGGTCTTACCCGCTTTAATCCAGCTTACCACCTCGATCTCACGGTCACTCAAGCCATATATCCCTGTCGAAAGCACGGGCCTGTCAGTTTTTTCGATTTGTGTCAGCAGTGTGATTTTTCTCAATGCATGGTCAACATGCGGGATGATTAAATTAATCAAATGCGGTTTTGCTTCAATATGATCTGCTTGGTAGAAGAACAAATACAGACACTCAGTTTCACTGCGTGTGTCAATAACGCCGTGTACCAGCAAAGCATTCGATGCCAAGGCCAGCCCCGGAAACAATCCTGCGATTTCACGACCCATTGAGGTTTTATTGAAGTGATCTATCACAAAAAACCGCCTGTGATTAGCCACCCAGCGCTGATGCAGATTCAATATGATATTATCTGTTTTTTTAGATTGTGCCGTGATAACCCGCGTGCCAATCCCCTCAACGTTCGAGGCAGCATCATAATGTAATTGGCAATCCTCCTGCTGATTAAAATCTCCCCACACAGCCAGCATCAGGTTATGCGGTATAAATTCCGCCACGCTGTTCTGCAACCAAACAAAATAATCCCAATGAGTCTGAATCTTATGCGTTTGGCTAATGACAGAAAATAAAGCATTCCAATCTTGATGAGTCTTATCCACTGTTGCATCCATAATTTAAGCACCGTAATGATGAGCAAGCTAACGCTCGAGCTAGCAGGTGCAAAATGGATGCCAATAAATATAATGCATATAAATCAGAAGGTTATATACAAACCCAAGCAGTGGCAAGGCTCATATTTAGTTATGTTATCAACTGCTGTGTCAATTTTACGACACCGATCAGGGTGGTTTTTCTTGAAAAAACGCGGAGCAGGTCAAGGTCAATCGAGCATGGCGACTTTGTAGCAGGTTAACAAAGGAGCTATCTATTCATAATTTGGCCAGGCTGAACGCAAGCAAGGTACGCGTGAGCTGGTCATTAGGGCAATCTCGTTGGCTTTATGAATATCCGGCTGCGGATAGGCCCAAAATGCCAAATGCATACCGACCCTTGCGTCCAGCCGGTCTAGCGGATTACGTGGGTCTATCAGTTGCTTAGTCGTGTCAGCCATTGCATACCCCTTCAATTGAGACTAGCTAGTCCAGCAGTTCTGCAGGTGGAAACTTGCAATTGCTGCGGTCTATATCTTCCCAAATCTTTTGGCGTGCAGGGTCTTTAAGTATTATTGGTATATATATTCCCTCGCTAGGCTGGTAATGATAGCCATCTCTATATTTGGGCCATATATTGCCTGCGATAGAATAATACGTCACCTGTGGTCGCGGGTTTGGATAATCGTAACCTGTCGTCAAACGTCTGACATAGCACTGCTGTTGCAACAAGGGTAGCAGTTTGGCCAGGCCGGATTCCCAGGTGACCAGATTACCTCTTGGGCCTTTGGAGTAATCCAGCCTGCCAGGCTTCGCCTCACTCGTCGCCTCCTGCAACGCCAATAGTATCTTGGCATCCATCGCGCCGCTGGCGGCGGCTTTTTCAAATAAAGCGGTAATGGCTTGCGGGTCTTTCACATCC
>PHCJ01000030.1:21730-26805 GCA_002842285.1 Betaproteobacteria bacterium HGW-Betaproteobacteria-22
TGATGTGTTTACGGAATGCGGCAATGCTGGATTCAACCTGATTACCGATTTTGGCGCGTTCTATTTTGTTGGCAATGTGTGCACCCGTCACGCAGCCGGTTTGTAGCAAAGCCACAAACAGCGTGGAGATGGTGAGCATCGAACGTAATGAAATCATGCTGTTACCCGCTTATTTGTGATTGATGGGGAATATAGCATGAATACACCAGAGGCAAAACGTGTTGAGATATTGCGTGTGTCACACAGTTCCCAGCAGTGGCCAATTTAAGGAGCGGAAGTTAGTCAATGAAGCTTTTTCTTAGTTGTTTAGTGCATAAATCGCGGGCAGATTGCGCCACCAGCCGTAAACATCCATACCATAGCCAAACACATAGCGATTTGGCACTTCTAGCCCCACAAAATTGGCAGTAATTGGTTTAGGATGATCTAACTTTTTCTCAACTAACACTGCAGAAAGCACGCTGGCAGCACCTAAGGCAAGACATTTTTCCTGAATTGCTTTTAATGTGACCCCCTCATCAAGAATGTCATCCAGCAGCAGAACATTACGCCCGGTTAAATCAAGTTTTGGTAACGACTCCCAGTGCAAGTTGCTTCCGATGGTTTCATTCTGATAGCGACTCGCATGCACGTAATCCAACTCAAGCGGAAAGTTTAAGTGGATAAGCAACTGTCCGGCAAAAACAACCCCTCCCCCCATTACGCAAATAACAATAGGTGTTGAGTTTTCAAGCGCCTGTGTGATTTGCCGGCTCAATCTGCCTATCGCCTCGGCAACCTCACTTGACGAATAAATGAGCGCCGACTTCGCGAGCAACTGATGCGGGTTGTTTTTATCCATTGATTGTGCCGGTTTTAAAAATGCTGATTTGCTTAGAATACATCACTCGGATAATAGATATCAACCAAAATAAAAACACCAAAATCAAAGCAACCTAGAAAAATCTCAACCCATTGAACATTAGACCTTAAACCATTGGGCATAGATCAGAAGCTGTCAGCCAAATACTGTGATGAAAATGATCCAAACAAAGATTGTACCTAATGCAAGGTCACATGCTCACTCATCACTGGTGTGCGTAAATCAGTAGCAACCTGAATGTGTGGGCTGTACTCCTCAACCCAAACAGCAAGCTCTGCTTTAATGTGATTTTCATTTGCACTATGGGCACCTTCAATCCATTTCAGTAGTTTATTTACCCAAGAAATATCAGCTGTTCTCGCTTGCGCAATGCGCAGTTTTTCATGCGGGGTCGGCATGGTGTGCTCATCATCGGCCAGCAACTCCTCATAAAGCTTTTCACCTGGGCGCAATCCTACGTATTCTATTTTAATCTCATCTGCCTGCAAGCCGGATAATTGAATCATATCCATGGCTAAATCAGCAATTTTTACAGGCTCTCCCATATCCAGCACAAATATCTCGCCACCCTGCCCCATCAGGCCGGCCTGCATCACCAACTGTGCCGCTTCAGGAATCGACATGAAATAGCGCGTAATATCCGGATGCGTAATAGTGACAGGGCCACCTTGGGCAATCTGCTCGCGGAACTTTGGGATCACACTGCCGCTGCTGCCAAGCACATTACCAAATCGCACAATCACAAACCTTGTACCACTATTTTCCTGCAAGCCCTGACACACCATTTCTGCCAAACGTTTGCTTGCACCCATCACATTGGTCGGGTTAACGGCCTTGTCGGTTGAAATTAAAACAAATTTTGCAACGCCGGCATCTTTGCAAGCGCGTGCCAGCGTGTGTGTACCAACCACATTGTTCGACAATGCCTCCCACACGTTGCCATTTTCCATCATTGGCACATGCTTATAAGCCGCAGCGTGAAACACCACAGAAGGCTGATATTGTGCCAACGCATTGTCAATGCGTACTTTGTTTTTTACATCACATGTCAGGTAAATCAGCTGAGCAGATAAGGCTAGCGCACTCAACTCCTGCTCCAACTGGTAAAGCGAGAATTCAGAAGTGTCTAGACAAACCAATACGCTTGGGTTGAACTTAACAATCTGACGGCACAACTCAGAGCCTATAGAGCCCCCTGCACCGCTCACGAGTACAACCTTGCCTGTAATCAGATGCTGCAATCCTGAATTATCAAGCGCCACTGCGTCACGCCCAAGCAGATCTTCTACATCTACCTTTCGAATCTGCGAAACGCTGACCTTGCCGCTCATCAAATCATCAATCGCCGGCACAGTCAAAACCTCAAGCCCTAAATGGTTTGCCAGATCAATCGCCTGACGACGTTTTTGGTGATGTGCAGACGGCATGGCAACAATCACATGTTCTACGCCAAAACGTTTACTAATATCCCCTAATTGTCGAATGGCGCCCTTTACTTTCACACCAAAGATCTCGCGAGCATGCATAGCATTATCATCATCCAGCAAACCAACGACACGCCATTGCGTACTGCGTGACAGATCTTTTACCAACGCAACAGCCGCCTCACCCGCTCCCAACACGATCACTGGGTTACCCTGACTCAGCGTCAGACCATAAAGCTGATGCTCTTTCCATGCACGGTAAATAAAACGGCTGCCGCCCATCATTAAAATAAGCAACAAAGGATCTAACACCAATACAGAACGCGGCACGGCAATGGTGGTTTTGACCATAAACAACATCGCAGCCACCAGCACTGAAGCAGCACCAACAGCCAAGAAAATACGTTTAAGATCAGGGATGCTGGCAAAGCGCCAAATGCCGCGGTATAAACCAAACGAAACAAATACAATCGCTTGCAAAGGCACCACCCAAGCGATTGACTCCAACATATATTGAGTATGCATTTCAGGAACTGCAAAATTAAAACGCAATAAATAAGCGGCAAACCACGCAATGCTGGCAACGATAATATCGTGCAACAATGCCAGGAAAGTGCGCGGGTTCATCAGTGTTTTTCTCATGTGAGTTATCATAATTGCGTCTTTGCACTTCTTATTTTCTATTGAACATCCACAGTCTTATTCAATGCAATCTGCCAGATTCAGCGATTACCTACCTGGCATAAATTAAATTATCTAATGATGTGTTTGCTATCGTTATTTGCCTAAAACTCAAACACGCTGCAAAACAGCGTCTATTATATTCGCATTATCTTGGCAGATATGACGAAATCCCTCACTAATCCTAGAATCCTCACTGGCAACACGCCAAAATTTAATGGCCAATTCAGCAGCTTCTTTCCAAACGTCTTTAACCATTGGCAAAGGCAATACAGGCACAAAAGTCCGCGCTACCACCTCGCCACCAGCTAGAGGCGCATACATCATGGGCAGCATATCATAAGCAGGCGCCAGCTTAAATTGCGGTAATTTTAAGTGGGTATGATCTATTTCAAAACTTAAGTTACCTAAGTGCATATCAGTGTTAGCGATTAAACGTCCATACCACCATAATACCTGCACTTGTTGTACCACCGCTTCATCACATAAATGCATATCATGTAACTTAGTCACTAATTTAACCCAGTCATTCTCTGCTGACCCCATCATTGCGGCATTAATACTAGATAAACTACATAGTGCAGTTCTACCAAACATGCCTTGCCGATCAAATCGCTCAGACTCCATGAATGTTCGGCCATGAGATTGTAACAGACGGGTCGATGCCACATGAAGTTTGGTAAAATTCCCGAGTAAGCTCAACGCCAAATGCTCACACACTAGCAAATCTGACCAGCGCTGTACGGCTGCGCCACTATCATCAGCAGAAAACTTAACTATTACATGTGGCGTTTTTGCCCCCGGCAATTCGCGTATTGCCGTAAACTTAGGAAACTCACCGCCAGCACTAGAGCCAGCGGCACCATGCGCCACCGCAAGTTCAGCCTGCGCCAGATAAAAAGATTCCAAACAATCTGGCTTACATGGGATAGAGGGCTGCGCCACTTGCAAAGCCCATTGTTCATAAGCATAATCCCCGAGAATTAAATTGCCACTTACATCAAAGCCACGCTGCTTAAGCACAAAAACAATATCATCAGAAGTGGCCCAGAAAAATTGAACAACCCTATAAGTGAACAAGTTTACTCAACCCTGTCATAAAATGACAAATAATTGAGGAGTAAACGAAATGAGAAGTGGCCCAGAAAAATTGAACAACCCTATAAGTGAACAAGTTTACTCAACCCTGTCATAAAATGACAAATAATTGAGGAGTAAACGAAATGACCAGAAGACCCCGTCGCAACCACAGTGCAGCCTTTAAGGCAAAAGTTGCACTGGCAGCCATACAAGGTGATAAAACCTTAAGTCAGCTTAGCTCAGACTTTGAAATACATGCGAACCAAATCATCGAATGGAAGAAGCATCTGCTTGCAGAAGCCGCCAGCGTCTTTGGCGCACCGCCTATGGCAGAGCCTGTTGATCTTAAACCCCTTCACGCTAAAATCGGGCAGCTCACCCTGGAGAATGATTTTTTAGAAACAGCGCTCACCAAAGCGGGATTGCTGAGCGTAAGGAAATGATTAACCGAAACAGCGAACTTCCGAAACAGCGAACTTTGCATCAGCCGCCAAGCCGAACTGCTCGGCTTCAGCCGTGGCATGGTTTATTACGAACCCAAACCTATCAGTGAAGCCGACCTGGCACTCATGCATGCCATTGATAAACTGCATATGGCACATCCTTTTATGGGGGCGCGCATGTTGCGTAATCAGTTGCAACGCGACGGCTTTCATGTCGGACGCCAGCATGTACGCACCTTAATGCGACGCATGGGCATCCATGCCATCTACCGCAAGCCTAAAAACACCAGCGGGCAGCATCCTGCACACAAGATTTACCCGTACCTGTTACGCGGTAAACAAATCGTCGCCAATCAAGTATGGGCGTTGGATACCAGCTATATCCCCATGGAAAAGGGCTTCGTCTATTTAACAGCGGTGATCGACTGGGCAACACGCAAGGTGCTGGCACACAAGGTAGCGATAACGTTGGAAGCTTGCCATGCAGTCGATGTATTGAGTGAGGCGCTTGCAAACTACCCCGCGCCTGACATCGTTAACACAGACCAAGGCAGCCAATTTACCGCACAGGACTTTGTCGATACC
>PHCJ01000031.1:0-17461 GCA_002842285.1 Betaproteobacteria bacterium HGW-Betaproteobacteria-22
AATCTTTGGGTAAGGCTTTTGGTAAGGTCATTTTTAATCCATTTCTGAAAATAGCAGTTTCCTGCAAAATGACGTTTACACAAAATTATTTACACCCCCGCCTATTCAGAATTGTGGTCATCGTGTTGTGTAACGTCATTTTCTTTTACGTACTGTTCAGCTTACTGTTTTCGTAATACGCCAACTGCCAAATAAAGGTGGTAAAGCCGGTGATACCGGTAGAAGCCATGCCACATAAAGGCTCCTGACAAAAAGCACCTTAAAAACTAGCGCCACCTTCACCACCTTCACCGGCTTTGCTCTTTTCGCACCGCTTTTGCAATTCCCCCTCAAGCCATACCCTGCATAGCAAGCTGTCAAAAACACCGCCTTCACCACCTTTCTGCACTGCCTTGCAATGGGGTTCGGTCGTGTGCTCTAAATAAACTGCGCAAATTTACCCATCTTATATGAAAGACCAACACACCTATCTATACATCAACCAAGGAGTATTACCATGAAACAAGCTGCAACTAAGAATGACACAACTAGCAACTCACTACTATCAATTCGCATTATCAAGCTTGCAACCTGCCCAACCTGTTCAGGCAAAGCTACCCTCACATATCACCTAGGCTGTACCACAGACAATGCCATTTACTTTCGGGTGTATAGCAATTCAGGTGGTGGCTTCTTTAGTCCTGAATGGATCAAGCTGGCTGACATTCAAGCAGCATTAGCTAAAGCACCTCAGCCAATTACCTCCTATGCACTCACCAATCTATTTAAAGGTAAGTCAGTCAATACGCCCGGATTTCTAATGGCAACGCTAAAGCAAGAAGGCTTGGTTAAATTACTAGAAGGCAAGATACGTGGTTATGAGTTAATAGCCCCATCACTATTTATGCTGGAGGTGAATAAGCTAGTCGCCTCAGACATCGACCTAAAACTTGAACCCGTTGTCACCATCAAAAAATCTGCAACAACACTCTCACCTAAAAAAGCCAAGTCAGCATAATTCTTTAAATCCACTCCGATGTAGTTGAAGTCCGGCGCTCTAAAAAATTAGCTAGCCATAATCCCAAGCCAGACAAGGCCCCTCAATCTTCGCAATATCGTAGAACAGTTATACCGGGCTTATACCGGTGTGACTAAGCAATTTCATCACCCATTTCACCAAGATTTTAATCACCACGGAGTTACTCAATGGAATTTATCACCTTAGCTGTGATTGCTTTTCTATGTCTACTTTCTGCTGACACCAGAACCTTCGCATTGATTTTATTAGCACTGCTGTTCATAGCTTTCCCACTCACTTTTATCACCATCCTTGCAGTTGTCATTTACTTCACTAATAAATTTAACAGGAGAAATTACTATGTTCCACCAACACTACCTAGAAACGATTGAAACAGTATTAGATTGGGATCTACCAGAAGAAGCATTAGCAGATGCCATCACGCAACAATTTGCATTCATCACCAATAGAACAGGAGACAACAATGATCAAGATGCATTGCTTCAATGAAGCCTATCAGTTGTATCAGCAACAGAAGATGCCTTTCAGAATATTGCAGGATCAATCCGCAGTCATGCTAGGGCTTTGCCAGCAGCAACATTCTCAAATTAGCAATCCACTAGAGATAACTCAGGCAGATATAGATTGGCTGATACAGCAATCAGAAGCCATACAAGACTATATTGATTATTTAGGTGGTTACGTCTATATCTTCGAAACAGAAGCTGACCTGTTGCAAATTCATGGTTGCGATTTTGAGTGGGCCGAAACGCATAACGGGAACTGGCCTAATGTCACAGATATCGCTATGTCTTGGGATGCTTGCAACTACCTGGATGAAACTATTGGTGAACCGCAATGGGTCATCTTTTTGCTGTGCTGGAATAATGCAGGTGGCCCTGTCTACTATGTACCCAAGAACTTATGGCATAAGGCTAGAGTCACTGAGCATATCGAAGCGACAAGTACCAACTCAAATATCTGAGTGCAACGCTCAGTAGCAGTTTTTTTCTTTTCTGATCTACCTACCACCTCCACCCACTAAATAAACACAATCGACTAAACAAAACTATCCGGCACTATGCGGAGGATTTTGCACGTCTGTTACAGATGGGGGGAGGGGTAGCTATTACACATAAACTTTAGGAGTTAACCATGACACATACAATCATTACCCGCCAGCAAGTCAGTGACAAACAACGCATTCAACATACCGCTGATTTATTTGGCATTCGTTTCCCACTCAATATAGAGCCTGCTATTTATTCAATTACTAGCAATATTGCAACTGAATACGAAGGTGATTATTGGGAGTTCTACTCACTTAGCAACGGTGGCTTTTATATGGCACCTAGTTCAGACAGCCTATATCAAGTCAGTTGTGAGAACGGCTATGAAGGAACGTTATCAGCAGATGCATTAGGCATTACGGTTTGTCTGTATGCTTACAGTCATTTAAGTTTCAGTAGCAATGAAGCTTTCGCTGAGATATGCGCTAATCAGTATCACTGGTTGCGTGCGTATATGCTTGAGCATGCAGAAGCAAGTGCCATTCTGGCTGCAATCGACTGACAGCAAGACAAGTCAACATACTTAACTAATCAGGAGAAATTAATTTGAATCAATCAGCAGGTACGTTCGGCATTTGGGGTATGGTTTTATTTCTGATATTAGTGATTAGCTATCCCGTTATTAGTTTCTTAACATTCTTATGTTTAATTTCTTATCGAAAATAGTTTCAGTATTCATGGACCTACTCCTTCGGGGGTAGGGTTTCTGCTAGAGTTGGGGGAGGGGTAGCAGTTTGCAAAAAATTGCAGGTCGCCTAAATTTTAGCTGGGGTGGCAGGTGGCGTCACTTTTGTAAAACTTAAAATTCAAAGCATCATTTTGCTGTCAATTTATCTATATAATTTTAGAAGGACTTTCTATTAACCAATCAGCTAAAGTAATCATTTCATGATATATCACGATGAAGTAACTGTAATTGATCTCAGAGAAAGTTACTCAATTGATGAGTCAGTTGCCAAAATGTTAGGCTGGATGCATGGCCCTGTTCGTTTGCAAACTGTTACTCAAGATCAGTACGGCCCTATCCCAGAGCACTTGCCCCACTTATTTTCTTTGTTGTATCCATTAGAGACTCACCTGCAACTGCTTTTGGATAGAGCTAAGCATGAGTATGACGAAGCGCTACATGAAAATGAAATAGCCAAACTTTATGCAGAAGATAACTCTGCCATTGATGCGGATTCAGTATTAGCTTCTGCACTTGCAACCGTAAATGAAAAATATGATCAGATATCTCATTGGAATAAACTGACTGAAAAAGCACTCAACTATAAATTCATGATCAAAGAAGAACTCGACAAGAATGGTTTGTCCGAATTAAAAATAGATCAATCCATCACCGATGAATCAGGCAGCGTGCATATCAAACTGAAAAGCCTCAATGATTGGGCTAAGCAGTTCGGAGTTACCATAATTGATGCGTCAGAATGCTTAGTGAATTCTACCCAGAAGCCGCAAATACAAACAGTACAAGAAAAAGAGGTGGCTTTAACAAATGCTCCTACTAGAACACGAAAAATAAGGCAGCGACACAACGAGCTATCTTCTGTGCTTGATTCAATTCTCGAAGTAATGCCTAATCCTACAGCAGGAAAAGTGATGGCAGAACTGCGTAAATTGATCATAGATCCAGATTCTTGCATCACTTGTAGCGCAGAGGATGGTGTCCAATGGGAGAATGGTAAGGGTATTACTAAGACGCTAACTCACAAATTGCTTAAAGGACGAATAAAGGAGTGGCAAGAACTTCCCTTAGCCTGATTAAGCAGATTAAGGCTAGTTTAAGCAGGTTAAAGCTAGTTTAAGCAGGTTAAGAAATAAAATAAAAGTACACATGTTCTACTCCATATATGCGGCTAATTCAGCGCTAAATATGGAGAGAATTATGAACGTATCTGAAACAAAAGAAGTAGATTCAGCTGGGCTGGAGGAGTTAATTAATCATGCCCCTATTGCTGAAGTAACACCAGTAAACATCCCCAACGAGAATCACATTGACTCTGAGCCTAAGCAAGAATTAGGTTCAGCCCAAGTCAGTGAGAGCACATCATCAATCGCGCTAGCAACAACCGCAGTCAGTGCAGACCTAAAAGGCACAGAACCACAATCAAGTACCCCAAATCTTGATAATCCCAAACCACTGGATTCAGCGTCATTTCCAGATCAACCACGCAATGGGAGTAACCAACCTCCGCAAACGATAGCAAATACATCTCACTTGACTGCTGGTTATAACATCACAATTCGCTACGATGTTATCAGGAAGAAGCTAAAAATCATTATTCCTGGCAATTCTGGAACGCCAGATAACGCCGACAATATTGCACTGGCTATCATTTTCAGTCTCGCTAATCTTAATGGGATGCCTGTCGGACAAATCCCAAGCTTTCTAGAAGTCATTGGCGACAGAAATCAATTCAACCCTGTTGCCGATTGGATATTGTGTAAGTCTTGGGATGGTGTTGACCGTCTTATTCCTCTCTACGCCACCTTAGTGCAGCGTGATGACTTTCCAGAAGACCTTAAAAATACATTGATATATCGCTGGTTACTAAGTGCTGTGGCTGCGGCACTCAGGCCTGGTGGTTTTAAGGCTAGGGGCGTACTCACATTACAAGGTCCACAGTCAATCGGCAAGACTTCTTGGATTAGCGCATTAGTACCTGATGAAATATTGCGTGAAGGCGTCATCAAGCTCGATCACCATTTGGACGCCGGAAATAAAGATTCCATCATCACAGCCGTATGTCACTGGATAGTTGAAATTGGTGAACTTGATTCTAGCTTCAAAAAAGATATTGCGCGCCTCAAAGGATTCCTTACCTCAGATCGTGACAAAGTCCGTCGTCCTTATGGACGCAGTGATTCAGAGTACCCACGTCGTACCGTGTTCTGCGCCACTGTGAATGAAGATAACTTCTTAGTCGATTCAACAGGCAATAGTAGGTGGTGGACTATCCCAGTCACGGCCGTCAACTACAACCACGGAATCGATATGCAGCAAGTGTTTGCTCAACTTAAGACCCACCTCGATGTTGGTGCGAAGTGGTGGCTAAGCCCTGAGCAAGAAGCATTACTTGAATCGCAAAATAAGAAGCATCGTGCAGTCAGTGTAATCCGTGAGCGCATCTTAGATGCATTAGATCTAGAACGTATTGATGAAAGTGGGCTGTCTGCAATGACCGCATCGCAAGTGCTGCAAACCATAGACATCAAGTCCCCAACTAATGCGCAAAGCAAAGAATGCGCTGGCATTTTAAGGGAGCTTTTGGGCGAGCATAAGCGTATTCAAGGCATTAACAAATGGCGTATTCCTTTCAAAAAAGAGGCATGGGTTTCAAATAAGGCTACTTTTTTACCAGATGATGAGCCTGACTTTTAACTCGTAAACGCTGCCCCTGCCTCCACCCTGAAACTCTAAAAATTGTGATAAAAATCTTGGGGTTTGCGTCGGGGGGTGGGGAGGGGTAGCAGATTTATGAAATTTACAAATGTATTAAATAGGAATAGAAAACGGTCCCCCCGCAGATCCGGCTGGAGTTTTCTGAAAACTGCTGCCACCCCCTACCCCTTGCGCAGAAATGCTTATGTTTCTCAGGGCTACTAGGTGGCGGCAAATATATGCAATTTACAAAATTTAAGGAGTCACAAAAATGAGCAGTAAAAAAGTAACAGGTTCCAAATTAGACATGACTGAAGTGCTCAATTGTCACCGTGTACCAACCAAGCTCTATGAGGAGGTTAAACATCAGATGTATATGCAATTGAAAAATGTTCAGCCTAATAAGCTTTACACATTGAAAAAGATGTGTGGCAAAGAGTTCTGGAATGGCATGAATAGTTGGCAGCAAAGAATGGCAGGACGCGCATTCGCACACATGGTGGTTGTGGGTATTTTCCCATTCGACTTTATTAAAAACAAAAGCCCGACTAAGAGATATCTGCTGAAGTAATTCGCAAGCTAGAAAAGGATGCGGCGCTACCACAGGCCGCAGACTTCAACACTTAATTTTTAATATGGAGGTTCATCATGATTGTAAAACTAACAGAAAGCTTTATATCAAATGGCTTGCAATGTTCAGCAGGTAAACGGAGAGAGGAGTTTGTTGATTCAGTTGTCCCTGGAATGTTCATTGAGGTAAGGGCGGTAAGTTCAGGCCAAGGTACGTACTACTTTCGCTATAAGGATGTAAACGCTCACACTCAAACTAAAAAGCTAGGTCGTACTGCTGACATATCTTTAGCTGAGGCACGTACTCAGGCCAAAGCATTACGAGCTGAAGTAGCTTTAGGAGGCAATCCAAGAGCCGATGAGAAAGCCGCTAAAGCCGTAATCACGCTTGATGACTTCTTTAATGACCATTATTTAGCTTATGCTAAAAGTCATAAACGCTCATGGGGTCGTGATGAAGAGTTGTATCGCTTGCGCATTAAAGCTGTATTTGGTCATAAACGCCTTAATCAAATTACCCGATTACAGGTGCAAAATTTCCATGCAAGTGTACTCAATGAAGGCTTGGCCGCAGCCTCTGCTAATCATCATATCAAGCTGATACGCAGGATGTTTAATTTAGCCATTTCTTGGGATATGCTAGAAAAGAACCCAGCCAGCCGTATTCAAATGTTTGAAGAAGATAACCAAGAAGAGCGTTATATGAATGATGCGCAACTAGGTAACTTAATGGAAGTGCTTAAAACTGACTCAGCTAGATCGGTCTGTCTTATCACAACCTTTCTTTTGGCAACTGGGTGTCGCCTAAATGAAGCGCTATCAGCTACATGGTCACAGGTAGATAAAGATAAGCGTGTATTTCGAGTGGCAGCTAAAAACGCCAAGTCGAAGCGTATGAGGCCAGTTCCTTTAAATGATCACGCAATTCAGGTCCTTGAACAACTATCTACTGAAGGGCAGTATGAGCATTTATTTATTAACAAGAAAACCAAGAAGCCATACGTCAACATCGCTAAAGTATGGGAACGGCTAAGGACCAAAGCTGGCTTGCCCAACTTAAGACTGCATGACCTGAGGCATCAAGCAGCATCGCACTTAATCAACTCAGGTAGCAGTCTTTACATCGTGCAGCAGATATTAGGTCACAGTGATCCATCAGTGACTCAGCGCTATGCGCACCTTTCAATGAAGTCATTAAATGATGCAAGTGACAATGCCTCAGCAATCATCAAAGGAGCGATGAAACAAGAAGCGCCTGTTGTAGTGTAAGTTAGTATTTAGGCGAGTTAGGGCGAATTGTCCTGCTCGCCTTCATATTTTATTTTTGCGAAATGCTTAATGTTTACCGCGAATTTTTTCGCTCGCGCCGTGCCCTATGACCCAAAATTTTTTTTACGGGATGGCCAGAGTATCGCCGCCACGAAAAAACTCCGCCTGCGCACGCCGCGGTGCCGAGTCGGGCAGGTCTCGTACCCCCTCCCTCCCCAAAAAGTCGTGGGGGCGACTCTATTTTATTTAAAACGGACTTTTAATATCGCCGCATGGTGGAGGCCGGTATTTGGGGGGTGAGTTCTAGCCAAAATTGGAATGGATTTTGGAACATAATGTTGACGCTCACTTAGCGCACAATATGGTTGTCTTGCAAAAGTTCTGTAGCCTTGCGCCTAATTGCTGCATAATTTAGTAAATCCAAGTAAATTTATGCAATGTCAGATGTTGCATTTACTTATAACGTCACTATTTTTGGAAACACGCTCTATGGCAACACTTACTCTTGGAAATGGCAGCATTCAAACTACTTCAGAACGTGATGCTTACACTACACTTCGTCTGAAATACCAGGATTTGGCAGAGAAAGCACAGCAGGATTTTTTAGATCAGTTTTCTGTACATTTCAAAAACATGGATCAGCTTCACGTGAGTTGCACGAAAGTTGCCCATCAATATCTCGATAGTGCTATTGATCAGGCAATTCGTGACTTGGTTTCGATTGGTATCATGGATATTGATGATGAATGCTTTCGTAACAAATACCTAGCTCCCTATCGAACATGGGATCACGATTTTTCCGAAGTCAACGATAAATATTTGGCAATAATTTTAAAAGCAGAGGAATTGGCTAAGTATAAAGCTGCGCGTCGTGAGAGCACTCAGGGCGGCGGAATAAGTGGTGGTGGCTTTGGTCTTGAAGGCGCAGCAGCAGGGATGGCAATAGCAACTGCAGCCAATGTGGCGATAGGGGTGGTTGGCGGCGTTTTGAACTTGGGAGCTAATGCCCTGAGTGCGATGGGGGATAGTTTGCAAAAATGGACTCTCTATAACGCCTCAGAAACTAAAGTTCATTTGGCTGAGTCCGTTTATAGACTTGTAATTCAAGTGCATTTTGCATTGGTAGATGTGGCAGATCAATATCATAAAAATGTGTTCGAAAAGGTCTCAGAAGAAGATAAAGTCAAGGCAAATAGCCTTTTCGTCAACATCAGCAAAGGAAGAATTACAGGTGATGAAGCTGAGGGCTTACTGATTGAAACTATAGCGTTAAATCCTTTTGAACCAGCGTCTTATTTGCTTTGGTTCAATCTTTATGGTGATGCAGATGGTCATCTATCCAATGTGGCAGAGCATTTTGGTATAAGGGAGATTTCAGATCATAAACGGCAAATGCTGGTGGAATATAAAGATACTTTAAAAGTTTCAACTGTAGAGGAATGTGAGGCGAGCCTAGTCGATCTAGAGAACTATGCTAATAAGATCGGTTTGCAAGATATTGCTGATGAACGCACGAATATCTTGACTGAGATTAACCGCCTAAAACTTAAGCAGCGTACGTTTAATGGGGTAGTTTATGAAACGCAGGAAGCAGCTCAAGCTCAAAGGGAAGAATCACGTAAGACTGTAGACGGAGTTCATTACGCCTCTAGTCAAGAAGCTGATGAGATACGTGCGAAGAAAAGGGAGGTTAGCTTTTTTCTTGGCCTTTCAATTTTTATAGCCCCTCTCCCAAACGCATTGCTAACACTTCAATCTGGTTACAGTATTAAAGCTCGCTTGTTAGCCAATGTATGGTTAGCAATATATCCTATATTATATTTTAATTCTGAAATTAATTCTGAAATAAAGGATGAAGGCCCGTTATTATTTATCATTACATTTATGCTAACTGGTTTATTAGTCATGCCAATTCGAATAGCGCTTGATTCTATATTAAGAGGGATTAAGGAAGGTATCAAGGGGCCATCATCTGATTCTTCAATTGCACCTAGTACCTCTATCAAGTCTAAGGCTATAGAATCCAAAAAAGTAAAGCTATGGTTTATTGCTGTTGTACCACTTTTTATTTTGATTGGCTTTCTTGCGCCTGCAAATAAAGAAATAGATAAAGAGCCAGTTGCCACTAAGTCAACTGAGATAGTTGAACCAATTGCTGAAGCTGATATGGCGAAAATGGTGAATGATTCAGAAGTTGATGGCGTGGCCTCTACAGTTGTGCAAATGGAAAGATCTGGTGAGCTGGTTGTAAAAGAAACATGCTCTATGTGTCATGCTTCAGGGATGATGAGCGCACCTAAAATTGGTGATAACGGTGCATGGGGTCCACGAATTGCACAAGGTTACGATACGTTGGTTAGCAATGCTCTCAATGGTGTGCGTAGCATGCCAGCTAAGGGTGGCAACCAAGGTCTAACCGATGCCGAAGTTGCTAGTGCAGTAACTTATATGGCTAATGCATCAGGGGCTAATTTTAAATAGATATTTTCAGGGGAGTTTCGGCGTTTTTCGGTAAAACTCTATCCGTAACTGATTGATTTTAATTATTTTTAAGAAGAAAAAATAGCAAATTTTTTCAAAACAGGTTCGGCATAGGTTCAGTTTGTAGGGTAAAATGCAGGGCGGGTCAAAAAATGACTTAAATTTCTGTGGCTTTCAATCCATAAGTTTACGAGTAATCTGTACTCATAATCCGTTGGTGCTGTGTTCGACTCACAGGGGGGCCACCAACAGAACGGCTTGCATGACATTGTTGTGCAGGCCGTTTTACCTTGTAGCAAGTTGGGAGTTAAGATGGATAACACACAAGTACTCGAATACTTAAAAAAACATGGACAGCAGACAGATCGCGTGATTGCCAAAGATATTGGTATTTCAGTGGAACAAGTGCGAAGCGCTATTGCTGCGTTAGAGCAGACCAAAGCTGTTTCTAGCTGCAATGTGACGTCTTTTGAAGACGGCGTGGCAATAGAGGGGATATTATGCAGAATTTCCGGTTATATTCCACCTGCAGCGCCTGGTAGAAAAGCTGCGCCTCAGCCCCAGTAGTTTTGTCTGAATGAATCGGTTAGCTAGGCACGCGCAATGAAAGCGATGATATTGGGGGCTGGTAAGGGTACCAGAGTGCAGCCTATCACGCACGAAATCCCTAAACCTATGATTCCGTTGGTAAGAAAACCCGTGATGGAATATCTGATAGAGCTACTCAAAAAACACAACATTGATGAAATCGTGGTGAATACCAGTCATTTAGCCCCGGTTATAGAGCGCTACTTTAGAGACGGAGATCATTTCGGCGTGCGCATGGCATACTCTTATGAGGGCTACGTTGAGAATGGTGTGGCAGTGAGCGCGCCTATGGGTTCTGCTGGCGGAATGAAGAAAATACAGGACTTTTCAGGTTTTTTTGATGAAACGTTTATTGTGCTATGCGGTGACGCCTGGATAGACTTGGATATCACACGCGCTTTAGCGATACATAGGCAAAAAAAAGCGATTGCGAGCGTGATTATTCGTGAGGTGCCACTGGATGAGGTGTATAAATATGGCATTGTTGAGTTGGGTGATGATGATCGCATCGTGCAGTTTCAGGAAAAACCAGAAATCGGTACCGCTTTATCGAATTTGGCGAATACCGGTATTTATATCTTTGAACCAGAAATCTTTAATTACATCCCTTCAGGTGAAGTTTACGATATTGGCAGCCAGCTTTTCCCGAAATTGGCAGAAGCAAAACTACCTTTTGTTGGCATACACTTGCCATTTCAATGGCTGGATATCGGGAATGTGCAGGACGTGTGGAACGTGACTGCCAAAATATTAAATGGGGAAGTTCATGGCTTTAAGCTGCCAGGGGTTGAGCGCAAGCCTGGCGTGCATGTCGGCATTAATTTAAGTGTTGATTTTAATCAGGTGAACATTACACCGCCTGTATATATCGGCGGTAGCAGCAAGATTGAACCGGGGGCGACGATTATCGGGCCTGCGGTCATCGGTGCGAGTTGTGTAGTTGAGTCGGGTGCTGTGATTAACAACTGCATCATTGAGGATTACACACGTTTGACTAGCCACGTCAATTTACAAGGCAAGATTATCTTTGGCAATAAGTGTATCGACCCAATTTTAGGGACGCAGGTGGATATAGCGGAAGCCAGGCTGGAGTTCATGATTGATGATGCACGTAAGCTAGCGGACGAAGTGTAGTGGCAAATTTGCAGACTTAGTGTAGGCTTGGGCAGTTCACTTGCGACTAGCAAAGCTGAAGGTACGCACCTCTCGAAACATCTGGTGTTTCATCTTATAGCGTTATGGGGTGCTTTACCGGGCATCAGCTATATGGGTCATCAGTAGTTTGATCTTCTGAAAATATCACCTTCCGGCTTCAAGTCAAATGCGATGCAGATGCGTTCTTCATTCGAGTTAAATGGAATGGTGCGATGAAAAAGTGATGAGGGGAACAGCACAATATCCCCCACTTTGGGTGAGGCAATCCCAACGGGAAAGTCATCATGCTGCAAGGGGTAGTTGTCGCCATGGAGCCCATACTCAAAGCAGCCTTCCGAAGGGTCTTTTCTGTCTTTAGGCAGCACTAGATACACAGCTCCGCTAATCCAGCCTACTTCGTGGATATGCCTGTCTACAAATCCGCCGCGACGTAGCCGTACATACCATGAGCTAGTGAATTCGAGTTCGTTGGGAAACGATTTGATCAGCTCACAATCGGCCCCTGCAAATTTATTCTTGTAATTAATAAATTCTTGCCTCACCAACTCGCCTAGTTTTCTAAAGGAAGCTTCGGGACGCTTAAATAAATTGCCGGCTGATTGCTTGCCATTAACAATCATGCCCTGCGCCCTGACTTCAATCGCTGTGTTTTCAATATCATTCAACAGGTCTTTAAGAAATTGGCTATTGGGCTCGGCAAGTTCTTTGATGCTGTTCTGGTACACAAAATCAAACCCGTTCTTGCAGAAGTTGTAGGGGTCTTCGACACCAAAGTTTCTCGCATAATGTGATGATAGTGTGGCCAGAAATGGCGCATCATGTTTTTTATGTGTGCGGATAATCTCATCCAGTTTGGTTTTGAAGGCGTCAAAGTGCTTCGCCTTGTAGGTGCAGTAAAGTGCGCGTTCTTGCCAGTCATCAAGTTTTGAGCGCTCAAAATAATCAACAGCTTCATCAAAGCGCCCTGCCAGGTAGAGAAATTCTCCCATGTTGTAATTGGCACCTGGGTGATCTGGGTTTAGTTTGAGTGTGTCCAGATAGCTTTTAATCGCGTCTCCCATGTTGCCCTGGTCACGCAGGCACTCACCAAGATAATTATGTGCATCAGCATAGTTGGGAAACATCTGTATGGCTTTTATAAAATGGCCGATTGCATCATCTAGTTTTCCTTCATCGCGGAGTGCCGTGCCGATGTTAAAGTGCCCCCGTGCATCTTCATGAATATTAAGTGCGGTTTGGTATTGTTTAATGGCATCTTCAAGATGGCCTTGTCTTTGTAGCACAGTGCCCAGGTTGCCATAGGCCTCAAAAAAATCTGGGCTTAATTGAATGGCATTGCGGTAGCAGTCAGCGGCTTCTGACAGTTTGCCGGTATTGGTTAGGGCAATGCCAAGGTTAAAGTGCAGGTCGGGCGTATTGGGTTGTAACGACAATGCTTTTTTATAACTCCCAATCGCTGCATCGTGTTTGGATAAGCCGTCCTGCGCGACTCCCAGTATCTGATAGAGAACAAAGGCATTGGGGTAGCGCTGCGTTAATTTTTTAGCGGCCTGCTCGGCGCTGCTGAGTTGCCCGGTATTCAGCAACTGCAATACAGGTTGTATTTCAAAAGCAGTGGGTTGTGAGGAGTTGGATTGAAGTTGTTTTGCCATGGTGCGTCGCTTAATCAATTGAAAGTTGCAAGGTGTATTTTAGAGCAAAACATAGAGCAAAACATAGAGCAAAACTATGTATTGCGCATTTGCAGGCGTTTCGCGAGTTTGCGTAAAAACTTCATGGCAACGCCGGGTTCATCCAGAAGTAAAGTTTCAATATTATCGGTACCCATGGTGATGACCTCGGCTTGTTTGGATGCCACGCGCGCATCAGCATTGACAGGTGTGTTAGAAAGCATGGCAATTTCACCAAAGTAATCGCCGGCATGGACGGTGCGGATTATCTGGCCAGATTGACTAAGCTCGACCTTGCCCTTAACCAGGTAATATAAATGCTCGGCGGCGCTGCCGGATTCAAAGATGGTGTCGCCTTGTTGATAAACCGTGCCATAGCGCTGCATTAACTTTTTTACGTAATTTTGATTGTAAGTGAGTGACTGTGAGGCACTCTCGTCAAATAAGCCTTTTAGTAGTAGCACATCTTTTTTTCTTAAAGTGGCGATGAGCTCAGTGCCTAATAAAAAAACGGCAAAGTTAAGGTAGAGCCAGGTAATCGACACAAATAAATTTTTCATGCTGCCGAATACAGAGCCATAAGATTCATTCATGGATAAAAAAAGTGTAAAGGCAGGACGCATCAGCAGCCAAAGCACGGCGGTAAACAGCGCGCCGATTAAGATATGCTTGATATACAAGCGCACAGGGAAAAACGCAAAGTAGAAAATTGCAATCAACAGTGTCGTCATGGCGAGTGAAATAAGGGTGGCTAAAATACCATAATGCAACAGCGTGCTGTTGGCGCCTACAAAGACGATGACTTTTTCAATCAACAGGCCCGCAAACGTGTATAAAAAGAATAAAAGCAGCATCCCCATAATCGCAAAAATATCTTTGAGTTTATTGCGGATAAAAGAAGGCGTTTCCGTCAAGCTGGCAATGTGATAAAAAGTACTGCGCATGGCGCCTGCCAATGGGGTGACTGACCATAACAGTATAAACAGCCCCAAAGCACCCCAGACGGCCTGGCGTTTTGCTGCGCTGTACACTTCTATCATGATGGTGTTGCTCAGTTGCGGCACCAGATTACTGGTAATAATGGCAAGTTTGACGATGGCATAGTCAGAGCTGAATATCAGTTGGCTAAACAGAAAAAACATCAGCAGTACCAAAGGAATCAGCGCAAACATGGCGTAAAAAGACAGTGAGGCAGACAAGCCTAACGCGTTATGGCGCTGGAAGGCCTTGAACATCTCATGTAGAACAAATAAAGGCGTGTTGTAACGCTGGCTGGCATAGACCGTCTGAGGCATATGCATTGCGTTGCGAAAACGCGTTTTAAGTGGCTGTCCTGCGAGTGATTTAAACTTTATTTTTTTCATGCTTTAGTAGTATGGATGTTTCAAGCTTGTTATGGCTATAGATGTTCTGCCTGCAACTTGGCTTTAAAGGCTTCGGTGGCGGCTACAAGCGCAGAAGTAGTGCCCGCTTCCATGGCAGAGTGCCCTGCATCGGCAATCATGTAAAATTCAGCGTGCGGCATAGCTAGTTTAAGTTCCCAAGCGGTGACTGGCGGGCAGACCATGTCATAGCGCCCCTGCACGATGATAGTGGGAATGTCAGACAAGGTCATGCGGGCCTCTGCCAGCAAATCACGCTGCCCTACAAAGCACTGATTCACAATATAATGTATTTGCACTCTGGCACGTGCTAATTCAACTTCACCGTTAACATCCTGACGGTCATCCTCTCTAGGCAACAGCGTCATAATACTGCTTTCAAATGTGTTCCAGTGTATTGCAGCGGGGATGCTGATTGCTTGATCGGATGAAAAGACCAATGCTCGGAATGCCTCTAGTGGATTGCTCCTGGCCTCGGCGGGCAAAAATTCGCATAATCTTTGCATGGCTTCAGGAAAGAACAAACGCACTTGCGTCAAAAACCAGTTCAACTCTAAAGTGCGACTTAAAAAAACACCCCGTAAAATCAACCCGCAAACACGATCGCTGTGTTGAATGGCATAGGCAAGCGCCAATGTGCTCCCCCACGATCCGCCGAACACCAGCCACTTTTGAATACCCAATTGATTGCGAATGCGCTCCATATCGTTGATTAAATCCTGCGTAGTGTTGTTAATCACCGCACCTAGTGGCTTGCTGCGGCCGCATCCGCGCTGGTCAATCAAAATAATACGGTAATGCGTGGGGTCAAAAAAACGACGTTGAGCAGGGTTGCAACCGCTACCCGGCCCGCCATGCAAAAATACCACGCACTGCCCTAGCGGGTTGCCACACGTTTCATAATAAACTTCGTGAATATCATCCACTTTGATACTGTTTTTTACAAATGTATCAAGCGGCGGGAACAATATGTAAGCTTTATTTTGCATGTGTAATTAAACTAACTATTTGATTTAAATTAAGGTTATTCAAAAACTGCATTTTAAGTGAAGGTTTCTAATTATTGTATGATGCAAACTAAATTTAAATGTAAATAAATTGTAAATAATGTATTGCAATTCATGTTTCACTGGTTTATAGTTCTGTTCAAGCACATTTTGTGTGCTACAAATAATTTTTCAACCATTGATAATAATTTTGAGATACAACAAAAAACTTATCAGTAAGTTGTGAAAATTATTTATTTAAACCTTAGTAGTTTAACTTTGGAGATTAATATGCAAATCAACAAAATCAAGTTGGCACTTGGCTTGGTAGCTGGTATGGCGATGCCTTTGGTAGCATCAGCAGCTGCGGATCAAGAAGCAGCATTGAAAGACGCAAACAACTGGGCTCACCCACGTGGTCAGCACAACAACCAAGGCTACAGCGCTTTGTCACAAGTAAACAAAGGTAACGTTAAAAACCTTAAAGCAGCTTGGACATTCGCAACCGGTGTAAACCGTGGTCACGAAGGTTCACCTGTTGTTGTTGGCAACATGATGTATGTTCATACAGCATTCCCAAACAACGTATACGCACTTGACCTGAACGACAACCAAAAAATCGTATGGTCATATTTCCCAAAACAAGACCCATCAGTACAAGCTGTATTGTGCTGCGATAACGTTTCACGTGGCTTGGGCTTTGGCGACGGCAAAATCTACCTGCAACAAAATGATGGTAACTTGGTTGCTTTAGATGCAAAAACAGGTGCTAAAATCTGGTCAACATTGGTAAATGATCCAAAAGTTGGCGCGACTAACACTAACGCTCCACACGTAATCAAAGACAAAGTATTGACAGGTTGTTCAGGTGCTGAGTTTGGTGTACGTTGCTTCTTAGCAGCTTACAATGCAAAAGACGGTTCATTAGCATGGAAAGCTTATTCAACAGGTCCTGATGCTGAAGTATTGATTGGTGAAGGTTTCAACAAAGATACACCAGAATATAGCGCATTGTCAGTTTACCAAGACGTTAACGGTGGTAACAAATTAGGTGGTTCTTTCAACAAGATCCCTAACGACCAATTGAAAATCGGCGAAAAAGACTTAGGTACACGTACATGGTTGAAACCACAAGCAGTTAAAGATGGTTGGCAACATGGTGGTGGTTCTACATGGGGCTGGTGGCCATATGATGCACGTACAAACTTGGTTTACTACGGTACAGGTAACCCATCAGTTTGGAACCCAGACGTACGTCCAGGTGACAACAAATGGTCTATGACTGTATTCGCACGTGATGTAGATACAGGTATGGCACGTTGGGGTATGCAAATGACGCCGCATGACGAATGGGACTACGACGGTATTAACGAAGTAATCTTGTTCGACAAAGGTGGCAAAACATACGCTTGGCACCATGACCGTAACGGTTTCGCTTACACATGGAACGCACACAACGGTAAATTGGTAGCTGCTGAAAAAGTTCACCCATTCGTGAACTGGGCAACTGATGTTGATTTGAAAACTGGTGTGCCAAACAAATTGGCATCAGCTTCAACTCACCAAGACTACAATGCTAAAGGCATCTGCCCAGCTGCATTGGGTACTAAAGACCAACAGCCAGCTGCTTACTCACCAAAAACTGGTTTGATCTACTCACCACTGAACCACGTATGTATGACATACGAGCCAGTTGAGTCTAAATATGTTGCTGGTCAACCTTGGGTTGGTGCTACATTGACCATGTTCCCAGGTCCTGATGGCGTAATGGGTGGTTTTGCTGCTTACGATCCATTGACCAACAAAAAAGTTTGGTACAACAAAGAGAAATTCTCTGCTTGGGGCGGTGCTTTAACAACTGCTACTGACTTGGTGTTCTACGGCACATTGGATCGTTGGTTCAAAGCTGTT
>PHCJ01000031.1:17469-38591 GCA_002842285.1 Betaproteobacteria bacterium HGW-Betaproteobacteria-22
CTGGGCTGGTGTTGCGATGAACCTTGGTATGACTAACCCAACAGACGCTTTAGGTGCTGCTGGTGGTTATGCTGAACTCGTTAAATACAACGCGGCTCCTGGCGGCGGTGCATTGAACGTATTTAGCCTGTAATTGATTGTTGAAAAACATCAAATATTAGCTAATAGCTAGTTCATAAGCTGTAAATCAAACACCCCGCTCGTCGGGGTGTTTTTTTATCTAAGAATAGATCTGGCAATAGAGCAGAAAAATATATTCATTAAAATCCTGAGTCCAAGGTGGGCGCTATCCTGTATAGTATTGTCTGATTGCTAGTTCACAAGAACTTTTGCTTGAACTGATACTCTATTCAAGGCACGGTAAACATAAGGCCGTATTTTTAATGATAAGGAACAAAAATGTTTAAAAAAATTAACTTACTTGGTCTTTTAATGGGTGTGGCTATAGTCGCAAACGTACAAGCCGAAGATTATTATTCATCCGGCAGAGCTGGTGAAGTGCAGCGTGTCGATGATGGCACGGAATTTAAAGTATGTGCTGATCAGGATAATTTACCGTATTCAAACAGCAAGCAAGAAGGCTTTGAAAATAAAATTGCAGAGGTGCTCGCTCAAGATTTAGGTCTAAAAATCGGTTACCAATTTTGGTACGACCGTATGGGCTTTTTAAGAAACACCTTGAATGCTAAAAAATGTGATGTGGTGATGGGTACTACTTCAGATTACGATGCACTGCGAACCTCCAAACCCTATTATCGCTCCGGCCATGTGTTTGTTTACAAAAAGGACAGTGGCTATAAAATTACCGACTGGGATAGCCCTGATCTTAAAAAAGCACGCATAGGCATTGTGGGTCAAAGCCCTGCAACAATCCCGCTCGATGCGCACGGATTATTGCCTAATGCACGCCCGTATCGTATGCAACGCGATCTTAACCTGTCACCTGGCTACTTGGTCGATGATCTGCTTGCAGGCGATATTGATGTGGCGATTCTTTGGGGTCCAATTGGTGGCTATTATGCAAAGCAGGCTACAGTACCATTAGAGGTCGTGTTGATTCCAGAATACGAGCAGATAAATGCAAAAGGTAAAACTTACTGGAATATATCGGTTGGTGTGCGCAAAGCCGACAAAGAACGCATGGCTAAAATCGAAGGTGCTTTGGAGAGAAATAAAGATAAAATCGAGCAGATTTTAAAAGATTATGGCATCCCCCATGTGCCAGTGGTAGAGGGTGATAGCTTGATGAAGGTTTATCGCAAAGGGGCTGTAAAAAATCAAGAAACTCGCGGTGACGCAATTCCAAAAACAGAGTAAAATCACATAATTAATTTGCGATGACAATTGCTAAATAAACTGTCAACCAAATAAATGTTGAGTACGTTAACTAGTTACACGTTCAGCAGTGCGAGTGCATGTAAAGAAACGTAGCTTATTTTGTGATAAAGATTAGGAGAAAGCATGTTAGGCAATAAAACATTAAAGTCAACTCTACTTGTTTCTATATTTGCATTAGCAGGTTTGGTTTCAGTGAGCGCGTACGCAGATATTACTTTGGTTGCTACGCAAGATGGCGCACCTTTAAACATTAAAAAAGAGTTATTCGATACACCGGCAGCAAAAGAATTTTTAGCAACAGGTAAAAATCCTTATATCGGTAATGAAGACATGATTAAGGCAGGAAAAAAGAAATACAACCTGTATTCATGTAATGCATGTCATGGTGGCGTGGGTGAAGGTGCTGTTGCCCCTGGTTTGCAAGGTCCAACATTTAAATATGCAAAAAATGCGACAAATAAGGGTATGTTCGAGACTATTTGGCATGGTACAAATGGCGGTATGGGCGCTAAAGGCTTAGGCTTGATGGTGCCTGACGATCCAACAGAAGGTCTGAAACCTGATGATATCTTGAAAGTACAGGCTTGGATTCGTAGCCATAGCAAAATTACCGGTAACGAGTAATTTTAAGTCTGTCAGTATTTAAAACGGTCGCAGTAGCGACCGTTTTTTATTATGGCGTAAATGCGTTATGATTAGGTTTTTTATAATTAAATGAAAGATAAATAGTATGAAAAAGCATTTATTTTTAGTTACCTTGCTCGGTGCATTGGTGGGCTGTGGCCAAGGTTCAGGTTCAAACGATGCAGGTGGTGATAAAGCTGCTGCTGGTGATATAAAAAAGATCGATTTGGTAGCTACGCAAGACGGCGCTCCATTGAAAATAGATGCGAAACTTTTTGATACGCCGGCTGCAAAAGAATTTATCAGTACGGGTAAGAATCCTTATATCGGCGATGAAGAGGCGATTAAAGCGGGTAAAAAAGTGTTTAATCTATATTCATGCGTTGCTTGCCATGGCGGTCACGCGGAAGGCGCTGTTGCACCAGGTTTAACAGGGCCTGAGTTTAAATATGCTAAAAATGCAACCAATAAAGGCATGTTTGAAACCATCTGGCATGGAACCAATGGCGGTATGGGTGCAAAAGGTTTGGGCCTGATGCAGCCAGATAATCCTGCTGAAGGTTTAAAGGTGGATGAAGTATTAAAAGTGATTGCATTTGTGAGAAGTAATGGCGCAATTAACGGCAATGAGTAATGGAATCATGTAGGAATCTAGAACGCTTACTGTGATTGCAGTGAGCGTTTTTTGTTTTTACGCGAGTTGAAGTAGAGAGGGCTTGTGATGCGTGATAAAAAAGATAAAGAATTACATCATATTGTAATTGTTGGCGGAGGAGCGGGCGGTCTGGAGCTCGCCACGCGATTGGGCGATAGTCTGGGCCGTAAGGGTAAAGCGCAAATTACATTAATCGATAAATCAAAGACACACGTATGGAAACCATTGCTGCATGAGATTGCTGCAGGCAGTATGAACCCTGAGAAGCATGAGCTGGTCTATCTGGCGCAGGCGCATTGGCATCATTTTAAATTTCGCCTGGGCAGTATGGAAAGCCTGGATAGGGCGAAACGTGAAATATCCATCGCGCCAAACTACGATGAAGATGGTGTTGAGGTCATTCCTCGACGGACATTTAAATACGATACTTTGGTTATAGCTGTTGGCAGCACAACCAATGATTTTGGTGTGAAGGGGGCGCGTGAGTTTTCTATTGCGCTAGATACGCAAGATCAGGCGGAGAGGTTTCACCGGCGTCTGCATAATGCATTGTTGCGTGCACAAACGCAGGTGGAGCCTGTGCGTGCAGGTCAGTTAGAGGTGGTGATTGTGGGTGCTGGCGCAACGGGTGTAGAGCTCTCAGCCGAGTTGCACAATACAACGCGTGAACTCGCAGCCTACGGCTTGGATAAAATTGATCCTGACCGCGATATAAGAATCTCGCTGATCGAGGCAAGTGATCGCGTACTGCCCGCCTTGCCGGCCAAGCTTTCTGATGCAGTAGACTTGGAATTGAGAAAGTTGCGGGTGCATTTGTATACAGGTGAACGTGTCACCGAAGTGACAAGCAAAGGCATACAAACACATAGTGGCCGTTTTATTCCATCTGAGCTGGTGGTATGGGCTGCCGGAATTAAGGCGCCTGATTTTCTACACGAAATAGATGGTTTGGAAACAAATCGCATCAATCAGCTGATTGTGCATAGAACATTGCAAACCACATTAGACGAAAATGTTTTTGCATTTGGCGATTGTGCTGCGTGCCCATGGCTTGGCCATGGTGAGCAAACGGTGCCGCCACGCGCGCAGGCTGCACACCAGCAAGCCAGCCTGTTATTTAAAACCCTGAAATATCGTGTGGCGGGGAAAAAGCACTTGCCAGAATTTGTTTATCGAGATTATGGCTCATTAGTAAACCTGGGCAAATATACAACGGTAGGTAATTTGATGGGCGCGATTTCCGGTGGCAGTTTATTTATTGAAGGGCTGATTGCCCGTACCATGTATCAGTCCTTATATAAGCTGCATCTAATGGCGTTGCACGGTTTTTGGAGTACGGCACTGTTAACCCTGGCGCGTATTATTTCCCGCCGCACAGAGGCGCACGTGAAGTTGCATTGATGTAAGCTGCTTGAGAAGATTAGGAAGGCATTCTGCGTGATTGATTTTTAATTCATGATGCCGATTAAAGAATCGCTAAAAACTGACGTTATTATGGTAGCGCGATCTATAGTTGAATTCAAAGGCAACTGATAGGAATATTGGATTAAAATCAACTACTAAATATATACTTTAATATACTTTATTGCACAATATTTGTTAGACTGTAGCTAACAAATCTAAAATCAACAAAAACTTAACGATTAAATTGGTGAATCTATGGCATTAACTATCTATATAGTTTATTACCTTGTTGCGATTACAGCACTGTTTTTTCACTTCACTGGGCATTTGGAGCGATGGGGTATGGAGTGGGTGATATTAGTGCTGGCGGTTACCGTGTTTCCTGTTGTGCTCTTTGTGTAAGTCACTTGCGTTGACTTTACCTTTTGGTTTGAATTTGGAGTGATTGCGCCCAGCGCATTGGGCGCTAATGCGGCTAACTGCTTTTCTTGATAAATGGCTCTGCCAGGCGCGTTTGTTTTTTTAAACCCAAATTTACAAGTTTGGGTGCAATGCCGTTGAGCCATGCAAAAAACGATTCCGGCTGCCCGATAAACACTTCTTGTTTCTCACTCTCCAGTGCATGTACGATAATGGCCGCGACTTTATCAGGCTCATCCACGTTGCCGCCTGTTTTGGCGAGCATAGCCAGTGTGGCGGCATCATTCATCGGTGTGTTGACGCCTCTAGGTGCAATATAGGTAACTCCGATGTTGGTATCTACGAGTTCTCGTCTTAATGCCTGTGAAAACCCGTGAATCGCAAATTTGCTCGCACAATAGGTTGCATAATGCGGAAACCCCAGTGAGCCAAAAATTGAACCTATCATCAGGTAGTGCCCTTGATGGTTTTTTTTGAATTGTGGCAAAACAGCACGCGCGAGTTGTATTGGTGCGGTGACATTAATGTGTATCATTTGCGCGATGCGTTCAGGGGTTTGATCTTCAAACTGAACAAAATCTAAAATCGCAGCATTGTTGATTAAGATATCTATCGCACCGAGTGCCTGTGTTGCATGTATGGCCACTGATTCTGCGGTGCCTGATTTCTCAAAGTCTGCCTCAATTTTGACTGGTGTTTCACCAATATGCGAGATTTGGCCTGCCAGCACTTCAAGTTTCTTTGCATCACGCCCAACGATGGCGAGTTTGGCACCCTTACGCGCCAGCATTAGTGCAAGATGCTGGCCTATACCGCCTGTTGCACCTGTGAGTAAAATGCGTTTGCCATTGAGTTGCATATGTTTAGTCCTTGATGAAGCCATGTTAAGTGGTCATGTATTGTGCCTCTATTGTACGGAATATATCACCATATAATCTATAAAAAACTTTCGCACTGTGAATAATGGCTGTCTGATCATGTACATCCGTGACCTGGTTCATTAGGCTTTCAAAAAATGAAACATGGCTGATATCAAGCGAGCCGTGTGAGAGCAGGTAGCTGAACGCCTTTTTGGGCAATTTCAGACTTTGCATCAGTGTCTCACCCGCCTGAGTGGCAACCGCGGTGCTTGTGCCTTCCAGTACCAGTACCATTCCAAAAAAGCCGACAGGATTTACGCGATAAATCATATCGTAAGCATAAGCCACCATAACTTCGGTAGCCGTGCTGGCACTGGCTTCGGGGTGCGTGCTATTGCGCACAGCCTCTTTGTCGGCACCGCATTCTGCAATGTCGTTCAGTACCCACTCCTGATGTCCCATTTCTTCCTCAATGTATTCGCCAATCGCAGTGCGCAGCCATTCATAATGCGCGGGTAAGCGCCCGCCACAGGCCATGAGTAAAGGTGTAGTGTGCTTGACATGATGATAAGCCTGCGTCAAAAACCCGATATAGGTTTTAAGTGAGATTAGACCTTTTCCGCCTTGTGTAATCAGTGGCAGCGCCATTAGTGTTGCACGTTCTTGTGCTGTGGCCTGGAGCAATGTTTGATAAAAAGTCATGGTTAAACCTCTTCATATAATGCGTTAATTTTATCTTGATAATATTGCCAAATCATCTCGCGACGATTGCGGCCGTTGGTTGTGAGTTGCTGGTTGGTTGCGCTAAATGGCGCATCGGCTTTGATCCAGCGCTTGATTCTAGCGTAGTCTGGGAGGTGTTGATTGATGGTTTGGATTGCGTAATCAATTTGCGCTGTTGTTGATAAGCCTCTAGGCAAAATGATCGCTACATTCCATGGTCTTGCTTCACCAAAGATCGCCGCCTGTACTATATTTGGCGAAAATTTAAGTTCGCGCTCAACCCATTCTGGCGACACGTTACGTCCGAATGAGGTGATAAAGATATTTTTTTTTCGCCCAGAGATGAATAAGTAACCCGCTTCGTCAATATAACCGATGTCACCGGTGGGTACTGTGTCGCCGGGTGGGTTGTCCTGGCCAACATAACCTAGATAAGTATTATTATGCACAATAATTTCATTGTCATCGCTCAATGTAACATGCACGTGCGGCAAAATCTTGCCCACACTACCGACCCTGTTGGACTGGCGTTGATTCAGCGCTACGACAGATGCGCACTCAGAAAGCCCATAACCTTCATATACAGGAATCAACAATGCTTTTGCACGTTTGATTAACTGGGGAGAGACAGCAGCACCTCCTACGGCCAAGAAGCGTAAATGGGTCGGAGTGTCAGCTCCGGACTCCAGATGCAGTACGAGTGCATGCAATAATTCCGGTGTAAAAATTGCAGTGGTGGCGTTGCTTGCGTTCAGTATACGGAATAGTGTCTGCACATCCAAACCAGACGCGCCGGATAGTCCAATGTCTTGGCTAGGTAAGACGATACATCTGGCACCTGCCAATAACGGCGCGTAAACACCTGCTACATTTTCGAGTAGGGTAGCCAGTGGCAGCACGTTTAAATGGATATCCAGCGAATTTAACTCACTGGCCTGGGTGATGGAGGATGCCACTTTCAGCATATTGTCCGCACTTAGGCACACACCTTTGGGATTGCCTGTTGTACCTGAGGTGTAGGTCACTTTTGCAGTGCCTGCGGGGAGCGTTACCTGATGTGTCTGCTGCAAATCAAATTGTGTGAGCGTCTTATCTGCAATGGTGAACTGCGCTGTTTGCATGATGCGTTCTGCAAGTAAAGGCGCAAAAATTTCCGGGTGGTCGGTAATTAATACCTGAGCACCAGCATCTTGTATGGCGTGCAGCCATTGTGCAGATGAAAAGAAAAAAGGCAAAGGTACGAGCGGGATGTCACATTCGAGCGCAGCCAAATCTAAAATCACCCATGCAGGACTGTTTTCCACTGCAAGCGAAATTGTCTTGCCGGTTGAAGTGTGCCAGGCCTTTGCCTGCTGCCTGATTGCCAGATAGAGTGTGGCGTAATCAATGGTGGTATGGTCAGTGCTTAATGCTATTTTCTCAGGCTGCTGAGCAGCATGTTCGGCAATGGCTGCAATAAGTTTATTGTGTTTCATGCGTTATAATTCCGCGACCCCCCTCACCGCAACCACTTGCGGTGCATTATCATAATATTTACCCCAAATCACTTGCTCTTCCGCGGTTAAGCGATATTTATCAGCAGGGTGCAGTGCATAAACATCACGGCCACCTTTGATTAAACCATTTTGCAGACTGTGGTGGGCGGTGGCTACGCACCATTCCACACCAATATCTAAGCTGTGCTGAATCACGTGTGCAATTAAAATGCCGGCATTGCGTGGATTATCCACCGCCAGGTTGCCGATTTCTGTAATTTGCTGACGTGTGATTGGCTGATTAAAGCGTTCTGACAGCACGGTTTCAACTGGCGCATCTAGGTAGCGCTCCAGAAATAGGGGTGCTGAGTCTGCTTTTCTTAAGCCAAACGCAGCGACTATCTTTCCAGTATTGCCATCTCGCAAGCTAACGAGATGCGGCATAAATTGCTGAATGTCAGCCCCATAAGTTTTTGCAAATACCGCGTGTACAAATTGCTCAATCTCTTTACGGTCTGCGGCATTTACATCAGAACTCGCCACTTTGATATTTTTTGCCTGGTGGCGTTTGGTTGCTGCAAATGAGCGTGCTTGATAAGCGGCCTCTGCATTAAAAAAAGCCTCAGGAAAATGTAACCCTGCAAATGTTGCACTTAGCATTTTATATTTCACCATGTTTGTTACCAGTGATTAAATACAGGCAAATTTTGTGCCTGAGCGATTAAGTCCGTACTTCTTATTCATATTGCAGTATTGGTTGGCTTGTAAAAAACCTTAATTATTAAGTGGTTATCGATCTGATTGCGCCATGCTACTGGTGGCATAAGCATTGTTTTGCCTGTGCCAAAAATAAAGTAATCGCCAGCAATCGCGCAAAATATGCATGGTTTTTAAACATTATCACGGCAGGGTATGCAAATATTGCATGCCCTGAATTAGGTTTGGTTTGAGTAATTGCTATTAAATCAGTCGGTTAGGTAGCTGGCATGTGCCTTGCTCATATTGCGTGTTATCTTTTAATCATCGTGAGATATGACGCTACACAAATTGAAATCTTACATACCGGCAGAAAGTTTTTGGTTAAAGCACTTGCTGGCAGGTTTGCTTGTTGCCGCATTCATGCGGCTGGTTTATCCGGTTTTGCACATTGACGCAAACTTAACGGATTTATTCTTTGATGCCCAGCGGCAGCATTTTCCGCTGAAGCATAACTTGTTTTTAACACAGTGGATGCATACTGGGCTCAAATGGCTGATGGTCACTGTTGCAGTGCTAAGTCTTGTGCTGTCAGTATCAAGTTATTTTTTTGCGCGCATTAAAGCATACCGTGCGCCGCTGTTATGGGTGTTCGTGGGAATGGTGGTTTCTACCACTGTGGTTGCAATATTAAAGCATTATAACCAGCATGCCTGCCCGTGGGATTTAACCGTGTATGGGGGAGATCTGCCATTAATCGCTTTATTTGAGGCGCCTCCTGCGGGAGTGGAGCTTGGACGTTGTTTTCCTGCCGGGCATCCTTCCGGTGGTTTTGCACTGATGGCGTTTTATTTTGCCTTTATCACGTATCGCCCGGCTTTCGCCAGATGGATGCTGTTATTAAGTCTGGTCATGGGCCTGGTGATGGGGGGTGTGCAGATAGCACGCGGGGCACATTTTTTGTCACACGTGCTTTGGAGCGGTTGGACGGTGTGGATGACTTTGCTGATTTTGTATTGGATTTGGCCGCTCCGTCCTATAACTGACTTACAAAAATGAGTGCAACGTTAATTTTATAAATTTAAGAAATAATAGAAAATAAAAATGATGACGAATCAATCAAAACCCCCTCACTATAATCTTGCATTTACCTGGCTGATTGCAGGCATAGCATTGTTGACATGGCTGCTGTTACGCGTTGTTTTAACCTTGCAGGTGGGTATTTCACAAATCAATGCAGTAGAAATACCTAGGCTTTTTATTCAAGGATTTTTGTTTGACATTGCCACACTGGCTTATTTAGTGGTGCCTTGGCTTTTACTTTCCGCTCTGCTGCCCAATCAACTGCGCTCCAAAACATGGGTCAATAAAGCGCGCTGGCTGACAGCTTTTCTGGTGACATTCGGATTATTATTCGGCGCGGTTTCTGAGTTTATTTTCTGGCAGGAATTCACAACACGTTTTAACTTTATTGCGGTGGATTACCTGATTTATACCAATGAAGTGATAGGCAACATTCGTGAGTCTTATCCCGTACCATTGATATTGCTGGGGATTGCATTCATCGTGTGGTTGTTGCTTTTTGGTTTAAGTCGAAGCATTCGTTTTGGGACGGCACCCAAAACGCTTAAAAAGAAGCTGGCGTTGCTTGTGCTGGCGGCTATTTTACCCGTATTAAGCTACCAGCTTGCCAATGTGGATCAAATGGAATTTAGTCAGAATGCGTATGCCAATGAGCTGTCAGGCAACGGCATTTTTAGTTTTTTCGCTGCTGCCAGACGCAATGAGTTGGATTACGATAAGTTTTATAAAACCATACCGGATAGCCACGCTTTGCAATTATTAAAACAATTAGGCGTAGACAGGAAAACAGTAGGCGAGATTGCTGCGCATGCGCATCAGAGTAAAGCTCACAATGCCGCTGTAATCACGACGAGCCAGGCGCAGGCTTTAGGGCCTTTTAAGCGCAGACCGAAAAACGTGATTGTAATTTCTGTAGAGAGCCTGTCTGCATCCTATATGGGCACGTATGGCAACCAGGAAAATCTCACCCCGTATTTAGATAAACTGGCGCATGAGAGTCTGGTTTTTGACAAACTGTTTGCTACCGGCACGCGCACAGTGCGCGGGCTGGATGCGCTATCCATCGCGATTCCACCTATCCCTGGGCAGGCGATTGTGCATCGCCCTGGCAGTGAGCATCTGGCGACGATAGGTGAGTTACTGGAAGCCAAAAACTACGCTACATTCTTTATCTATGGTGGATATGGTGTATTTGATAGCATGAATGCTTATTTTAGAGGTAACGATTATATGGTGGTTGATCGCACGGATTTTGATAAATCGACCATTCAGAGTGAGAACGTATGGGGCGTAGATGACGAAAGCCTGTTTAAGAATTCCATCGCGATTTTGGATAAGCAGGTTAAAGCACAGCAGCCTTTCTTTGCACACATTATGACGACCAGCAATCACCGCCCCTATACCTTCCCTGAAGGTAAGATAGATTTGCCGCAAGGTAGCCGCAGAGGCGCGGTGAAATATACCGATTATGCGATTGGCCAATTTATTGAGAGCGCCAAAACCAAGCCATGGTTTAAAGATACGCTGTTTGTCATTGTGGCTGACCACTGCGCCTCTGTAGCAGGCAAAACTAAACTTCCAGTGGCTAAATACCATATTCCACTGTTCTTTTACGCGCCGGACTTGTTGCCAAAAGGGCATTATTCGCGCATCGCCAGCCAAATTGATATTGTACCGACGCTTTTGGATGTGTTGGGTGAGCATGGTGCGCAGCATTTTTATGGTCAGTCGATGTTTGAGGCACAGGCAAAAAAATTGCCCGAACGTGCGTTTATCAGTAATTATCAATCATTGGGGTATTACAAGAATGATAAGCTGGTGGTGCTGTCCCCCAAGCAATCAGTGGAAACTTATCAGGTAGATGCAAAAACACTGGAGTCCACGCCGACAGATAACGACGAAAAACTCGTGAGCGAGGCGATCGCTTATTATCAAATCGCAGCGCGCGCTTATAAAAA
The DNA here is from genome assembly GCA_002842285.1 of Betaproteobacteria bacterium HGW-Betaproteobacteria-22. Taxonomy (GTDB): domain Bacteria; phylum Pseudomonadota; class Gammaproteobacteria; order Burkholderiales; family Methylophilaceae; genus Methylotenera. The sequence goes on from PHCJ01000031.1 coordinate 28,706, forward strand.
TGGCGAGTTGAGCGAGTTTGCAGTAGTTGAGTGATTCAATGGCAGTTGATGTTCGGCGCATTGTTGCTTACGTCCCCGTTGGGCATAATCCACAACAAAGGTTTGATGCGTGCGTCCACTTTGCAAGCATCAATATAGCCGATACTGCCCTTGGTTTCCTGTATATATCGAATCACCGCTTCTTCTGAGTAAACCACATGCGGTGGTGAGATGCCATGGAAATATAAACCGTTCCAGTAATCATTCTGTGCGCTTGGCGCACTGCCCAGCACCGCATTTGAGAATTGCAGCCGCAGGGAATTGTCAGATGGCAAATTGACAGGGTGGATGGGTTGGCCATCTGCCCAATAGTTTTTTTTGCGCCAGTAAATAAGCTTGAGTTCACTCAATGAAGAATATTGAATAATGTGTTCGCGCGCTATGATAAGCGCGATGGCCGGTTTTTCTGCGGCATGGATGCGCGAGATGGCGCCGAGGCTAGCAAACATGGCAATTACAGCGCAGAATCTTAAAATGTGCATCCGCATTAAAATAGCACCGCAAAAGAGGCTGCAAAGCCACGGGGGGACTCAGCAAGATTCTCGCTATGATTATTGCTACCCCCTGTTAACTCAAGCTTCAACAACTGGTTTGGTTTGATGCGCCAGGTGGTGCCAACGAGCCAGCGCTGATCATGCCCCTCATCTGGGCGGTGTAATGTCTCAACACGCGCTATCGCGCTCCAGTTTGTTGCAAAGCTCAGGGGAATCGCAGTCTGCAAATAAGCCCCGCTCCCGCCATCTTGATTGTGCGATTCCCAGCGCTGGAATGCTTCTCCTGTTAATTCGATACCTTGATAGTGTGTAATAAAATCCAGGCCCAGTAAGCGGTAGTTTGGGCTGCTGATGCCTTTCTCATTAAATGACATGAAGCTCAAGCCGAAATTAGCGGTTTGTCCAAAGCTCAAGCGCGCGCCTTTTACGTTATCAAACTTAATCTCATGATCATCATGCACCTGGTCTTTAAGCGCTTCCCAAAACAGTGCGTACTCAAGCGCACTATCCTGCACAGGCACTGCGCCAAATGCCATGAGACCATTTGCTGCGATAGGGAACAGCCGACTGGTTGCCAGTGGTCGTGAGCTGGTCCATACCAGCGGTGCCGCATGTAACTGGTTCCAGCGACCGGTGGGAGTGAGAAAACGTCCGGCGCGCAGATTGATTTCCTCAGATAAATTGTAATCGAGGTAGAGTCGCTCTAAATCCAAAAAGCTTTTTTTGGTATGGAGGTCATTGTCATCATCCCAGACTAAAGGGGTTTCCAATTCCAGCTCAGCAAAAAATTTAAAGCGGCTTTCATTCTGCCAGGTCAAAATCAAACTAATCTCATGCAGTGCAATTTCCGCCTCTGCATCTCTTGGTGCGGTGATGCCTGCGCTGGCGTAACCGCCTAATTTGAAGTGCTCAGCAAACGAAGACGGACCACCTGTGGCGTCATCTGCGCTTGCAGTGTTGCAGAGCAAAAGTAGCAGGGCTACACTGCTTAAACAAAATAGTTTATAAAAATGCATGGTTGCTCCATACTCACAAGTGCGTAGATTTGGAAAAGGTTTTTATTACACGGCTTAGGTTGAACCCAGGTTTTTGCATTTGGCGATTTTACATCTACTTGAATGCCAGCTTGCCATTCTGCGTCTTTTTTGTGCAAATTTTCTGCCAATAGCTATGACTATTGATTATAAAATTTGCACAAAAAATCCATCAGACAGCGCGGCGTTGCCATTATTAGCAACACTTGCCAACTTGTTGGCTTATAGTGTTGATTATCAGGCGCTGGCAAGTTCTAATGGAAAATATGGGTTGAATTTGCGTCGCTTTTTATGTTGATTTTTGAATTATATTCTATGTCTGCCGGTGGAGCATTTATTGTGGGTATGCAACGTGTGATGAATCATGCAGATTAAACTTTGGCGATTAAAGCCATTATCGGTTAAAAAATTGCTGCTGATCGGGTTTTTACTGACAGCGCTGCTGCCTATGCTGGTTGTCACCGTGCTGGCATTTTATCAGGCGCGGACAGTATTGCGTGAAGAGATTTCGCGTGATATGCAAACGCGCGCCAACGCAGCGCTGAGTGAAATAGACAATATGATGTTTGAGCGCCTGCAAAACGTGGTGTCGTGGAGTCGTTTGGAAGTGATGCAGGAGGTGGCAATTCACGACATTGATAAGCGTTTGTCAAATTTTTTAAATGAACTGAAAGTGAGCTACCGTGGTGTTTATCGGGCACTTTATGTGGTGAATACGCAAAATATCGTAGTTGCTTCCAGCGACCCATCTCAGATTGGTCAAACAGTTACGCACAACCAACCCTGGATGCAGATAAATTTTGCAAATCATTCCGTGACGCTGGCACCACTTGCACAGCAGCAGTTGCCGATAGCAAGTGAAATACAAGACGTTAATCTCCAGACGATAGGCACTTTATGGGTGGTGTTTGACTGGCAATATATTGAAAACATTCTAAATAACACCAGCAACCAGGGGAGTGCTGCGGCCTTGCTGGATAAAAATGCACCGGATGAATCCGTACTCGCACAGACTAAGGATTGGGAAAAAATCACTGCTGCGCATGATATCTCCGCACACTCAAAAGTCAGCAATATGGGGACGGCACCCATATTCAATTGGGGGGTTACCATCACGCAGTACCGCTCAGTTGTCATGGCGCCAGTACATCGCATGGGATTTATTTTTTTATTCTTTTTAGCAGTAACAGCTGTGCTGGCCACGATGCTGGCCACGCCTTTGGCGAGAAACATCACTAGGCCGCTTGTCAGGCTCACACGTTATGCGCATGGATTTGTGCGTGCATCGCAAGCAGCATTGCCACCAGCGGATGGTCCGTCTGAAGTGCGTGCACTGACGGGCGCGTTTGGTAAGATGATAGAAGACCTGACCCGCTCAAAAGAAAATCTGACGCGTGCGGCTAAACTGGCTGTTGCAGGCGAAATGGCTGCTGCCATGAGCCATGAAATCAGAACGCCACTTGGTATATTGCGCTCCTCTGCTCAGGTGCTGGCGCGCGAAAAGAATTTAAGCGCAGAAGGGCAAGAGGTGGCGGCCTTTATCAGCACCGAAACAGAAAGGCTTAATAAGCTAGTTTCTACTTTGGTCGATTCTGCGCGCCCGCGTGCACCGGAATTTATGCCGCATGATATGGTTTCGTTATTAGAGCATGCTGTTGCCATGCTACGTATGCAGGCCAATAAAAAAGACATTAGTCTTTCTTTTGAGGTGCATGCCTTAAAAGAAAACGTCAGCAAACAGATCATCGTAGAATGTGATGATGAGCAAATCACGCAGGTAGTGTTGAATTTGCTGCTAAATGCGATTCAGGTGTTGCCTGAAGGCGGCATGGCTGTGGTGACATTGTATGAGGCTATGGATGATGTGATTATCAGTGTTGCTGACAATGGCAGTGGCGTAAGTGAAGCGCAGAAGGCGCAGATATTTGACCCGTTCTTTACGCAAAGACCTGGTGGAATTGGCTTAGGCCTGGCGGTATCCAAGCAGATCGTCAGCACTCATTTTGGCACGCTGGCGGTAGAAGCCGGTACTTTGGCTGAAACTGGCGCGGATTTTAGAGTCAGGCTACCCAAGCAGCAATTGCGTACGTAATTTATATGCAACAGGCAACATGGAAGGTTGGAGTAAATAAATGTCTCAAAGTGTTAAAAAGATTCTGGCCGTGGATGATGAACCCAATATGCTGCGCTTGCTTGAAATTAGCCTGCGGCAGGCTGGATACCAGCCATTAACGGCAAGAGATGGGCGTGAGGCCATAGAAATCATCCGCACCCAGCATGTGGATTGCGTGGTAAGTGATCTGCATATGCCACGCATGGATGGCTTGCAGCTGTTAAAAGAAGTGCGTCTAGCCAGCGCTGAATTACCCGTGATTATTGTCACCGCACAGGGTGAAATAAAATCAGCCATAGAAGCAATGAAAAGCGGCGCATCGGATTACATTTTACGCCCGTTCGATTTGGAAGAATTAGAGCTAGCCATCGCGCGCGCATTGTCATTTTCACGCTTACAGGTAGAAAATCAATATTACCGCGAAGAAAAAACGCTTGATAGCGGCATGGTTGGACATAGTGACGCAATGGAAAAACTCTACGCCGCTATTGCGCAAGTCGCGCCAGAGAAAGCCACTGTGCTGCTGGCAGGCGAAACGGGCACAGGCAAGGAGCTGGTCGCGCGCGCGATTCATGCCGGATCAAACCGTAAACAGGGGCTGTTTGTTGCGGTGAATTGTGCGGCGATACCGCATGAAATGCTCGAATCCGAACTGTTTGGACATGAAAAAGGCGCATTTACCGGCGCGATTAAAGAGCGTGTCGGCAAGTTCGAGCTGGCCGATGGCGGTACTTTGTTTCTGGATGAAGTCACGGAAATGCCCGTGCAACTACAGGCTAAGCTACTGCGCGCGCTGCAGGAAAATGTCATCGAACGGGTAGGTGGCAATCGCACAATAGCCGTGGATATTAGAGTCATTGCCGCCACCAATCGTGATCCGCGCGAGGCTATCAAAGAGGGCAAGCTGCGCGAAGACCTGTATTATCGTTTAAATGTATTTCGTATAGATTTGCCTGCTTTAAGAGCTCGTAAATCAGATATTGTTCTGTTAGCCAGACATTTTTTGGCCAAGCGCCATGTAGAAATTTCGGATGCTGCCGTTAGTATATTGGAGCAATATGATTGGCCAGGTAACGTGCGGGAGCTGGAAAACGTGCTGGAGCGTGCGGCAATCATCAGCGGCAAGCAGTGCATTACGCATGAGCATCTGCCTGTGGAAATGACGGCAAGCACAGTTTCCCCGGCAAGCGCTGATGCCGCCGTCATGGCCTCAGGCGAAGCTAGATGGTCACTGCCCGCGGCGGTGGAAGCATTAGAGCGTGATTTGATTGCGCAAGCACTGGAAAAAACGCTGGGAAATAAAAGCAAAGCAGCTAAACTGCTGGAAATTAGTGAGCGCTCACTCTGGTACAAATTAAGTCAATATAAATTGACATAAATCAAAGCTACTGAGGTGATATTCACGATAATTGCAAGCTGAAAATGCTAGGAGGATTTTGCTGCGTGAGTTAAGTGCGCTTAGTGCGTATGAAGTGCATTGTTAAGTATGCGCTTGAAGTGCTTGGCGCGTAGCCATTACTTATCAAAACGCGTTTAAAATCAATTGCGCACTTTGCTTGAAGAAAGCCGGCATGTGTAATAGCATGTACCTTGCAACAGTTAAACAGTACCAGCAGTGTGAAGTAAACCTTATTCTTTAGTGGGTGTTGATGTTGCGTTTAACCCGTTATATTCCAATGTTATTTTTGGCTGTCAGCGCATCACAGGCTTGGGCAGACGCATCACCATTGTCATTCGACAGTGGTCTTACAGCCTTACCCTTAACTCAGATTCCTTTAGAAGAGCTTGTGAAAATGGATGTGCAAAGTGCATCCAAAATTGCCGGTCAAATAAGTGCAGCGCCTTCGGCTGTCAGCATTATCACAGCTGATGATATTAAAGCCAATGGCTACCATACGCTAGCTGAAATTCTTGAAAGTATGCGCGGTTTATATATTACCAACGACCGTGCTTATTCATTTTTAGGTGGCCGTGGCTTTGGCAGGCCCGGTGATTTTACCGGGCGCATTATGCTATTGCTGGATGGCACGCAAATTAATAACAATATTTACAGCAGTGGTAATCTGGAATATGTCGGGATTATTGACCCTTCACTGATTGAGCGTGTTGAGTACGTATCAGGGCCAGGTTCAGCCATTTATGGCAACAATGCTTTTTTTGGCATTATCAACGTCATCACCAAGCAAGGGCATGACATCAATGGCTTGCAGGTGGTGGGTGAGGTGGCAAGTTATGGGGGGCGCGATGCCAAAATCAATTACGGCAAGCGTCTTGAAAATGGTGCCAAGGTGCTTTTATCCGCCTCAGGTTTCAACAGTGACGGCCAGAATTTGACACTTAGTCAGGATGCATCAGGTAATGTGGGGCGCGCGCTTAATTTGGATGAACAGCAGAGTCGGCGTTTGTTCGGCAAAGTGGAGTGGGAAAACTGGTTTGCAGAGTTGGCGTACTCCACCCGCAAAAAAGACATACCGACTGCACCTTATGGAGCTGATTTCAATGCCCCCTACAATTATGAAGACACCATGTTTTCTGCCAGCCTCAAGCATGATCGCTGGATAAGCCCCGCTTTGCAGATGTCTTTACATGGGTATTACGGACATTTTGAGTATCAAGGTCTTGCAACATTCTCTTCCATCGCCTTCAAAGAGCGCTCTGTTGGGCAATGGCTGGGCTTGAATGCGCAGTTTGTGGGCAACTGGTTTAAGGGGCAGCGTATTTTATTTGGCTCAGAAGTAAGATATGACTTTGATCAAAGAATTAAAACTTCTGCACTTGATCTTGATACGTATGAATCGACACTGGGACTATACGCGCAGGATGAAATCAAGCTTAATCAGCAATGGCTGATCAACCTCGGCGCACGTTTTGATGTCAACCAAAATGAGTTTAACAATAACGTACAGCGATTAAGCCCACGTTTGGCGTTGACTTACAAGCCATTTGACACGACCAATATTAAGCTCTCCTGGAGCCAGGCTTACCGTCGCCCAAACCCATTTGAGAAGCATTATACCGACAACTTAACGCTCTTCTCCAATGCTGAACTGAAACCGGAACGGGTTCGTGCAACAGAGCTCGTAATAGAGCATCATCTGGATAGAGATACACGCTTGCTGGGCGCGCTTTATTATTATCAAACTGACAATGTAATTTTTCAGAAAGATCTGGATGCAAGTGCGGGTACGAGCCAATTTAACAATGTGCGTGGAGGCGCTGCAGATGGTGCAGAAGTTGAGCTGGAAAAACATTGGGATAACGACGTGCGCTTGCGCACAAGTGTTGCGATTCAGAGCGCAGAAGATGGCGATGGGCGCTGGCAAATCAACGCTCCGCGTCGTATAGGCAAGCTTAATTTTTCAGCACCGTTTTTTAAGCGCGCCTGGCGCGTAGCCTATGAAATGCAAGCCTACAGTGAGCGTAAAACTGAGCGTGGCACAATGCTAGGCGGGTTTAGTCTGGCAAACCTAACACTTTCTGCAGATGATCTGCTACCCAACCTGAGCGCAGCCGTAGGTGTGCGCAATTTGTTTGATCGTGATTACGCGCATGTCGCCCCCAGCAGCAATGACAAGCAAATTTTAATCCCGCAAGACGGCCGCAGTTACTGGCTGCGCATGACTTACGAGTTCAAATGAAACGCGGCTACCTGGTACAGCAATTATTATTGTTAACGCTACTGTGTGGTTTTGCACGTTTTGCATTTGCGGAAGACTTAGCTTCATCTGCACCCGTCCCGGAATACGACATGAAAGCCGCATACTTATATAATTTTGCGGTACTGACTACCTGGCCGGGGCAGAATCAAACCAATATAAGAATGTGCGTGTTGGGCCATGATAACTTTAGAGGCAGCCTGGAGCAACTCACAAAAAAAACAAAGTCCGGCATGCAGTTCAGCCTGCGTTATTTGGCCGACTTAAATGCCGTATCAAGCTGCCAGCTGCTGTTTATCGATAGCTCCGAGAACGTAGATGCCGCCATATTGTTCAAGCAATTGGAAGGACTTTCAGTACTTACAGTGACGGATAATGCAGCGTTATTTGATGCAGGTGTCATGCTGGGCATGTTTGTGGATAGTAAGCGTTTGGTGTTTGATGTTAATCACGCACAGGCCCAAAAGGCAGGTTTGGCCTTGAGCTCAAAATTATTGCGCGTTGCGCGCAAGGTGTTTTAAATCAAGATGGCACATCAAAAAACAATCCGGGGTGAAATCAGGTATTTGGCAATTACGTCAGTAATTGTGGCATTGGGCATTACTTTTTTGATGGGCGCGGTTTATAAAGTCATCACTGAGCGCGAAGAAGCACAATCTGAACTAAAAGTGTTGGCACAAATCACCGCAATTAACAGCCAACCTGCACTCTTGTTTAAAGATAAGGCCGCTGCTGAGGAGCTGCTGGCCGCACTATCCCCCAATTCAGACATTGTCAGTGCAGAAATCACAACAGCGGACGGTGAAGTGTTCGCAAGAAAAATCATGGATCAAGGGGGCGACGCTAAAGGCGGGCAACTCACAGGCTATGTCAGTCAGCTGTTAATGCACTTGCTTAAAGAAGGTGCGTGCGAAATGGTGGAACATTCCGTGACGCTTAACGGTGAGCTGTTGGGCAAGGTCAGCATTAAATCGGTGATGCTGGCCGTTTGGCTGGAGATTATCGCAGCGATTATCGCTTCAACTGTAGCAACAGGTCTGGCCATTATTTTAAGCATGTTATTGATCCGCAATATGCTGGACGATATTTTAAAGCCGATTGCTTATTTGAGCGAAAGTGCCGCCAAATTGGCAAAATCCAAACAATATTCGCAACGTGTGCCCCGCTTGGCTGATGACGAGCTAGGGGTGTTAACCGATCAGTTTAACCTGATGCTAAGCAAAGTTGAAAAGCGTGATAAAGATTTGCTGGCACAGAACAATGCGCTTGAAGATGAAGTTAAAAATAGAACGCAAGTGATTACGCGCGCCATGGAAGAAATGCGATCCCTGCTAGATTCTATGGCAGAGGGTGCCTATGGGGTAGACGCTTATGGAAACTGCAAGTTTGTGAATGCGGCTTTTTTAAGAATACTGGGCTACACAAGTGCAGAAGAAATACTGGGTAAAGACATACACACATTAATACACCATTCACATGCCGAGTGCGTGGATGATCCTGCATCTGAATGTAAAATTATGACTACTTGTCTGCAAAATAAGCCTCTGCATGCCACAGACGAAGTGTTCTGGCGCAAAGATGGCAGCCCTGTGCCTGTTGAATATTGGTCACAGCCCATGCTAGTCGATGGCGTTGTGCAAGGGGTTACGACCACTTTTGTAGATATCACTGAGCGTAAGCAGGCCGAAGCAGAGCTCAAGGTGGCGGCTACTGCGTTTGAGGCGCAGGAAAGCATGATGGTGATGGATGCCAAGCGCACGATTCTGCGCGTTAACAAGGCCTTCACTGAGATTACGGGTTACACGGCAGATGAAGTGATAGGTAAATCCGGCAGCATGTTTAGATCAGGCCGCGAGGATGATGATTACTATCTGCAAATGTGGAGCGTGATTGACCGGCAGGGCGTTTGGCAAGGGGAAGTGTGGAACAAACGCAAAAATGGCAGCATTTACCCGGGCAAGATTTCTATCAGTGCCGTTAAGAATCAGCATGGCGCGATTACGCATTATGTCAGCACGCTCACTGACATTACCAAAACCAAGGCGGCAGAGCAGGAAATCAGGAACCTCGCTTTTTTTGACCCGCTGACAGGTTTGCCTAACCGCAGGCTTTTGCTAGATAGATTAAGTCAGGCGCTTACTTTCAGTACCCGTAGCGGACGCGAAGGCGCACTGTTATTTATTGACCTAGATCACTTTAAAACACTGAACGACACCATGGGGCATGCCGTGGGCGACCTGCTATTACGGCAAATTGCAGCCAGGCTATCTGCCTCGGTGCGTGAGGGTGACACAGTTGCGCGTTTAGGTGGTGATGAGTTTGTGGTGATGCTGGAGGATTTAAGTGAGCACGCTGTTGAAGCCGCTGCACAGACGGAAGCCATTGGAGAAAAGATATTGCAAGCGCTGGCGCTGCCTTACCAGCTCGATGCGCATGAGCATCATAGCACCGCAAGCATCGGCGCCACCTTATTCAATGACCACGCCTCCGGCATAGACGAACTGCTCAAGCAGGCCGACATTGCCATGTACCAGGCCAAAAAAGCCGGGC
>PHCJ01000005.1 GCA_002842285.1 Betaproteobacteria bacterium HGW-Betaproteobacteria-22
TGTATCTGTATATTTCGAGGTCTTCATAGAAATTCTCCTGTTAATAGTTTACGAGAAATTTCTACTTTTAAATGTGACTATTTTTAGGGGGGATTACATTTATAATTTATGATAGTTTTTTTGTATTCTTTCTCAATTTTGATAGAATACGGTCTAGTCGTAAGGCTATTTTTTCTTTTTGAAGGGGTAATTAGATGTCTGACATCGAACAACGCGTTAAAAAAATTGTTGCTGAACAACTGGGTGCAAATGAAGCTGATGTTAAAAATGCATCATCATTTGTAGATGACTTGGGTGCTGACTCATTAGATACAGTTGAGTTGGTGATGGCGCTGGAAGAAGAATTTGACTGCGAAATTCCTGATGAAGAAGCAGAAAAAATCACAACTGTTCAATTAGCGATTGATTACATCAATACTAACCTGAAGTAATATGGCTTTTATTGGGCAATAAACTCTATCTGGAGTTTATTGCCTTTTTTATTTGTTGCACCGTAGTGTCGTGCATCACTCACAATAACACTGCATCATAAGGGTAGGCTTCATGTCCAAACGGAGAGTCGTTGTTACAGGTCTTGGTGTTGTTTCACCAGTCGGCATTGGTGTTAAAACTGCATGGGATAATCTAATTGCCGGAAAGTCCGGCATTACACAAATCACTAAATTCGATGCCAGTGCATTTGCTTCTACGATAGCCGGAGAGGTGAAAGGTTTTAAGGCTGAGGATTACATTCCAGCCAAAGATGCAAGACGGATGGATACCTTTATTCAATACGGACTGGCGGCTGCAATAGAGGCAGTTAAAGATTCAGGTATTGTTGCCACGGAAGAAAATGCTGAGCGCATTGGGGTATCAATAGGCTCTGGGATTGGCGGCATGCAGTTTATTGAAGATACAGATCTTCTTTATCAGGAATCCGGTCCACGTAAAATTTCACCATTCTTTATTCCAGGCACTATCATCAACATGATTTCTGGTAATTTGAGCATCATGTTCGGTTTTAAAGGCCCGAACGTAGCTATCGTGACCGCCTGTACCACAGGCACCCATTCTATTGGAGATGCCTCACGCATGATTGAATACGGTGATGCGGATGTGATGATTGCAGGTGGTGCTGAGGCTGCGATTACACGTTTAAGCGTGGGTGGTTTTGCTGCTTCACGCGCGCTTTCTACACGTAATGACGACCCTGCAACCGCCAGTCGGCCTTGGGACAAAGACCGTGACGGTTTTGTGATAGGTGAGGGTGCGGGTGTGCTGGTGTTGGAGGAGTATGAACATGCTAAAAAACGTGGCGCAAGAATTTATGCGGAATTGAGTGGTTACGGTATGAGTGCCGATGCATATCATATGACAGCGCCCAATATGGATGGGCCGCGTCGCTCGATGCGCAACGCCATGCAGAATGCAGGTGTTAGTCCTGATAAAGTGCAGTTTGTAAATGCGCACGGTACTTCAACCCCATTGGGAGATGCCAATGAAACGAATGCGATTAAAGCCGCATTTGGTGATCATGCTTATAATTTAGTTGTGAATTCAACTAAGTCAATGACGGGTCATTTATTGGGGGGCGCAGGTGGTTTGGAGTCCGTGTTCACAGTGCTGTCTGTTCATCATCAGGTTTCACCGCCTACAATCAATATTTTCAATCAAGATCCCGAGTGCGATCTGGACTTCTGCGCGAATACCGCGCGTGATTTGAAAATTGAATACGCGCTGAAGAATAACTTTGGTTTTGGTGGCACTAACGGTAGCTTGTTATTCAAAAAAGTTTGATTTATTACGTAGCTCGTCATCCAAAACCCGCCGGATAGGTACTGGCGGGTTTTATTTTGCCTGGAGATATTTGAAAGATGTATGCAAAATCACCGATTCTAATTGCTGGGTCAGCCAGTCCACTTCTTCACGTAGGTCAAGTTCTACGCCAGATTAAGTAGTGTATTTAGTGCCGCTATGGTTTAATTATGACTTATGACACTTAGGCATTCATCTCTTGTAAACGGCAGTTTTGAACATGCGGTATCGGTGTTTGACCGTGGTTTTTTTTATGGGGATGGTGTGTTTCGTACCATGCAGGTTCGCAACGGCTTGCCTGTCAATTGGCCGTTTCATTATCAGAAGTTAGTGGCGGACTGTGCAGCGATTGGCATTGTTTGCCCAAGTGCTGAGCTTTTAATTCACGATTTATCCATACTGTTTCCTATACATGAGTTAGACGAGCAGACTGCATGGGTTGCCAAGATAATCGTCACCCGGGGCGAGGGGGCACGTGGCTACGCTCCCCCAGCGGTAACAGTGCCTACGCGAGTGTTGATTAAGTCACCCATGCCGGTATATGCAAAGATGCACTATACAGAAGGCGTACGCATCCATGTGTGTGAAACAACTTTGGCGAGGCAGCCTAAACTGGCGGGTATTAAGCATTTGAACCGTCTTGAAAACGTATTGGCACGTATGGAGTGGCGTGATGAGTCTATATTTGACGGATTGCTTTTGGATGATCAGGGCAATGTAATTGAGTGCACCATGAGCAATCTATTTGCACGGTTTGGCCAACAGCTAATCACGCCGGATTTAACGCAATGTGGTGTTGCAGGGATTACCAGGCAGCATATTCTAGGCTTGGGAAAATTGCTGGGGTTGGAAGTGCGTGTCGGTCAAGTGGCTTTAGATAAACTGCTGCAGGCGGACGAGGTGTTGATTTGCAATAGCTTGTTTGGCGTATTTCAAGTAACTGGCATGGCTGATATTGTCTGGGACCGGCAGGCGCTTGCTTCAAAAATAAGAAAATTGATTACGCATGATTAGACGACTTAAAATTCTTTTGTTACTTACTGTTTTTACCGGGCTAGGCTTATGTGCATGGCTTGTGCATTATGCAGTTTCCCCTCTCAAACTAAAACCCAGTAGCCAGGAAATCAGTATTCAATCCAAAAGTGGGCTCAGGAGTATTGCGAATCAGCTGGTTGCACAAGGTGTTTTGCAAGAACCATGGCGCTTTATACTGATCGCAAAATTGTTAAACAAAGAGCAGACTTTGCAAGCAGGGGAATATACGCTAAATCGTAATATCTCTCCGTATCATTTATTACTGTCTTTAAATCATGGCAAAACGACAAAGGGCAGTGTCACTTTTATCGAAGGGCGTACGTTTGCGAATATGCGTCAGAAATTGGCGCAAAATGATGCTGTAAAGCAGACGGTTCAACACTGGTCCGATCAGCAGATCATGCACGCTTTAGGTGCTAATTACACGGTGCCGGAAGGTTTGTTCTTTCCAGATACGTTTTATTTTAACCGCAACACCACGGATATTGCGTTATTGAAAATTAGTTATGACGCAATGCAGAGTAAATTGAATGTAGCCTGGCAAAACAGGGCGTCTGATTTGCCTTATAAAAATCCGTATGAAGCATTAATCATGGCTTCAATTATTGAAAAAGAAACAGGCTTGCCGAGTGAGCGCCCCATGATTGCAGGTGTATTTGTCAACCGGTTAAGAATGGGGATGCGTCTGCAAACAGACCCTACTGTTATCTATGGGATGGGGGCGCAGTACAATGGCAATATTCGCAAAAAAGACTTGCTGACAGACACACCATACAACACCTACACTAGAAATGGCTTGCCTCCCACGCCGATTGCAATGCCGGGCTTGGCCGCAATTGAGGCTGCCTTGCACCCTGCGCAAACCAAGGCGCTTTATTTTGTGGGCAAGGGGGATGGCAGCCATGCTTTTTCTAATAATTTGAGTGACCATAATCGGGCGGTAGTGAAATACCAGTTGAAAAAGTAAATCATGACAGCTAAATTTATTACATTAGAGGGAATGGATGGTGCAGGTAAAAGCACGCATATTCCCAATATTATTAAAATGCTGGGTGCTCGCGGTGTGGAGGTGATCTCTACCAGAGAGCCGGGTGGCACAGAACTGGGAGAGAAGTTACGCACATTGCTGCTGCACGAAAACATGCACCCAGAAACCGAAACCCTGTTAATGTTTGCTGCCCGGCGAGAGCATATTGCCCAAGTTATATTGCCTGCGCTGGCACGTGGCGCCTATGTGTTGTCGGATAGATTCACCGACGCTACCTATGCTTATCAGGCCGGTGCCAAAGGTGTGGCGGCAAACAAGGTTGTGCAGTTGGAGCAATGGGTGCAGGAGGGATTGCAGCCGGATGTCACCTTGTTATTTGATGTGCCGGTGGAGGTGAGCGTGGCGCGTTTATCCAATGCGCGTACGCCAGATAAATTTGAGCGTGAGTCAGCAGAGTTTTTTGCTAAGATCAGAGAGGCTTATTTGCTGCGTGCGCGTGAAAACCCTGAACGGTTTAAAATTATCAATGCCAATCAGCCGTTAGATAAAGTTTATAAGGCTGTGGAAGCGCAGATTGCGGTGCTGTGATGATTGTGCAGCAGTTATACCCATGGCAACACAATGTCTGGCAAAGGTTAATGCACGACTCTGCGCGTTTGTCGCATGCCTATCTATTGCATGGTCGTGCTGGTATTGGTAAATATGCGTTTGCACGCTATGTGAGTCAGGCGCTGTTATGTGCGCATCGGCACAGCGATGGCAGGGCCTGCGGAGAATGTGCCAGCTGTAAATGGTTTCAGGATGAAAGTCACCCTGATTTTAGGCTGTTAACGCCTGAGCAAGAGGTTGAAGCCGGTGAAGAGATTGCGCCTACAAAAAAAACCAAAAAAAAGACGCAGATTTCAGTCGCACAGATACGGAATTTACATGATTTTCTGGGCCTGTCGAGCCACCAAAGCATTGGCATGCGTATTGTGCTTATTCAACCTGCGGAATCTTTAAATCTTGCATCGGCGAATGCGCTCCTGAAGATGTTAGAAGAGCCTGCCCCTGGCGTGGTGTTCATATTGATTGCGAACCAGTTGCAGCGATTGTTGCCTACGATTATCAGTCGATGCCAAAAAGTCACTATGCCAGTGCCTGGCGAATCTGAAGCGCTGGCATGGCTGGAGGCGCAACAGATAAAGAATGCGAGGCAGCAGTTAGCCTATATGGAAGGTTCGCCACTAAAAGTCTATAGCGAGCAGGCTTGTTTTGCGGATTTGGATACCTTGTGGCGCTCGTTGGCCTTAGGGCCTCAATTGCAGCCGAATTTTACAGCGCCAATGCTGATTGCCAACACCGTGGAGTTTGGACTGATTGCTTTGCAAAAATGGATATATGATATTGTTGCAGTTAAGCTTGGACAGCATGTACGATACCATTTACAGTATATGAGTGCTTTGCAAGCATTGGCGGAGAAGGTAAACTTGAACCGTTTGTTTGAATTCCAGAAAAAAATTAACGAATTGAAAAAATTGGCTACGCACCCGTTAAATCATGAATTGCAAATAGAAGCGGTGTTGCTTGATTATACCAAGCTCTTTTAAGCAAGATTTTTAAAACGTACTGCCTACCGGAATAGAGTTAATTATGGCTGAAGACATCAGAGAAGAAAGTAAATCAGCAGCACCTAAACCAGGGGTTTTGTCACTGGCAATCAAAGAGAAAGCGGCTTTATACGCTGCTTACATGCCTTTTTTGCAAAACGGTGGATTGTTTATACCTACAACTAAACATTTCAAAATAGGCGAAGAAGTCTTCATGTTGCTGAGTTTGATTGATGACCCGGTCAAGCTAAAAGTGGTGGGTAATGTGGTGTGGATTACACCAACGACACAAGGTAACAAGCCGCAGGGAATTGGTGTGCAATTTAACGAACAAAGTGGTGGGCAAGAGGCAAGACTTAAAATTGAGGGCTTGCTGGGCAATGCGCTCAAATCCTCACGTGCCACGCACACCATGTAGTGCAGGAGATGATTGAGATTTTATGCTTGTTGATTCACACTGCCATTTAAATTTCCCCGAGCTTTCTGCCAATTTACCTGTGATCAAACAGGCCATGCATGACCATGGGGTTGGGCATGCACTGTGTATTTCAGTGACTTTAGCGGACTTTCCTCAGGTATTGTCGCTGGCCGAAGCTCATGATCATTTTTATGCGACTGTTGGTGTGCATCCGGACTATGAAGATATTCAGGAACCCACCTTGAATGAGTTGATTGCGCTTGCACAACACCCCAAAGTCATCGGCATAGGTGAAACAGGGTTGGATTATTTCAGGTTGACCGGTGACTTGGCTTGGCAACGTGCCCGATTCCGTACGCATATTCAGGCGGCTATTGCCGTAGGAAAGCCTCTGGTAATTCATACGCGCAATGCAGCTGACGATACATTACGCATAATGCGTGAAGAAAACGCGCAGCAGGTGGGCGGTGTGATGCATTGTTTCACAGAAAGTCTGGATGTAGCTATGCAGGCAATTGCGTTAGGGTTTTATATTTCATTTTCAGGCATTGTTACTTTTAAGAATGCACTGTCGATTAAAGAGGTTGCCAGGCAAGTTCCGCTGGATCGCGTGCTTGTGGAAACCGACTCGCCTTATTTGGCTCCTGTGCCGTATCGCGGAAAAATCAATCAGCCAGCCTACGTTAAATATGTGGCTGAAGAAATTGCCAGTTTGCGAGGCATTTCGTATGAGGAAGTTTCAACTGCAACGACTGATAATTTCTTTCGCTTATTTAAGCATGCTAAACGCTAGAGAATTGGCGTTCATATGCCCTTAAAGTGACTTTTACATGCAATTAACCATGTTAGGTGTAGGTTCCAGTGCAGGCACGCCCATGATAGGCTGCCAGTGTGCTACTTGCGCGTCTACGGACGTGCGCAATCACAGGACACGTTGCTCCAGTGTGGTGACACTCAATAATGGCAAGGTGCTCTTGATTGATACTGGCCCTGATTTGCGACAGCAGGCCCTTAGGGAAGGTGTCACGCAGGTGGATGCGGTGTTATATACGCACACCCATGCCGATCACTTGCATGGCATAGATGATTTGCGCGCTTTTTGTCAAAAGCAGCGCTGCCAGATTCCACTTTACGGCAGTGTCGATGCCATGCGGCATATTGCAGACAAGTTTGCTTATACGCTACGTGAGCCCGGTGATTTCTGGGATTTGCCTATCCTGAAAGTGAATGCCGTCAGCGCACCTTTCGTACTGTTCGGGCAGGAAATTGTGCCTATACCTGTTAAGCACGGCCATAGCGATATTTATGGTTATCGTATTGGTAGTATGGCTTACATCACTGATGTTTCAGCAATTTCAGCAAGCGCAATGGCACTATTGCAAAATCTGGATATATTGCTGTTGGATTGTTTGCGCTATGCACCGCATTATACGCATATTAATTTTGAACAAAGCATAGCCTTGGCGAGTCAGATAAATGCAAAAGCGACCTATCTGATTCATATGACACATGATCTGGAATTTTCTGCACTGAGTGCGCAATTGCCACAGTATGTATACGCAGGCTATGACGGTTTAACACTTAATTTTTGACCATGATCATTTATCGTCAACGGATTTTAGTCTGATGCGCTGTTGTTCTATCACCCATATCAATGCGATAATAAGAACTTACTTTGGAGATTTATATGCAATCTAGTGTGAATAAAATTTTAGCGGTATTTTTTATGGCGGTAATTTTAGCTTTTGGCTTTACATTCTCACATGCAGCGCCACCCAAAAAGATTTATACAGAAGACGAATTCTTAAGTGCCTTTAGCGGGAAATCCAAAAAAGTGTTCACGGATAAATTGGGTAAACCTTTCAAGACCGGTATTTCAGTCAAGCCGTCAGGCGCGTCTAACGTGATGATGAGCGCAGGTGCCGATGAGAAAAAATCAAAACCGGTAAAAGTTGAGATGTGGTACTACAAAAACATAGTAACTTACGACAATAAGCGCACTTACAAAGAAACTGAAATCACTTTTGTGAATGACCGGGCGATGAATATCGCTTTCTTTAATAACCGGTAAAGTCTCATCTATATGCGGGAGGGTGTGGTCAATCGAAGTTACCACACCACGTCAATTCGTTCCTGCAATCTCATTTGCCATTAGTGCGAATGAAGCGCTCAAATATCTGGCGCTTCTTTCCTGAACGATAACCATCAGGTATTTTGGCGCTGTTGCTTCTTTTGATATTCACGCGTCTGGATATCAATCTGCCACGGCTGAGGTTGTTTTTTATTTCTATTTTCTGGTGCTTTTGGCGTCAAAACTTTTTGGATTTAACCCGGACTTTCCATTAAGACTTGCCAGCGGCTGATAATCAACACTAAAGCCAACAAGTTGACATTCAAGTAGATGTAAAAGCGCCTAATAATAGTAAATCTGGGTTTACCTGATCTGCTCTAATTTTACTGGTCTAATATCCATCAACCATCAAGTTACCGATCCAGGCTTTGGTCCTGCATCTGATCTTGATGCGTTTCGTGCATTTTTTCTAAAACGCGTTTAATAATATCTTCCTGCTGGGTTTTAGGAATCTGCGCGTCTAACAACTCTTTAATTGTTGATGGATTCTGTTCGGTATTCATTTCGGTACTGATCGCTTTGCTGGCTGAGATAAGTTTTCGGTCTATCGCATCTTGCATGGCATCGTGCTGTTGGTACAAAATATTGCTTTGCTCAACGTCTGACTTATGAAGAAAGTATCCACTGAGTCTACCTTCAATATAGGACGATTCAAGTTTGGCGGGGTTGTTAAGGACATCGTTTTGTTTTAGCACCTCCCATGAAATCTCTTTAAAAAACTGCGCATTTTGTGTGAATGTAGAAGTGCCGTAATCTGTTTCAGCCTCCCGCTGGTAGGTTCTCAATAAATTGTGACGTAATTGTTCTGTATCAGATTGTGAGAAGTGGCTTTTATACTCGGATAGGTTAACCGCCAACTTGCTGCCATCCGGGTTGTGAATTACCAGTCCTGTCAGCTCATGACTATGTGCCTTGGCCTGCCATGAGGGCGTTACAGTAGAGTGTTTATTCGTGTCGTAAATACTGCCACCGAGATTAGCAGGGCTTAATATCTCATGATTACCTGCTGGAATGTAGGTGATGCCATTTATTTGCTGTTCGCCCGAAACGAGTGGGTAAACTGCTTGGCCAGTGACTGCTTGTTCAATGGGATTGTCAATTTTTTGATCCATGATTATTTCCTTATGCTTTTATTTTTTATTGCTTGTTGGGCCAATTGCTTATTCAGGTGAAGTTGGCTACGCATATTTCAACGCTGAGTTAATGGTTAGTTAAGTAATTTTAACTAAAAGATTTGAAACCAGCCTCTCTTAATTGATTGCAGATATTGTTGGTTAATGCCTCGAGCACTGTTTTTTTATGTAATGCGCAATTGTCTTGATCGTCGAAACAACGTTCACTTTTCTCATAAAACTCAAGCGCTGTTGTTAGTTCAGGATGCTGTATTAATAAGCCGGGGCGTTTGTCAGGCTTTTGCACAGCCATTCTGAATGCATGCTCCAAATGATAATTTTCTATAGATACAGGCATGTTGACTTTATATAAAACATTACATTTCATAGCTGAGTTGGTTAGCAATGGCATTTATACCATCATCGTTAAAGGAGTGTGGCTCAATGATAAAGTCACCCGACTTGATTTTACGGTCGATAATTTCCATTACCCTTAGCAAAATAGTGTGTTCTGAATAATCAATGCCATTTTTACTGAAATTGGATTCAATTTTTTGATAGCGATCTAACAATATTTTTAACTGAGGATGCTCGGTTAGCAGTTTTTCTCTGGCGCTGATCTCAGCTTCTGAGATTGAAGACTTTCCAATTTCCATCGGGGTCACGCTAAGCGCAAATTGCTTGGCTAACTGTTCATTGTTTGCATTGACATTGTCGATATTTTTAATTTCAGGCGTGTTGCTCATGGCGCTTTCCTTGTATAACAGTTTGACGTGTTATTATTAGAAGCAAAGGATATGCCAGTTTAATTTATATGATTAAAATCAACAGGTTAAATTTTAATGGTAATTTTTCTTTATCATGATTTTTTTAATGCGGGAAATGTGATGTCTTTTATGAGAATTTTTGCCTCTGATTTTTTGTTATCTATATGAATTTTAAGTCTATTTTGTTGTAGTTAAATCGCGACATTACGCGTTTTCGTTATTTTCTTTGAACATGGCTGGTGCGAGTTCGTGCCGATCCAGTAATTTATAAAATTCAGTACGATGTCGTTGTGCGAGATGGGCGGACTGTGCCACGTTGCCACTGGTCATGGTTAATAAATTGATTAAATAGTTACGTTCAAACGCTTTTCTTGCGGCGTCAAATGGCATAACTGGGGCTATGTCATCATGCAAGGCTTTTTTTACCGATGCCGACGTCACAATGGGCGCGGTTGACAGTACAACGATTTGTTCAACAATGTTTTGTAATTGGCGTATATTGCCGGGCCATGGCGCGGCAGTGAGTAACTGCATGGCTTCAGGTGCAAATCCTTTTAATTTGCGGTTGTATCGTTTGCATAGTGTCTGTAATAGATTACTTGCAATCAGCGGGATGTCTTCCCTTCTTTCAGCGAGTGACGGGATGGATAGGCACACGACATTGATTCTGTAGTAAAGGTCTTCACGGAAGCGTTTTTCTTTCATTTCTTCAATTAAATTGCGGTGTGTCGCAGATATTACACGTACATTAATCGGGATGCTCTCGTTTGATCCTACAGGTCTGATGGTACGCTCCTGCAATACGCGTAATAACTTAACCTGCAACAGGGTGGGCATGTCGCCAATTTCGTCTAGCAGAATTGTGCCGCCCTCGGCACTTTGAAATAAACCTTTATGGGCATTCACCGCACCTGTAAAAGCACCTTTGGCGTGACCAAATAACTCTGATTCCAATAATGTCTCAGGCATTGCCCCGCAATTAATGGCGACAAATGGTCCGTTTTTTCTAGGGCTTACCTGATGAATGGCATGTGCTAGAAGCTCTTTTCCTGTGCCGCTGTCACCTTGTATCAGGATGCTTGCATCGGTTTCTGCCACCAGTTTAGCCTGGCTAATCAAATGCTCCATTTGTGTGCTGCGTGTAAAAATACCTTCGCGCCAGCGGTTGTCTTTGGTTTTTTGGGCTTGTGTGTGTGTACTTTCACCGATTGCTTGCGAAATGGCATGGCGCACAAATGTGGGGTCGATCGGGTTGGTAAGGAAGTCTGTAACGCCTTTGCGAATCGCACTTACTGCGTCAGTAATTGCAGCCTTCTCTTTGAGTATCATGAAAGGTAAGGCAGGATAGTGATGTTGAATGACATCAAAAAATTCAAAATCACTCATGTCCGGTGGTTGACAGTCGCTGATGATCAAGGCACATGGCGCCTTGCCGAGTAGCGCCAATCCTTCAGTCGTGTTTTTTGCAATGTTGACTAGGTATTCTGCCTCATTGAGTAAACTTGCAACTTTCGTCACTAAATCGCCAGCACTGGAAATAATGATGATTTTCTTTTTTGATTCAATCATTTAGTTTTTTAATTGATAGTGAGTTGATAATTACATATGTATTAATGTGCCACAAATTTAGCTCGTTAATCAAATTCCCCTCGTACTTTACAATAGTTTACAAACTAAACATTTACATTCGTTTACACTAGCGTTACAAAAATATACAAACGTAAAGACGTTTGTTATAAATGCCAAAATTCAAGACGGCAACTGGGGAAGTGCTTTATGAGTTATGTGTTTTTTTATTTAATTATATCTATTTATAATCAATTAATTAAATTCTGTTTTTACAGCAAAATATTAATTGATTTTCTCTTCCTGCAATTGCCCTTGTGGTTAAATTCACGCAGTTTATCCACCTCTTGTTTGATTGGCTTAATTCAAGCGCGTAATTCCGAGTTTGAAAATAACGGGGTTGTTTTCTTTCACAAAAATTAATTACTGAGTGCGTGATAATGGATTTTGATGCTTTAGTCACTGAGTGCGCGCCCTGGGTTGCTCCACAGACCATGGCAGCTATTGTAAAGACGGAGTCGCAATTTAAGCCGTTTGCAATCAATATCAACGGTAAAGTAAAGCTTGAACGTCAGCCGACTTCTAAAGAAGAGGCCATTGTGACGGCGAAATGGTTAATAGCTAATAATTACAACATAGATATGGGGTTGGGGCAGGTGAACTCGGTGAATTTGCCCAAAGTCAATCTGAATGTTGAGGAAGCGTTCGATGCGTGTAAAAACATTGCAGCCGCCGCGACCATTTTGCAGTGGAACTATCAATCTGCGTTTAAAAAAAATCCCAATGAGCAAGAGGCCCTGCATGCGGCTATTTCTGCTTACAACACCGGTTCTTTTACCAAAGGATTTAATAACGGTTATGTGCAGAAAGTGGTGAATAACGCAAGAGCTGTTAGTCCTACCGGTTCCGTTAACCAGTCTGAAATAAAGCCGATCCCTTTAAAAAATATCGGCAAAATCCGACAGGACAAAGCCGCTCAAATGGGTGAATCAGTTGCGCAGACGGTTAAATTAAGGGCACTACCGCCTTCTGATATCGCGCCTCTTGGGGTGGGTGATGTGTATGGCAATAGTGCAACCGGGCAAAGTGTTATGGTGTATTAGTGCGGTTGCAATATGAAATTAAGTGTTTTTTATGTGTATTAACGACTAGGAGAAAATTAAATGCTTAGCAACAACTTGGTAGGAAAAATGAAAAACTTAGTAAATAACTCTGGCACTTCTTCAATGCATCAAAATAAGCAATCACAAAGATTGCTACGTTTTATGCTGGTTTCCATGGGCGTTTTGCTGGTTTCGCTTGATCCGTCAATAGCATTGGCAGGTGGTGTGGGTGGTGGTGGTACGACGGCTGGTGGTCTGGAGAAAATGGTCACCAATATTGTGACCGTGCTGACAGGTGCTTTTGGTAAGGGAATTGCCACAATCGCGATTATGGTGCTGGGTATTATGGCAATGTTTGGGAAGCTGGAGTGGGCAACTGCTGTGAAAGTGATTATAGGGATTGCGGTTACTTTTGGTGCGGCCTCTATCGTTATCTGGCTTACCGGCGGTACGAGTTTTGATGCAATTGCACATTTGCCTCAATCATTGGTGCAGTCGGTTTAAGACTATTTTAGGAGGGGTTATGCAGATGCAGAACCAAAAACCGCAAAAAGATATTCTTTTTGTGGCAATGACCAGGGTGCCGACCATTTTAGGCGTGCCTTATGTGGCTTTTGTGCTGGAACTTATGTTTGCCTCTGTGGTGAATATTGTTTCCGGCAACCCCTTGTATGCTTTGTTTGTGATTCCGGTGCATTTGATTTTTTACATGATTGCCGCGCATGACCCTGGTATTTTTTCAGAAATTGAAGTGTGGTCTAAAACGGTAGGGCGTTGTCTGAACCGACGCTTTTGGGGCGCTGCCAGTTTTTCCCCTTTAGCGACACGCAAGTGGCAAAAAAAGTAGTCATTATTGGCTGATTAGGAATAAAAAATGGGTGAAATGTTTCAATTTTCTAAGTATCTGAAGAGCGAGCTGGAAGCGTCTTCATTTATTCCTTATTCCAGTCATGTCACTGAAAACACGATCAAGTTAGTCAGCGGTGACTTTATGCAGATTATCAAGCTGCAGGGGGCTGCCCATGAGAGTGCAGATGTTGAGGATATCAATAACTGGCATCAGCAGTTAAACGGCATGATGCGCAATATTGCCTCAGCGAATGTGGCCTTGTGGACGCACGTTGTGCGCCGTGAGTATAACGCTTACCCTGAGGGTGATTTTCCGCCTGGGTTCTGTCACGACTTCAATGAAAAATACCGTGCGCAAATGGCGCACGACCGCATGCTCATTAATGAGCTTTACTTGACGATCATTTACAGGCCGCAGCCGGTTAAGACTGCAAAATGGATAGAGCGTTTTACGGTGTTAAGTCAAGAAGAAGCTGAAGAGCTACAGAATGATTATCTAGAGGCAATTAATGAGGTGAGTGGTGCGGTGCTAGCTGCATTGTTTCGTTATGAACCTGAAATGCTCGGATGTTATGAGCAAAATGGGGTGATGTATTCAGAGCCCTGTGAACTTCTCGGTTATCTGGTGAATGGCGAGTGGCAGAAATTTCCACTGGTGCGATCTGAAATCAAAGATGTACTGACGACATCTCGACCTTTTTTTGGTAAAGGTGGGTTGATGTCACTGAAGTCGCCTACGCATACTAAATTTGCCTCGATTCTGGCTGTGCAAGAATATCCGGCCATGACTCAGCCTGGTCTGCTGAATGAGCTGCTGGGTTTGCCTTTTGAATTTGTCATTTCGCAATCATTCACCTTTTTGTCTAAATCTGTAGCGGTGGGACGTATGCAACGCCAGCATGGACGGATGGTAAATGCTGGTGATTTAGCAAAGTCACAGGTCAGTGCATTAAACGATGCATTGGATGATTTGATCTCAAATCGGTTTGTGATGGGTGCACATAACATCAGCTTACTATTGTATGCGGATAATCAGAAAAAGCTGACAGAGTATGTCAACCTAACAGGCGCCAGTTTATCCAATATAGGTATCAAATGGACGCGTGAAGAAATGGGAATTGCCGGCTCATTCTACGCGATTCTGCCTGGAAATTTTGAGTATCGCGTACGCGTGGGGGATATTACCAGCTTGAATTTTGCCGGTTTTTCAAGCTTTCATAACTTTCCGATAGGGCGCATACAGCATAATCAGTGGGGTGATGCGGTGATGATGTTCAAAACCACCTCCAGCAGCCCGTATTACTTTAACTTCCACCGTGCGGAAGGCAAAGAAATGCGCATCGATAAAAATCACAAGGATTTGGCTAATACTATGGTGATCGGTCAGTCCGGTGGTGGTAAAACCGTGCTGGAAATGACCATGCTGGCAATGTCGATGAAGTTTAACCAGCCGCCAGAGTACCCTGCGACCTATATTCTATTTGACAAGGACCTAGGCGGCGCGATTGGTGTGCGTGCGATGGGTGGGAAGTATTACCCTATTAAAAATGGTGTGCCTTCAGGATTTTCACCATTTCAACTGGAACCCACTGCCGATAATCTGGTTTTTTTAGAAGCGCTGGTGCAAAAGCTGGTTCAGCACGAGGGCATGCCACTGACCCCCGCTCAAGAGCGTGAAATCAATCAGGCAATTGTCGGTGTGATGGGCGCGAGTAAAAACAAGCGCCGTTTAGGTGCATTGCTGGAGTTCTTCGACCCGACAGATGCCAATGGTTTGCATGCGAGATTGGCAAGATGGTGCCGAGGGGGAGCGCTTGGCTGGCTATTTGATAATGCAGAAGATAGTTTCTCGTTAGAAGGTTCACCTATTTTTGGTTTTGATGTAACGGATTTTCTGGATAACGAAGAAACACGCACGCCTACCATCATGTATTTATTCCATCGCATTGAAAAACTGATTGATGGCCGGCGCCTGATTATCTTTATGGATGAGTTCTGGAAGTTGTTGCTCGATGATTATTTTGAGGATTTAGTACAGAACAAGCTCAAGACTATCCGTAAGCAAAATGGGTTTCTGGTCATGTTCACGCAGTCGCCTCGCGATGCGTTGCGTTCAAAAATCAGCCATTCTCTGATTGAGCAGACAGCAACCAAAATATTTTTACCCAATCCGGGAGCTGATTATGAAGATTATGTAAATGGTTTCAAATTAACAGTGCGTGAATTTGAAATTATCAAGGGCTTAGGTGAAAAATCTCGCCAGTTTTTAATCAAGCAAGGGCAAAACTCAGTGGTGGCAGAGCTGAATTTACGCGGGTTTGATGATGAGTTGGCAGTACTTTCGGGTAATACCGCAACATCTTTATTGGCAGAACGACTGGTTGCTGAACTGGGAGATGATCCAGAGAAATGGCTACCGGAATTTCATCGTATTCGACAAGGAGTTTAGCATGAGAAAAATTGTTAGTACTTTAGCGTTAATGGTTGGGCTTCTAAATTCAGGAAATGCCGCGGCTGTTGATATTGTTTTTGACCCGACAAATAATGTTCAGAATGCATTAACAGCGGCCAAGTCTGCATTAACAGCAGCATCTACAAAAATTATCGAACTAAAAACTGCAGCCTCATTAGCGATTGACGAGTGGGTGAAAGAGACCGCCTGGGTACAGCAGGCTCAGCAAATGGTGCAAACCATCCAGGATATAAACAAAGCTAGAGAAACACTCACAAGCCAGATCACAGGCCCCATCGAGGCTGCAACAGGTTATTTAAATCAAGTAAAAAACTTGGGTAAGGGTAATCCGCAGTCCGGGGTTAACTATGCCTATTCACAGCTGTTGCCAACAGAGGTAATGACAAGCGTGGTATGTGCTGATGGCCAGGCATGTGAAACTAATGATGATGGTTACTACAGTACAAGCGCAGATATCTCATCAAAAGACATTCGCGACAGTCTGAAAATCAAGTCAGGAGAGGTGGGTGGAAAATTTAAAATATTAAATTTTGAATATGGCACAGGTAAAACACTAGCTCAAATTTCACGTGAAGCAGCGGAGTTGAATGCGCAGGAGATTGCAGTGATCGATGCGATGGCACGCGAGGCCTATGTACAGGCGAGCAATCGTATTAAAGCTATACAGATTTTACAGAATAGTTTAATTAACCCGCCAGAAGGTGAGGCAAATACACTCAAATATACGACAGATGTACAAGCCATGATTGTAGCCGAGCAGGCTTTTTTAACCAATGACCAAAATAAAATCGCTGCACTGGCTGTGTTGCAGCAATCCCAGCGTGACCGTTATGCACAACGTAAAAAAGAAATTGCAGATTATTCTGTCTATGGAGATAAGAGCAGTAGCGGAAGTGGGCTGATTGATGCAGGCACAGCACTTTTGGATGGCGATATCGGAGGTGCGGTGAATCTGGGTGCAAAATCAGTAGCACGTGTCGCGATTGCAGGGGGTACCGAGCTTGCCTTTTCTGAGTTACAGGATCTTTATAAATAAGCGATGTTTGTTGTGAAGCATTTATCCTTGCAGTATAGCTAAAGGGAAGACATGGATTTATCACAGTTATTTCCTAATTTAAGTACCTTGCAGATGCTGATTGTTTTGGATAACACGTTGCAGACTGCACAGGCTGCCATGTTCTTCTACTCAGAAACCGTGGTGTCCGGTATCAGGACATTTGCCAGGTACACCGCGATTATTTTTGTGTTTTTGTATGGCTGGGGCATGGTGACAGGGCAGATTAAAGAGCCTATTCAAGAAACCTGGAATCGATTCTTTAAACTTGCCGCAGTTGTTACCATCGCGCTGAGCATTACCGCCTACAAACCTATTGCTGAATTTATTTGGGATTTGCCTACATGGCTTACCAATACGCTGATTCCATCAAGCATTGTTACTTTCTTGCAAGACTTTCTGCCTGTGGGCACTTCAGACATGCCACTAATGCTGGTGAGTGTGTTTATGTCAGCTGTGGTGCAAATCATGAGCAACGGTTTTCAGTCTTCAAACATTGGTGGAGAAACAGACCCAACCGCATGGGCGGCTGCATTTGGCATTGGGGCGGCCGGGGTGAGTTTGTCTGCGATTGTAGCGGGCATTTTGCTGGTGGCTAAATTTTCACTATCAGTATTGGTGGCACTTGGGCCATTTTTCATCATGTCTATTTTGTTTGAAAAAACCAAACATTATTTTGATGGCTGGCTTGCGCAGGTAACAAACTTTATTGTGGTGATTCTGCTTATCACTATCACGATTTATATTTTGTTTCCAGTGATTCTGATCGCAGTCAGTTCTTATTATCTCATCATGTTGTTTATTGGCAGTTTATCACTGACCGAGAGTGTGGAATTGCTGACTTTGATGGGCATATACATAGCCATTATGCGGCAAGTACCAACAACAGCAGCAGCCCTGGTGAGAGGTTATGCGGTAGGTTCGCCGCAGGAAAGAAGTGTAATGACGCATGGCAATGGTGCTGATGGCGGTGGAAAAACTGCTAATCAGCAGCAGGCTGAAGTGAATGCGCAGCGTAGGACGTGAATGCGTAGCGTACAAGTAATAAGTAAAGGTAACCAATAATGAGTATACAAATCAAAAAAATAACACTGGTATTTGGGTTGGTTCTCGGCATTGCCGGTTGCGCTTCTGCACCACCGCCACCGGAGTGCAAAGGTGAATTCAGGCCGATTAATATCATGGATAAAAACGCGGAAGTTCCGAATAATTTAAAAATAGCGCGTTGCGGAAAAGGGGAGTTGCATGGCAACAAAGGTTGAGAAAGCCCATTTTGAAAGCTATCTGGCAGAAGCTAAGTCTTGGGAGAGTGACAAGGTTCATGCGCTGCAGAAGTCAGCAAGAACTGCATGGATAGTGACTATTTTCTTTGGGGTGCTTGCCGTGCTTTCGGTTGTGGCATTAGCTATGTTGACGCCTTTCAAAACAGCTGTGCCTTATGTGATACGCGTAGACAACGCTACAGGTAGCGTGGACATAGTGAATGCTTTGGTCGATGGCAAAACCACTTATGATGAAGTGATGAATAAATACCATATACAGTGGTATGTGCGCTGGCGTGAAGGATATTCCAAGCCTATTGTTTCTGATTATTATAAAAATGTCGGGTTAACCAGTGTGCCGGCCGAGCAGGCCAAATATGTAGAGATAATGCGACCAAGCAACCCAAACTCACCACTGAATGTCTTGGGTGAAAAAGGGGTGATTAATATTGCGATCAAGAGCACCTCGTTTATTAAACAAAATGTCGCTTTGGTGCGCTATACCAAAGAGGTGGTGAATGGATCTTCCCGCAACTTGTCACACTGGGCTGCCACCATCGTGTTTAAATATTCCGGCACGCCAATGGCAGAAAGTGACCGCGCAATTAATCCTTTAGGGTTTCAAGTGCTTGAATACCGTAACGACCCTGATCAGGAAGTATCAGGCCTGACGTCAACTCGAACAGTTTCACCACAGCCATCCAACACTGCGGCACAAACTGTTCCATCGATTCAATAAGGGGTTTTGCGTGTTGAAATATTTCATGATTATTTTTTTACTGCTGCCTGTTTGGGCTGTAGCTGAAATTGTACCTCACAAGAGTCCTTATGATTCACGTGTCAGGGTGATTGATTATAACCGTATGGATGTGGTCAAACTTTCAACTTTTTACGGCGTGTCAACCCATGTGGAGTTTGCCGATGATGAGGCTATCAAAGATGTGGCAATTGGCGATGATCAGGCATGGAATGTGGTGCCACGGGGTAACCATCTGTTTATTAAGCCAAAAGCAAGAAAAGCGGACACAAATATCACTGTGGTCACAGATAAGCGGGTTTACAACTTTGCTTTAATGGTGGCGCCTAGATCAACCAGAGACGCTACAGCATGGCGCGACCCAAATCTGGTGTATGGAGTTAAATTCAGATATCCGGAAGAAGAGGCTGCCAAATTGGCAGCGGAGCTTGCTAGAAAAGCAAAGGAGGAGGAGTTTAAGCGTCGCTGGGATACAGTGAAGGCAAAGTTTGCAACAGTCACCAAGGAAGGGGTAGTTGATTTTGTCGATCAGGACATCATCCCTGTTGATCAGCAAAATTATGACTACTGGATGGCAGGATCTGACGAGATCAGTCCAACTGCGGCGCGTGATGATGGTCGATTTACTTACCTGGCATTTAGTAATAATCGTGATATGCCTGCGGTTTACTCTGTGGATGCAGCTGGTAAGGAGGCACTGATTAATACGCACGTGGAGGGCAATACCATCATTATTCATCGTGTTGTGCCAAGTATAAAGTTACGCAAAGGGGATGCCGTGGTATGCATCAGGAATAATGCTTTTGACCCTAACGGTGGTAAAGACAATGCAGCGGGCACAATTGCACCGGATATACAGCGTGTCATTAAGGAGAAACAATAATGGCCTTATTTGATTTCCTTAATAAAAGAAATGTCAGCGCGCACCAAGCGCTGAACAGTGACAATGTATTGGGTCGTGAAGGTGAGCAGGATTTGATTGATGATGAAGTGCCTTCTGTGAACCGTCGTAAGGGTAAAAACAAGGTGACAGATATGATAGGCCTGGCAGCGATTCTTGGTGCTGGCATCACGATGCTGTATGTGATTAGCTCTGATACTGAGCCTAAACCACAGCAGGCTAAAGCAGAAAAGCCGCAAATAAAAAACAGTTTGCCTCCCTTGGTGATGCCGCCCCCGCCACCGCCTGTTGAGGTGATCGTGCCGCCGGTGGTTAAACCGCAGGAGCCGATTCCTCTACAAAATTTAAATCAGGCTAGTGCATCCAATAAACCTGTACTACCTACTTGGTCAGACCGGAAAATGACGGGCGGCTTGGTGCTGACCGCAGACGGTAGCAAAGGGAGTTCGGGCGCAGCAAGTCAGGCGCATTTGCTGGAGAAGTCCGCTGCAGAAACTTTACCGGATACCAGCCCGCTGGGATTGAAATTAAAACCAACGTTATCTAACGGTGTTTCGGCAAATCTTTTGCCAAATCGTGATTATCTGATTACTAAAGGCACTGCACTTGACTGTGCCTTGGAAACTGCAATTGATAGTACGATGCCGGGTCTTACCACATGCAGGCTCACGCGTGATGTGTATTCTGATAATGGCCATGTGGTTCTACTTGATCGTGGCAGCCAGTTGGTGGGTGAGTATCAGGGTGGATTAACCCAAGGCCAGGCGCGCATTTTTGTGCTCTGGACACGGGCTAAAACCCCCAATGGCGTCATCGTTGCATTGGATTCACCCGGGACAGACGCACTTGGACGCTCCGGCCATGCCGGGTTTGTGGACCGGCATTTCATGGAGCGCTTTGGCGCAGCGATTATGCTGAGCCTAGTGAAGGATGGTATTCAACTTGCAAAAAACAATAACAGCTCACCAGTAACGATTGGCGGTGGCGGAAGCGATCAACTCGCGACAGAGGTTCTTAAAAACACCATTAATATTCCACCTACGCTCTATATTAATCAGGGCGATCATATTCAAATCATGGTCGGGCGCGATCTGGATTTTTCCAGTGTTTATGGTTTGGAACTGAAAGAGTAATGCTGTGCTAAAGGCGAGTATACATATAGATGATTTACAGTCATCGGATATGCTAAGTGAATATCTGATGCCTTTACAAATGTTTATAGACGATCCGTCTTTAACAGAGGTTTGTATTAATCGGCCGAGAGAAGTCTGGACAGAAGGGCGTATAGGCTGGCAGCGCTATGATGCCCCGGAGTTGTCATTTAACCACTGTCGTCAACTGGCCACACTGATTGCCAGTTACAACGGAAAATCGATCTCGGCAGATAAGCCCGTGCTCTCATCTGCCTTGCCTAACGGTGAGCGTGTGCAGGTGATTATTCCGCCAGCATGTGAGCCCAACACTGTTTCTATCACAATTCGTAAGCCGAGCATGATCGATAAATCGCTGGATGAGTTGGATCAAGAGGGTGCATTTCAGGAGGTTGAGCATCTAGATGCGGGTTTAAAACCTTTTGAGCATGAGTTATTGGCGCTGAAAGGCGAAGGTAAGGTGAAAGAGTTCCTGGATCTTGCAGTGCGTACCCATAGAAATATCCTGATTGTCGGTAAAACCGGATCAGGAAAAACAACAATCACTAAAAGTTTAACGCGCAGCATACCCGTTGAGGAACGGCTGATTACGATAGAAGATGTGCATGAGCTTTTCCTGAATCAGCATTCAAATAAAGTGCACTTATTCTATGCGCGTGAAGATGAAGGGGGTGCGAAGGTGACGCCGAAGCAAGCGCTGGCATCCTGCCTGCGCATGAAGCCGGACCGTATCCTGCTGGCTGAACTTCGGGGCGATGAAGCGTGGGAGTTTATTAAATCGGTGAATACCGGTCATCCCGGGTCAATCTCGACCATGCATGCCAATGGAGCTTTTGAAGCATTTGAGCAGTTAACGGCATTGATTAAAGATAGCCGTACAGGCGCTCATCTAGAGACCGCATATATTAAAAACCGCTTATTTACCACCATCGATATTGTGTTGTTTTATCATCAGCGTAAATTGCGCGAGTTTTACTATGACCCTGAATTAAAACGAAAATACATGAATGAGGAACAGGGGAGTGAAGCTCGCGTGGTTGAGCAGGTTTCCCATAAAAACTCCTTGGCAGAACGTAACGTCCAGCACTTTAATGGCGGACGCCGACACACTGATCGAGTTGCGTCATGAGCGGGGTGCAATTAACGCGTATGCCATATGGCAAGTTAATCATCACGCTGTCAGGCGTGGCATTAATTGCAGTTTGGCTTTTTTTATCAGGGGCAATCTTGCTGATTGCTTTTGATAAGGATCCTAATAATGCAACGCCACTGACCCTTTATCAATACTGGTACTACTACCAGGACAATCATGTGGTTCAAACATGGATTTATCGTGCAGCATTGATTGCGCTGGCGATTATTAGTGTCCCTGTGCTGGCTTTATTGGCCTCACCCAATAAAAGAAAGCTGTTTGGCGAGGCTAGATTTGCAAAACGTGCTGATATACAAAAAGCGGGATTACTAGGAGACAAGGGCATTATCGTAGGTCAGTTAGGTTCGCGGTACTTGATGTTTGGCGGGCAGCAGCATGCCATCATCTCAGCCCCTACCAGAAGTGGCAAGGGTGTTGGCATTGTGATTCCTAATTTACTTAACTGGCCTGAAAGCGTGGTCGTACTGGATATCAAGCAGGAAAACTGGGATGTGACCAGTGGCTATCGTAAAAAGCATGGGCAGGCTTGCTTTTTATTCAACCCCGCCGCTGCTGATTACCGTACACATCGCTACAATCCGCTTGCTTATATCAGCAGTGACCCTAACTTTCGCATTGACGATGTGCAGAAAATTGCCAATATGCTGTTTCCCGACGTGCAGGGAACGGACGTCATTTGGACTGCCACACCACGCAGTTTATTTTTAGGGATTGTGCTTTATCTAGCTGAAACGCCAGAGAAGCCACTCACTCTTGGTCAGGTGGTGCGTGAAACCTTAAAAGATGGGGATGGCTCGCAATATTTTGCCACGACCATCAATGCGCGTGCTGCGGCTGGTAGCCCACTATCAAATGCCTGTGTAAGGGCGTTGAATAGCTATATTTCGATTTCAGCAGAGAATACGCGTGCAGGCATCATGACTTCATTCCGTTCACGCCTGGAGTTATGGCTGAATCCATTGGTGGACGCAGCGACCAGTGCGAATGACTTTGATTTGCGCGATGTACGCAAGAAGAAAATGTCGGTTTATTTAGGTGTTACCCCAGATAATCTTGAACGTATGGCACCATTGCTAAACCTGTTTTTTCAGCAGCTGATTGATTTAAATACGCGTGAACTACCCAACCAAAACAAGCAGATCAAATATAGCTGTTTGTTGCTGATGGATGAGTTTACCGCAATTGGCAAGATCGGTATTTTATCTAAAGGGATTAGCTATATCGCAGGTTATGGTTTACGTATGTTGCCGATTATCCAAAGTCCTGCACAGTTGGTGGATGTTTACGGCGCCGACGCGGCGCAGACCTTCACAACTAATCACGCGCTTAATATTATATTTCCACCCAAGGCCTCCGAAACACAAACGGCTAAAGATATTTCAGAATGGCTGGGCTACGAAACGGTGAAATCTGTTTCACAATCGCGTTCCAGAAGATTATTCAAGCAGGATAATGACTCGAACAGCACGTCTGAGCAGCAGCGGGCATTGATGCTGCCTCAGGAAATTACAAGCTTGGGGCAACGTCGCGAGCTGATTATTATGGAAAATGTGCCGCCGATTCTGGCCGATAAAGTGATTTATTTCAAAGATACGGTATTTGTAGATCGCCTTAAAAAAATATCAAGCACATTGCACGGTTTAGGTCGCAACCTGCCTACACAAAAACAGATGGATGAGGCCATCGGCTTGGGCGAGCTGGCAGCAAGCGTGCCGGTGATTGACCTTGACGCACATCACAAAGCAACAGGTGGCGATGAGATGATGACTGTTAGTGTGCCTAAAGGGGGTGGTAGCGGCATGTCTACGATGAAAAGGCCGATTACTGCAAATGATATTGAAAATTTAGGCAACATGAAGCTGGAAGATTTTGCGATGGATTTTTCTTCCGTAAAAAAACCTCCCCCAGGTGAGATGGATGAAACAGCACTTAAAGCTTACGCAGACGATCTGTGTCGTGCCATGGGCATGCAGGTTTAACTCAATGTTGGATATGGATAGGCGACACTCAAGCCAAATGGTTTGTAGTGATACGGCGACAAATTTTAGGGTGTAAGTGGGCTTGGTGATTTTTTTTAGCGGTTTTAAATTGCAACCTATTGTATTTAAACACTAATTTAATAGTGGCACGCGCTTTGCATTTCAATGAACGGTAGTAACTAAAATTTAGAACTCAGGGGATACGTCATGGCAACAGCATTAGAACAATTAGCATTGATGCAACAGCAAATGCAGGAACTGCAAACTCAGATCGCTTTATTACAAAAGCAGGCGTTGTTGGAAAGTGCCACACAAATGCCTAATATCAGACCTGCGGATACCGATAACCGGCCTGATGCACCGCATATCCAAAATACGAGTAATGAGGCGCATCAATTGTTGCTTAAGCAACTGTCAAATCTGGATGATCATGAGGCGAAAGTCGCTATCAGACAACACGCGGAGAGGGAGGTCGGCCAGTATGGTGCGCAGGCAATCGCAGCTGTTGAGGCTAGCTTAGTCGCAGAAGTTGAGCAATATAAAACAATTCCGGCATTTGATAATGTGGCAGGTGTATTCGCACAAAATTCCATTAATACGACGGCCACTTTTAACCGCGATGGCTATGTGGCACAAAGTACGCAGATACAGCAGCAAGTACCCTTTCCTGAAAAGGCTGGTGCCATTTGGGCTAATGCCAGTTTAGCGCAGGATGAGAACCTTAATTTAACAGGCGGCAGTGCTGGGGTGAATTATGTTGGCGTGCCTTTCCGTGTTGGTGATTTGGATGCCGTTGCGGTAGGCAATGCAACGGTGAACTTGCCTGTTGACGGAAAGTTAACTGGTGAAAACGTTAGTTTACTCGCCGGCGGCATTGTTAAAGCGCACGAAAAAGATAGCGCCAACTACACGGCTGCAGTGATAACCAATGCTGCACTCAACGACTTAAGTGTTTATGGGCGCGTGTCAAAACCGTTATACAACGATGGCAAGACGGTAGTGACCGGTTACACAGAGGGTGCTTATAACGTACCCAGCGAAACCTTGGGGGCAGGGGCAGGGGTGCGTGTCGACCAGAGTTTAGGCAAAGGCAATGGTGTGTATGTCCAGGCCGCCGCAAATGTGGCTGATGTGTCAGACCCGGATATAAGTGCGAACCTGCGCTTGGGTTATATGTGGGGAGGGGCTGAGCCCAAAAGTGAAATCGAGCAAAGATTGGCACAATATCAAGCTCAACCTGTGGCAAGTCAGCATCAACATGCCGATACAGTCATCACTTATGCCACCAATAGTCAGCTTGCAGCAGGGAATGCAAACGCCGCTGCAGAAAAGGTGTCGGCAGGTGCAGGAAACAGGGAAAGCCAACCGCTAGAAGATACGCGCATTGCAGAAATGAGTAAGATGTATTTCTCTTTGGCTGAAGATAAAAACGCTCAAACTGCATTTTTAAATGATGCGGCTAAAACTTTTTCTAAAAATAGCGGTTTTGACATGAATGCCGCAAAAGAAGTTGTGCTGAATTTATTTGAATATGAGCAGGAAAAACGTCTGGAATCACAACATAGCCTGTAATTATGAATAATGGCTAATGGCGATGAAGTTATCAGGAACCACTAAATTAAGTGCTTTGCAATATGATAAGAAATCTGGAGAAATACTCGGGTTCGATTTGATTAATCCGGATCAAAGTGCACTGCATATTGATTTGCGTGAATACAGAAAAAAAGATGGCAATGTCATGAGTAATCACGCGCTCAAGCAAGCAGTTTATGCGTCGTACCGGTTTTTAGTAGAAAATGTTCCAGCCGCCACTGCGGTGTTTGAGAGTAATGCGCATACTTTTCCAAAAGGGATTGTGTTTAATCATGCGGATGATGTACACGTTGCCAGCACATTCTCTTACTTGAGAAATGGTGAGCCGGATACTAAAAAACCAGTTTTTATTTCGGGAGATTTGTTCCAGAAAAATCGTGTGTATCGTGGCCTGGAAGATGTATTTAAAACAGCTAAAGGTGGCGCTTGGTATGCCTATTTGCCGATTGAGATATTGCTCCACGAGCATGTGCATGCGTCTTATGAATTGCAGGACTGGAAAAACCAGCCTGTGAATACTTATCAGAAAGATCTGGATAACAGAAGAGTGCCAGAACGAGAGCGCTTGGCCATTGCATTTGTGAATGAGGTAATACGCAAACCCACAGGTCAAATGATTAGAGATGAAAATGATTATTTCCTGTCGGGAATGCCCCATGACGGCATGTTAAAAAACAGAGTGCAAATGGATGTTAACAAGTTGAGACTTGGGCCGATTCCTGATGCATTAAAACACTATAGTCACCCAAAACCTGAGAAAAGTCTGGATGAAGTGATGCAGTTCTATCCGCCAGATGCGCTATTGACAGAGATGTTGGCAGAAAATAAAAGAGCATTGATCCGGCAGCAGTTGTCGGGTTTGTTTAACATTGAGCAGCAGATGGTTATTTACGCAAGATTACACGCCCAGTTAATGTTGCACAGCCCCGTGCGTGATTCTCACGAAGCGTTATTGACAATGTAATAGATAAATACGAAACAGCAAAAGGGAAACAGCATGAATAACCGTAATATCTCTACGTTGGAAGAGGCATACATTGCTACCACAGATGCAATGGATGAGATGTCGTCACGTGTAATTGAGAATTTTGAAGAACTGGCACAGCGAGGCACGCAATTTGCCGCAGAACAAACGAGCCCTTTGACACAGAAAACGCTGGAAAACAGCACTGATAACTTGGGCACACAAGCAGTGATAGATGATCGGCTAGCTGAAAGCCAGCCCAATGTGGCTGTGACCTACGCTGCGATGACGCAAGCCATTGAGCAAAGCAACGACTTTACGCCAGATCAGAAAAAGATAATCGAGGCACGCATCAAGGAAATTGCACTGGCGCAAGAAAAGGATATTGCGCAGGAAGATATGCGTGTTGCACGTGTTGAGCAACAACCAACCGTATCAAGATCTCAAGATAGAGAGTTGTAACACGTTGTCTGTTTAACCCAATATAAATTAAGGACTCACGAAACAAATATCATATCGAGCAAGGTGATTGGTGTGTTTTCATGCATAGCATGGTGAGTAGCACTTATCACTGTGAAAGAAAATTAACTGATTGATTTAAAAAATATTTCTCTCTTTGTTCGGGGTGCCGTAAATGACTTGCTCCGTGAATCTTCAATAATAACCATGTATGCTAGGAATGCCATGAAATTACCTCTTTTGTTACTGATGACTGTTTTTGTGCTATTGGCTGGTTGTGCGAGAAATACCGCTCAGCTTCCCTTGAACGAAACACCCGTAAAGGTGAGCTATGATTATCAGGCAATCGGGGATGCTTCGGGGATTCGTCCGTTTTTATATGGAAAAAATACCTTGATTAAGTTTGATAAAGGTGCGCCTGCACTTATGTCAATAAAAGATGAGGCTGGCGCTACGGTCAATTATAGATATCAGGCAGGTTACTATATTTTAGATCGTCAGTTAGCGCAATTTACGCTAAGTGGAACAGACCGGCTGGTGCAGTTTACCCAAATCCAGCGCAAATCAGTAGAAGTCCAGCAAACACCGATTGCGGAGACTGATGATGAAAATTTATCAATGCTGCCAGATGAGAGCTTGCTAATTAACCACACGCAAAAAATTGCAGCCAATGACCCCATTTATTCGGTCATGCAAGAGCAACTGCTAGAGCAGCGCAAGCTGTTGGCCATTGCAGGTGATAATCCCAGGTATACGGGAAAAGAGTTATTTAACCTCAATGAGCGCCTGGATATGATTGAGTATGCAATTAGCCAGAGAAATAGAGCCATCGTTCATGTTTATTTTCCATTCAACAACACAGTATTTAAGCCGGAACAGCAGCTTTTAAATGCGCTATTACCTTTAGCAAGAAATGCCTCCAGAATCAATCTATACGGTAGAACGGACTCAAAAATCAGTGATGAGGGGAATAAGATTATTGCTAATGGCAGAGTCGATGCAGCTAAAGACTTCTTGGTGAAACAAGGGGTTTCTTCAGATGTGATTAGAACTTCATCAGTCGCATCGGGAGATTTTATTGCACCTGCTGATATGGAAGAAGGCAGAAAATTAAATCGGCGCGTTACGATTGAAATTATTTTGTAGAACATATTGCGGTGCTATCCGGTTTTCTAAACAGATATTACCGACTTATTGAATAACTCCAAGGCGCAAATAAATCAAAATGGCTCAAATAATACAGGACAAAAACAACCCTAATATCTGGCGGGAGGGTGGTATCACCATTATCAAAATACCCGATTGGGGTGAAGATGCAGAGATTCGTTTGAATTTTGATTTAGGTGAAAAAGGCATCCAACTGGCGAATCATGATCATACAGATAAAAGAAATCGCTTTCCCAATAATATTGGTACCGTTGATGCAAACATGCAAAATGTAACTTTGTCACAGTGGGAAAGAGTCACTGAGTCTGGTTTTAAAACAAAGTCCGAAGCGCAGCGTATTGAAACAGAAAAACTTTTAGACAAAATGTTGAACCATCCACTGCCTTCAGAAACGAAATTGCAACACGAATTTAATGCATTAATCGTTAAAACATATGCGCTTAATCAAGATGCGTCAGGTAAGCCGGTTCCAATTGATGTTGGCACAAGTGAAATGCTGGTTCCCAGTGTGTTTGGCGGCGCCTTACTGGAAAAGACCAATGGGCAGCCCGCACTGGGCGTTAACCTGAAGTCAATGAATGAAGCCAGGTATATTGACAGGCACCACCACTTACACAACGCAGAACCCGTCGACATTTTGAGGCACGAGTTGTTTCATTACATAGATAAAGTTTCGCAAGGGAAAGTAAACGGAACAGATAAGCCTAGCGAAATGCGTGCAGTCTGGTATGTGAACCAATTTCGTGAAGCAAGAAATGAAGAGCCTAGAGCGGCCTATGAAACGGTAGTTAATGGTGGGAAGAGTGCAGAAGAAATAGAAGTCAGTGAGAAATTCTATGGCAAAGAGATCCCTTACGGAAAGTTGCCTGCACTTGATGATTTAAGAAGATACCCACCTGTTATTCAAAACAATCACAATGCGCAAAAGCTATCGCTACAATCCCTGACCGAAAAGCCGCTCCTGCCAGGGTTGGCAGGGTTGGCGACCGCCTCTCAACTTTTTTTAAACACTCAAAGTGAATTATCACCTGAAGAACAGGCAAGCATTCAGTCGATTGTCATGACCAAGCTTAGGCAGCATCAATCTACCGGGGAGGACATCGCTATGAAACTGATCGATAGTAATGTAGACACTCAAAAAGCGCTTTAGCTTCGTGAACTGTAGATGCAGAGATTAATAACCAGGCAATTTAAATTAAAAGGTGAAAACCATGGCAGTTGAAAGAGATAAAAACCATCCAAACATAACTATCATCCATACCGCACAGGGGGATGTTTATTTTGACTTTGGTTCAAAAGGCAAGCAGATTAATGTCAATATTCCCGGAGTGCCAACGCTGGAAGCCTTTGATGAGCCCGGACGTAAAGAAATTGAAGCGTTGATGGAAAAAACATTCAACCCGGGTGCTGAATCCACGCACAAACTAATGGATTTGCAGGCTAAATTTAATGAAACCATCATCGCCACTCAAAATGGCAAGCCTTTAGAGATTGGCACATCTGCCAACTTAACAAGCTTTGAGACTGGTGGCGGTGGATTGACGCGTAAAGTTGATGCGAAGGGAGAACCTGTTCAGGATGTTGCATTAGGGATTAATGTGGCAGAAGTTATTAAAACATCCTATAGAGATAATATGAGAAAGGACCATAAAATGAAGCCTGAGGATATCCTTCGGCATGAGCTTTTTCATTATGTTGACAAAGCCAGTGACCCTGGTCTAATCACGCCAGATAAAGATAGCCCACTGAATAACCCAATGTTTAAAGAGCGGCGAGCAGTCTGGTTTGTGAATCAGTTTCAATTGGCAGAAGATCCTCCTCGTACGCAAAGGATTTCCTATAATATACTTGACCCCGACTTGGATACGGGAATCGCAGGCGCTGATTGGAAAGTCACAGGCAAGAACATGCCAGGTGTAGAAAAGGGATATCCGGAACCAAGCCCAAGCAATCATCGAGAATACCCATGGAGTAAACATGCGGCACAGCAATCTCAAGGCTCACCTGAAAGCCTGGGTTTACCTGAAAGTGCACTTAATGATTTGAAAAGCATCTCAGCGATGATTAACCAGGGCACTCATTTTACAGAAGAGCAAAAGTTGAAGTTGAATGTAATTCTGGCTGAAACTATCAACGATAATACGCAAGTAAAGACATCTGAAATGAATCTCTAGAACGCTTGAAAAGAGCCCAATCTCAAGTCTGAAAAAGGCTGTGGTGAGTGCAGATAGGTATGTTTAACTCAGATTTCCCATACATGGAAGCCCATATTGGCAAGGTTTCATTTGATGATTTTGAGTAGGTTAAAGATTGCAGCCTTACCTCCAGATTTTATGTGAAGCGCATGGCTTCTATCCTTGATAGAATTTGCTGCGTAAGGCCAGATTATTAGGACGCACTCTCGGTGTTATGCAACTTACTGGTTAAGTTCCTTACGGTCTGACCTGTCTGGCCATCATTTCATGACTGGACGTCAACCGCTTTACTAGACAGTCACGCACTTCCAATTTGCAATGCTTCAACACCATCCGGCTTCGCTGATAATGCACACTAAAGCTAACAAGTTGGCAAATGTTGCTAAAAGTGGCAGCGCCGAAAAGTTTGATGGATTTTTTGCACGAAAAAGATGCAGAATGGCCAAGTTGACATTCAAGTAGGTGTGAAATCGCCTAATGGAAAATCTGAGTTTAACGTGCCCATAGCATGTTAATATTCAATTTGTTTATTTCAAAGCGATATTTGAATCGCCAGTATTTTGAGCCGTTAGGTACGATTTCCAAGTATAATCCATCGGTATCTGCCTTTTTTGCTGGCCTTGTGAAGAGCCTGAAAGTGCTGACACTCAATAAGGGGTTAGGCTCATAATCATTTGGTAAAGGGTTAGGGCGTATTAATTGTATCATTAAATATGCCCCCAAATAATTAGGATTCTATTGGATTTCTCTGGATGGTACAGGATTTTTATATTGATTAACTTGTTGATTTTTATGGGTAAGTTAAATGTTGCTGTACTTTTTAGGACTTAGCAGTGGTGCCCAGAAGAGAACTCGAATCTCCACATCTTTCGATACTAGTACCTGAAACTAGCGCGTCTACCAATTCCGCCATCTGGGCTTATTAACTTTACAAGCTAATCAAGGCGTTGAATTTTATATTAAAGGTTATATTTGTCAATGACAAAACACAAAAATAGTAATAAAACTAAAAGAAATAATGACCCACATGCGGCGCGCGAAGCGAGTCGCTACGAAACGCCGTTGCCTAGTCGGGAGTTGATTTTATCAACAATGGCGGAGCAAGGTATTCCTCTCAGCGTTGAACAGCTTTATCTTTTTCTGGATA
Organism: Betaproteobacteria bacterium HGW-Betaproteobacteria-22; assembly: GCA_002842285.1. Classification (GTDB taxonomy): domain Bacteria; phylum Pseudomonadota; class Gammaproteobacteria; order Burkholderiales; family Methylophilaceae; genus Methylotenera. The sequence continues at coordinate 31,608 of PHCJ01000005.1, forward strand.
TCAGCGACCAGGAACGTGATGTGTTTAATAAACGCCTGAATGCCATGGAACGTGACGGGCAGATTATTAAGAATCGGAAAGGTGCGCTATGTATCGTTGATAAACTGGATTTGATCGCCGGTGTGGTACAAGGCCATCCTGATGGCTTTGGTTTTTTGATTCCCGACGACAAGACCAAAACCCATGGTGAAGATTTATTTTTGAGCCCGAAAGAAATGTCGCAAGTGATGCATGGTGACCGTGCCATGGTGCGTGTAAGTGGCTTAGATCGAAGAGGGCGTCCTGAGGGCAAGATTGTTGAAGTATTAGAGCGCCGTACACAGCAATTGGTCGGACGTGTGATTCAAAGTGCAGGCGTAACCATTGTCGCTGCCGAAGATAAGCGCATTAATCTGGATATATTAATTCCCTATCATTTGGATAAGGGCGCAAAGCCTGGCCAGGTGGTGATGGTGAAGCTGACCGCGCAGCCCTCAAGTCATGCACAGCCAATGGGTGAGGTTACCGAAATTCTCGGTAATTATGCTGACAGTGGCATGGAAATTGAAATCGCGTTGCGTAAACATAATTTACCTTATGAGTTTAGTGCTGAAGCCATCAAGCTTGCAGAGTCGTATCCTAAGCTAGTGCAGCCGGCAGATTATCAAGGCCGTATCGATTGCAGGGAAATGCCGCTGATTACGATAGACGGTGAAACCGCGCGTGATTTTGACGATGCGGTATTTGCTGAGCCGCAAGGTAAAGGCTGGCGTTTGGTGGTGGCGATTGCTGACGTGAGTTTTTATGTGAAGCCTGGAGATGCCCTGGATAAAGGCGCAATCGAACGTGGTAACTCGGTGTATTTTCCGCGCCGTGTGATTCCGATGCTACCGGAGGCGCTGTCTAACGGACTGTGTTCGCTTAACCCTGATGTAGAGCGCTTGTGCATGATTTGTGATATGCAGCTAGATGGCGCAGGCATCGTGAAGCAATACAAGTTTTATCCGTCTGTGATGCGTTCAAAGGCACGCATGACTTACACGCAGGTGTATGACATTCTGCAGAATCCACAAGGCAATCTGGCACAAGAATATACCTGGTTAAAACCGCATTTAAATCATCTATATAGCGTATATCAGCTGCTGCAAGCACAACGAGAAAAGCGCGGTGCGATTGAGTTTGAGTCATCTGAAACGATCATGATTTTTAATGATTACGGCAAAATTGAACGCATAGAGCCCAGTACACGCAACGAAGCGCATAAACTGATTGAGGAATGCATGCTGGCAGCCAATGTCTGCTCTGCTGAGTTCTTACAAAAGCATGAGCATCCTGCCTTGTATCGTATCCATGAAGGCCCAACCCCAGAAAAACTGGAACTTTTGCGTACATTTATGGGGGAGTTTGGCTTTGGTGTGGGCGGAGGGGATTCGCCGCATGCTAAAGACTACGGTAAACTGCTCGCGCGCATAAAAGACCGCCCTGACGCGCAGTTATTGCAAACCGTACTACTGCGTTCAATGCAGCAGGCTGTGTATAGCCCCGATAACGTTGGTCATTTTGGTTTGGCATATGAAGCTTATACACATTTTACTTCGCCCATACGCCGCTATCCTGATTTGCTGATACATCGCGCTATTAAAGCGGTGCTTAAAGGCGAGCGTTATAAAGCAGGGGATTGGCATAGCTTGGGGGAACAATGCTCGATGACCGAGCGCAGAGCTGACGATGCGACACGCGACGTTACCAACTGGCTAAAATGTTTTTACATGCAGGATAAGATTGGCGAGGAGTTTGAAGGTACAGTGGCCGGCGTTACCAGTTTCGGCTTGTTTGTAGCGCTTGATGGCGTTTATGTAGAAGGCCTATTGCATGTGACAGAATTGGGCAATGATTATTTCCATTATGATAAGGCACGTCATGAAATGGCGGGCGAACGTACAGGGGTGCGCTATCGTTTGGGTGAGAGACTGACAATTAAAGTAACACGTGTGGATCTCGAAACCACAAAAATTGATTTCACATTGGTTAATAAAAACAATGATTTAGAGAATAAATCTAAAGTTAAAAATAATGATATGCCAATCACAGTCAAAGCAAGCACAACTAGCAAAACTCATGTAAAATCCGCCCCTCAATTTGAGGCGGATAAATTTGAAACCACTAGCTTTGAAAGAGGTTTGGGATCAAAACCTAAAACCGCTAAAGCCAAGGGTAAAACTTTAACATTACCTGCCGCAACTAAATCAACATCCGTAAAACAAGCGACCAAACCACATAAGGCCGCCAAAAAAACAACAAGACGTAAGGTGAAATAATGAGTGATGCCCGTATCCTATTTGGCTTTCATGCTGTACTAAGCCGTTTGCGCCAGCATAGTGCAAGCGTGCAGGAAATTTTAATTGACCGTGACCGCGTAGATGCCCGAATGAAAGATTTGCTAACCATTGCAGAGTCTGCAGGTGTGCGCGTGATGCAGGTGGAGCGTAGCCGTTTAGATGGCATGGCGGGCATGAATGGCCGCCATCAAGGGGTGCTGGCACGCGTGGTTGATACGCCTATCCCGTACAAAGATATACACGATATTTTAGAGTCTGATTTAACTGAACCAGCATTCTTTTTGATTTTAGATGGGGTAGAAGACCCGCATAATCTGGGTGCCTGCCTGCGTGTGGCCGACGCCATGGGCGTGCACGCAGTCATTGCGCCAAAAGACCGTGCGGTGGGCCTGAATGCCACCGTGCGCAAGGTGGCCTGTGGCGCCGCTGAAACCGTGCCCTTTATCGCAGTCACAAATCTGGCAAGAACGATTCGTGAATTAAAAGAGGCGGGAGTGTTTGTAGTGGGCACCACGATGGATGCACCAGCCACCTTGCTCAACACCAAACTTGAAGGGCCAATTGCGGTTGTATTGGGGGCTGAAGGTGATGGTATGCGCCGCTTAACAGCAGAAACATGTGATGCCTTGATGACTATCCCCATGTTCGGCAGTGTTGAAAGTCTTAACGTGAGTGTTGCCAGCGGCATTTGCCTGTATGAAGTGCGGCGCCAGCGCGCATTGGCGTCGTTATAAACCACATCAGCCAGCAGCAGAGTAAGCTGGTTTTAAGGTCACGTGCCTAGCTTTAGTGTTGCCAGATTTCTTTTTCTAACAGTTGACGATAGTTGCTTGTTATCTATCAGCGATTCACCATAGCTAGGGATTAATGTTTTTAGTTTTTGCTGCCAGTCTTGTGTTTGCAGTTGTTGTTTAAAGCAGCGTTCAATGACACTAAGCATAGCCTGCACCGAAACAGAAGCCCCTGGAGAGGCACCTAATAATGCCGCAATGTTGCCGTTATGTGACGTGACGACTTCAGTGCCAAATTCAAGCCTGCCGCCTTTTTGGCTGCATTTCTTGATAATTTGCACACGTTTACCTGCGTGCGCCAATGCCCAGTCATTCGCCTTGGCCTCAGGGTAATACTGGCGTAGCGTTTGCAGACGTGCGGCGGGAGATTGCATGGCCTCCCCAATCAGGTAACGTGTTAAATCACCATGATAGCGTGCCACGCTTAACATGGGTTTAAGATTGTGTAGCGCAACTGATTGCAGCAAATCCAAAAATGAGCCTTGTTTTAGAAATTTAGTTGTAAAGCCTGCATACGGGCCATACAGCAGGGCCTTTTGGCCATGAATGACTCTTGTATCCAAATGCGGAACAGACATGGGCGGAGCGCCGATGGCAGCCTTGCCATAGACTTTGCAGTGATGCTGGTTAATGATTGCCGGATCATGGCACACCAGCCATTGACCGCTCACCGGAAAACCGCCATAGCCTTTACTTTCAGGAATACCCGATTTTTGCAGTAATTTGAGAGCGCCACCACCTGCACCTAAAAATACAAAACCAGCCTCTAACTGTGTGGTTTTTTTGGTTTGTTTGTTAAGAAAAGTGACTTGCCAATGGCCATTTTCAAGCTGCTTTAATTTTTTAACTTCAGTATGCAGATCGAGTTTAAATTGCGCTTGTGATGATAAATGCTCGACTAGGCTGCGTGTCAGGCTGCCAAAATCAATATCAGTGCCATAGGCAACCCTGGTTGCGGCTACCTTTTGCTTTGTATCCCGCGCATTCATCATGAGCGGCATCCATTGTTTTAGCGTGTTGAAATCGTCACTAAATTCCATATCTGCAAATAGGTGATGCGCCTTGAGCAATTGATAGCGTTTTTTAAGGAACGCGACATTGTCTTCACCCCAAACAAAACTTAAATGCGGTGTGGGATTAATGAAATGCTCCGGCGCCGGCAATATGCTCTGCTCGACTAAGGATGACCATAATTGAAGCGAGATCTCAAATGAGGCGTTGATCGCCAATGCGCGATTAATCTCAATTTCCCCATCGGCATTTATGGGGGTGTAATTCAATTCGCAATAACCGGCATGACCTGTGCCCGCATTATTCCAGGCGTCTGTACTTTCAGCCGCGACACGTGTGAGTCGCTCTACCATACGGATACTTAGCTTTGGATCCAGGGCATTGAGTAAGGTGGCGAGTGTGGCACTCATGATGCCGCTGCCAACAACTAATATGTCTACTTTTTGATTGGTCATGTTGGTTAAGGTGAATCAGCGTCAGGAATTGAGAGTAAAACATCCACGTCTTTACTTTCAACAATTGCGCCCGTCAACAAACTGAGGCCCTGGTGTGCCTGATGAAAGTTGTGACAAGACATGCAGTTGCTGGCGATGCGCTTATGCTTAGGTTTGTTTCCTGAGTGGCATAACAGGCAAGACTGTTTATCCGGGATTGCAATATCAGCACTTGATTGTGAGTCTTCAATCTTGTGACAGGATGTGCACTGCTGTGTGCGGTGTGCCGCGTGGTTGAATTGTGCTTTGGTGAACCAGTCAACATTGAGCCACAGTGGCATAATGCGCCATGTAAGGCCTTCTTTCTGCGGGTTTTTTTCAATTTCATGGCAGTAGGCGCAACCGTTTTCTTTCAGGCTATCCGAGTAGCGGTCAAACGCTTTAGGCGCGTAGAGCTTTAATGTATTAAATACTTGTTGCTCATTACCATGAGGTACCTTAAGTGGATTTTCTTTATCACCCAGTTCCAGCAGGTTGGCATGGCAAGTGATGCAGTTTGTTTTAAAGGATAATGGCTTAAATCGCATTTTCTTGCCTTCGGGTTGGTGGCAACTGGTGCAGCTGAGTTCGCGCACGTCCATCATGCCATTGGGTCCTTGCACTTTGCCTACATGTTGATCATGCGGAAAAATCAGTCCAGATTGTTCAACCGCGCGTGCTTTATCTGATTGTGCAATGCGTTCTATATCCGTTGGGTTGGGGCCGGTTTTGATGCTAAGCTTGAATTCAGGGTGTTTTTTCTCGAAGTCAGTGATGTTAGGCAAGGTGCTTTCGTGGTTGATGTCTTTGATTTTTCCGTGGCACTTAATGCACATGGCATTATCCTGCTTGGCGAGCGGATGCGGCGATTTATGCTCCTGGTGGCACTCTGCACAGCGCATGCTGCCGATAAAGCGGTGTGCTGCCTTTAAGGCGCGCGCCTGCAAGTCCGGGTCGGCAAGATGCGGTGCAATATCCTGATGGCATGTCATGCAGGCTTTATCTGTGACTTTTTCAAATGGGGTTTGGTGGCAATTCACACATTGCGAACCAAATTGACGATGCGATGCTGACATACGCCCGGGACTCCACACGCGGTCAAAGCCGTAGGGGAGTTCAGCCATTTTTGTGTGTAGCTCAGGTATGAGGTTTTGCATGAGAGGCAGCACTAGAAATATCAGTGCAACCAGCGCGGCAAGCCATACTGACAAATGCCATTTAACTTCAAATGCTTTTGGCAAAGGGGCATGTGTGCGTGTCTTAAGGTCCTGGTAGTCATCGGGCAGCTGGTTGGCGAGCATTAATGAAATCGAGAGGTTCACATCCGGCGGTGCAGGTTCTACATTGAGCTGATAAGGCCCAATCATGACCTGCTTGCCCTGACTTAACGCAATGTTCTGTAATATTGCGCCATTCACCTCAAGTTCACCATTGACGCTGACTAAATATATCTGCCCGTCATCTAACTCCTTGATGACGGCATGGTGCATGGCAATGCGCGGGTCAGCCAAGTGTATACTGCTTTCGGTGCCGCGGCCGATAGTGAGCTCAGTCGAGCTGAGCGTGCGGTAACTGCGCGCGGGAATGCCGCGAGAATTTTGTGTTATTTTTATAAGTAAACAATTAATCATTGAGCGTTTTCAGTGGGTTAGATTTTATGCGGGGCGCTGTGCTTCGCATCATGCTCACTTTACCAATAGACAAAGACAGAAATAATATGTGCAGCCATAGCCACTAACAATGCGACGGTAAAAGGCACATGCAGATAGAGCCATATGCCTAAACGTGCGCGATACATTAAATCTTGCCTTGCTCGCCTGACCAGTGACTCACGGCGCACCATGATGGAATATAGTTCACGGTAGAGCTTGCGCTGATCTGCAGACACCTGGCTGCCCAGGGCTGTTAGCTCTTTCACAGCCATTGCCGAAGGGCAGTCGGGCTGAAAACCTCGCAACTGATCCAGGAGCCCCAGGCCGATTGATGTTTCACGACAGGCGCGCAATACGGTATTGTTAATATCATCAGGCATGAGAAGGGCGATTTGACGGGCTAACTTATCAGCTTCGGCGATTCGCAGCAAAACGCCATCCAGGCTTTCTTCTCCCATATTTTCTGTCATCTGGCGCGGATAGATCATGTAGGTGTAGTTGCCAAAAAAACCACTAGCGACCACAATCAGTAAGAATCCATACGCAATAGTGTGCACGTTAAAGCCAAAATTAAATCCACTATGCAATGTGACCAGTACGGTTAATGCGGTACCCAGGTAGATATGTGCCGACAGCCAGCCTTGCGTTGCGCCTGTACCGCGATAACGACGTTTGCGAATGCCGTACCATGTCATCCACAGCACCATCAATGCGGAAATAGTACCTAACGTGTAGCCGTACCAACTGCCCCCATAGTGACCCACGGTAGGCTCAAAGACAAGAAAAGCGGCAAAGGCAATCAGAATGACAATCACTGCCAACTTGAAATAGCGATAGTTTTTATAGTCAAAGATATTGCTATGCTGCATGAATGATTCTTTCTGGCCTTTAGGTTAGCTAGTCTTCATTAACGCCGAGCAGGCTGGGCTCATCTGTATTGCCGCTGGCGTAACCTAACAGCTGTTCCGGGTTGACACGCAATGCCGCTCCCACCGGGCACGCTCGTACGCACAACGGGCCATCGGCAATATCTTTACACATGTCGCACTTAACAGCCACTTTGCTGGCATTTTTTGCTGGCGCCTGCTTAGGCTTAATACCCAGCAGCATTTGCCATAAACTTTGTTCAGGCTGATCTTGAATGACTGCCATTTGAATAACATCATAAGGGCAGTTCTGCTGGCAATTGCCACAGCCTATGCAACTGTCATCGATATATACCTCACCATGCGGCGCACGATGGATAGCATCGGGCGGACAATCTTTCATGCAATGTGGATGCTCGCAGTGACGACACGACGTAGGCACACGAATATTGGCATAAATTGGACCGGTGTCGCGGTCTAGACGCGAAGTGCCGCCATGCGTGTCTGCACAGGCCTGCTCGCAATGATTACAGCGCACACAGAGGGATTCATCAATCAGCAGCACATCGGTAGCTTCGCCCACCCCCTGCTGTATCAAAAACGAGATCAGGCTCGATTGCGAAGATTGTGCCGAAAACCTGTTATTGCTTTCTGATGATGACTCTATCTGCTGGCGCTTTTCCTGCTCCTGCAAGTGCTGCAAATAACGCGCATCGAGGGTGGAACGCACCTCAGGGTTGCGCGCGATGATGTCCTGCATGCGCGCAGTATCAATCAAAATCGCTTCTGTTGCAATGGCGGCGGTTACGGTGGCGTATCTGGGCTCACCTGAAATAAGTGACATTTCCCCCACATAATTACCCGCAGCTACATAAAACAATACCACCTCACGTCCAGCCATTATGCGTGAGACAGTGACAGAGCCGCGCCGTATCAGATACAGGCCATCGGCAGCATCCCCCTCGCGGAATAACACTTCACCTGCAGAGAATTCTTTGATGATTGCATTTTGGGCAAGATTGTCGAGGTCATCCTTACTGAGTGTAAGCCCGATGCAGGCATGAATCACACGTTTAATCGCCACGTCATCAAGCGCTTTACGCATTGCCTGCACTGAATTAATCAGCTTGAGCATGAAGCGTCTTGGGGTTTCAATGAGGGCGCAATGCGTTTTTGCGCGCACCGTTGCAATGCGGCGGCGGCCGGAGAGCAATCCCATTTCACCAAAGAATTCGCCGCTTCTAAAGGTGTCGTCCGGAATATCATCTTCATCGATGAGCATTTCCAGTTCACCCTCAATGACAAAAAAGAACGAGGTGCTGTAATCGTTACGCTCAAAAATAATATCATCAGGCGCCGGCAATAAAATATTGCTTTCCAATATCAATTCCCTGAGTTGCAGAGTATTGAGCAGCCTGAGCAAAGGTACGCTACGCTTGATTTTATCTAACACATCCTCAATGCTGCGGTCGGAGCAAAAGCTGGCAAATTTCTCACGCAATAGCGCCGTATCGGCAGCCTCAACCGGGTTGCCGAGAATGTGCTCGATGACTTCATAGCCCTGATTAATGCCTTGTTTAATCAAAGGGTAACCAGCAAGCGCGCCTATGATATATAAACCCGGTACGTTAGACTCGTATTGCGAACTGAGCACCGGGAGTGCGGCCAAATCGGCGGTAGGGAACGCGATGCCAAAGCTCTCAAGCAAGGGGCGGGAGGGCAGTGCCCCCAAGCGCGCAATAACACGGTGGCAGGGGATGCGTTCAACGCCTTTGGGCGTATCTGCAAATAAAGTAATGGGGAATTCACCATCTGCATTGGCCTCGATTGAAATCGGGCGGGTTTGCAGCAGCCAATCGAGGGTGTTTTTCTGCTTAGCTTCAGTGAGCTGGATTAAGTTGTTTTCTTTACAGTTACTAAAATCTTCTGCGCGGTTTAGAATGATTACCTGGTTATGCGGCGTCAGTGCCAATGCATTTTCTACGCCTGTGTCACCACCACCGACCACGACGATAGTTTCATTATGGTAAGCATCAGGATCATCCAGCTGATATTGAATCTGCGGCAAATCGCCGCCTGGGATATCTAGTTTGCGCAAATTACCTTGTACACCGATTGCCAGCACAACATTATCTGCCGATAAGATGCTGCCATCACTCAGTGTCACTTGCAGCCTGCCAGAATTTTTTCTGGGGACTTTGCTGCTAATGCCTGTTACCTTGGCACCATAACGCACGTTGATTTTGTAATCAACGATGACCTTTTCCCAAGTTGCGAGTATGTTCTCACGCAGGGATGCAGAAAAAGGCAGCGGACTGCGCAAGGGAAGGCCGCGAGGTTCCGCCATCACCAATTTACGGCGCTGGTAATTACGAATTGTGTTGGCTGGGGCCTCAGAGGCCTCTAGCAACAGATAAGATAACTTCTGCTCTGCAGCACGTGCTGCCGCAGAAAGTCCACTAGGGCCTGCGCCGACAATAATAATTTGATAGTGGTTACGCATGCGGGCTTTAGTTAACGATACTCACAAAACAATTTTTTGTATGGAGCTCAATTATAAGTGATATTGCGCCATCTTCACCGGGTCACAGGCTGGTTACTGACAATAAATCCAGACTCATTAACATTTTTAGGCTCAACATGAAAAGTAGTAAGGCAAATATTTTCTTAATGGTGTTTACGGGGAGTTTTTTTGTGAGATTTGCGCCGACAGGCGCAGTCAAAACGCTCGCCATCGCAATCAGAAAAACCGCTGGCGGATGAATAAATCCGAATACAAAGGGGATGTTTGATTCCGCCTGCGACCAGCCGTTAAGCAAATAACCCAGACTGCCAGCCACAGATAATGGAAAGCCGACCGCAGCCGAGGTGCCAATTGCTTTTTTGATATCGATGCCACGCCAGCTTAAATAAGGCACAGTGAGCGAGCCACCCCCGATAGACACCAAGGCTGATATTGCACCTATGATTAAAGAAGCGATCAACAGCTCAAATCGATGCGCCATATTTTGAGCGGTAAAGTGTATCTTTGAATTTGGCGTGGCCTGCAATTTAAACAGCATTTGTACGGAAACATAGGCCATAAAACAGGAAAAAAATATTGCTAGAACTTTAAAGCTCACCATGGCTGCTATGAATGTTGCAGCAAAAGTGCCGATGACGATACCTGGCGCCATGTATTTCACGAAAGACCAATCCACTGCACCATTGGCATGATGCGCTCGAAAGCTGGCAAATGATGTAAATGCGATGCATGCCATGGATGTACCCAGTGCAATATGTACGACACTTTCAATCGGCACATGCTGACTTAAAAAAATGGTGGTGAGCACAGGGACTAATATGCCGCCACCGCCAATGCCCAACAAGCCTGCCATTAAGCCGACAACAGCCCCTAGTGATAAAAACATCAAAATTAATGTAATGCTCATCTTTAATCTATCATTAACTTGACTAGCGACTAATTGCTTTGTGCAAGCAGTAGTGGCAGAAGTTCTTCTGCAGGCAACGGTTTACTGAAGAAGTAACCTTGAATCTCGTCACAACCATTTTGTTTCAGAAAAGTCAGTTGATCCTGGGTTTCGACGCCCTCAGCAATGGTTTTGAAGCCGAGGCTTTTAGCCATGCCGATGATAGCAATGACAATGGCTGCATCTTCGGCATTGTTTCTTAAATCATGTATGAATGACTGGTCAATCTTGAGTTTGTCAATTTTGAAACGCTTTAAATAACTGAGTGAAGAATAACCTGTACCAAAATCATCTATCGAGAGCCTGACGCCTAACTGGTCGAGTTCATTTAATACGTCTATCGTGCGCTGTGAGTCTTCCATCGCTATACCTTCGGTCATCTCCAGTTCGAGCATGTCTGGCGCCAGCTTGGTAGTGCGCAGTGCTTGGCTTACGCTCAAGTAGAGTGTATCTTGCCTGAATTGCACGACGGATAGATTGACTGCCACCGGCACGATGGCAAGCCCTTGTGCTTGCCATAATGCTAATTGCTGCAATGCGGTGAGAAGTACCCAGTCACCGATTTCTGCAATCAGCCCGCTTTCCTCGGCAATCGGAATAAAACGATTGGGGGGAATGAGCCCTTTTTGAGGGTGCTGCCAGCGAATAAGCGCTTCCATCCCTATCATGTTTGAGGTTTTTGCATCAAATTGTGGCTGGTAATGTAAGATTAACTCGTTATTTTCCAAGGCATGCCGCAAATCATTTTCAATTTGCAGCATTTCGTTGGCTTGTTCATGCATCTGCTGTGCAAAAAATTGAAAATTATTGCGGCCGGCTTTCTTGGCTCTAAATAATGCAGCATCGGCAGACTGTGATAGCTGCTCGAAGGTTTTACCATCCTGTGGATACTCGGCAATACCGATGCTGGCAGTCATTGTGATGCGCTGGCCATCATGGTTAAACGGTCGGGAAATAGTGTTTAACAGGTTCTGTGCAATATGTGCCGCAGCCTCTGCATCACAATGAGGGAGTAGCAACACAAATTCATCACCACCTTGGCGGCTGAGCGTGTCTTCAGGTTTGATTGCGTCCTGCAGACGCGTTGAAAGTGCTTTAAGCAGCTGATCGCCAGCTGTGGGGCCCAATGATTCATTTACAATTTTAAAACGGTCAAGGTCAAGGTACATGAGCACGGCATGGCTTTGAGTGCGTTTGGCCATAGCCAGCACTGACTCACTGCGGTCTGCCAACAGGCTGCGGTTGGGTAGTTTGGTTAACGGGTCGAAATTACTCAAAAACTGCACCTGCTCATGCGTGTCTTTTAAATCATTGCTTAATTGTTTATGCTTGGTTGCCCGATCAAAGTTATCCAAAGCAAAGCTAATGTCACTTGTTATTTCTTTGAATAATGTAATCGCTTCATCATCAAAGGCATCGACAACGTCATTGTAAATATTCATGACCGCGAATGGCTTATGATTGCGCTGAATAGGAAAGGCCGCTGCAGCATTCCAGTTGTAGCTTTTCACCTTCTCATGCCATAGCAGCGTCATTTCATCCTGCTTATAGTCATTAATGATCACAATATGATTTTCACGCAACGCAGTGCCTGTCGGGCCTCTGCCCTCAGGCACAGATGCGTCTGTCGTGATGTTGAGATTATTGACATAATCAACACCGTTGCCATACGCCGCGACCGGCAATATACGCTGACTGGCTGGCTCTAACTGGCCAATCCAGGCCATTTTCATTCCGCCAAAATCAACCGCACAGCGGCAAACCAGCGGAAATAAATCACGTTCATCCGCCATGCGCACAATTGCCTGGTTAATCTCGCTCAGTGCCTGATATAAATGCGTCAAACGCTGCACTTTCTGCTCAGCCTGTTTGCGCTCGGTCAGATCGCGAATGATGACAAAATAACCTTTATTATTCACAAGGTTTCTGCAGCTTACTTCTGTAGCCAGATCTGTGCCGTTTTTGCATAGGAAATTCCACTCTTCTAACAGTGAAGTTTCTGATGGAGTGGGTGTAGGGTGTGGTTCAAATTGAGTGTCATGCGACAAAACTTCTGACAGCTGCATTTGCATTAACTCATGGTAGCTATATCCTAATAAATCCAGAGCCGCATTGTTGGCGTCAATAAACTGATGCTGATGGTTTAATATCAGAACGCCATCGCCTGCCTGTTCAAATAATGTCTGATAGCGCCCCTCGGCATACTGTTTCTGCTTGACTAAAAACCAGGTAAGCAAACTTAACAATAATGTAATTGCCAAGCCTAAACCTGCTAATTGTAAAGACTTATCCAAAGCTAGTAATCGCGCCTCAAAGGCAGGGGTGCTATTAAATCGTAGTGTCCACTGGCTACCGCCAACCTCTAATCTACGTTCACTTGATAATCCGTTTTTTTCTAGCCCGGGTTTATTTGAAAATTTTTCAGAATGAAACAATAAAGATTGTGCTGTAAACGGCGGTTCACCTTGATGGATTTCAATATTGACATCCGTGTCAATTTGGCCAGCCAGACCAGCCATGAAGTCATTGATGCGAAAAGGCACGTCCACCCAGCCTGTAATCGCATTACGTCTGGCGGCTAATGTTTCTAACGGACTGGTTTCTTTATAAATCGGGAGGTAAACCACAAAAGCGTATTGGTCAGCATTATCAGCATCCTGTATTAACCTCAGGCGAGAGGATAGTCTTGGCTGATTTAAATCTCTGGACAACTCCATTGCCTGAAAGGCAGAACCAACTGTGAACACATCTAAACCAATTGCTTTAATGTTGTCCTCATCCAGCGGCTCAATCAGTGTAATCGGGGCATATTGTGTACGAGCACCCTCAGGTTTAATGACATAATCAGAAAACCCCTGGCTATGCATATGCGCTATATGGCGGTCTTTTTCAGCGTGTAAGATGAGCTCAATAAGAGCGATTCCTCTTAGACCATAACGTTGGTCAAGTTTTAGAGCCTCCACATAGCGATGAAACTCTTCCGGATCAACATGCGCAGAGCCATCCACAAACCCTTTGACACCGCGCATAATCGTAAAAATAGCATCAAAACGGCTGGCTATGTTATTGGTAGCGACATCTGCAGAAGCCTCTAACGCTACATGCAATTTTTTAGCATTCTCATGCTGAGCACTACGCCATAAATGATGCGTGATAGCGACACCCGTTAACATCACGACGACGGCTAGCATCCAGGGAAGTAGCTTAGATTCTTTAATTCCGATGAAAGGCTTATTAAGCAAAATTAATATACGTCAATGAATGGTTTTTTAACTGGTAAATTTTACACTATAACCAGGTGAGAATGGCGGCTATATTGAGGAAGCGTTGAATAGGATGATAGACTTGCCAAGCAAACTTAATTGAAGTGAGTGGCTTTTAGCACGCCAGCAGGGCATAAAGACGGCAAAGCAATGTTGACGGGAATAGTAGATGATCTTGGAAATGAAAAAACCAGAACATCATTAAGGATGTGCTGGAATTGATGATGTGTCAGTTCATCAGTGTCTGCTTATATTTGTGAGGTAATGGGGGATAAAAGCGTAAGTCAAAAAATACTTTCTCAACTCAAAACAACATCACCTTATTCATACCATTAAATGGTATTTTCTTGGGTGATTCACATTATGCAATATAATAATGCGTTAATAATTAGCAAGAAATTATAGGAAGTATTTTTATGACTGGAACCTACCAAGTATTAATCACCGGCACGAACCGTGGCATCGGATTGGAGTTTGTTAAGCAGTACGTTCAAGAAGGTTGGCGCGTGTTTGCATGCTGCCGTGATCCAGAGCATGCAACTGATTTGCAGGCGCTCGCGAAACTACATTCCAATATTCAAATATTATCTCTAGATGTTGCGGATTTTAAACAAATTGACGCGCTGGCCTTACAGCTCAGAGATGAGGAAATTGATGTGCTAATCAACAACGCCGGCATTTATCCTGATGGCTCAATGGGTAATGTCGATACTAATGATTGGCTAGATGCATTTAAAGTAAACAGCATGGCGCCATTAAAAATGGCAGAAGCTTTTACATCGCATGTGGCGAAGAGTCGGCTTAAAAAGATTGCAACCATGTCTAGCAAAATGGGTAGTATTGATGACAATTCCCGCGGTGGCAGTTATATCTATCGCAGCAGTAAGGTTGCTGCAAACATGGTGATGAAGAGTCTTTCTATTGACTTGAAACCCTTTGGCATCTCAGTAGTAACATTACATCCTGGTTGGGTGCTCACTGAAATGGGTGGGCCTAACGCATTGATTGACACGAAAACAAGCGTATCTGGTCTGCGTCGTGTAATAGAGAACTTAACGCTAAATACTACAGGTCAGTTTATTGCTTATGATGGTAAAGCGATTAAGTGGTAAAGGTATAATCCTGTTACACCTTGGGATTAGCGTAAAGCAAAACGTAGCCAGTGATACCAATAGCAAAGGGCGCTTAGGCGCCCGTTTTCATTATTACTTAGTCGCCCCTGAACAACTCACAACCAATTGATTTTATTGCATAATGGCTAAATTTCCGTGGTGTAAATTTCCCATAAATGCGATAATAACGCTTTGATTTCTTGCAAATTTCAGCGTGTTTTTATGGGCCCAAAACATCAGTTACCCACCTCCGGTGAGTTGTTTGCACAACTGCTCACCGAGCTCATCAATCTCGAACATCCCCTGGTCAAACTTGCAGCACTCATTGATCGCCAGTAACGCGTTAATCAGGTTTCAACCCAATCGAACGCCATAAAAATGCATATGAAATCTCGCGTCGACCTTGTTCCAATGCCTGAGCTTCTTCACCTTCCTCATAGCTTCTAATCAAACCTTTTACACGCTCAAGTCCAGAGGCTGTGGTGATAGCCTCTCCCGGTGTTTTGCCATCCAATGCTGGAATTGGTTCATCCGGCCAATTGGCATAGAGGTGATGAATACGTTGTTCAATGAGATTCGCGATGATATCGGGATGCAGGCCCACGTTTTCTTTTGCTTTGTTCGGCAATGATTTAGCAGAGGTCGATTTTTTGGCTTTACCAGCAGGCATATCTTTCAGCATGCCCATTGGGTCTGATATCTCACGTCCCGTAAATTCAACAGCATCACTTGCTAATTTATCAAACCACTTGCGGCCTTTGTCGGCTTCTGCCTGAGTTTTATGAAACAGCTCAATTTGATTGGGACTGTCACTAATGTTGATGGACGATGTACTGCGCGTCAGGCCGTCAGGATATTTCTTTAAGCGACTCCAGCCGCCAATACGGTCACCTTCAATATCTTTTTTACTGGCTAGAATTTGGCTTAAAGCATCCCAATCCCTCACGCGATAATGATCAGTGATGAATAACAAGGGATTGCCAGACTGTGCATCCATCATCGCTGGCATTGCCATGGGTTTGATGAACTGCTCTAACCATTTGCGACGGATAATAAAACTGATGAATACTTGTTGAGCTATCGGCTGCTGTGCTGATATTGCTGCATCTTTGTGAATGATGTTGAGCACTGTTGCACCCATGAAACGACTAAATGCATATACACTACCAGATAATTCATAGTGATCATCTACCGGCATGAGCCTGGCGCCAATGATTGATCCAATGAGTGAAACCTGGCTGCCAGCGCGTTCTTTCACAATGATTGGGGTGGCACTGGTGTCTAAGGCGTCACATAAGGTCATCTGCTGATTGGGAATAACATCCGTGACATCATATAAGCGCATGGGTTGTTCTGATAACTGTTGAATCCATTGACGCTGTTCAATCGTGAAAAGCGGACCTCCTATGCCAAGCAATACATCAACGACACGTTTCTCTTCATTTTTAACTTGAATCAGACCTTCAGCAAGCAACCACTCATTTGCATTGATTTGAATACCTTGCCAGGTTTCATTATCCAATGCATTGATCTTGTCTTGGTCATTCTCGCTTAACCCTTCAAACAGCATGATGTCGATTGCACGTGAGATGGCTTTCCTGTGATGGGTGTTAAGCCAAGCTACGGCGCGTTCAATGGCGCCATCGTGGCCTTTCTTTACAACCGTACCGGCTTGTTGTGCAAGCGCGCAGCATTGTTTATATTTTTTACCACTCCCACATGGGCATGGATCATTACGACCGATTTTTAGTGACATGATGTAATCATTAATGGATTATTTACTTAGATGAGTGAAATTTTACAAGAGTAATGGATCGCTTAATACTGAATGATATTAATAAATTATGACGTGCTAAAGCCGTCGTTCAATAATGCTTGTATCTGATGTTAAAGCACATCAATCTCACGCATCTCATAGGCATCACGCAATTTAGCATTGATTACGTCCATATCCTCGTCAAGCGATTTCTGGGAGGTGGCAATATTGTCAGCTTGTGCTACTGGCTTGGTAGCGGCCTGAGTAGGTGCTGGTGAAGATGAGTTAGTAATCCACTTTTCAAATAGTGCTGCATCAACGCCTTGCGGCACATACCAGTGTTTTGATTCTGCGTTCCATCGCGCACCTAGTGCTTTGGCTTGGTCTTTTTCGTTAAAAGGTACTTTAAGACTGATATTGGTTGTTGCGATCATGCTTGTCCTGATGCTTTAGTTAGGGGAGTTAACGAATGGATTTTCTACTTGAACGCCGGTGTGCTCAAAATCATCTACGTTTCTTGTGACCACTGTCATGTTGTGAATAAGCGCAATCGCTGCAATTTGTTTGTCGATGGGGTGTTGTGGATGTGGAGACATCAGCCTTCCCCAAACCTGTGCGCAGTCCACATCAAAACTCAGAACACGATCAGCGTATTGCGTGACAACAATATCCAACCATGCCTCCAGTTGTGCGGCCTGACTAACATCGCCACGATAGCGAATGTTTTCTACGCCTCGTCGAATCTCGCCTATGGTCTGCGCCGAAATATAGATGTCGGCTGGATCAGCTTCTTCCCAGAACTCCTGTACGCCTGCATTGGCTTTTTTACCCTTACGCGCCTCACTGACCACATTGGTATCGACTAAATACATGGTTAGGCTTGGCTATTGCGGAAATCAAAGTCTGAGTCCAAACCAACGTTAGGCATGCTCGCTAATACCTCGGTAAATGAACGACGGTGGGGTCTTGTTAAAACAGCACGTAAGATTTCACGATGCTCAGCTTCAGCACTGCGACCATGAGAGGCCGCCAGTTGCTTCAATGCAAAAGCAATGTCTTCATCAATATTGCGTACGACAAGATTAGTAGCCATTTTTTACTCCTTAACGTGCAATCATTGATTGCATATTAACATTTGAATTGCAATCATTGCAATCATTCTGGCGGTGAAATTATGCTACACCTACAATATGTCTGATAACGCACCAGATCACTGATGATGAAGCCGAAACAATAATGGCTGCTATTGAGATTAAGCGTGCCCGAGTGAGTATTCCAGTGAAATGAGCCACCTAGAATTATTTCAAAGAAGCCACTTACAATTATCAGAACCATGCCAATTAAGGTGATCTGAAAAATATTGCTAATGTCCCCTAAGTGGGACAAAGCAGTCATATGGTTTTGCAACGTCAATGAGTGCAATCAGCACGAAGCGGTCAATGTAGAACGCTTGCTCTATTGAAGTTCAGCGCAGAGGTAACGTCGCGCTTTGTTGATAGAAAATATAAGTCTGGAAAGCTATCTATTAGCAATAAGTGTCATCATATCAGTGTAATGATAAACCGCACTTTTCTCCGGGGGGTGCAATGCGGCTGCGACCATCGCTTGGGCAATTTCCGTCGTTCGAATAGAGCGAAACTTCGCTGGTGTAAACGGTGTAAGTAGTCTAGCAACAACTGAGAGTAGCCATGGCGTATGCTGAGACCCAATAATCACTGATGGTCGAAAGATGCTCACAAATGCAGGACCTTGATTATTAACGGCTGATTCAGCCTCGCCTTTGACACGAACGTACTGTGCTATTCCCGCGACACCTAAGCCAGTAGTTTTGGCATTATGATCGGCGCCTAATGCTGACATAAATAATAGGTGTTGAACTTTCCCTGATGCCTTTAGGCCTCGGGCAAACGCCGCATTAAGTTCAACATCGACGGTGCGGTGTTCTTCTAAAGAAAGCTTAGCAGTGTCAGCCCCTACGCCCAAAACGCTGAATCCAAACACATCCCCGCTAAGTTCGCGCAACTCGTCGATAACAGCATGAGTAAGTTTATTTGGATTCATATCTAGAACTAGCAGCTCTTTTACCTTCACGCCTAATTGCAAATTTAGCGGCCGCCGCACGACAATAAGAATCTGCTCGAAACCGCCACAGCTCAATATTTCCGAGAGTAGCGCCTGTCCAACCGAACCTGATGCACCCAAAATAACTGCGGTTCTATTAGCCATATTTTCTCCAATTGAAAAGTGAATACCTAGGGACTATCTAAACGTTCAATTTTACAACGTTAATACGAATTGCGAACCAAAATTGTCGATTATGACTCTCAGCTTTGGGTCGACTGAAGACCGATGAAAATACGGGTATCCGTAATCCGTGGTTGATCGCTGGTTTTTAGTCTTGGCTGTAACTAACTTACAAACCGTAATTTATGGTTGATTTATTCGGTATATCAATGTCTAATGAAACCGTATTAGATAGTTGATATCTAATTGTGTGATATATCATGTTTTTGACATAAATGTGTCGTCTGTGTCGAACGTCCGGGTTCGGCCAAATGCTGTCGGTCATGAGTGACCAGTAAGTGAAAGGAATTGTTATGACTAGTACACCATCAGGTATAGCGCTACTTGAGGCCATGCAAATTTACTTCCAAGGCGAGAAGTTGGAAGCATTGGTATTCATCCTCCCGGCTGGCCTGATCAGCCTTGTAATCGGAGCCTGGTTAATGACCGACAGCCCCACCAGTTTTGTACGAGGTGTCGCAATACCTTTCCTTCTAATGGGATTGCTGATGACCACCGTGGGCGCCGTAGTGGGCTACCGCACGCCAGCACAAGTGCAGGCTCTTGAGCTGGCGCTGAAAAATAATCCGCAGGCAGCTGTCGCAACAGAATTAACAAGGATGAGTAAGGTCAACAGGGCATGGCCTATCTACCTAGCTATTTGGGGCCTTTTCGGCGTTGCTGGTTTATTACTTCGCTTTTTAACCTCTGCCGATCTATTACAAGGGGTCGGAATCGCTCTGGTCTTATTTGCCGGGGTAGGTTTGCTGGTTGACGGCTTTGCTGAGCGAAGAACCCATCCTTACACCGCAGCACTCCATGCATCGGTTTGAGTGCGGTCAGTTATCTGAGCAAACGGGTGCTTTCTTCGAAAATATTGCAGTTAGGTGTGACTGCTTTTAGGTGACCACTCAGTCAGTTCCTACTTCCGCTTTGGGTCGACTCCGGAAGTAGAGCCTTCACACTCGAAGGTCAGCTAAGGGGATTAAGCGGCCGAATGGGAATTGAATTTAGATAGCGTATGTAATTGGTTGATGTGGCTACTTTGCTACAATGACTGGCATAGCTATATTGATAACTAGTGGCTCCTTTAGGTAAGAATACTCAGCCCGAGCAAATCAGAAAGCTAAAACTTAAGTATACGTACTTGTTAAGCGGCTTGATAGTTTCACCAGCAGGTGAGAGATGGAGTGGAGATAGTGGGTCATACCGCTAGGGAAATAAAGGCACGAGAATTCTTGCAAGCAAGCTAGATGTGCCGGTCCTGAATATTCTTCTTCAAGATTTACAAAGTGAAGAAATTATCTTGGCGATTCTTTCCCACTACAACGCGTTAGCAAAAAAAGCCACCCCAGATGGAAAAAATGAGAAAAAAGAATTAGCAGAAATAGATAAACGTATTGGCACAACTGCAGGTAAGCGGGATCAACTATCTGGTAAGATTCAGGAAGTATATGGCACCACTAAAGAAGATGTTGAGAAGCAGATTGCTGATTGGCAAGCTATTCAGAAAGATTCAGAGTGTTGTGGAAATAGCACGGCTAAATCTATGTAGCAAGCCCTTGAGTAACCAGTTTTAAGTGGACTCTAACGAATAGGGCGGAGAACGGATTGGTGTAGGATGCTGTGGAGATCTGGTAGTAGGCGATCAAACTCGTCTTTAACAACTTGGTAACATTCACAGCTTTTTGCCTCAAACCCGGCCCTGTCCGTTACCTTGATATGTCCACGACGATATTGAATCAATCCCAAGTTTTGTAGAGCACCCGCGGCCTCCGTGACGCCTTCTCGGCGTACGCCCAGCATATTTGCAATCAATTCTTGCGTCATATTTAACTCATTACCAGATAACTGATCAAGACTTAGTAATAACCAGCGACATAGCTGTTGCTCCACAGAGTGATGCCTGTTACATACAGCGGTTTGCGCCATTTGTGTAATGAGTGCTTGGGTATAGCGTAGTAAAAGGTGCTGCAGTGGTCCTGATTGATTAAACTCACATTTCAATAGTTGTGCCTTCATGCGATAGCCATAACCTGCGCTTTGCACCACGGCTCGACTTAGCGTGCTATCCCCACCAAGGAAAACAGGAACACCTAATATGCCCTCATTCCCAACCACGGCAATTTCTGCCGAAGCTCCACTTTCCATCACGTAAAGTAATGACACGATGGAGGTTGTAGGGAAATATACATGCTTTAACTTATCACCAGATTCACATAAAACCTGACCGAGCTTCATTTCAACCAACTCTAGATTAGGAAACAGGCGGTCATAGTCAGCTTTAAGTAGTGCATCAAGCAGGTGATTCATATGGGGAGTTTGTGCCACTTCCATAGGAGATTCTCGATCTATAGCGATATTTTAAGACCTAACAAATCTTCACCTACAGATACTACACGTTTTTCAAGCTAGAAAGCTAATAAATTTCACACTATGCACGTCAGATATAGAAAGAGCAGGCGAGGCTTCAATTAGACTTTTTAAAGCCAGTTAGCTGATGCCAAAGAGATGTTTTTAAAACTAACCGTAGTTACTCAAAGCTATTTGAATAACGATTGCCAGGTATTAGGTACTGGTAGCTACAGCGCGTATTTTTAAAGACGCTAATTTTCAACATGGAATTAGGCAACCTGAGTCAGGTACTACTCATTTAAATGCCTGATGGCGTCCCCACGGGGATTCGAACCCCGGTCGCCTCCGTGAAAGGGAGGTGTCCTAGGCCTCTAGACGATGGGGACCTAAGAATTACTACCGAACTGCAAGTGCAACATTCTACTACATTTTGCTAAAAAATCGAAGCGAAATTTTAGCTTTTTGGTGGAGGTAAGCGGGATCGAACCGCTGACCTCTTGCATGCCATGCAAGCGCTCTCCCAGCTGAGCTATACCCCCAAAACCTACATCATTCTCGCATTCAGATTGTTGCGTTGTTAGCGAGGCGCCATATTAAAGATGGCGGTGCTGGTTGTCAATCATTTTTAGGATAATTTTATCAAAAATGGGCAACATCATTGATTGTGAAACTTTAGATGTTAATCCGAAGTGTTAACCGCGAATATTGGACTGGCCTTCAAAAGGCGTTAACTCTACCCTTGGTTGTGGCTGCCAGCCGTTTTTTCGGTGTTCGGCTACTACATTGGTGAAGATGCCGCCGCGCACGTAAAATTTGGCGGTCACACGCATGAACTTTGGATTAGTGGCTGCTACTAGATCATCTAAAATGCGGTTGGTAACCGCTTCGTGAAAACAGCCTTCGTCACGAAATGACCACATGTAGAGTTTTAAGCTTTTGAGTTCTACACATAATTGGTCCGGGATGTAATCCAAATAAATTACCGCGAAATCCGGCTGGCCTGTTTTTGGGCAAAGGCAAGTAAATTCGGGGATTTCCATATGAATATGAAAATCGCGCGAAGTATTGGGATTTGCAAACGTTTCTAGTGTTTTAGAGGGTTGTGCGGTAGGTTTTGCACCTAAAGATTGTTCTGTCATGATGGATGCTGGAATTTATCGCTTAAAAACCGTTATTATAACGTTCTAAGTCATGCGTTATTAATAAAAAGTTCACTTTGCGCCTAACTCATTTAAAACTTGCCGGATTTAAATCATTTGTTGAACCAACAACACTGCATATTCATGGGCAGCGCGTTGGGGTGGTTGGACCTAACGGCTGTGGAAAATCCAATGTCATGGAGTCTGTGCGCTGGGTTTTGGGTGAGTCTTCTGCTAAAGAAATGCGTGCGGATGCGATGGATGCGGTTATTTTTAACGGTTCCGGCAACCGTAAAGCCATCTCGCGTGCAAGTGTGGAGCTGGTGTTTGATAATAGCCTGGGAGGCGCTTCGGGCGAATGGTCTCAATATGCTGAAATCTCGGTAAAGCGCGTAATTGAGCGTGATAAAGGCTCAACGTACTACATTAACAATTCAGTTGTGCGTCGGCGCGATGTCGCTGATTTATTTTTGGGGACGGGCTTGGGTGGGCGTGCCTATGCAATTATCGGTCAGAATACGATTAGCCGTATTGTGGAAGCCAAGCCCGAAGAAATGCGCGTTTTTCTTGAAGAAGCCGCCGGAGTGAGTAAGTATAAAGAGCGGCGTCGCGAAACCGAGCTGCGCTTGCGGGATACGCGTGAAAATTTAACGCGCGTGGAGGATATTCTGCGTGAACTGGACAAGCAGATATTACGTTTGCAATCGCAAGCTGCCGTGGCGGAGGAGTATCATCGGTTACAAGGCAGTTTAAATCTGACCAACGGTCAGATTTGGGTGTTAAAAAAACGTGATGCTGGCGCAATGTGGGAAAAAGCGCAGCGACAGGTTGAAAAACTCGTGAATGCCCTTGAATCACAAATGGCCGATCTACGCCATAGTGAGAATCTTCTGGAAACAATCAGGCAACAGCACGCACTGACGACAGATGCAGTCAACACTGCGCAGGCAAGTTATTATGAAGCCAATGCTGCGGTATCCAATCTGGAAAATCAGGTTAAAAATACGGCCGATGCCAGAGAGCGTTTGCAGTTACAACTGCAACAGTTTAATGCGCAATTGGAAAAAAACTGGACACAGCAGACTGACGTAGATGAAACGCTAAAAGCCACTCAGGCGCATTTAACAAAAATGCATGTAGAGTTTGCTGATTCAGAGTCTGAAATCGAACATGCGCGACAGGCAGTTGCCTTGCGGTTACAGCAATATCAGGCCGCACTTGCTACTTTTAACGCGAGTCAATCAACTTGGTTAAACACCGAGCAACGCTCGCGTCTAGAGACTGCCAATATCGCACACATTACGCGCACCATTGGCGAAACGGAAGAGCAAATCAAACGTTTGCAACAAAGCTTGAGCGCGCTGCAGATGCCCAAAGACGATGCGTTGCGGGAAAAAGCGTTGCAGTTATCAGATACCGAGTTAAACATGGCGCAGGCGGAAGCGCTGAGTAAGGAATCATTGGCGGATGAGCGCAATAGTGCATCTGCGTTAAAAGCAGCACGTGAGCATGCGCATTTATTACAGCGTGAATTGCACGTACTAGAAGCTGAAATCAACTCGCTTAACAAAATTCAGCAATCCATGCGAGAGGATCATCAAAGCAATCTTTCTATGTGGATTAAACAGTATGGGCTGCATCAGAACCCTCGAATATGGCAATCCCTACGCATTCAACCAGGCTGGGAAACTGCGCTAGAGGCCGTGTTAGGCGCCAGACTCAATGCGATTACACATGAAGGCGTCAGGCCCGGTGTGCGTGCACCCGCGGCGGCATCTCTGGCGCTCACTGAGAAATTGGCCGGCGCTAGCCTGGCAGTATATGCAAGTAGTGCGCTACAGCTTTTGTACGCAAAAATTGAGCACATGGAGGCAGGGCTGGCACCTGTCATTCAAGACTGGCTTAAGGGTGTTTATTTGCTTGACTCTGATGAAGATCCAATAGATGCAAGCTTAAAGTTGCAGGAAGGCGAGTGTTTAGTCAACAGACAGGGCGATATCTACACACGTTACAGTGTGACGTATTACGGAGCGCAGTCATTCACGCATGGCATATTAGAGCGGCAAGCCCGTCTAGGTGCGTTAGAAGCGCAACTGCCCAAGGCCAGAGATGCGTTTGAAGCGGTACAGCAGGAGGTGCTGCAACTGGACGCAAAGCTGGTAGCGTTACGCAAGCATCAGCACACGCAGCAGGATCACTTAAAACACCTGACGCAGCAAGCACATCAGCTTAATTTGGCGTTGCAGCAACTCAAACAGCAACAGGCGAACACATTGCAACGCAAAACGCTGTTAGAGGCCGATATTGCACTTGCTGAGCAAAAATTACAATCGCTGCTGGATGAAAAAAACAATAAACAAAGTTTAATCGGTGCTCTTGCAGCAGACTTATTGCAAATGCAAAAGGAAAAGTCAGTCAATGAGGCAAACAAAAATGCGGCAGAAGTTTTACTCAATGAGTTTAGAGATAGGCAGCAGGCGACCGAACGCAGTCACCAGGAAAAGCATTTTAATATAAAAATTATTAATAATAAAATCAATGAATTAAAATCTAGAGTTGAGTTTTTAAATGAAGAAAAATCCAGTTTGAAATTGCGTCATAGTGAAGTGGAGGCTACTTTATCAGCCACAAAAATGGAAACACTAAAAGCCAACCTTGAGACCGCACTGAATGTTAAACAAACATGCGAGCTATCTTTGGCCAATGCACGCAACGCCTTGAGTGAGTCACAGGAAACCTTATTGCAGCATGAGCGCACACGCATGCAGCAGGAGCAGCTTTTACATCCGCTACGTGACAAGTTGGAAGCGAGCAGGCTCGCAGAACAAGAGGCGCGGCTTCACTTTGAGCAATGTCAGGCGGCGCTGGCATCCTCTGCCATTCAAGAGCCTGAGTTAGTCAATAGCCTCGCTGGTTTAGAGAGTGAAATTAAAGTCAGTCAGCTGGAGCGCAAAAAAGAAAAGTTGGAGTTTGACATTGAAGCATTAGGCGCCGTGAATCTTGCGGCAATAGAAGAGCTGGCAAACGAACAGGCACGCAAACAATATCTGGACAGCCAGCATCAAGATCTCACAGAAGCCAGTCAAACACTGGAAGATGCAATTCGTAAGATTGACCGCGAAACAAGAAGCCGTCTGCAGCTTACATTTGACGAAGCAAATAAACATTTTAATGAGCTGTTTACCACTTTGTTCGGTGGCGGACAGGCCAGACTGGAGTTGCTGGGTGAAGAGATACTGGACACAGGCATTCAGGTATTTGCTCAGCCACCCGGAAAAAAGAACAGCACTATCCATTTACTATCGGGTGGAGAAAAAGCGCTCACGGCATTAGCACTGGTATTTGCGTTATTCAGGCTAAACCCCGCACCTTTTTGCCTGATGGATGAAGTGGATGCTCCCCTTGATGACAGCAACACGGAACGTTTTTGTGCCATGGTTAAAAAAATGTCAGAAAGAACGCAATTTTTATATGTGAGTCATAATAAAATTACGATGGAAATGGCGCAGCAACTGATTGGTGTTACCATGCAGGAATCTGGCGTATCACGTATTGTGGATGTCGATATGGAAGCTGCGGTAAGAATGGTTGAATCCATATCCTGATGCATAAAGAACAAGAAAGTTAAATGTAAATGAGTGAGTTGCAAATAGCCTTAATCATCATTGGTGCCATCATTATCATCGCTGTGATGGTGTTTAACTGGTGGCAGGAAAGAAAATTCAACCAGCAGGTTGAGCGCAGCTTTTCTGATGTGCAGGGGGATGTTTTACTGGAGGATGCAGTACCTGATGCACATGCTGACTCCAGAGATGAGTTCGGCTTTATTGAAGATAATTTTTCAATCAATACTGCGCAAGCACTTAGTCAAACAGATGATGGGCCCATCGATGACAGGTTTTTAGAGCTTGACCACGATGTGGTGATCAAGCACGCAGAAGAGGATCTGGAGCAGGTGTATACCGATGTCGTTAACTACCGGCATCAGCATGAAATTAAGCACGAGCACAATGTGTTGCCTGAAAATGTTGAGATTACGCCGGCAATGCAGGATGAAGTTGCCTTGGAGAACCAGCAGCATAGTAGCCCTGCAACCAAGATTCGGCAACGTGAAGAAATCAAGTCGATTTTCAACGAGGCGTTCAATCAAACCCGTGCAGCGCAGTCAACACAGGCTCATCCTCCAGATAATCACAACTTGCATCGTGATATTGCCCGTGGTGCGGTGTCTGATGATATCAAGATAAATACTGAAATCAACCCTGAAGACAGTACGCATAGCTTACCTGAGATGCTGCATGCGCAGATGGATTTAACCGCGTTATTGTATTTAGCTTCAGAAAAAAACATCGCACAAATAGCTAGGCATATCAGCGGCTTATTTGATGGGTACAACAAACCTTTACATATTCACATGCTGAACGAGAATAAACAGTGGCTGCTGTTGCAGGCAGCTATCTCTGATGCGGGTATAGCAGAGCAAAAAATCTCACGCATTGCGTGTAGTTTGCAGCTTGCGGACAGAGCTGGTGCGGTTACTCGCAGTGTATTAAATCGCTTTCAGCTTGCTGTCGAGACTTTGGGGCTGGATGTTAACGCCCATGTGGAATGGCAAAGCCATGGCGATGCCATTGCCACAGCGACCGAGCTAGATGCATTTTGCATTGATGTTGATAAAACCATGGGCTTTCATCTTGTGCATGGCGAGAACGGTGCGTTTACCGGCACCAAACTCAGAGGTCTGGCTGAAGCGCAAGGCATGAGGTTGGATGCAGACGGCACATTTAAGTTTTATGATGAACTTGCGACCAGGCAATTACAGTCTAATCCGGCATTAAAACCATCTGCCTCCTTTACGATGTTTAACCGCGATCAACACCCATTTGGTAACGAAATGCTCAGGACAAGCGTGGTTAAAGGTATTACCTTTCAGTTGGATATTCCACATGTTAAGCACTGCACCGAGGCATTTAACCAAATGGTGCAAATTGCCAAACAGATGGCAATAGGGTTAAACGCTGTGCTCGTGGATGACAACGGCAGGCCGCTCGGTGATATGCAAATCGAGATGATCAGGCACCAGCTCAAGGTCATTCACGCCAAGTTACTGGTGCGTGGCATTGTGCCAGGATCAGATAGCGCACTTAGATTATTCTCTTAGCAGGTGGGTTGAATGTCATTGCAAGCACAGCAACGCGTCGCTGAATTACGTCACCTGATTGCGCGCTACGATTACGAATATTATGTTCTGGATAATCCCACGGTGCCGGACAGCGAATACGATAAAGTTTATCGTGAGTTGCAGTCTTTAGAGGCGGCCTACCCACATCTCATTACCGTAGATTCACCCACGCAGCGCGTCAGTGGGTCTGCCGCCAATGCTTTTAACAGCATCACGCATAGGCAGGCGATGCTGTCATTAAATAATGCTTTTGAATACAGTGAGTTGGAAGCGTTTGATAAACGAGTATCAGAAGCACTGGGCGTGAAGGATGTAATGTACGCCGTAGAACCAAAGTTTGATGGCTTGGCGATAACACTTACTTACGAAAAGGGCATTTTTACGCAGGGCGCAACGCGGGGCGATGGATACACAGGTGAAGATGTTACGCACAATTTACGCACCCTGCGCGCGATTCCCATGCGCTTAAACTGTGAACCTATCCCCAAACTACTGGAAGTGCGCGGTGAAGTGCTGATGCTAAAGCGCGATTTTGAAAAACTTAACCAAACACAGATGGCAAAAGGCGAAAAACTGTTTGCAAACCCACGTAACGCTGCAGCTGGCAGCCTGCGCCAATTGGATGCAAAAATTACCGCAACACGCCCACTCACCTTTTTTGCGTATGGTTTAGGTGTAGCTGAGGGGGTGCCTGCATTGAGTTCACATAGTGCAGCCATGCAGTATTTATCCGAACTGTTATTTCCGGTAAGTGTTGAGCGCGCTGTGGTGCAAGGTGCAGCCGGACTCAAAGCTTATTATGAAAAAATCGCTCAGATACGCAATCGATTGCCTTATGATATCGACGGAGTTGTTTATAAGGTCAATGCATTTAACCAGCAAAATGAGTTGGGCTTTGTTTCCAGAG
This sequence comes from Betaproteobacteria bacterium HGW-Betaproteobacteria-22, assembly GCA_002842285.1. GTDB lineage: Bacteria > Pseudomonadota > Gammaproteobacteria > Burkholderiales > Methylophilaceae > Methylotenera. Next base: position 60,186 of record PHCJ01000005.1, read on the forward strand.
CGCCGCGCTGGGCAATTGCGCACAAGTTTCCCGCACAGGAAGCTCTCACCCAGGTTGAAGATATTACGGTACAGGTAGGCCGTACGGGGGCAATCACCCCTGTTGCACGATTAAAACCTGTATTTGTAGGAGGGGTGACGGTGACAAATGCAACCCTGCATAATGAAGATGAAGTGCGCCGCAAAGATATTCACATTGGTGATACCGTCAGTGTACGCAGAGCTGGAGATGTCATTCCCGAGGTGGTTGGCGTTATATTGGAAAAACGCCCTGCAAATATACGTAGGTTTGAAATGCCCATAACCTGCCCGGAATGCGGCTCGCATATCATCAAGCAGGTGGATGAAGCCGTTGCACGCTGTACAGGAGGCCTGATTTGCCCGGCACAGCGAAAACAGGCCATTACGCACTTTGCATCCCGCCGTGCGATGGATATTGAAGGCTTGGGTGAAAAACTCGTGGATCAGCTGGTTGAGGCTAATCTTGTACACACGCTAGCCGACATCTATCAACTGGATTTGGAAACACTCAGCAACCTGGACCGTATGGCTGCAAAGTCGGCACAGAACATATTAGATGCGCTGCAAGCCAGTAAACATACCTCATTGGCACGGTTTATATACGCATTGGGTATCCGCAATGTCGGCGAAGCAACCGCAAAAGATTTGACCAGGCACTTTGGTAATTTAGCTGCCATCATGCAGGCAGATGCGTCTGCATTATTAGCCGTCAATGATATTGGACCTGTGGTGGCGCAGTCTATCGTGAGTTTTTTCTCGGAACCACATAATCAAGCTGTCATCAGTGCGCTGATCGCAGCAGGCATTGTGTGGCCAGAAACCGCAGGCCAGCACTCAGCAACAGGCAAACTCACAGGGAAAACCCTGGTCATCACGGGTACGCTTCCCGGTATGTCGCGTGATGAAGCTAAACTTTTGATTGAAGATGCCGGCGGCAAGGTAAGTGCTAGCGTATCAAAAAAGACTGATTACCTGATTGCAGGCAGTGACGCCGGGAGCAAGCTTGATAAAGCGCAAGCGCTAGGTTTAACCATTTTGGATGAGGCCGGTTTATTAGCTTTGCTTGCCCACTGAAACAACATGAATACCAGCCATTATATTGAATGCTTACCTGATGTCATCCAGATTGCCAAAGCCGCGGGCGAGGTAATCATGCAGATATATCAAACGGATTTCCATATAGAAAGAAAATCTGATAACTCACCTTTGACGCAAGCAGACCTAGCAGCTCATCATCTGATTATCAGCCGCTTATCCGAGCTGACACCAGAGATTCCAGTTCTTTCTGAAGAGTCGGAAAATATTTCACCTGAATCACGTAGCCAATGGCAGCAATACTGGCTGATTGACCCATTGGATGGCACACGCGAGTTTGTGAAGCGCAATGGGGAGTTTACCGTGAATATCGCGCTCATTCACCAGCATCAACCGATACTGGGCGTGGTTTATGCACCGGCAAGCGACTTGTTATACTACGGCACGAAGGGGCAGGGGGCTTTTAAGCAGGTAAAACATTCAGCTGCATTAAGAATATCAGTGCGGCCGTTTGAGATTGGAAAGCTTGTAGTTGCGGGCAGCCGTTCGCATAATGATCAAAAATATCAGCAGTTTTTAAACAAGTTGCACCAGTTTACCGGTGCCATTCCCGAACTTATTAGCATGGGCAGTTCTCTAAAGATATGTTTGGTGGCTGAGGGTAGGGCTGATGTGTATCCCAGAATTGGCCCTACTTACGAGTGGGATACGGCTGCCGCGCACTGTATTTTGCGGGAAGCGGGCGGTGACATTCTGGATGAAAACACAAACGCGCTCAGTTACAACCGTAAATCATCACTGTTAAATCCAACTTTTTTTGCAACCAATACACGTATGTTAAACTGGGCTGATTACCTGCTGTAAATCTGCACACAATTAAAATAAATTCATTCATCACAAAGCTGCGTACAATGAAACTACAAAACACTTTAATTTTATCATTTATCTTATTGTTTAATAATAATGTTTATGCAATATCTAAGGAGGCGGCAGACTGTTACAAAGCCTTTGATAGAGGGGAATTAAGCAATGCTGCCACATTGTCATCCAAGGCACTGCAGGCCAACGAAAAGGATCGGGATGCTTTAATTTGCCAGGGGCGCACGCTAAGTGCCCATCATGATTTGAAAGGGGCGCTAGCCGCGTTTGGCAAAGCGGATGCTTTATCTATGGATGCATTTGATAAAACCGTGATCGCACTGATTACCAGCCACGCATACAGGGCAGAACAGCAGTTAGACCAGGCTTTAGCTGGATATCAGCAAACCATCACTTACGCCAGGCAGGCAAAATACCCTGGTTTTGAGCGTTTGAGTGATATTGCGATTGGAGATATTCACTTTGAACTTCAACACTATGATTTAGCGCTGGAAGCTTATTTAAAAGCGAATCAACTGGATGCAAACGACAATGAGCGCGGCGAAAGTTATGAAAGAATCGCTTTTGCCTATCACACAATCAAACAGGATGAGTTGGCGTTGGAAAATCAGGTGAAGGCTTTTTTAATGCATGAAAAAGTAGGCACTTTAGACCAATATGCACACTCCAGTGTTGAACTTGGCCGTTATTACGTCATCGCAAAAAAATATGACAGCGCTGAAAACGTACTGAATAAGATTATTAAATTCGCTAAAGAGCAGGGTGGGCAATACTACGAAGCCAAAGGCAGCTATGTGCTGGCGCTGGCAAAGGCGGCAAAAGGTGACACTGCCGCGGCCAGAATGTTAACAGAACATGCCAAAAGCATTGCCAAAGCAATTAACGATACGCAATTGATGGATGAAATTATTCAACAAACACAGGGATTGTTTTAAAAACGGATGACACTCATGCAGTAAAAAATCATTTAAAAAATCATTGAAGCAACTTAAATAAGCAATTTAAGTCTTACTTTGCAAAGTTTGGGGAATAAAAAATGATTTTTCTAAAGCAAACCGACATTAGCTCTGCTGAGATCACGCCCAAAGCAGTGTTTGAAAATCGCAGACATTTTTTACAACAGGCAGGGTTTGGCTTGCTTGCAGCTTCCTCCCTCGGATACAGCAAGCTCTTGCACGCTGAAAACAGGCTAGGTCAGCCACAAAAAACTATTGAGGCAAACCATAAGCTGCCTAAACTCCCGGTCATCAATAAAACCCAATACGGCGAAGGTGAAAAGCTCACCTCATATAAGGATGTCACAAGTTATAACAATTTTTATGAATTTGGCACAGGCAAGAGTGAACCCGCTATTGAGTCTAAATTATTTAAACCTTACCCATGGACCGTTAGCATTGAGGGGGAAGTAAAGAAAAACAAAACCATAAGCATCGATGAAATTTACAAGCTAGCACCGCTGGAAGAGCGCATTTACCGCATGCGCTGTGTTGAAGGTTGGTCTATGGTAATCCCATGGCTGGGCTTTCCGCTCGCGCAGCTTATCAAATGGGCAGAGCCTACGGCCAATGCAAAATATGTAGAATTTATTTCACTTGCAGATAAACAGCAAATGCCAGGGGTTAATTTACCTATTCTAGACTGGCCCTACATAGAGGGCTTGCGCATGGATGAAGCCGTGCACCCACTCACTATCATGGCTGTCGGCTTATATGGAGAGCATCTGCCCAACCAGAACGGGGCCCCCATACGCTTGGTTGTGCCATGGAAATACGGCTTTAAAGGTGCAAAATCGATCGTCAAAATACGTTTTACAGAAAAAATGCCGCAGACGACCTGGATGAAAGCAGGGCCCAGAGAGTATGGTTTTTATGCCAACGTAAACCCACAGGTAGCGCACCCGCGATGGTCGCAATCAACTGAAAAGCGCATCGGTACGGGCTTGTTTGCAGGCCGCATTAAAACGCAGATGTTTAATGGCTATGCAGAACAGGTAGGGCAAATGTATGCCGGCATGGATTTGCGCAAAAATTTCTAGACTAAAACTCCCCGTTAAGCATGCTCGCTTTTTTTAGTGCAACCCCGAAAAAAACCTGTATCAGGGCGATCAAGCTAAGTATTTTTGCGCTTTGCTTAATTCCTTTTATCAGACTCATATTGCTAGGTATTAATGATAACTTAGGCGCCAATCCCATTGAGTTTATTGAGCGATCAACCGGTTTCTGGGCTTTATTTATTTTACTGGCAACATTGAGCCTTACCCCGGTCAGGTTGTTAACCGGACGTGTCTGGCAACTTCAGTTAAGGCGTATGCTTGGCTTATTTATGTTTTTTTATGCATGCCTGCATGTCAGTATTTATCTATGGCTGGACTTTTCTTTTGACATGAATGAAATCGCCAAGGACATAGTACAGCACCCGCGAATTTTGGTGGGGCTTGCCGCTTTTATGCTGACAATACCCCTGGCGCTCACCTCCAGCAATGCCGCAATAGCGCTATTGCGTGAAAAATGGAAGAAATTACACCAACTAATTTATCTGGTCGCAATTTTTGCCGTTGTCCATTTTTTGTGGCTGGTTAAGTTGGACATCCGAGAGCCCTTGTTTTTTGCCAGCGTGCTTGCAATCCTTTTGGGAATCAGGATTTATTTCAAGTACCACCAGCTACGCTAATTTTTCTGCTGTTTGCAAGTTCAAAAATAATTGTAAGTTTAAACTTGATGAACCGACTAATCCGAGCACGCTAGATTGCCTTTAGTATTTATACCCAGATTTTCCATTAGGCGATTTTACATCTACTTGAATGCCAACTTGTTTACTTTAGTTTTATTATCAGCCGCTGGCAAGTCTTAGTGGAAAATTTGGTTGAATGTTTTAAGGAGGCGAGTAAGTAACTGGGTTATTTATTCCAAGCTGTTGCTAACGACACACCTCCTGACTTAGTTTATGAGTAATTTTACATAATATACATTATACGCAATGAATCATCCATTGCATGAGTCCTGCGAGGTAATTGTAATGACGCACGTTGATCACTTAATTAAAAGCCTGTTTGTAATGGCCTCAATGGTTGAGGCTAAAGACCCATACACTGGCGGACATTTATGGCGCGTTTCGCAGTATTGCAGAATCCTGGCTGATGATGGTGAATTGTCACTTGGTACTGTTGCGCGCATTGCAATTGGCGGTTTTCTGCACGATATAGGCAAAATTGCAGTTTCAGATGCAATATTGAACAAGCCGGGTAAGCTCACTGATGATGAGTATGAGGTTATCAAGACACACCCTGATGTTGGACATCGTTTATTGTCCAATCACCCACTGGCTGAACTCGTGAAAAGTGCTATTCTTGGACACCATGAAATGCCTGATGGCAACGGCTATCCCAACGGTTTGTCAGGCGCTGCAATTAGCCTGGATGCAAGTATTGTTGGCATTTGTGATGCGTTTGATGCAATGACGAGCACAAGACCGTATCGCAAAGGCATGGCTAAAGACAAGGCATTAGCCATCATACAAGAGAATCTTGGCTCACAGTTCCATGCTGACTGGGGGTATCGGTTTATTCAACTGGGCAATGCAGGCGCTCTGGATGAAATAATCGGCCACAGCGAACCTGGCATTCCATTACAGGAGTGCCCAATTTGCGGCCCGACTATTGTCATTACAAAAAACAATTTACACGGTGACCATGTTTATTGCAGATCTTGTGGCAGTGAAGCGCTGTTGCACAAGCAGGCGTCGCAGCTTTCTATCAGGCCAACCGGCCGTAAAGGCAGCCCAAAGAACCTGGAGCCATTTGTAGATAATCGACTTTTAGACGAATTGGTATTGGAAAGTAGCAAACACGTGCATATATCAGAATATATGGATGAAAAATATCATATACTTTCATGATACTAGCCTACGCAGAATCATTTAACCTTGGATTTGCAAAATTGGTAATTAGCTAGTTTTTATTAAACCGTATGGATGATGCGTCATGTCATTGATAAAAGAAAAATTAACTGCGTGGGAAGCCATGCTGCCTGCCGAGCGTTACGATGTTTTGTTTAGAGAATCAACCGAACGCGCTGGTTCAAGCGCGTTAAATCATGAGCATCGTGCTGGAACTTTTGTTTGCGCAGCCTGCTTATCTCCCCTATTTAAATCCAATCAAAAATACGAAAGTGGTACCGGTTGGCCTAGTTTCTGGGAAGCATTGCCTAACGCAGTGGCAACGAAAAGTGATTACAAGTTAATTTGGCCACGCACTGAATATCACTGTGCACATTGCGGAGGACATCAAGGACATGTCTTTACAGACGGTCCTGCACCAACAGGATTGCGCTATTGCAACAATGGCGTTTCTTTACAGTTTATTCCAGAAGACTCCCCTCTTCCAAGTGTGATAAATATATAAAAATCAATGAAATAAATGCGTAAGTTAATTTAACTTATAGAATAAATGGCCGCTCCAATAAGCGCTGTCTTAGGCTCTAGTATTATTTTGACAGGAATATTTTTCATCCATTCTGAAAATCTGCCCTTGTGGGTAAATGCCTGCATAAAAACACCTTTAATCAAGTGCTCAGCAAGTTTGGGTGCAATACCGCCACCAATATACAAACCGCCTGTTGCCAGTGCCTTTAGTGCAAGATTACCCGCTGCCGCGCCATAGTTGCGTATGAAAATATCCAGCGCCTCAATACATAGCGGAGACTCGCCGGATTTGGCCGCTTGCGTAATTGCAGCAGCATGGTCACTTGCCGCCTGAATGCTTTCGGTCACTGTTGGCGGCTCAAAATAATGCCCTGATGCTAGCAGAAACGCATAAATATTGATTAAACCATAACCGGATACCACGCGCTCCCAGCTGACATGGTCAAATTTTGGCATCAAAAAATGCAACAATGCGATATCACTCTCGGTATTAGGGGCGTAATCAACATGCCCGCCTTCTGAGGCCGATACGTGATACTCTCCGTTTCTACTCGCAAAAATAATGGCTTCGCCTAAACCTGTACCTGCTGCGATCAATGCATAATTGCCATTAGCCAATGGATTGCCTACATTGATGACTTTCAACTGGTCTGCGGGCAGCACTAGCATGCCGTGTGCCGTTGCAGCCAAATCATTGATAAGCACCACACGATTAATCGCTAAATGCGCGCGTATTTCCTGCTCGTCAATATCCCAGGATAAATTTGGCATGCGACAGTGCCCATCGCGCACTGCACCTGCAACAGCAAAGCAAGCTGAATCGATCGGAATTTGCGCCTGATTTAAAAATGACAGCAGCATTGCCAGAAAACCGCTTTGCTCCCGATTTAAAAAACGCATCCCAAATAACGGGGCTGATGTGGGCTTTAACTTTAATTGCTCAGCATCATAAATAGCCAGTTCAGATTTTGTGCCACCAATATCGCCAGCAAGTACATTCATCTTTTAACCTCGCAAAGTGTCGCATAAATCATGCAGAACATTGGTCGTTATAAGCGCTAAATCCTTACATACAAAATTGTATTGATCAATTCTTTTGAAAATAGTGGCACTAAAAAAGCGCCTATTTCCCAGCCGTCTGCCCATCAACTTTATCAGGCGACAATCCTAAGCTCGCTGTTTGCCTGGTAACTCGAAACGGCATGATGAGTAGTTGCCACAAACCAAGGCGAGATTGTTCTCTAATATAGGGCAAACCCAGCGCTACCTTTTCATGCCCTGCACGCGGGGGTGCATGATGATAGGTGCCGCAAATCCTATCCCAAATTGATAGAAAAAAACCGAAGTTCGTGTCCATTTCATCACGCGCTGTTGAGTGATGTACGCGGTGCATGTTGGGCGTAACAAACAGCCATCGCAATGGTGAATCCAGACTGTCCGGGTAGCGAATATTGGCATGGGTGAGCACGGCTGCTCCATTTAGTGTAGCCTCAAACGCAATCACTAACCATGGATCCATTCCAAGCGCTGCAACAATTGCTGATTTATAAATAATTGAAATGATAATTTCAATGGGATGAAAGCGTAGTCCGCTACTGGCATCAATGTCTAAATCAGCGTGATGCACGCTATGTAGCCGCCAAAAAATTGGCAAGGCATGGGACATCACATGCTGTAGATAAATCGCAAAATCCAAAATCAGAAAAGCAATTAAAGCTTCAAGCCAAAATGGCCATTCTACTGCACTAAAGAGCCCCCACTGGTGCTCCTGTGCATAAACAGCGGTAAGATACGCAGCAGCTCCTAATGTAAAGCGCTGAACTAAAACATCAATACCGACTAGGCTAAAATTAATAAACCAGCGCCCTGCTCTCGCTTCAGTTGGCGGACGTTTTGGATACAACGTTTCCAAGAAGGCTGCCAGCAAATAAACACCTACAAAAATGCCAAATCGCCAATGAGCTTCCACGGATTTCCCCTTTATTTCAACCTGATCATATTACTGCATGCTACACAAATAATGATTATCAATGATTTCTTTGTAAGAAATCGTTTAAGCATACGTCAAATACTCATCAAGATTGCCCAAAAAGGCATTAGACTGGTTAAGTCTCTATTGTTTACAGAATATTTATGCTTCAATATCCACTACCAAGATGACACATCCCACATTAATTTTACTATGCAAGCGCCCCGCACCAGGCTACGGCAAGCAACGCCTTGCCAAAGCGATTGGACAGGATTTAGCTTGCCAGGTTGCCGAAGCCTTGTTGTCAAGCGCGCTTGAAGACGTGTTGTCATGGCCAGGTGTAGTTGTTATTGCGCCAGCCGATGTCAAAGATCGTGAGTGGGTTAAACAACTGGTGCAACAACAAAATGTTAATCATGACAGAATAAAAGTATTACCTCAAATCACTGGCAGCCTGGGTCTTCGCATTAATGCGCTGGATCGTACTTTACGTCATAGTGGATTTGATGAGCTCATTTTTATTGGCAGTGACGCACCAGATATAACACAAGTTAATTTAAATGAAATCAAAGAATTATTTAAAAATGTTAATGTAGTACTTAAACCAACAATCGATGGCGGTGTATCCATCATGGCAAATAATCAGCCTTGGCCTGACTTGAGCCAACTGGCATGGAGCACTGCACAATTCAAGACTGACTTAACAGCGTTATGCCAACATTATGGGTTGTCTATTGCGCATTTAGAAACAGGTTTTGATGTAGATGAGTGTGAGGATTTGAAACGTATCGTTCATCAGCTTGCTCAAGATCAGCGCCCCGCAAGACGCACGCTGGTTGAATTGGCAAAAAAAATCATTCAGATTAAAACTTCAAAACAAAAAATCATCTCTCACAGTGAAAATAACTATGCGTAATGGCAATACTTCTCATCAAGTAAGCATTGTGATTCCCTGCTATAACGACGAAAGTAAACTATCACAATTATTGACTCAAATAGACCAGCTCCCCAGCCCACCCTTAGAGGTGATCGTGGTGGATGCAGCGGCTAGCAAAAGCTGCCAGAATTTATGTCTGGCGCATGGGGCAGCCTGGCTTGCTGCTGAACCTTGCAGGGGAAAGCAATTGCTCGCTGGTGCGGCAATTGCACGTGGTGATGTTTTATGGTTTTTGCATGCGGATGTAGGCTTGTCAGATGACCCGATTGATGCAATAGAAAGAGTTCTTGAAAACGGCGCCGTAGGTGGCTATTTTAAATTTAAATTCGATCGGCCACGTACATGGCAGGCAGGATTGTTAGAGCCTTTTATCGCGCTGCGTTGCCGCCATGGCATCCCCTATGGTGACCAAGGCTTATTTATGCGTAAATCCGCATATCAGCAGGCTGGCGGTCATGCGCCATGGCCACTATTTGAAGAGGTGCCATTAGTAAATGGCCTGAGGCAGCAAGGTAAATTCGCCACGCTAAAAGAGGCCATTTTCGTCAATCCACGCCGCTGGCAACACGATGGTTGGTGGCGACGCACTTGGGAAAACAGAAAGTTAGCCCTAGCATTTGCTCTGGGAAAACAACCAAACGAACTGGCCAAGCGGTATCGCAGCCACGTTACCAATTTTGATTATGATAAAAAAGAGGCTTGATATGCAACAACCTATTCACAACAACATACAAGATGACATGCAAGATAGCGTAAAGCAGTATTATGGAGAGACGCTTACGGGGTCTGTGGACTTGCAAACCAATGCCTGCTGCACCGATGCTGGCCTGCCTGGCTATGTCAAACCTATACTTTCACAGGTGCATGATGAAGTATTGATGCGCTATTACGGATGCGGCCTGGTATTACCAGAATTGCTTGATGGCCTAACCGTGCTGGATTTAGGTTGCGGTGCAGGCCGTGACGTCTATGTGCTTTCCAAGCTAGTTGGCGAACAAGGTCAGGTCATCGGTGTAGACATGACAGAAGAGCAATTATCTGTTGCACGCGATCATCAGGAACATCATCGCAAGGCCTTTGGTCATGCAGAGAGTAACGTGCTGTTTTTGCATGGTTACATCGAACGTCTGCATGAATTGTCACTTGCCAATAATAGTGTAGATATTATCGTCTCAAATTGCGTGATTAACCTAGCGGTAGATAAAGCGGCCGTACTGCGTGAAGCCTTTCGTGTGCTGAAACCTGGTGGCGAGCTGTATTTTTCTGATGTGTATGCCGATAGACGCATCCCCAAAGCACTCACGCTTGATCCTGTTTTATATGGTGAATGCTTGAGTGGTGCATTATATTGGAATGACTTTCACAATCTAGCGAAAGCCCATGGCTTCCATGACCCGCGCTTGGTGATTGATCGCCCCATTACCATCGGTAATACAGAGTTAGCGGCGCGTACCGGCAATATCAAATTTTTCTCTGCAACTTATCGGTTGTTTAAATTAAGCGGTTTGGAACCGGCTTGCGAGGATTACGGGCAATCGGTAGTGTATCGCGGCACTATCCCGCATCATCCGCATGCGTTTATATTAGATAAACATCACTTTATTGAAACCGGCAAACACTTTCCGGTGTGCGGCAATACCTGGCGCATGTTGCACGACACGCGCTTTGCCAAACATTTTGATTTTTACGGCAATTTTGATAAGCATTTTGGCATCTTTGCAGGTTGCGGTTCGAGCATCCCCTATGACAACAATATCGCCGATGCGACAGGTGGTTGCTGCTAATGGATATGAAAGTCATTCCGATTCAACTGGAAAAACCGGCAAAGTCAGCCGCATGGTATCAAACGCCTGCAGGTGAACCACGCGGGTTTATCAAGCCGCACGCTTTGGATGAACTTTGGTTTCATACAGGGACCGCCTGCAACCTTGCCTGCCCATTCTGCCTGGAAGGGTCAAAACCCGGCGACACACGCCTGCAGTTGCTGCGTTTAGCCGATGCCAAACCATTTATCGATGAGGCGCTCACCTTGGGTGTGAAGCAGTTTTCATTCACGGGTGGCGAGCCGTTTGTCGCCAAAGACATGGTGAAAATTCTAGATTATGCCCTGCAATTTAGGCCTTGCCATGTGCTCACCAATGCGACTGAACCGCTGATTAAACGCCTAAAACAACTTAAACCTTTACTGCAGCAGCAAAATAAATTGCACTTTCGTGTAAGTTTAGACCACTTTGAAGCGTCTAAACATGACCTCGGGCGTGGTGCTGGCATGTTTGATTTAGCGTTGCAAGGCCTGCGGGCTTTGCATGAAATGGGCTTTTCGGTTTCTGTTGCCAACCAAATGCTGGCAGACAGCACGCCAGAACAAACTACTCAGCAATTTAAAGCAGTTTTTAAATTGGCTGGTTTGCCAGAAGATTTGCACCGTGTGGAGTTTCCAGACTTTCACCCACCGGGGTTAGCGCTAGAAACACCACAAATTAGCGCAAATTGTATGGTGAGCTACCAAACTGAAGACTCGCGCCGTGCTTATATGTGCGCTTTTAGCAAAATGGTGATTAAAGAAAAAGGCAAAATGCGCGTGTATGCCTGCACGCTGGTGGATGATGACGCTGATTACGCTCTGGCTGATACGCTCACAGAAAGCATGCAGCAAGACGTGAGCATGAAACACCACCGCTGCTATAGCTGCTTTAAATACGGCGCATCTTGCAGCGAAATGTAAGCTTAAAAAATCTAACAACATATTGGAATCTGCATGAAAAGCCGCACCTGGATTATCGCGTTAATCATTATTTTAGTTGGGCTATTTTTTGCCTTTGACCTTGGGCATTTTTTGAGCCTTGAAGCACTCAAAGCGAGTCGTGATGGCTTGTTGCAATCCTATGAGATCAATCCTCTGCTTATCATCACTATTTTTTCATTGGTGTATATTGTGGCAACCGCCTTGTCATTTCCTGGCGCGACAATCTTAACTTTAGCAGGAGGTGCGATTTTTGGCTTTTGGGTGGGACTGCCTATCGTGCTCGTTTCTGCCACTATCGGCGCTACTTTAGCTTTTTTAGCGGCACGATTTGTGTTGCGCGATTCTATCCAAAAACGCTTTGGCGACAAGCTCTCTGCATTTAATGCCGGCATTGAAAAAGACGGCGCATTTTATCTATTTACCTTGCGCCTTGTTCCGGTATTTCCATTTTTTCTCATCAATTTATTGATGGGGCTGACACCGCTTAAAACCAGTACCTATTTTTTGGTGAGCCTGGTCGGCATGGCGGCAGGCACAGCGGTTTATGTGAATGCAGGCACGCAACTCGCCTCGCTCACTAGCCTATCTGGCATTCTATCCCCTGCCCTGATTGGCTCATTTGCCCTATTAGCGGCTTTTCCGTGGTTAGCACGCTGGGGCGTAGCCGCCTATAAAACACGCCAACTTTATGCCAAATGGCCTAAACCTAAAACGTTTGACCGCAATTTGGTGGTGATTGGTGGCGGTGCTGCAGGCTTGGTTTCATCCTACATTGCCGCTGCCACGCGGGCTAAAGTCACCCTAATAGAAGGCCATAAAATGGGTGGCGATTGCTTGAATTATGGTTGTGTGCCTTCCAAAGCCATCATTCGCTCAGCTACGTTTGTGAGCCAGACGAAACACGCAGATAAGTTAGGCATTGCCAAGGTAGATGTTGAATATGATTTTGCTGATGTGATGCAACGTGTACACCGTGTAGTTGGCACCGTCGAGCCGCATGATTCCGTTGAGCGCTACACTAAATTAGGCGTCGATGTTATTCAAGGTTATGCAAAAATCACTTCACCCTGGACGGTAGAAGTGAATGGGCAAACGCTCACCACACGCGCCATTATCATTGCAACTGGTGGGCGACCCACAATCCCTAACATTCCAGGCTTAGATCAGGTCACGCACTATACGTCAGACACCATCTGGTCGCTTAACAAACGCCCTAATCGCCTGGTTGTACTAGGTGGTGGGCCAATCGGTTGCGAACTAACACAGGCATTTGCAAGGCTAGATTGTCAGGTAACCTTGGTAGCACGTAGCGGTTTAATGGGCAAAGAAGATGCCGATGCCGTAGCGCTGGTGGAAGAAGCCTTAATCGCAGATGGCGTGCGCGTATTGACGCACACCAACACGGTGCGTTGTGAGCGTGACGGCAGCGGCCAGCGCCTGATTGTAAGCAACAAAGATGGTGTAGAAGAATCCATTGAATTTGACGCACTACTCTGCGCAGTCGGCAGAACCGCGCGTACCGAAGGTTTTGGCCTAGAAGAATTAGGCATTCCATTATCAAAAAACCGTACCATTGAAGTCGATGCCTGGCTGCAAACGCGCTACCCCAATATCTACGCCGCTGGCGACGTGGCAGGGCCGTATCAATTTACCCACACTGCCGCACATCAAGCATGGTATGCCTCTGTGAACACGCTTTTTGGCAGTTTGAAACGCTTTAAGGCCGATTACTCGGTGATTCCTTGGGCAACCTTCACCAGCCCTGAAGTGGCGCGCGTTGGCTTATCAGAAGATGAAGCCAAAGCTCAGGGTATTGCTTATGAAGTAGTGAAATACGGCTTGGACGACCTAGATCGTGCCATTGCCGATGAAGCCGCGCACGGCTTTGTAAAAGTACTCACTGTGCCAGGTAAAGACAAGATTTTAGGCGCCACTATTGTCGGTGAACATGCAGGCGATTTATTAGCTGAATTTGTGCTGGCGATGAAACACGGGCTAGGCTTAAACAAAATCCTCGGCACAATACACACCTACCCCACTTGGTCAGAAGCTAATAAATACGCGGCTGGTGAATGGAAGCGTGCGCATGTGCCGCATGGCATTCTGGCTTGGGTTGAGAAATTTCACACATGGAAAAGAGGCTAAATTGAACATGCAAACTCTGAAAAAATTACTGATGGCCGCGTTACTGACACTGGCGACGATTCTGCCGACCACCTCAGCAACAGCTGCCGAGTTTGATCACAGTATTTGGCAAGATCTATTACAAAAAAATGTCGTCTTAATCAAAGGCGGACAAGCCAGCCAAGTTGATTATGAAGCAATGCTTAAAGCACGCCCTCAATTGCAACAATATCTGGCTCAGCTTTCAGCTGTAAGCACCAGCGAATTTGCAAGTTGGCCCAAAACAGAGCAGCTTGCATTTCTACTCAATGCCTACAACGCGTTCACCGTAGAGCTGGTTTTAACCAAGTACCCAAAACTTAAATCGATTAAAGACATTGGCTCTATCGTGCAAAGCCCGTGGAAAAAACGCTTTGTGCCGCTGTTAGGCGAAATGCGTTCGCTGGATGACATCGAACAGGGCATGATACGCAAAGTGGGCGATTACAACGAACCACGTATTCACTTTGCGGCTAACTGCGCATCTATCGGTTGCCCCGCGCTACGTAATGAAGCCTACACTGGCGCACAGCTTGATGCTCAACTTGAAGCCGCCACCAAAGCTTTTTTATCCGACCAAACCCGCAATCGTTACAACACCCAAACCAACAAACTTGAAGTATCAAAAATATTTGACTGGTACAAAAAGGATTTTGAGCGCGGCTGGCATGGCTGGAAATCTCTTAACGAATTTTTTGCTCACTATGCAGACTCACTTACCGACAGCCCGGAAATTAAACAGGCACTGATAGCAAACAAGGTTGATGTCGTTTTTCTTGATTACAACTGGAACCTAAATAGAAAGCAATAAATTTTCAATCCCATGCAATCAATCCACTTGCACGTTCGTCTTAATACAGTAAGTGGTCGGCATTAGGGTAACGCCAAATGCTAATACTTATTTTTTCACTTACCCTACTGAATAGAAACTGGAGATTGACACATGATTGAACAATCAAAACTTTACAAGCAACTATTTGCTAGTTTAATAATGTTTTTTGCATTAGCTTTCAACGCGAATGCGGTTGAACATGAAGCTTATTCTGCAGAACGTTTTAAAGCTCTGCAAGCAACTGGTGAGGTAGTATTACTCGATATATCTGCAGACTGGTGTCCAACGTGCGCCAAGCAACAAGTGGTACTCGAAAAATATAGAACCGCTAATCCTGACAAGAACTTACATATTTTAAGGGTTGATTTTGATAAGCAAAAGAACGTAGTCCGGCAATTGCGAGCACCAAGGCAATCTACACTTTTGCTTTACAAAGGCCAAGAACAGTTTTGGTACAGCGTGGCAGAAACCCGTTATGAGGTAATTGAAGCGGAAATCAACAAAGCGTTTAACTTTAAGTCAAAAAAATGAGTTTAGAAATTGCTTCTATCCCGCTGGCTGGCGCAGCGGGTGCACTGAGCATACTCTCACCTTGCGTTTGGCCACTTGTACCTGTAGTCATGACTTCAGCCGCAACCACAGGTCGGCAAGGCGCAATTTATCTGGCTTTGGGTTTGAGCGCGTCATTTGCCATTGCAGGCACTTTGCTCAGCTTTGTGCTGATTGCACTGGGTTTAGACCCCGAGCTGTTTCGCTATGTAGCGGCAAGCTTATTATTGCTGGTTGGCGCAACTTTGCTTTTTAAATCGCTAGGGGATTGGCTGACTTTGCGTTTATCGTTACTCACCAGCCGCTTTAACGGTGGCAATGGGCAGACCAACACGGCTTTTGGTCAGTTTGGCGTGGGTGTATTGCTTGGGCTGGTTTGGCTACCCTGTGTTGGCCCAACGTTGGGTGCGGCCATTGCGTTGGCTTCACTTGGGCAAAACATGGGGGTTGCATTTTTAATCATGCTCGCCTTTGGCATTGGCACAGCGGCGGTGTTGCTCGTGACAGGCTTAGCTTCCGGCAAATTGCTACAACGCATGCGCCCCGATGTGTTGCAAAATGCGGTGCGTGGCAAAGTGCTGCTCGGCTGGCTGCTACTTGGCCTTGGCCTGTTGGTGTTGACTGGGGCGGATAAATGGCTAGAAGCCGTCGCTTTGCGCATGTTGCCTGATTGGGCTGTTGCATTTTGATATTTAATCGTAACAATCTCAACGCGCGCATCCCTGCCTAGCTTGTCTGGCGGCGGTCTTCTCACTGGAAAAACGCAAGACTACAGCGTTGAGTTGAAATCAGGAGAGTATGTGTATTCCTGCCCGTTAAATCCAACGCCAGATTACAAACTCGTCGTACGTTGATGAAAAATGTCACGCAAAAATAATTGATAACCTGCGCACCCATTTGGCTTGCAACCACCTCTTAGTCAATGAGGAGTTCCTCATCTACAATTGTAAAAAGGAGAATTACATGTTCTATGTTAAAAATGTCCCTACTTGGGAGCGGTGGTTGCGCGGCATGATGGGTATTGCACTGTTAGTAGCACCTATTCTGTATTTAGGCTGGAGTACACTCGGTATTGTGCTTGGTGTAATGGGTGCCATGGGCGTAATGACAGGTTTATTCGGCTATTGCCCAATGTGCGCAATGGTTGGTCGAAAATTGGATAGCAAGAAGTAATGGCATGTTGCATCGGCAGTCATGAATTAGTCGTGGCAGTACAACGCGGCGAACTTGGAGCGGTCGATGCCCTGTTACAAGTCTGCCAAACCGATGCAAGGCGTTACGCCCGCCGCCATTGCAAGATTGATGACGTGGATGATGCTGTGCAGGAAACGCTGCTCATCGTCTCGCGCAAGGTGCATGAGCTAAAAGTGTTAGCCGCATTTTCAAGCTGGATGTTCGTCGTAGTTCGGCGCGAGTGTCAGCGCCTTTCACGTGCCATGACTAAAACTGAACCGCTCGAGGACGCAGTAGCCGAAACTCATCTCATGTGTTGTGATGATGTATCGTTACGCATTGATTTGGCCGCCGCATTGGAATCGCTACCGGCGCATTACCTTGAAGTGATTCTGCTACGAGATTTTGAAGAGCTGACTATAGGTGAAATGGCTGAACGTCTGCATGATACAACTGCGGCAATCAAAAGTCGTCTGCATCGCGCGCGTGAGCTGGTGCGCGAATATCTTTTGTGTTCTTGATATTTCGCAGTACAAATTTAACTAATAAGCCGCGCTCTGTAAGCTCAGCTACATTACCTATATAACCATACTACATAACCATATAGGCAGATATTATTTTTAACGATTTCTCAAGCTTGCTATATTGGGCACTTAATACGGTTCTTGTATATGGCTAGGTCCAATCCGTTAAATCAAAAGCTATAGAATGTAAGTTTTCAGCAGCTATATCGTCTAATATCAAATTTATTCATTAAGGAGTTGTTATGAAATTCACTGCTTTGTTAAAAAAAGCAGGCATGTTGTTGCCTGCCGTTGCCATATTATTCCAAATTAATACCGTGCAAGCCGCTGAAAAATTAGTACTCACAGGTGCTAGCACCATTGCGCCACTAGCCGCAGAAATTGGCAAACGCTTTGAAAAACAAAATCCAGACGTGCGAGTGGATGTGCAAACTGGTGGCTCTTCACGCGGAGTGAGTGATGCGCGTAGTGGTTTGGCCGACATCGGCATGGCATCACGCAAACTTAAAGCCGAAGAAAGTGATCTTAAAAGCTTCACAATCGCACTGGATGGTGTGGGTTTAATCTTGCATAAAGACAACCCTGTTAAATCATTGACTGACCAACAAGTGATTGACATCTACACTGGCAAAATCACCAATTGGAAAGACGTAGGCGGGAAAGATGCACGCATTACCGTGGTCAACAAGGCAGAAGGACGCTCGACTTTAGAGTTATTTTTAAACTATTACAAACTTAAAAATAGTGACATCAAGCCACAGGTGGTGATTGGTGATAATCAGCAAGGTATCAAAACCGTGGCTGGCAACACAGGTGCTATTGGCTATGTTTCAATCGGCACGGCAGAGTTTGATGCAGGCAACGGTGTGCCAATCAAACTATTACCGTTAAACGGCATCGCTGCATCAGTAGAGAATGTGCGTAACGGCAGCTTCCCACTATCGCGTCCGCTTAACTTAGTCACTAAAACTGCGCCGCAGGGTTTGGCAAAACGCTTTATTGAGTTTGCTAGTTCAAAAAATGTAGATGACCTTGTAGAGGCGCAGTATTTTGTCCCGCTCTCACGTAAATAAATCACATGCGGATGACATTCTGCGTATAGCGCTCATGAGTGCTGCGGTACTCGCCGTTGGTGTTTTACTATTAATTCTATTATTTTTAGTGCGCGAATCTTGGCCTGCATTACAGCGTATCGGGTTATACCGATTTGTTTCAGATGCAGGCTGGCATCCGCTAGAAGGTGCATTTAATTTAGCACCTATGCTCATCGCAACATTCGCTGCGGCGCTTGGTGCAATTTTAATTGCTGGGCCTATCGGCATTGCCAGTGCGGTATTTGGTCGTTTTTATGCTCCGCCTGTCATTGCTGAGACCTTCAGGCGCATGGTGGCGTTATTGGCGGGTATTCCATCTGTTGTCTTTGGGTTATGGGGGCTTACGGTGCTAGTGCCTATCATTGCCAAATGGCAACCACCAGGTGCAAGCCTGCTGGCTGGCATGTTGATTTTAGCGTTTATGGTGCTGCCGACGGTTGCCCTCACCGCAGATGCGGCATTAAAGGCTGTTCCAAAACAGTATTTGCATGGCGCAAACGCCTTAGGCATCTCTCAGGCTGGCCTTATTTTTAATGTGGCGATTCCTGCCGCGCGCTCAGGTCTCATTGGCGGCATATTGCTGGCAACGGCGCGCGCATTGGGCGAAACCATGGCGGTGCTCATGGTGGCAGGCAATGTGGTGCAAGTGCCGAATAGTTTATTTGACCCAGTACGCGTACTCACCGCCAACATTGCGCTGGAAATGGCTTACGCCACCACTGAGCATCGCTCGGCTTTATTTGTTTCCGGGCTGGCATTGATGTTATTGGTGGTGGGCTTAGCCGCAATGGCAGGCAAACTGGGGGGGCGGTTACATGGCTAGCATTCATCAACGTGACCTATTACTCACAGGCTTTGTTTGGAGTGCTGCGGCTTTGGTAATCGGCAGTTTCCTCTGGCTTTTGTCAGATATGCTGTTGCAGGGCGCAGGTCAATTGTCTTGGGATTTTCTCACAGCGGAAACAGAAAATGCTGGCCGTGCTGGCGGTATTGCTCCAGTTTTAGTGTCCACATTGCTCATATTGGCTGTAGCAATATTGGTTGCAGGCCCTATCGGCTTGGCAACCGCAGTATTGTTAAGTGAATTTATTGCAAAAGATAACCGCATTGCACGTGCTATCGGCATGAGTATCGACGTACTGGCGGGTGTGCCTTCTATTGTGTTTGGCTTATTTGGCATGGCGTTCTTTAGCGCTTATTTAGGGCTGGGGTTTTCCATACTCGCAGGCGGACTCACGTTAGCCTGCATGGTGCTACCCATTTTAATCCGCACCATTGAAGAAGGCTTGAGCGCTGTGCCAGATGAATGGCGTAAAGGTGCGGCTGTGCTTGGCATGTCGAGATTATCGGCGTTATTCTATATTTTATTACCAGCCGCTGCGCCAGCCCTAGCCGCTGGGCTCATGCTGGGCATTGGCCGCGCCATGGCAGAAACCGCCGCGCTCATTTTTACCAGCGGTTATGTGGACCGCATGCCCTCCTCCCTGCATGATTCCGGGCGCGCACTAGCCGTGCACATATATGACCTTTCCATGAATGTGGCGGGCGGTGACGCCAATGCCTATGCCTCAGCATTGGTGCTAGTCATCATGCTGATTATCATCAACAACATCGCACTAATGCTGGCAAATAGTCTTTTGCAAAAAAGGATCTCACTCGCATGACACAAATTAAGCAAACCCCCACGCATTGTTGCAGCGAAGTTAACAACAGCAATGCCTACACTTTAGGCCCAATAGAAGCTGGGCCGCCTTGCTGCGAGCCCGATCCTGCGATTCGTGTACAAAACCTTACCCTGAGTTATGGTGGTCAATCTGCGCTCGATAACGTCTCACTGGATATTTATCGTGGCTGCATTACTGCGCTAATTGGGCCTTCTGGTTGTGGCAAAACGAGTTTTCTTTCCAGTATCAATCGGTTGACTGATTTAATCCCCAATTGCACGGTCACGGGCAAAGTAGAAATTGAAAACACTGATATTCATGCAGCCGATATGGATGTGCAGGCACTGCGACGGCGCGTTGGCATGATTTTTCAAAAGCCTAATCCGTTTCCGCTTTCGATTCGACGCAATATCCAAATGCCGCTACGTGAACATGGTGTGAAAGACCGCGCACTGCTAGAAACCAAACTGCAAACAGCCTTGCAAGATGTGGGCTTGTGGGACGAAGTGAAAGACAGGTTAGATAGCTCTGCACTTTCACTCTCCGGTGGGCAGCAGCAGCGCTTGTGCATTGCACGTGCATTGGCATTGCAACCTGAGATTTTATTGATGGATGAACCGTGTAGCGCACTCGACCCGCTGTCGTCAGCGGTGGTGGAGGATTTAATTCTAAGCCTGAGTGGGCGCTATACCGTAGTGATTGTGACGCATAACTTGGCACAAGCGCGCCGCATTGCCAATTATGCAGGCTTTTTTTGGGCAAAAGAGCGCACAGGCAAGCTGGTGGAATTTGGCCGTTGCCAGCAGATATTTGAATCCCCGGCGCATGAACTCACCGCCGCCTATGTGAGTGGTGCCAGGGGTTAGTTTCAAGCGGTGGTTGCAAGTTAAATGCAAAGGAGTTGATGATGAGAGACTTTTTGTTTGTAGCATGCGTCATATTCACTTCACTGATTTCCAGCGCGAGCGCTGACCCGAATAGTCAAAACGGATTTAATCTGAATGGGGCACTGGTCCCAGTGGATGAGATTTTATCAGGGGGGCCGCCAAGAGATGGTATCCCCGCCATTGATAAACCTGTTTTTTTAAAGGCCAGTCAAGCAAAAGCAGTACGTGACACCGCACGTGTGCTGGGCATTACGCGCAATGGTGTGAGCAAGGCTTACCCCATTAGCATCATGAACTATCATGAAATCGTCAACGATCGCTTTGCGGATGAGGCCATTGCTGTGACTTACTGCCCACTTTGCGGTTCTGGCGTGGCCTTTAAAACAGAGATAGCCGGTTACCAGTTGCAATTTGGCGTATCCGGGCTACTGTATAACAGTGATGTACTCCTCTACGACCGCAGAACCAACTCTTTGTGGTCACAATTATTATCTAAAGCGATTACCGGCCCCTTAAAAGGCAACGAATTGACACGCATCCCAATAGAGCATACCACCTGGGCTGACTGGCGCACACAAAACCCTGATACTTTGGTGTTAAGCCAGGATACCGGTTATCGACGCGACTATAAAGACAATCCGTATGCGGGTTACGATGAGCATGAAGGCATTTATTTTCCCATCAGCTTTCGCTCACAAGGCTACCATCCCAAAGAACAAGTGCTTGGCATCCAGATTAACGGTCAGGCAAAAGCTTATCCATTTGTTGAGCTGGCAAAGGCGGCCAAACAAAACATAACTGAAATTAAAGACGAAGTTGCAGGGCAAGCAATCACTGTGCGATTTGATAAAACACATCGCGCCGCCAAAGCCTTTGATGCAGAAGGCAAGCAGATTGCCGGCACCACTTTATATTGGTTTGCCTGGTTTACATTTAACCCAAAAACCAAGGTGTTTAAAGCGAAATAAACAGCATTTATCCTCAGCAGAATTACCAACCGCATTACTTAAGGAGCAAGAAAATGAACCCTGATATCCCCCAAAAAACACCCTATGCAGTAGAAGTTGAAGCAGGTAAAAGTTATTACTGGTGCGCTTGTGGCAAGAGTAAAACCCAGCCTTTTTGTGACGGTGCCCATCAAGGTTCACCATTCTCACCTGTTGCTTACAAAGCTGAAGAAAGTAAAACCGTTTACTTTTGCGGATGTAAACACAGTGCTAACCAGCCATTCTGCGATGGTGCGCACAGTAAGCTATAAAAATATTTTGGGCGCGTAAATATCGACAAAAATGGGAGTCACCATGTGCAAACTTAGCTTATCGCAATTTCTATTAAACGCAGTGCAAAAAAAAGAAGCTGTCACCACTGAGCTTTCACCGCTTTTAATGGACATTGCACAAGCCTGCAAAGCAATAGCCCTGGCCGTTAGCCAAGGGGCGTTGCAAGGCACTATGGGCAGTTTAAATAGCCAAAATGTGCAAGGTGAGACACAAAAACAGCTGGATGTAATTTGCAATGATATTTTCATTGCAAATACCAGTAAAAGCGGACTGGTAGCCGGCATGGTTTCTGAAGAGCTGGCTGATATTTACCTCCCCCCTCAACCCTCAAGTGCCAGCAATCAGTACTTATTGCTATTCGATCCGCTCGATGGCTCATCCAATGTCAATGTCAATATTTCTGTTGGCACCATTTTTTCTGTATTATCCTGCCCTGCCGGCATCACACAACCGCAGATCCATGATTTTCTACAGGCCGGCAAGCATCAGATATGCGCAGGGTATGCACTATATGGCACATCAACCATACTAGTTCTAAGCACCGGGCATGGCGTGAATGGCTTTACGCTGGACACTGAGGCTGGCGAGTTTTATCTCACTCATCCTGACATGCAGATTCCAGCAGAGACCCAGGAGTTTGCGATTAACATGTCTAACTATCGTTATTGGCCGGCGCCGATGCAGGAGTATATCAACGAATGCCTGCAAGGCGAGTCAGGAAACCGTCACAAAAATTTCAATATGCGCTGGGTCGCTTCCATGGTGGCAGAGATTCATCGCATTTTGTTTCGCGGTGGCATCTTCATGTATCCAGCTGACAGCAAGGCACCGCATGGCAAGCTGCGCTTACTGTACGAAGCAAACCCCATGAGCTTTATTGTTGAGCAGGCTGGCGGCGCAGCATCAACGGGGTTTCAGGACATCATGGAGGTCATGCCGACCAGCATACATCAGCGCATAGGCGTGATTATGGGCTCAAAGAATGAAGCCTTAAAAACTGTCAGTTACTATGAGCAAGGCCGCTGATTGCAGAAAGAACGTATTGAAGAAACTATGGAGTTGATGAAACCATAGTTGATGAAACCATAATCGAGTGATAAAGTCGTACATATATGAAATACGTGCGCGCAGTTGCTACATTCCTGACTCTAATCATGGCTTCAAGCCCTTTACTTGCAGCTGCTTGCTCTATTTCCTGCGCGACAGGATCTGTTGTGCCTAGCATAAGCGCCCCTTTGAATGCTATCGCGAGCGATGCATCCGCCAAGGTCGAGGATCATTGCCAGCATGGCATGGCTACCGATGGTAAACATGAGTCAGTTAAACACTCTCCTGATAAACACCCTTCAAATGCCGAACATAAGGGCTGTACGATGGCTGGTGGCTGTCATTTAGCTCAAGCGACTTTAGTCTCGCCAATGTTGCCGGCAAATGCAAACCACACAGACACTACCCTACCACCCTTCACCCCATTCGCGCTTGCTGCGGATGTTCCACCGCCAATAAAACCTCCCGCCTGATTTAACGTGCTAAGGGGCTAACTATGTCTGTTAGTCCTGGTATGTTATTTCAAGTGTTTTAGGAGCGTTTTCATGAATAAATCCTGCATGAATCAATTTTGGTGGGAGAAAATCCTGCTTGCTGTGTGGTGCCTGCTGGCCGCATTGCCTGTCTATGCCGAGCAAAATGCCAGGCAAAGCAGCAAGCAAAGCACCATGCAAAGTCTGGCGCAAGATTTTGCCGCACAAAAAAAATTAACCCTAGTGGAAGCCATGCAGTTGGCCACACAAAACCAGCCATTGCTGCAGTCGCTGGATGATGCTGCGGCCGCCGCGCGTGAAGCAGCCGTGGCTGAAGGCCAGTTGCCTGATCCTAAATTAAAGCTCGGCGTACTCAATCTGCCCATTAACCGTGGCGATGCGCTCAACTTTAATCGTGACGACATGACCATGACCACCATCGGCGTGATGCAGGAAGTAACGCCATCACAAAAACGCGAAGCTGCATCTAACATTCTGGAAGCCGAGGCACAACAGTTTCATACAGAACAAACGGCGACCGCACGCTCTATTCAACGTGATGTTGCGCTGGCTTGGCTCGATAGCCATGAAGCGCAGCGCAAAACCTTGCTATATCAGCGGCTCGCTGATGAAATGGATGCCGAACGCAAAGTAGCGATTTCCCGTATCAGTTCTGGCGCTGCACAAGCGAACGACGTGCTGCGTCTAGACACGGAGCTTTCGATGGCGAAAGACAAACTACTCACTACCCAGCGCGATGAACGCCGTGCGCGTGCAGGGCTGGCACGCTGGATAGGCGAGGCATCATTGAGGCCGCTGTCGGCAGATTTGCCAGACTTGCCCACGGAGTTAAACGGCGAACAGGCACTGGCCGAGCTGGAAAAACATCCCTTACTGGAAAACGCCCGCTATGGTGAACACGTGGCAAACTCTGAAGTAGAACGTGCCAAAACCGAACGGCTGCAAAACTGGAGTTGGGAGGTCATGTACGGCAAGCGCCGTAGCGACCTTAGCGACATGGTGACTTTACAGGTGGCAATCGATTTGCCCTGGGATCGCGCCAATCGGCAAGACAGGCGCACCGCAGAAAAGATAATACTGGTAGAAAAAGCGCGCAAACTCACTGAAGATCGCCGCCGTGAATTAGCCACCGAACTGGAATCAGCCAAAGCCGACTGGGATTTGGCACAAGCGCGCGAAGACGAACATCAACAGCGCCTGATTCCAACCGTACAGGCGCGTCTTGAGCTGACGCAGGCAGGATATGCGGCGGGTAAGCTAACGCTTGCCGAGGTGTGGGAGGCGCGCCGCGGCTTGATCGACGTCGAACTCGAACACTGGACCATCCTCGCCGACCGCGCGCGCACGGCAGTCAAGCTCGGTTATTTACTCAATAGTAATCAATTTAAAGGGAGCCAACCATGAAACGCATCCATATGGTGATTCTAATCGCCTTACTGGCACTGACGGTGGGCGCGGGCTGGTTTATCTGGCAAAAATCCATGCACGCCCATGTTGCGACGCCTAAGCCCGAGCAAACCAATACAGTTAACAGCGTGGTGCAGGACAGTAGCGGCAAAGCTGTGCTTTACTGGTACGACCCCATGGCGCCGACGCAGAAGTTCGAACGGCCGGGCAAGTCGCCATTCATGGACATGCAACTGGTACCGAAATATGCTGATGAAGGCGCTGGATCTGGCACTGAGGGCGGCGTTAGCATCCCCTCGCAAACCATACAGAACCTGGGGATTCGCATGAGCAAAGTGCAGATGACGCGCTTTGGTGAAAAGCTATCCGCCATCGGTCGCATTGAACCAGACGAACGGCGTTTTTACGATGTGCAGACGCGCTTGCCAGGATTTGTGGAAAAATTGTATGCACGTGCCATAGGTGACCCCGTGCGTCGCGGTCAAAAAATCGCCGAGATTTACGCGCCGGAATTGCTGGCCGCGCAACATGAGTATCTGGCGCTGCTGAAACTGGATCAAGTATCCGATCTGGATGCGCTCAGAAAAGCAGCGCGCAGCCGTTTGCAATTATTGGGCATGACAGAAACTGAAATTGCCGCCATCACCCGCAGCGGATCAGCCAGCGCGCGCTTCGGTATTTACGCGCCAGCTTCTGGTGTGCTGACTACGCTGGGCGTGCGCGAAGGAGCTCAGCTCATGGCTGGCGCCAGTTTGATGCAGATCTCTGATCTATCCAAAGTATGGCTGATTGCCGAAGTTCCCGAGCGCGATGCTACGCGACTGAAATCTGGAATTTCTGCTGAAGTGCGACTGCAGAGCCTGCCGGGTGAAGTATTCAAAGGGCGTGTTGATTATTTATACCCGCTGCTGGATGACGCGAGCAGAACCGTGCGCATACGCATTGAGCTGCCTAATAGCAGCGGGCAGCTTCGCCCTGGCATGTATGCCGATATTGAGCTTACTGGTCAAACCCGCACAGCTTTGTCAGTACCGAGTGAAAGCATCATTGCCACCGGCTTGCGTAAGGTCGTCATCGTCAAAGAAACGCATGGCTTTCGTCCAGCTGAAATTGAAACTGGAGAAGAGCGCGACGGCAGCACTGAAATCCTCAAAGGCTTATCTGTTGATGAAGATGTCGTGGTTTCCGGCCAGTTTCTGATTGATTCAGAAGCCTCGTTATCAGGCGTACTGGCAAGGTTGAGCCAGCAAACACCCACTGAACAGGACATGTCCAGTATGGAACAATCACAAAAAACAGCGCAGAAAACAGTGCATAAAACACTGAAAAAAATGCTGAAAGGTCGCGGTAAGGTAATCGCCATAGATGAAAAATCCGGCGAAATCACCCTGGCGCATGAGCCGATTTCAGAACTCGGCTGGCCGGCAATGACCATGGGCTTTAAAGTAAATAATGCCAGTCAGTTAGCTAAGCTCAAATCAGGAGAGCCTGTGGAGTTTGAGCTTAAAGCACAAGGTGAAGAATACGTAATAGATCGTATTCAGAAACAGGGAGCATTGCCATGCTAGAACGCATTATTCGCTGGTCGGCGGCTAATCGGCTGATGGTGTTGCTGGTGACGCTGCTGGTAACGGCGTGGGGTGTATTTGCCATGCTGAGAACGCCGCTGGATGCGATCCCTGATCTTTCCGACACGCAAGTGATTATTCGCACGCAATGGCCGGGGCAAGCACCGCAGATTGTCGAGAACCAGCTCACTTACCCTCTGACTACCACGATGCTATCAGTACCGGGGGTGAAAACCGTACGCGGATATTCATTGTTCGGCGACTCTTATGTTTATATTTTATTCAATGATGGCACCGATCAATACTGGGCGCGCTCGCGCGTGCTGGAGTATTTGAGCCAGATTACAGCCAACCTGCCGACAGGTGTCAGCCCTAGTCTGGGGCCAGATGCGACCGGTGTAGGCTGGATTTATGAATATGCATTGGTGGACCGTAGCGGCAAGCACGACTTAGGTGAACTGCGGGCGTTGCAGGACTGGTTTCTGAAATTCGAGCTCAAAACCATTCCCGATGTATCTGAGGTAGCCACGCTGGGTGGTATGGTGCGCCAATATCAGGTGCAGGTAGATCCTGACAAGCTACGCAACTACCGCATCCCGTTATCCAAAGTAGTGTCGGCAATTAAGGACACCAATCAGGAAACCGGCGGCGCCGTAGTGGAAATGGCCGAAGCCGAATACATGGTGCGCGCCCATGGTTATCTGGAGTCACTGGACGATTTCCGCCATATCCCCATAGAGGTCAGCGATAGCGGTACGCCGATTCTGCTCTCCGATGTAGCGCGTATCCAGATTGGGCCAGAATTGCGACGCGGCATTGCCGAGTTGAATGGTGAGGGTGAGGTGGTTGGCGGCATTATTGTGCTGCGCTCTGGCCGCAATGCGTTAAAAGCGATTGATGCGGTCAAGGCCAAGCTTGCCACACTGAAAAAGAGCCTGCCGCCAGGAGTGGAGATCGTCACCACTTATGACCGCTCGCAACTGATTGGGCGTGCCATTGATAATCTCACGCATAAACTGATTGAAGAATTCATTGTAGTCGCACTGGTCTGCGCCCTGTTTCTGTGGCATATCAGGTCAGCATTGGTCGCTATCGTCGCCCTACCGCTGGGCGTGCTGATGAGCTTCATCGTCATGTATCATCAAGGCATTAACGCCAATATCATGTCGCTAGGCGGCATTGCCATTGCCATCGGCGCCATGGTCGATGCTGCAATCGTGATGATCGAAAATGCGCACCGTAAGCTCGATCAATTCCGTTCCCAACAGGGCGAGCCCAATCAAGCCAAACGCATGGCGCTGATCATTGAAGCGGCGAGCGAAGTCGGCCCAGCGTTGTTTTTCTCCCTGCTGATCATCACGCTGTCCTTCATTCCAGTATTTACACTGGAAGCGCAGGAAGGCAAGTTATTTGCGCCGTTGGCCTTTACCAAAACCTACGCCATGGCCGCAGCCGCTGGATTGTCGGTCACACTGGTGCCGGTACTGATGACCTTTTTTATCCGCGGGCGCATCCGCTCCGAGCATGTCAATCCGCTCAATCGCTGGCTGATTGCGCTGTATAGGCCGTTACTGGGCGGCGTATTGCGCCACCCAAAAACCACACTGATCATCGCCTTATGCGCAGTGCTACTGACCTTGTGGCCGCTGAGCAAGCTAGGTAGCGAATTCATGCCGCCACTGGATGAAGGCGATCTGCTTTACATGCCTACCGCCCTGCCCGGACTTTCGGCCGCCAAGGCATCGGAAATTCTGCAGCTCACCGACCGCCTGATTAAAACCGTGCCCGAGGTAAAAACAGTATTTGGCAAAGCTGGCCGCGCCGAAACGGCCACTGACCCAGCGCCGCTGGAAATGCTGGAAACCACCATCCAGCTTAAAGACCGTTCGCAATGGCGCCCTGGCATGACGCCAGAGAAGCTCGTCGCCGAACTCGACGCGCGGCTCAAAATCCCCGGCATGGCCAATGTCTGGGTGCAGCCAATCCGTAATCGCATTGATATGCTCTCTACCGGCATCAAGAGCCCGGTCGGCATCAAAATTGCCGGGGCCGACCTTGCAACCCTGGAGCAGCTTGGCATAGAAGTCGAACGCATCATGAAGCAGGTGCCCGGCGCCGGCTCGGTGATTGCCGAGCGTGTCACTGGCGGACGCTATATTGATATCAAAATCAATCGTCTGCATGCGGCGCGCTACGGCCTGAACATTGCCGATGTGCAGTCGCTGGTGTCAACTGCAATTGGCGGCTACAACATCGCCGAAAAAATAGAGGGCCTGGCACGTTATCCTATCAATGTGCGCTTTCCGCGAGAACTGCGCGATTCGGTGGAAAAACTCCGCACTTTGCCCATCATCACTGAAAAAGGTGCCACAGTGCCATTGGGTGCGGTCGCCGAAGTGTCGATCACCGATGGCCCGCCCATGATAAAAAGCGAAAACGCACGCCCCAACGTGTGGGTGTATGTGGATATACATGACCGTGATCTGGGCAGCTTTGTGGCCGACGCCAAAGCGACGCTGGATAAAGAGCTGCAACTGCCCGCCGGCTATTCTCTGGCATGGTCCGGGCAGTTCGAATACTTTGAACGCGCCGCCAAACGATTGAGCTACGTAGTGCCAATGACATTGGGCATCATTTTTATCCTGTTATTTATGGCGTTCAAGCGTATCACGCCTGCCGTGCTCATTCTCGGCACGCTACCATTCGCGCTGGTGGGGGCTATTTGGTTTCTTTATTTACTCGGCCATCATTTCTCTATTGCCAGCGGCGTTGGCATGATCGCGCTGGCAGGTCTATCGGCGGAGTTCGGCATTATCATGCTGGTATATCTGGACGACGCCATCGCACGCTGTTCCGCTGAGGGGCGGCTCAATACGCTGGAAGACTGGCACGCCGCATTGATGGAAGGCGCCGTGCTCAGAGTCAGGCCGAAAGCCATGACCGTCGCCGTGATTCTGGCTGGACTAATGCCAATACTATTAGGCACAGGAACAGGCAGTGAAACCATGAGCCGCATCGCCGCGCCCATGGTTGGCGGCATGCTGACTGCGCCGCTACTGTCGTTGTTTGTGCTGCCGGCGGCGTATTTATTTATCCGATACAAAGTAAAATAAACTTAAGAGGGTAATTTGTGCCGATTCACCCAATCATTACACAACTACTAATCCATAAAGGAGAACTCACATGAATACACCCATTGAAGCCCGCCCACCTTTTCCTCCATTTACAAGAGAAACTGCCACCCAAAAAGTACGCATGGCAGAAGATGGCTGGAATAGCCGAGACCCTAAGCGTGTTGCACTTGCTTACACGCCAGACAGTATTTGGAGAAACCGTTCTGAGTTCCCACGTGGGCGTGCGGAGATAGAAGCGTTTCTAACCCGCAAATGGGCGCGCGAAAATGAATACAGATTAATCAAAGAGCTTTGGGCTTATGAAGCTAACCGAATCGCTGTTCGTTTTGCCTATGAATGGCATGATGATGCCGGTAACTGGTTTCGCTCTTACGGGAATGAAAACTGGGAGTTTGATGAAAGCGGCCTAATGCAAAAACGCTTTGCTAGTATTAACGATTTGGCCATTACTGAATCAGAGCGGAAATTTCATTGGCCACAAGGCCGTCGCCCTGATGATCACCCTGGTTTAAGTGATTTAGGTTTATAGATTATCAATAATTGACTGACAAAACGACGCTTAACCGGCTAAGTGTCGTTTTATCTCTATTATTTTTCAATAGACGGGAGGAATTAAGGCTTAAGCCATCATCAAATTAACTGAAGCCTGGATCAGTCGCTACGCTTGATTTTTTCCGCCTGCATGCCCCTGGATTAATCCCCATGTATTTTTTGAACGCTTTACTGAATGCAGCCTCTGATTGATAGCCAGACTGCTCAGCAACTGCCTGCATAGTAACATTGCTTGTCTCTAACAGTTTCTTGGCATTTTGCATGCGCCACTGTGTTAGATAATTAATAGGCGTCTGCCCCACCAGTGCGTGAAAGCGCTGTGCAAAAGCCGTGCGTGACATCCCTGCCCGATGTGCAAGCGACTCGATTGACCACGCGTATTCAGGATGCTGATGCATCGCATTTAAAGCCAATCCTAATTTAGCATCAGCCATCGCGCTCAATACACCTATTGGCGTTTGTGTTTGTGCGATATAAGCACGAATAATCTGCGTAAATAGCACCTCCACCAATCGATTCACAACAGCGGCAGTACCAAGTTGCGTGTTTCGGATTTCATGGCTGATAAAGTTAATCGTGGTCTGCAACCACGAAAACTCCGTAGCATCGGTGCCTTTAATATGAATGAATGCAGGCAAAGCTTGCAGTAAGAGAGATTTTTCATCACGGTCGAATTCAAAATAACCGCAAAGAATGTTGGCCTGATTGTCACCTTTTCCGTAAACAACAGGGCCATAATGCTCAATAGACTGCTCACCAATGATGTCTTCTGGCGAAACTGCTTTTGCAGAGAGGGAGTCAAGCAACAGGTGCGCATGACCATGAGGAAATAAAACCAGATCCCCCGCATTCAAACAGACAGGTAACGCCTCACCCACCACATCCATCCAGCAGGTACCGCGCGTCACCACGTGAAATTCTGCGACTGGCGTTTGCGGAATATCCATGCCCCAAGGACCCGACAATTCACATCTAAAGTAAATTCCGCCACTCAGGCGCATCGCCTTCAATATGTTAGTTAGTGCGTCCATTATTACAGTTCCGTATTAATACACATAAATTATGCACTATTTATCATTTTTATTACATATTTAATCGCATACTATGCGATCTACGCTAAAGAGTAGCGAAGGTATTTAAACAACGCGTTGCGTAATCCAGTTAATCAGCAAATTCAATCAACCTCAAGGAGAATATCGTGTCATCAAACTACAAAATTAAACTATCAGCACTCACAACAGAAAATGCTGAACCTGACGCAAAATCATTGCTCGAAAGCGCTAAAAAGAACTTGGGGTTTATCCCCAATATGTACGCTTACATGGCTAACGCCCCCATTCTTTTGGATAGCTACTTATACGCCTATGCGTTATTTCGCCAAAAATCAGGTTTCACGTCTGTTGAGCAGGAAGTCATCTTTTTAACCATCAGCAAAGAAAACGGCTGCCATTATTGCGTCGCTGCCCACAGTTTTGTGGGGGACGCCATGAGCAAAGTGCCTAGCGAAGTTACTGATGCCATTCGTGAAGGGATCACCATTCCTGATGCAAAACTTCAGGCACTTAGCGCGTACACCAAGGTATTGCTTAACTCACGTGGTCATCCCTGTGAAGCATCAACGGCGGCGTTCTTCGCAGCCGGGTATAGCGAAACTGACATTCTAAACATCATACAGGCCATTAGTGTAAAAGTGCTCAGCAACTATGCTAACCACCTGTTTCAAACACCGCTAGATGACGTTTTTAAGGCACGTGCATGGCAGGAAACAAGTCAGACACAAACCTGTGATACAGGCAAATGTAATGCCTAGCAACAGTTTTTGCCCTGCTATTCCGGTGATGTAATTAATACAATCACTGGAATACCGTATGCACCTAAAGTAAAGGAAACAGCATGCCTGAACTAATAAAATTCAATGTTAAACAACATACGCAAGCACCCCTTAGACTAGCATTTGAAATGGATTTTCATGCAACTCCTGAGTTGTTATTCAAAACCATTTCAGATCATCACTCCGTAATAAACTGGGTGCCGCTCATGAAATCAGTGTCAATGGAACATCATCACAATAATGCGCATGAATGTGGCGTAGGCTCTGTACGCCATTGCAGCCTGCGTGCAATGGGGGGTATAGATGAAACCATACTCTGGTGGAGCCCTCCTTATGGCTACGCTTTTAAGGTAGAAGCAAAATCAAGAATAATGATGCCAACCACAAACCATGTTTCAGTGATGCAAATCGATCGGCTAGCAGATGGTGGGAGCCACCTGACTTGGCATCATTATTACGACTGGCGCGGTTTATTTATGCGCCATATTACAGCCATCATGTTTCCAAAAATGATGAAAACCGCGCTCAACAACATACGAAAAATCCTTCACGAATAAGCGGACCACATGTGTACAACAACAGGCTGCGAGAAAGCCTGCCTGAAATAACAAACCCAGGCATCGCGGGCGGGCAATTTTCATCAATGGCATCCACCTTACGCAACCCAACCCATTCAATTATTCAAGTGCAAAAAATGACAACATCAGATAACACTGCATTGATTATGCAAGAAATTAATCTCACATTTGGCTTCACCCCTAATCTGTTTGCTGCCTATAAAAAACACCCAGCGTTACTGGAAGCCAATTGGTGCAAAGTTAAAGCTGTTCTGTTAAGCGGCAAGGTTAAACGCAAAACAAAAGAAATGATCGCACTATTAGTATCTGTGGATAACAACTGTAGTTACTGTGTTGCTGCGCATATTGCAGCACTTAAAAATATGAAGGTCGAAAAAGCTCAAATAGACGCACTGCTCATAGGGCTCTTTCCTGCGGGATGCACGCCTATTGATATTGCCCTGATTAAGTTCTCCCGCAAAGTAAATCAATACTGGCGAGACATGCAAGAATCCGACCTCACCACGTTAAGACAATTAGGCATCAGCGATGCTGAGATCCTGGAAGTGATAGGCGTGGTTGAGCTATTTGCAGGATTTAACCGTTTTGCGAGGACGATGCAAGTGCAGGCAGATTTTTGACATTGCCAGTTCTAGAGCGAAATATGACGGCAACCTTACAGGTTACAGCCATTAAAATAATTCTCATGATAGATGAATATAGTTTTGATAAAGCGCCTTTCATAGACTTGCTCGGTTTAAGGCAGGCGTTTCCTAAATTTTTTTCAGGCAGTTTCCTGTGTATCACGGCAACATGACGACTGCAGTTGCATAGGCGGACATTTCACCGAACCGTAACTGCAATACACACAACAATCACCGGGCTTTGGCTTGAGCAGAGAATGACAGTTTTCACACTCGTAGAACCACAGGCAAGCATCGGTAGGCATGCGTTCCGTCTTGGCATGTTTACAATGCGGACAGGTAAGCGTAGCGTCTAGAATGATGGTACTCATTTTAGCCTCTGCTGTATCGACCCAAGCATCAAAAAAATCTCTACAACTTTCATTACAATCCTTTCAGCGTACTTTAACAAAACAATGGCAAAATATAAATAAGGATAAGTACAACAACGACCAGCGTAGCTACGATCCAGAAAGCAACGCTGCAAGTTGCTCTGATTTGTGGTAACACACAGACCTCGCCCGGTTTACACTCGACAGCGGGGCGATAGATGCGTCGCCAGGCGTAGAACATGGACAGTAGCGCTACGCCGATAAAAAATGGCCGGTAGGGTTCAAGTTGCGTCAGATTACCTATCCATGCACCGCTAAAACCGAGCGCCACCAATAGCAGCGGCCCCAGGCAGCATGTTGATACCAGGATGACTGCCACACCGCCAGTGAAAAGCGCCCAACCACCAGCTTTAGATTCAGACTTCATCTTTTTTCTTTCAGAAATTTAGTAAGTAGCGTAACCTTACCTCCGTAGTTAAGTACGGAGTCAAGCGCTATGTTCGAACATCATAAAAACTTAACAATCGGCCAACTTGCCAAGGCCGTCGGGGTTAATGTTGAAACCATTCGCTTCCATCAGCGCAAGGCCTTGTTGCCAACGCCGGATAGGCTTTACGGCAGCATCCGCCGTTACAATGAAGCCGACATGCGTCGTATTCAATTTATCAAGCGTGCGCAGGTGTTGGGGTTCAAGCTGGATGAAATTGTCGGTTTACTTAGTCGCCCCTGATTAACTCCCAACCAATTGATTATATTAGGTAATAGTTAACTTTTAGTGGTATGAATTCTCCATAAATGCGATAATAACGCTTTGA
>PHCJ01000006.1 GCA_002842285.1 Betaproteobacteria bacterium HGW-Betaproteobacteria-22
CTAACGTAAAGTAGACGACAAATCCGTCCCTAAAATTTTAGTAGGACAGGTGTGTAATCTATTGTAGTATTTTAAATACATAATAAAATCAATGGTTAATTAATTTTTATTGTACCAATTATTGGGTGAATTTAATATGACAAACACACCTGTGGTAAATGCCGAGCCAAAATTATTGGATCAAGTGGCGGCGCGTATTCGGGTTAAGCATTATAGCCGTCGTACAGAGCAAGCCTATGTAGATTGGATTAAACGCTATATTTTGCATCATGGCAAGCGTCATCCTAAAGAAATGGGTTCTGAGCAAGTTGAGGGTTTTTTAAGTTTTTTAGCGGTTTCACGTAATGTTTCGGCAAGCACACAAAATCAAGCCAAAAGCGCTTTGTTGTTTTTGTACAAAGAGGTATTGGGCATTGAGTTGCCGTGGTTAGATAATGTTACGCAGGCGAAGACGCCTAAGCGTTTGCCTGTAGTGCTTACGCAGGCTGAGGTGCAGTCGGTGTTAAGCCGTTTGGATGGTACGATGTGGCTGATAGCCAGTTTGCTGTATGGTAGCGGTTTGCGCGTTATGGAGGCGTTGCGGTTACGTGTTAAAGATGTGGATTTAGCGCGACGCGAGATTTTGGTGCGTGAAGGTAAAGGCTTTAAAGATAGAGTGACGATGTTGCCTGTTAGTTTGGTTGAGCCGTTAAAACAGCATTTATTAAAAGTGCAGGTTCTGCATAATGAAGATTTAAGCGCTGGCTATGGCGATGTGTTTATGCCAATGGCGTTAGATAGAAAATACCCTAGTGGAGGTAAGGCATGGGCTTGGCAGTATGTGTTTCCGTCCGTTAAGTTATCGGTTGACCCTCGTTCTAATAAGGTGCGGCGGCATCATGCAGATGAAAAGACGGTGCAACGTGCAGTGAAAAAGGCCGTGAATTTGGCGGGTTTAACTAAATTGGCCACCCCGCATACTTTTCGACACAGTTTTGCAACACATTTGCTGGAGGGTGGCTACGATATTCGTACTGTGCAGGAATTGCTGGGGCATTCTGATGTGAGTACTACCATGATTTATACACACGTGTTGAATAAGGGCGGGCGCGGAGTTGGTAGCCCGTTGGATGTGTTGTAGAAGCGTATTTATTAGTACCGCTTTCATATCAAGTATGGTTTGCTGTACTTATGCTTGTGGTATTGCGCGAGTGCGGTTGCGCTAACTGGTACCTTTTGCGTGCAATCAGAGAAAGCTGATCACCAATACTTAGCCGGTAAACTGGCAAGTGTTTCCTTAATAAATTGCACTCCTACAAAACCAAGATTATTATAACAATTGTTATAACTTGATATTTTAGAGGCAATCCATGCAAACCTTAAAACTCACGCAAATTGGTAACTCCGTCGGCCTAATTCTGCCTAAAGAGGTGTTGGCGCGTTTGAAGCTTGAAAAAGGCGATACGGTGTTTTTAACCGACGCGCCAGGGGCTGTGACCATTACGCCGCATGACCCCGTGTTTGAAGATCAAATGACATTAGCGCGCAAGATTATGAAAGAGCGTCGTGAAGTATTGCGTGAACTCGCAAAATGAACAAACTATGGATTTGGCTTGATGCATCCATTTTGCAGGCAGTGCATGATGAGCAGTTGGTAGAGCATAGCGGAATTTCAGGGGTGCGTGACAATGGCATGTTTGAATCTGCGTTGGCTAAGCCGCAAAATTTAGCCGTTTATGGTGCGCCTGATTTTGCTGAGCTAGCCGCTTCTTACGGGTTTGGATTAGCCAAAAACCATCCATTTTTAGATGGGAATAAACGTACAGCATTTGTGGCGGTTGAATTGTTTTTGAGGTTGAACGGCTACGTGTTGCAGGCCGATGATATTAGCTGTGTTCTCACCATGCTGGCCGTTGCATCTGGCGAGTTAGATGAGGCTAGTTTTGCTGATTGGATTTGTAAAAATGCGATACCAAGATAATTTAAGTTTTATTCAGCCCAACTGGCCGGCACCTGCCAACGTTAAGGCGTTGCAGACCACACGCACTGGCGGTGTGAGTATAGCGCCATATGCGAGTTTGAATCTGGGGGCACATGTGGGGGATGACCCTATTGCAGTGGCTAAAAATCGTCAATTATTAAGCCCATACCTGCCAAACGAGCCGGTGTGGGTCAATCAGGTGCATGGCGTGGAGGTGATTGATGCAGCGGCCAGCACTTGCTTGCAGGATGCAGATGCTTCATTTACTACCAAGCCCAATGTGGTGTGTGTGACGATGACCGCGGACTGTTTGCCTGTTTTACTTTGTGATAAAAAAGGCACGGTTGTGGCGGCGGTGCATGCGGGTTGGCGCGGGCTGTGTGACGGCGTGATGGAAGCGGCAATCGAAAAAATGCAAGTGCCACGGGCTGATATTCTCGTATGGCTTGGCCCTGCGATTGGGCCAAATGCGTTTGAAGTGGGTGAAGACGTGCGCGAGCAATTCATTGCCAAAGATGCGCAGGCAGCCCTGGCATTCAAGCCGCTGGCGGAAAAATGGCTTTGCAATATGTACGCGATTGCCAAACAGCGCTTACTTGCGGTCGGCGTGACGCAGATCTATGGTGCTGAAGTGAATGAGGATTTTTGTACCTATACCGATCACTCACGGTTTTTCTCATTCAGACGTGATCAATCGACTGGGCGTATGGCAACGATGATCTGGCTTGAGCCGACCATATAACGTGCTATCAGTTATAATAGCGTTCTTTATAAAATGCAGAGCAGTGCATGTCTATTCCTGATTTATCAATATTAACGTGGATTATCTTATCTAGCCTGGTTGGCGGTTTGTTAAGCGTGAGCTTGGCAGGATTGTTTGCGTTAAATTTACGCACGGCCTGGGTGCCTATGCTGGTGAGCTATGCCATTGGTGCGATGCTGGGTGCGGTGTTTTTGGAGATACTGCCGCATGCGTTTGAAAAGGCCGGCAATGTTCAAAATATTTCTGCAACTTTGTTGTTGGGTTTGTTGCTGTTTTTTGTATTAGAAAAATTGGTTATCTGGCGTCACTGCCATGGCGATCATTGTGAAGTGCACGCAATTCATACCGAACACAACTGTCCTGAAACTCCAGCCTGGCAAGATGGTGCCAAATTCAAAGCGGTAACAAAGCAGGCGCCGTCAATTGTGAGTAGCCATAGACATTCACATCAGCACCATGACAGTGGACGAAGCGGCATGATGATCATGATTGGTGATACTTTTCATAATTTTGTGGATGGCATTTTAATTGCTGCTGCATTTTTGGTGGATGTTAAGTTGGGCATGGTGACGGCGCTTGCCATTATCTCGCATGAAATACCGCAGGAAGTGGGTGACTTTCTTATTCTGTTGCATTCTGGCTATAGTAAAAAACAGGCATTCATCTTTAATCTGGTTTCAAGTTTGGCTACATTGGTCGGTGGTTTGATTGCATATTTTGCGCTGCAACATGTCATGGCATGGATTCCTTACATCCTGGGATTGGCCGCAGCAAGCATGCTCTACGTTGCAGTTGCTGACTTAATTCCAAGTTTGCATAAACGCACGGAGCTTAAGGCGACTGTTGCGCAAGTGTTGTTAATCGCGCTGGGAATCAGCACTATCCTGATTGTGCACGTGCTCATCGAGTAAGTGCTTTTCTCGCTGGTGCCGTCTATGTTTCACGCCCACGAGCCAGAGTAGCAGTGCGCATGGCAGTAAGCCGTAGAATATAAAAGTCAGCAGACCCGCGGTGATGGTTTTCTCAGTTGCCGCCATAAGTAAGGTGACATAGAGCCAGGCAATTGCAATAATGTACATATTTTAGTTGGCCACAGATGAACGCAGATATCCCCACTTGCGATATATATGCTAGAACAACCTTAGGAAAGGCGGAATAAGTCGCCAGGCGAGATGAAGTTTACCCGTACTGAGCATGTCCGTGCAATATATGCGCTTAACTGTAAATGTTATCACCACCAACCCAAAGTATTGCTAAAGCAATAATATTGGTGCGAAAAGCGCATTCCTCACACGCCAAAAGCGTTTGACTTGCTGCAATCGAGAAAACCAACGCAGTGTTTCGGCGTAGGCTCACTCGCGAAGCGATATTAAGCGTAGCGGCAGTAGCCATAGTGCGCGGTGTACAGGAAGGTTGCGAGTATCGCGTAACGCAGCAATTTCGCGCTTGGGTACTTATTCGGGTTTTCTTAGTAAATCCCGCATAGGCATATTATATGCCTCAAGGATTGCATTTTTTGAGTGGTTTTTTGACGTTATCTGTGTTCATCTGTGGCTAATCAGTGTTTGAGGTTTTTTATGAGTTTATCAAATCCAAAAGTCGGTTTCGTTTCTTTAGGCTGCCCCAAGGCAGGTTCGGATGCAGAGCGCATTCTCACCCAGTTGCGTGCAGAAGGCTATGAGATTTCAGGCAGTTACGATGAAGCGGATCTGGTGGTGGTGAACACCTGCGGCTTTATTGACAGCGCAGTTGAAGAGTCGCTTGATGCAATTGGTGAAGCGATTAACAAAAACGGCAAGGTGATTGTCACGGGTTGTCTGGGTGCGAAAAAAGGCGTGGTAGAAGCTGCGCATCCCAGCGTACTGGCTGTAACGGGCCCGCATGCGCTTGAAGAAGTAATGACGGCAGTGCATGCTAACTTGCCCAAACCGCATGAGCCATTTGTGGATTTAGTCCCGCCACAGGGAATCCGTTTAACGCCCAAGCATTATGCGTATCTTAAAATTTCAGAAGGCTGTAATCATCGCTGCAGTTTCTGCATTATTCCAAGCATGCGCGGTGATTTAGTCAGCCGCCCGATTGGTGAAGTGCTGAATGAGGCCGAGAATTTAGTCAATGCTGGGGTAAGCGAGATATTGGTTATTTCACAGGATACTTCTGCCTATGGCGTGGATGTGAAATATCGTCCGGGTTTTTGGAATGGCCGCCCGGTAAAAACCCGCATGACTGAACTGACTAAAGCACTGAGTGAGCTTGGTGTGTGGACAAGATTGCATTACGTATATCCCTATCCGCATGTGGACGAGGTGATTCCGCTGATGGCTGACGGCCTGATTCTGCCGTACCTAGATGTACCGTTTCAGCATGCGAGTCCAAGCGTGCTTAAAGCGATGAAGCGACCAGCCAGCAGCGAAAATAATCTGGCGCGCATTAAGGCGTGGCGTGAGATGTGCCCGGATATCACAATACGGAGTACTTTTATTGCGGGCTTCCCTGGTGAAACAGAGGATGATTTCGAAAGACTGCTCGACTTTTTAGAGGAGGCGCAACTAGATAGAGTAGGCTGTTTTGCCTACTCAGCAGTAGATGGTGCTGCGGCCAACGCGCTACCTGATCAAGTGCCCGAGGAAATAAAGCAGGCGCGATTGAGCCGCTTTATGGAAGTGCAGGAGCGCATTAGTGCGGCTAAGCTTCACGCTAAAATTGGCAGTATTCAAACTGTGCTTGTAGACGAGATCGTGACAGATGTGGAAGGCAATATTGAAGCGATAGGCAGAACCAAAGCGGACGCGCCTGAAATCGACGGCGTGGTCTATTTGGAGGATGCGGAAGGCTTGAATCCAGGCGATTTTGTTGAGGTGGAAATTTACAGTGCTGACGGACATGATCTGCGTGGCGGGCCGCCTAGAGCCATTGATTATTAACGAAACACAGGCCACTTACACCCGTGCGCGAAAGTGGGTAAGTGGCTAAGTGGGGCTGGTAGTCGTCAGCAGCTGTTGTTCGGCGCTATGAGAATAAATCAGGCAGGATAGGCGCAGGCCTTTGACTGTCAGCGCGCTCTTCTAAAAAATCGATAGTAAGCGGGCAGCGCGTGGGTTTGCGTACTGCTTTGCGGCGTTTGGGTGTGTTTGAGTTTAAATCAATGAATGGCGTTTGGCTGATGCGCACATAGCCTGATGCTGCAAGTTTCTGCTCGGTAGTTTCAAACAGGCTGAGCGGGTTGTCGATATTTTGCAATGTAACCACTTGCTTGCTGACTTTGAGTACGTTATACATCACAAACTTGCTTGCGGTTTGCTTACCGAAAATTTCACCAGTATGAATAGCCACAATACTCTCCAACTCAAATATGGCTGTATGTTATCGCTACCATCGCTGATTCACAAGTGTTCGTTTATAGTTTTCTGCGTAAATCAATATGGGCTTTAATCATTTCAATCGCTTGATGTCGAAACTGCGTGCCCTTGCTGTCTTTAATCCACATATGCAATAGGCCGCCAAAAAACAAATGCGTATCTAAAGCCAATGCATGAGCAGAAAGCTTGGGCGCGATTAAATTCTTTGCTTGTGCACGCTGGTAAGCTAATTCATATTTCTCTACTAGACTGGAGCAGTTATCAAGTATCTGATGCAATACTGCTGCAAACTCATCCACATACTCGCATTTGATCATAATGATTTCATAAATTTCACGCTGTGTCTGACTTGCATCAAGATCCTGAATTGTCTGGCATAAGCTGGCCTCAATCTGGCTGAGTGGGTCCTTGGAACTATCTGGCACATGTGACAACACATCGTCGACTTTGTCAAACAGTGGCAAGAATACCTGCTCACGAATAGCGTGAAAAATTTCTGTTTTATTTTTAAAGTGCCAATAAACTGCGCCGCGCGTGACATTGGCTTCAGTCGCAATGTGTTCCAGTGTTGATCTGCTCACGCCACGGCGCAAAAATACAGCGCGCGCCGCATCCATGATGCGGCGTTTGGTGAGCTCGGCGTCTTCTTTAGTTTTTCTGACCATTTAAAGATTTCTGCAATTGAATTTGGTGTATTCTGATATTTTAATTTACATACATGCCTGATTGTATATAATATACATACAAAGATGTATGTAAGCAAGTTTTTTGATATTGTTTAACAGATAAATAGTAATCAAATTAATAAGTTATTGCTGTCAATGTGCCTTAATTTATCAGGTCGAAAAAAGTAATTAATCAAATAATGTAATTAGGAAACGCGGAATTAAGTGGCTAGGTAATGTGAAAAGTATCCGTAGGAGGCATGTGCGTCGGATATATGCGCTTAACTGTAAAGGTCATCACCTGTAATCTATTGCTGCTTTAAGCAAGACTGGTGCGAAAGCGCATTATTTCACAATTGACTCGCCGTTTTAGCGGTCGTAGCTATAGTGCGCGCTGTACAGCGAGGTTGCGAATGCCGCGCAACGTAGCAATTCGCTCGCATAGGGCTAATTCCGTGTTTCCATTAGTCCAAAGTAGAGCTTTTTATGAGTAACAACCGTTAGGATGAGCATATGCAGTTACGTAGCGCTAAAAAATTAAACCTGATATTTAGCTCAGGTTTGCTAATTTTGACAATCTTCTTTTTTTCAGCATGTCATAAAAAAGAGGATGCAGCTCAAGCGCATGCAGATATGCCAGCGATGCCAGTGAGTGTGCTCACCATGTCGGCTACCAGCGTGCCCATTAACACAGAGGCCGTCGCACAGACGGAAGGCGCCAAAGAGGTCGAGGTGCGGCCCCGCGTCGGTGGTATTTTGTTGAAAAAGCTTTTTGAAGAAGGCGCACCAATAAAAGTTGGACAGGCGATGTTTTTAATTGACCCGGTGCCGTTTCAAAATGCACTTGCAAGTGCAAAAGCGCAACTTGCACAGCAGAAGGCGCGGGTAGATCAAACGCAGCGTGAGGCGCAGCGGCTACAAAGTTTGCTGGCAACACAGTCGATTAGTCAGCGTGAGGCAGATAATGCTGCATCTGACTACACATTGGCACGCGCAGCTTTGGCGCAAATGGAAGCCAATGTGCGCGAGGCTGAGTTGAACTTGTCCTACACCACGGTCACCGCCCCATTATCAGGCATTGCGGGCCGCTTTGTGTTTTCTGAAGGTGCGTTGGTGAGTGCGAGTACGAGTTTGCTGACCACTATCAGTCAGATTTCACCAATTTGGGTGCGCTTTAGTTTGTCGGATTCAGAGTTGGCGCAATTAGGTGGTCGTTTAAGTGAAAAAAATGTACAGAAAATCACGCTTATTTTGCCAGATGGCAGTGAGTATCAGCACGCTGGCAAGCTTAATTTTGCCGCGAGTCAAATTGATCCGAGCTTAGGCACGCAGCAATTGCGTGCAACCTTCGATAACGCCAATCAACAATTGCTGCCAGGCCAGTTTGTGCGGGTTCGCGTTACGACAGGTGTACAAGATGGCGTGTTTTTAGTGCCGCAAACTGCGGTACTTACCGGTGATAAAGGTAAATTTGTCTATGTGGTTGAAAAGGCCGAAGGCGATAAAAGCATTGCAGGCGTTCGCACCATTCAAGTCGGAAGCTGGCAAGGAGCTGACTGGGTGGTGCTAGGTGGGCTTAATGCCGGGGATCAGGTGTTGGTGGATAATCTAATTAAGGTGCGTCCCAATGCGCCCATCGCACCGCATCCTTTGGGCCACGTGCCTGCATTGCCTAATCAGCAATAGGGGAAGTAAATGACAAAATTCTTTATTACACGTCCCATTTTTGCCTCGGTACTTTCAATTATCATTGTACTGGCAGGCTTGGCGGCGGCTTTTAAGTTGCCGATTGCGCAATATCCACAAATTGCTCCGCCAACCGTGATGATTACGGCAACTTATCCGGGTGCCAGTGCCGACACAATCTCAAAAACTGTAGCGGCGCCCATTGAGGAGCAGTTAAGTGGCGTGGAAAACCTGCTTTATTTTAATTCAAGTGCGGACTCCAGTGGCACACTCACGATTACTGCGACCTTTGAAATTGGAACAAATATAGATCAGGCAACTTTCAATGTCAGTAATCGCGTTAATATTGCTACCCCAAGATTGCCGGAAGAGGTGCGTCGCAATGGCTTGATAGTGCAGAAGCGATCTAACGATATTTTACTGGTGGTGATGCTGACTTCAAAAGACAAGGAAAATCATAACCGTTTGTTTTTAAGTAACTATGCAACGCTGAATATTCTTGATGAATTGAAACGTATCAAAGGCGTTGGGGATGTCCTTATTTTTGGAGGCCAGGATTATTCTATGCGGATTTGGCTAAGACCCGACCGCATGGCGCAACTGGGAGTCACCACCACTGATATTGCTGCAGCCATTAACGCGCAAAATAATCAGTATGCAGCCGGACGCATTGGCCAGGAACCAGCCCCCGCAGAACAGGCCTTGGTCTATACCGTGACCGCTAAGGGGCGTCTGGTTGATCCGGCAGAGTTTGGTAATATTATTATTCGGGCAGATGGTCCGCGTGGCGTGCTTTATTTGAAAGATGTTGCACGTGTAGAGCTCGGTGCGCAAAGTTACAACGTGCAGTCAACATTAAATGGTGAGCCTGGTGTGGCTATGCCGATTTTTCTGCAATCAGGCGCGAATGCGTTGGAAACTGCCAGCGGCATCAAGCTCAAAATGCAAGAGTTAAGCGAGCGCTTTCCTCAAGGCATGCTTTATACCATTCCTTATGACACGAGTGACTTCGTCAAGGCAACGATTAAA
Source organism: Betaproteobacteria bacterium HGW-Betaproteobacteria-22 (assembly GCA_002842285.1). Lineage (GTDB taxonomy): Bacteria > Pseudomonadota > Gammaproteobacteria > Burkholderiales > Methylophilaceae > Methylotenera. The sequence continues at coordinate 9,463 of PHCJ01000006.1, forward strand.
GAGGTATTTAAAACCTTTGCCGAAGCGCTGGTGCTGGTAGTGCTGGTAGTGTATCTTTTCCTGCAAAGCTGGCGGGCGACGCTGATCCCCATTATTGCTGTGCCTATTTCTCTCATCGGTACTTTCGCGGGGCTTTATCTGTTCGGGTTCTCGATTAATCTGCTGACATTGTTTGCGATGATTCTGGCGATTGGTATTGTGGTGGATGATGCGATAGTTGTGCTGGAAAATACCGAGCGGCTGATGCAGGAGGAAAATCTAAATCCGCTGACCGCAGCGGTGAAGTCGATTAATCAGGTGTCGGCAGCCGTCGTGGCAATTGTACTGGTGTTGTGCGCGGTATTTGTGCCTGTGGCCTTTTTGGGCGGTATTGCAGGTGAACTTTATCGCCAGTTTGCAGTAACTGTGGCCATTGCTGTAGTCATTTCCGGCGTGGTTGCATTGACGCTGTCTCCTGCGCTGTGTGCGATGATTTTAAAAAAATCGCATCGGGAAAATAAGTTTTTTAGAATTTTTAACCAAAGCTTTGCAAGACTAACGCGTTTTTATATGGGTACCGTTAATTTAACACTGCATCATAGAGTTATCGGCGGTATTGTATTTGCGGCTATCGTGGTTGTGGTGGCGCTGCTCTTTCGCGTGGTGCCAGGCAGTTTTGTACCCCCAGAAGACCAGGGTTATGTTGTTGCATTGACGGTGATGCCTGACGGTGCCACCTTGAGCCGCACCAGCAAAACCACAGAAAATATCCGTGCTGCGATCGCTGAAGATCCGGCGGTTGCCTTTCAGTTCGCAGTCAACGGCTTTGAATTGTTATCAGGTGCTAATAAATCCAATGCTGCGACCATGTTTGTCAGGCTTAAAGACTGGAAAGAACGGGAAACCTCGGCAGAACAGATTGTAGGTAAATTGTTTGGCATTGGCATGACTCAGCCGGATGGATTGGGTTTTGCTGTTAACCCACCTGCCATCAGAGGGCTGGGAGCCGCAGGTGGTTTTGAAGTGTATGTTCAGAGCCAGCGCGATTCAGATCCAATTAAACTGGCTGAGGTCATGAATCATTTTATTGATGCAATGCGCGCTGAGCCGAAGCTGACCGGGCTTAATTCATTTTTCCGGCCAACGGTTCCGCAGTTGCTGATAGAGGTGGATGAAGCCAAAGCTATTTCACAAGGGGTTCGTATTGCCGATATTTACGCCACGCTGCAAAGTACTATGGGTTCGTTTTATGTGAATGATTTTAACCGTAGTAGCCGGACTTATCGCGTACAGTTGCAGGCGGAACCTGCCTACAGGATGAAGCCGGAAGATTTAGGAAAGGTTTATGTGCGTAGCCAGCCTACCGTGGCCAACCCGGCAGGTAGTATGATTCCGCTATCTGCGCTGAGTAAGGTGGTGGATATCGTTGGAGCTGAGCAACTGGAGCGCTATAACGGTTTGCTTTCTGCCAAGGTGTTTGGTAGCGGCGCGGCAGGTGTCAGTTCAGGCGATGCCATTGATCTGGTTGAAAAAATAGCTAAGAACAGTTTGCCGGATGGCTACCGAATTGCCTGGACAGGGCAGGCTTATCAGGAGAAACGTACCGGGTCAGCTGCGATGTTTGCCTTTGGTTTTGCGATTGTGATGGTGTTCTTGATTTTGGCTGCACAGTTTGAAACCTGGGCATTACCGCTTGCCGTTATCATGGCGGTGCCATTTGCGCTGGCTGGCGCATTGCTGGCAGTCTTGTTGCGAGGTATGCCCAATGATATTTATTTTCAGATTGGCTTAATTACACTCATTGGTTTGGCGGCCAAAAATGCAATTTTGATTGTAGAGTTCGCCAGTCAGAAAATGGAAGAAGGGATGCCGATTGCTCAGGCTGCGCTAGAGGCGGCGAGAATGCGCTTCAGGCCGATTGTGATGACTTCTATGGCATTTGTGTTAGGCATCGTGCCACTAGTGATTGCGACCGGTGCAGGCGCGGCCGCGCGGCAGTCTATGGGTACAGGCGTATTTGGCGGCATGCTGCTGGCTACTTTTGTGGCGACGATTTTCATCCCCATGTTTTTTACCTGGCTGAGTAATGCACATGTCGATAGAAAACACCACGAGTTGCCGGGTGAGATAGTGGATGCTGAGGCTAAGGAAAATCTATGATTAACAATAAACTGAGCCATCATAAGCCGTGTATTGTAAAACCAGTTTTACTTGCGGTGTCCGTCGCCATGCTTTTGTCTGGATGTCAGTCAATTTGGCCTGATTATTTACGCCCCAAGGTTGCTATACCAGAGCATTATGTGGATGAGGGCGTTACAGCTAATGCCAATGCGAAGATTGCAAGCGACTGGTGGAAACTGTATCAGGATGAGGTGTTGAACTCGCTGGTTGAGCAGGCGTTGATTCAGAATAAGGATATTCAATTAGCTGTTGCACGCATTGAAGAAGCCGACGCTAAAATGCGTGAGGTGGGTGCTTTTCTGCTGCCGCAGATTGACCTGAATGCAGGTGCCCAGCGCACAAGGGTTACGGAGGCGGGTCCATTTCCGATTTTTTCCGGCAACCCAAGAAGCAATTATACCATTGGATTGAACACCACTTTTGAACTGGACTTTTGGGGTAAGTTGTCGCGCGCTAAAGAAGCAGCCAAGGCACAGGCGCTATCCAGCCGCTATGCAAAAGACACGGTGCGTTTAACTCTGGCAGGATTAATTGCAACCAACTATTTCAATTTGCGTGGCTTAGAAGCGCAGCTCGAAATCACCCGGCTCGATCTCAAAAGTCGTGATGAAAGTCTGGCGCTGACCAGGCGGCGCTTGGAAGGCGGCGTAGCTTCTGCACTGGATGTGCACCAGGCAGAAGTGGCGCTTGCAACACTGCAGGCCCAATTGGCCGAGCTGGAAAGGCTGAAATCATTAAGCATCAATCAGTTGTCTGTATTAACCGGTGATTTGTCATTGGCTGCCAAAGGGCTTGACGCTTCAAAGAGACTGACAGATTTGCCCATTCCCCCCACGCCGCCTGCCGGTCTACCATCTCAATTGCTGGAGTCGCGCCCTGATGTGCAGCAGACTGAGCAGCAGATGGTAGCGGCAAATGCAAATATTGCCGTAGCAAAGGCTGCCTTGTATCCGACCATATCACTCACTGCCAATTTGGGCGGAGAAAGTGTCGAACTGCGTGATGTGCTGAAGTCAGCGGCGCGTATCTGGACTGGGGGTCTGTCTTTGCATCTGCCGATTTTTGATTCAGGCAAGTTGAATGCCAAGTTGGATCAGGCAAGTGCTCAGCAAAAACAAGTGCTCGCTAACTATGAAGGGGCTGTACAAAATGCCTTTAAGGAAGTGAATGATGCCTTGGTGAATTTGCGGCAGCAGGCTGTGCGTGAAAGAGCCTTGTTATTAGCGCAGGCCTCTGCACAAAGTATGTTAACCGTATCGGAAACGCGTTATCAGTCTGGTTATTCAGCTTACCTGGAAGTGCTGGATGCGCAGCGCACCTGGCATGAGTCTAGCATGGCTTTTGTGCAGGCACGTCAGGCCAGGTTGGCGGCGAGCGTTGACTTGTTCAAAGTGTTAGGTGGCGGTTGGAAGGCTGAGGCTCTTCGGTAAAGAGACGTCTCAGTTTGGACTTCAACTCGGCAGGGACGATAACGCATGAATCTGCTGGTGTCGTTCTATGTCTGTCGTGAATGTTACCCTGACCCAGTTACCATGACGTTCATGTGATTTTGTGAAGCGCAATAAAAGATCCTCACCAAGAATGTTCACTTTAAAAATATCATTCTTGTTATATTGCAGCTTGGGAATGATTAGCGATTCTTGATGTGATAAAGACTGCTCCCTAGGTAAATACAAGCAGATGAAGTTAGTCGGGTCGCTACCAAAGCTACTATTCATGAAGCTACTGGTATCCCCGAAGTCGGTATTGGCAAAATAAGGATCGTTGTGATTGCTAAACTGGCCGGCGCTAAATGCGAGTTTAGGTGTTTTCAGGCTTACGTTTTCAGCGGGCGCGTAAAAAGCGATGTTGCTTAATAATTCCACACCTATATGTAATTCGTTACCCAAAACCGGCTTAATTGATCGAATCATACCAAGTTTGGTGTTGTTTTTCTGGTCTTTGGCAGAAATACCCACCAGCATGCCAAGGCTGACTTCATTCGCGTGCTTGTTGACGTTAATGCCCATGCCTTTGCTGGATTCATCAACGATAGTAGCATGTTCAACGCTCAAATCCATGTAGATGATATTAGGTTCTCCCCTGTTGATGGTATGCGAAGCTAATCGCTCATCCAGTGATTTTTCACCTTGATATTGTCTTCCCTCACGCTGGGTTCTTATGTTTTCATATTGTTTAATTTGGTCGCATACTTCTTTGAATCCAAAAGTTGTTGAAACAGCTTTTTCTGTTTTAGATCTGTCCTCAGACCGGCGTTGACGTTTGTAATCTACACGTGACCACTCAGCGTGTAGCAGTTCGAAGGTTTCGAGTGCATCTTTGTGTGTAATGAGTTCTTTCATTAGTGGCTGCTTGGGCGAGATATTAAATTCAATGAGAGAAATGCTCAGTTCAATTTTTGAGTTGACGCTGTCAAAGTTCCAGTAGCGGAAAGTATCTTCCAGTTTAAGGTTTCTGATACGCTTGGCGGGCTTGTTGCTGGCCGTGTCCACATAAAATAAATGCTGGCGCTCGTCGTAAGTTTTATCAATACTGATTTTTGACGTCCACGCAGTGAGCAACTTACTGGCCAGTTCGATTTGCTGGCATTTAAGGCTCAGGTTTTCCAAAGTGCCTAGCATGCATGCATATACGTATGCATGAGATAACGATACTGGATCCTGATCTGAATATGATTGAATTTTAGCGTTCAGCAGAGCCTGTTTTTCAGCGAGTCTATACAGTTGTGATAGCTGCAACCAAACGTTTGCGGGTGCGCTCTGATAGTTGTAATAACGCCATTTGATCATTTGTGTTGCATTTCTGAAAGCGCGTGCCAGAAAAAGCTGGATATATTCCTGGTATTGATCAAAATAGAAATCTATCAGTGTGTAATAAGTTAGAAATAACTGACGATGATAAAAGCAGATGGCTTCAGAAATACGCTCTTCCAGTTCAGCATTGATGTTTTCTACATTCACAAAATGTGTAGTGAGTCTTTCGACAATATTGTGTGATTTTTCATCAACCGAAAATAGTGCCTTGAGATGCACTTCTTCTGAAAATACATTCTTTTTAAATTCATCACTTAGCTTCTTGGTGGTGACTTCAATAATGGATATATCATCCATGTGTTCGAAACCATTAAGCCAGCTAAGCGATATTTTGGATTTTGGCGTAGTGGAATGTTTAAATAGTTTTTGTAGTAATTCCATATTTTTTTGATGCGTATTAATATTGAGTTAAATAGACAGACGCAAATAATATGCCAACACATCAGAGATGCGTAATAACCATTAAACTATGCAGTGTATGGCTGTGTTAGGGAATCGCTCATTCGGGTGAATAACAAGGCTTTTAAAGTGGGTTGTTGATAAGTGCAGGTATATTACAGTTTAATTCTATAGCCTGGCTAAGCGTCATGTTAAAATAGATCGATTAAAAATAATGCTAGAAATTTGACAGATATGACGGTTCGCACACGATTTGCCCCGAGTCCAACGGGGTTTTTACATATTGGCGGGGCACGTACCGCTTTATTTTCCTGGGCGTATGCTAAAAAGCACAAAGGCAGCTTTATTTTGCGTGTGGAAGATACAGATGTCGCGCGTAGCACCCCAGAGGCGGTACAGGCGATTTTGGATGGCATGCACTGGCTTGGACTGGATTATGACGAAGGGCCGTTTTATCAGATGCAACGGATGCCGCGTTATAAAGAAGTGCTACAGAAAATGCTGGATGAGGGTACGGCGTATTATTGTTATGCAGGTAAGGAAGAACTCGATGCGATGCGTGAAAGTCAGCTGCAGCAGGGTTTGAAGCCGCGCTATGATGGCCGCTGGCGTCCGGAGGAAGGTAAGGTATTACCTGCGCCTGCGCAAAATGCAGCACCAGTTATTCGCTTTAAAAACCCTAAGGAAGGTGAAGTGGTCTGGGATGACCTGGTAAAAGGCCAGATTCGTATCGCCAATCAGGAGCTGGATGACTTGATTATTGCGCGTGCTGATGGAACGCCGACCTATAATTTCTGTGTTGTGGTAGATGATAATGATATGGGAATTACGCAAGTGATTCGAGGGGATGATCATGTCAATAACACACCGCGCCAAATTAACATGCTCAAGGCCTTGGGAGCCACCATACCTCAGTATGCCCATCTGTCAATGATATTGGGTGATGATGGTCAGAAGCTTTCAAAACGCCATGGTGCGGTGAGTGTGATGCAGTATGATGAAGATGGTTACCTGCCGGAAGCTGTGCTTAATTATCTGGCGCGCTTGGGCTGGAGTCATGGCGATGATGAAATCTTTAGTATGCAGCAGTTCTGTGAATGGTTTGACCTAGACCATATCACGCCTTCTGCCGCGCAATTTAATACTGAAAAGCTCAAGTGGCTGAACGCACATTATATCAAGCTTGCCAGTAATGAGCGTTTGGTGGAAGATGTAACCAAACGTCTTGCGATAAGACAAGTTTCCGTATCCGCTTCGCCTAAGCTATCGAAAGTGATTGCTTTGTATAAAGAGCGCGTGCACACGCTCAATGAGTTGGCTGAAAGTATTGTTTATTTCTACAAAAAGCCAGAAATAGATGCTGCAACAGCAGAAAAGCATCTTAATGTGGAGATTAAACCCGCAATCGAGAATCTGCTTGCGTGCCTGGAGCAGGTGGAATGGACCGCGGAGGCGATACACCATGCGTTAAGCGAAGTGGTTGCGGCCTTTGCGTTGAAGTTCCCTAAAATTGCCATGCCGCTTCGTGTTATGCTCACGGGCACAGCACAGTCGCCAAGTATTGATCAGGTGATGTGTTTGTTAGGTCGTGATGAGGTGCTGGCACGCATTAAGGCAGTGCAATTGTAATTTTATGAAAAAACAGAACGAATTGGATTGTTCTTAATCATAACCAGAGTATTATCAGCAATGCGCCGTAAAATTTTATTTAACTCCAAACAATAGGAGACGTCATGACTCACAAAGGGCAAATGTTACAAGACCCATTTCTTAATGCGCTACGTAAAGAACACGTGGCGGTATCTATTTATCTGGTCAATGGTATTAAATTGCAAGGTCAGGTTGATTCGTTTGATCAATACGTGATTTTGCTTAAAAACACAGTGACGCAAATGGTATATAAGCATGCTATTTCCACGATTGTGCCGGCGCGTGCTATTAGCATCGGCTTGTCAGAAGGCGATGAATAAGCATTGAAAGATTTGTTTGAAAGGCCAAGTGGCGGCGAGGCCGCTATCTTGGTGAGCGTGGATTTTGGCGAAAGTGATTACGAAGAAAGTCTGGAAGAGCTGCGTCAACTCAGCTTGAGCGCAGGTTTGGCTGTGCGCGGGACAGTTCAGGGTAAAAGGTCATCCCCTGATGCCAAGCTTTTTATTGGTAGTGGCAAAGCAGATGAGCTGTTGCAGCTCATGCAAGTGAATGAAGCGAATGTCGCTGTATTTAACCATGATCTGACACCCTCGCAGCAACGCAACCTAGAACGTTTGTTGCAGGCGCGGGTGGTTGATAGAACCGGCCTGATTTTGGATATATTCAGCCAGCGTGCACAAACACATGAGGGTAAGTTGCAAGTTGAACTGGCTCAGCTTGAGCATTTATCAACCCGTTTGGTGCGGGGCTGGACACACCTGGAACGTCAAAAGGGCGGTATAGGCGTGCGTGGCGGCCCAGGTGAAACGCAGCTGGAGCTTGACCGCCGCATGTTGCGCATCCGTGTAAAGCAGTTGCGCGAAAAACTATCAAAACTCAAAGCGCAGCGTGGTATGCAAAGACGCGCACGCAAGCGCTCCAATGTGATGACGGTGTCTTTGGTTGGTTATACAAATGCAGGCAAGTCAACAATTTTCAACCGCCTTACCAAAGCTAACATCTATGCTGCAGATCAGCTCTTTGCCACTCTGGACACCACCACGCACAAGATTTTTATTCCTGAATGCGGTGCGGTCGTTTTGTCTGATACGGTAGGGTTTATCAAACACTTGCCACATGCCCTGGTAGAGGCTTTTGGTGCAACCCTGGAAGAAGCCGCACAGGCAGATCTGCTATTGCATATTGTGGATACTGCCAGCAGTAACCGTGATGAGCAGATTGCGCAAGTGAATAAAGTGTTGGTTGAGATAGGCGCATCACACGTGTCGCAAGTGCTGGTGCATAACCAAATAGACCGTGTCGGATTGGCGCCCGCCGTTGCTCGTGATGAGTATGGTAGAATTACATCTGTGCATGTTTCGGCAAAAACAGGTGATGGCATGGAGTTGTTGCGACAGGTCATGGCCGAGCATTATCAATATTTGAAAAAAATGGCGACGGAAGAAGTTGCATTTGTGTAAACAGTCTTTGTGTATGATGACGCATATCATCATGCCTGACATATTGGGTTGGTGTATTCCTGCCAATACGTCATTGTAATTTTTTATCAAAATAATCTAATTTTTAAGTTTCGGAGTGTGGAATGATTAAATTTCCCGGTTGGAGAGCGCAAAATAACGAGGGGCCACCTGATCTTGATGAGGTGATGCGTGATTTAAGTCGAAGAATTAACAGTATGTTTGGTAAAACGGGAGGAAATCAACCAGGTGCCCAGCCCCGGCGACCTGCAGGAGCGGAGGCAAATGTGCCTTTGTTGCCAATTGTCGCCTTGGTTTTTTTGATTTGGCTTGCCTCCGGGTTTTATATTGTAGATCAGGGTTCCACTGGTGTCGTGATGCGCTTCGGTAAGGCGTTGGAAGACACTACCGAGCCGGGGCCGCGTTGGCATTTGCCCTATCCGATCGAAACGGTTGAAGTTGTCAATATGGAGCAGGTGCGCAGACTTGAGGTCGGCTACAGAAGCAGCGGTGAGGGAAGTGGTGCAAAAACCAAGATACCTAAAGAGGCCTTGATGCTGACTGAAGATGAAAACATCATTGATCTGCAGTTTGCTGTGCAATATAACTTGAATAATGCGAAATACTATCTATTCAATAATCGTTCCACTGATTCAGCAGTGATGTCGGCTGCAGAGTCTGCTATTCGTGAAGTGGTGGGCAAGAACAAGCTGGATGATTTACTGCAAAAAGGTCTGGCAGACACATCTGAGCGTATGCAAGCTATTTTGGATAGTTATAAAACAGGCGTGAAAATTATCAGTGTGTCGTTACAGAGTGCGCAACCTCCGGAGCAGGTGCAAGAAGCATTTGAAGATGTGAACCGCGCAAATCAGGATAATCAGCGCCAGATAAATGAGGGTGAGGCGTATGCCAACGATGTGATTCCTAAAGCGCGTGGTACTGCCGCACGCTTGTTGTCGGAAGCCGCAGGGTACAAGCTCAAGGTTGAGAACGAGGCTAGAGGTAATGCCAGCCGTTTTGACCAGATATTGGCTGAATATAATAATGCGCCGGAAGTCACGCGTCAGCGTTTGTATCTTGATGCGCAAGAGCAAATCCTGTCGAGCACCAGCAAGTTGGTTGTCGATCAAAAAGCTGGCAACAGCCTGCTCTATCTGCCACTGGATAAATTAATCAATTCATCCGGTGCGGCCACTGTGCAGCAGTCGCAGTCAGTGCAATCACTCAATCCGCCTACTGAGTCTGGTGCCGCTTTTGATGCAGCGCAGACGGCTCGTTCGCGAGATGCTTTCCGTAGCCGTGATAGAGAAAGTCGATAAGGAATTGTCATGAATAAGCTTAAAAACATTATTGTTGTTGTCATTGCGGGTTTGATGCTTTTTTCAGCCTCTGCGTTTACAGTAAAGCAAACGCAGTATGTGCTAGTGCAGCGTTTAGGTGAAATTGTATCGGTTAAAAAACAGCCTGGACTTTACTTTAAAGTGCCATTTGTGGATAACCTCAAGTATTTTGATAACCGCATTTTAACCTTGGACTGGGAGCAGCCAGCCAAATTTATTACCAGTGAAAACAAGTACATGATGGTGGATTCGTTTGTTAAATGGCGGATTTTAGATCCGGGAAAATACTATGTTTCTATTAAGGAAGGCGGCGAAGCTGCAGCTGAAGACAGGCTTTCCAAAGTGGTGAATGCAGGTTTGCGTACAGAATTTGGTAAGCGCACGGTGCGTGATGTGATCGCGGGTGAGCGTGGTGCAGTGATGGATAACCTACGTGCCTCGGCAGATGCTGAAGCACGTCAGATGGGGATTGAAGTCGTAGATGTACGTTTAAAACGCGTGGATTATGCCGAAGAAATCAGTCGCTCTGTATATGACCGCATGATTGCAGAACGTAAACGTTTAGCCAATCAATTGCGCTCAGAAGGTGCCGCTGCATCTGAGAAAATCAGGGCAGATGCAGATAAGCAGCGTGAAGTGATTATTGCCGAGGCATTCAGTCAGGCGCAGAAAGTAAAAGGCGAAGGCGATGCAAAAGCAGCGGATATTTACAATAAGTCTTATAGCCGGAACCCTGAGTTCTATGCGTTTTACCGTAGTACAGAAGCGTATAAAAACAGTTTCAACAGCAAGAGTGATGTGATGGTGCTGGATCCGAATTCGGATTTCTTTAAATACATGCGTAGTCCAGGTAGGAAATAATCGCGTTGATGAGTACCACCTTACTGGTTGCGCTAGGTCTGATGCTGGTGTTGGAGGGAGTTTTACCCTTGTTGATGCCGCAGGTCTGGCGTGAAACTTTTAAACGTATGGTTGAATTGAAAGATGGTCAGCTGCGCTTTGTGGGGTTGATATCGATTGTTGGTGGTTTGCTGTTGATTTTATTAAGTAAGTGATTGAATATGCGTAATTGGTTGCTCCCCGAGTACATTGAGGATGTGTTGCCAGCACAGGCGGCACGTATTGAGACGATGCGGCGTCGCTTGCTGGATTTGTTCAGGGTGCACGGGTATCAGTATGTGATTCCACCCATGCTGGAGTATATGGAATCCCTGATTACAGGGGCTGCACTTGATCTGGACATCGCCACCTTTAAGGTGGTGGATCAACTGACAGGCCGACTGATGGGGGTGCGTGCAGATATGACGCCTCAGGCCGCGAGAATCGATGCACATTTGCTCAATCATGCCGGGGTCACGCGATTGTGTTACTCAGGCAGCGTGTTGCGCACAAAACCCGATGGTTTGGCATCAAGCAGGGAGCCCCTGCAAATTGGTGCAGAGTTGTATGGGCATGCCGGCATTGAAAGTGATATCGAGATTCAGTGTCTGCTGGTTAAAGCCTTGCGCGCGATTGATATTGAGCATGTGCATGTGGATTACAGTCATGTGAATGTATTTGGCAGTTTGGTGAAAACCAGTCAGATTACACCGCAGTTAGAGCAGGATCTGTTTGCTGCGCTACAAAGTAAAGATCAGTCTGCGGTGCGTGCATTAGCTAAAAACCTGGACAAAATCACACGCGAAGCCCTGCTGCATTTAACGGAGTTAAATGGCGGGCAGGACGTTTTACTTAAGGCGGCAAAAGTACTGCCCGACACGCCTGCAATTTTGCAGGCGTTAAATGATTTGGATCAGGTAGGTAAGGCGCTTGTTAATCTTGGCGTAAATGTGAGTTTTGATTTGAGTGAGTTGCGTGGTTATCACTACCACAGCGGTATTGTATTTGCGGCCTATGCACAAGGCTATAAAGGGCCTTTGGCTCTTGGTGGCCGCTACGATGAGGTGGGGAAATCCTTTGGCCGCGCACGTCCTGCAACGGGGTTTAGCTTTGATTTGCGGGGGGTCGCAACCGCTTTAACACCAAACACGCTGGCAAAGGCCATCTTCGCTCCGGCTATCGTCGATACGGCACTTACCGCTAAAATCGAGGCCTTAAGGGCAGAAGGCCATGTCGTGGTTCAGGCATTGCCAGGGGCGGCTAATGATCAGGATGAGTTGAACTGTGACAAAAAATTGGCGCATTTTAATTCTGGGTGGCATATCGTCGATTTCGATAAGGTTTGATTAATGCCACGGCACAGTTTGAAGTCTGGCTTGGTCGTGTGATTATAACTACGCAGTAATGACTGTTTCATTTTAAAAATAATTTTCAGTACAAAGTTCTCAATATGGCAAAAAATTTAGCAAAGAATGTGGTCGTCATTGGCACGCAATGGGGTGATGAAGGAAAAGGTAAAATTGTTGATTGGCTAACCGATCACGCGCAAGGCGTGGTGCGTTTTCAAGGCGGGCATAATGCAGGCCATACCCTGGTTGTGGGGCAGGGGGATGCGCAGCGTGTGTACAAGTTAAATTTGGTACCGTCCGGTATCGTGCGCGCTGGTGTTAACTGCTATATCGGCAATGGCGTAGTCCTCGATGCCGGACATCTGCTAAGCGAGATTGCCGCGCTGGAAAAAGATGGACTGGAAGTAAAAGGCCGTCTCAAAGTGAGTTCAGGATGCCCACTGATTATGAGTCATCATGTGGCGGTTGATCAGGCGCGCGAAGCAAAACGTAGCGCAGATAAAAAAATCGGCACGACTGGCAAAGGTATCGGCCCTACCTATGAAGACAAGGTAGCACGCCGTGCTTTACGCGTCTATGACTTGTTTTACCCGGAGCGTTTTGCTGACAAACTGCGAGAAGTGATGGATTACCATAATTTTGTGTTGACCCGTTATCTGGATGCCAAAGCGGTTGATTTTAATCAGCAGTATGATGTCAGTATGCAGCACGCCATTGCATTGAAACCGATGGTGACGGATATTTCTGCTGAATTGTATGCGGCGAATGCCAGAGGCGAAAGTCTGTTGTTTGAAGGTGCGCAGGGTACATTGCTGGATATTGATCACGGCACTTATCCTTATGTGACATCTAGTAACTGTATTGCAGGACAGGCGGCAGGCGGTACAGGTGTGGGCGCAAATATGCTGCATTATGTGCTGGGCATTACCAAAGCCTATACTACGCGCGTTGGGGGCGGCCCGTTTCCAAGCGAGCTTGATATCGAGACAAAAGGCACGCCTGGATATCAGATGTCAGATGTTGGCAAGGAAGTTGGTACAGTGACTAAACGTAAACGTCGCTGCGGCTGGTTTGACGCCGCGGCGCTGCGTCGTTCTGCATTGATCAATGGCCTCACCGGTTTGTGTATCACCAAACTGGATGTGCTGGATGGTATTGATGAGCTGAATATCTGCACGGGTTATGAGTTGGGTGGTCAGAAAGTGGATTTATTGCCGATAGGGGCTGATGATGTGGCTGGCTGCAAGCCAATTTATGAAACGGTGCCAGGATGGTCGGAGAGTACCTTTGGCGTAAAAACCTGGGATGGTTTGCCCAAAAAAGCACAAAACTACCTGAAACGTTTGGAAGCGCTTTGTGGCGTACCTATTGCGATTGTGTCCACTGGCCCGGAGCGTGACGAAACTATCGTCATCGAGCATCCGTTTGCTTAATGTGGCAATGCCATGATGTTTAGTGATTGAATTTTTGGGTGAGTAGGCAAGAGGGTAATCATTCATGGATAGTCAACAACAGCGTCTTGCATGGGCAATCACAGGCTCGGGGCATTATTTACGTGAGTCGCTGGCAATATTGAATACGCTTGACAATGTAGATGTTTTTTTAAGCAGGGCAGCGGCTGAGATTATTCAGCAGTATGGCTTTCAGTCGTTGCTCAGCAGCAATAATCATCGCGTTTATCAGGATAAAACAGCCAGCAGTATACCTGTTGAATTGTTTTATCAAGGTAAATATCACACATTGGTAATCGCGCCTGCGACATCAAATACTATCGCCAAAATGGCTTATGGTTTCTCTGATAGTCTGGTGACCAATTTATATGCGCAAGCTGGGAAAACACGCGTACCGAGTATTGTATTTGCCTGTGATACAGCGCCTGAGCTGGAGTCAGAGGCACCTCGCGAGCATATGGTGAAAGTTTATCCGCGTAAAATCGATCTAGATAACATTGCCAAGCTTAAAACTTTTGAAGCAACGCTTGTGGTGGATGATATGCAAAGCTTGCGTGACAGCATACAACAGCATTGCCAGCAGGCTCTGCTGTGTTGAATCATGACAGATAATCTACTTTTCTTAACGGGAAAGCTAGCCGAAAAAAGCCTCAACAAAGTGTTAAACGAGGTGCAGAGTAACCCTAAAACACCACCATTTAAATATCGTGTCGAGCAGATTGGCGTTTCGGTTGCAGCATTGATGACGCCAGACCTAATTGCCCGCAGATTAAAAGCAGTGGGCTCCGCTGATAAAATTATCGTACCTGGTCTGTGTCAGGGTGATTTGAGTGTACTGGAAACGCAATATGGTGTTCCGGTCGAGCGGGGGCCGGCAGACCTGAAAGATTTACCGCAGTATTTTGGGCATGCAGGTGTTGCACCTGACTTAAGCCGTTATCAAGTCAAGATATTTGCCGAAATAGTCGATGCACCGGATTTAACGGTAGGGCAGATCGTAAAAAAAGCTGAGTGGTTTAAAGCGCAGGGCGCTAATGTCATTGATTTGGGCTGTTTGCCGGCTGTGCCTTTTTCACACCTTGCGGACTCTATTCAGGCGCTTAAAGCCTCTGGATTTGATGTGAGTGTGGATTCGTTAAATCCTGACGACTTGCTGACTGCCGGGCGTGCTGGCGCTGATTATCTTTTAAGCCTGACAGAAAAAACATTATGGATTGCAGATGAAGTGGCAGCTACGCCCATTTTAATCCCCGCAAGACCGCATCATCTGCCTTCGCTTTATCGTGCCATTGAGGCTTGCCTCAAGCGTAATAAACGCTTTATTGCAGATGCGATTTTAGATCCGATTCATTTCGGCCTTGCTGATTCTATCGTGCGCTATCAGAAGCTGCGCAAAAAATATCCTGAGATTCAGGTGATGATGGGCGTTGGCAATTTAACCGAGCTGACTGATGCGGATACCACAGGGATTAATGCGTTGCTATTCGGCATCATCAGTGAACTGAATATTAATACGGTACTGGCTACCTCTGTCAGTCCGCATGCCGTGAATGCGATTGCAGAAGCGGACATCGCCAGGCGCACCATGTACGCTGCCAAGCGCGATGATCGTCTGCCACGGGGTTATAGTGCGGGGCTACTGTCGCTGCATGACAGGCGGCCTTTTACCTACACTGTAGATGAAATCAGCGAAATTGCCAGTCAGATTAAAGACCCGAGTTTTCGCATTCAGGTAAGTGAGCTGGGAATCCACATTTATAATCGGGATGGTATTTATCAGGCGACGGATCCATTTACACTTTACCCTGAGTTAAAAGTAGAAGACGATGCCTCGCATGCATTCTATCTGGGGGTTGAATTGGCGCGTGCGCAAATTGCATGGCAACTTAAAAAGCGTTATGTACAGGATCAAATGCTGGATTGGGGCGTAAGCAGTCAATATCAGGCACCAGAAGCAAAAACTGCGCATCGTGAAACTTCGGTTAAAGAAAAGCGCGATAAACAGCAGGTGTGCGTTAAGGATGTGCATGCGCTTAAACCAGTGGTAAAAACAGACGAAAATCAGGCATCATGATTTATGAAACTATTGTGAGCACTGTTGATGCACACGGCAATGCACACGTGACGCCGTTTGGCATACAGATGCAGAAAGGGTTGATCATTATTTCGCCCTACAAACCATCAAGAACCTTGGATAATATATTGACTACGGGGTATGCCGTGGTTAATGTTGTGGACGACGTGCGCCTGTTTGCAGCGGCGCTGACAGGGCGGTATGTGGGAGATTTGGTGCCTGCTGATATGGTAACAGGCTTGAGATTGACAGACTGCCTGTCACACAAAGAGCTGAAGCTGATCAAGGTGCAGGACGATGCTGTGCGCCCCCGACTTTTTTTGGAGATTGTGCATGAGGTCGAGCATCGCGCATTTCAGGGGTTTAATCGCGCACAAGCTGCTGTTATCGAGTTGGCTGTGCTGGTGAGTCGATTAAAAAGGCTGCCGCTGGATAAAATTACAAACGAATTGGAGTACTTGAAAATCGCCATTGATAAAACCGCTGGACCACGTGAGCTGGAAGCGTGGCAATGGCTGGTAGAGGCAGTTGAAAATCATAAGGCTGAGTTAAATTTGGAAAATCTTGCTTGAACTTTAATTTTAGTAAGCAACTTAAAAAGTGGCTAAAAAAGAAACTGTTTTAAATGACACAATTACTGATAAGTGTGACCAGTGTCGAAGAGGCGCGTCTTGCGCTGACGCATGGCGCGGATTTGATCGATTTAAAGAACCCTGCCGATGGTGCTTTGGGGGCTTTACCAAATGCAGTAGTTGAAGAGGTCGCCGCTTATGTGCATGCGGCATCTCCACATAATGCTGATCATGACGTCATTTTGGTAAGTGCTACCATAGGCGACCTGCCCATGCAGGCCGATGTGATCGTATCCCGGGTGTCTGCGCTAGCCAAAACAGGGGTGGATATTGTAAAGATTGGTTTTTTTGCTGCGTCTGATTACTCGCCGTGCCTGACCGCCTTAATGCCTTTGACTGCGAACGGGCAAAAAATAATTGCCGTTTTATTCGCAGAATATAGTTATCCAACTGTATTGCTTGCGCAAATAAAAGCCGCTGGATTTTATGGTGTGATGATGGATACCGCACACAAAAACGGCAGGACACTATTGGATAATTTGACGGAAACGCAATTGCAAGATTTTGCCAGACAGGCCTCAGACAGCAAACTGTTTTACGGCTTGGCTGGCTCACTTAATATCCAGCATGTTGCCAAAGTGCTGGCATTTTCGCCGGATTATGTTGGTTTTAGAGGAGGCGTGAGTGAGAACAATCAGCGTGCACGTGGTTTGAACGCTGATAAAATTACGGCCATTCGTAAATTGTTGTAAATTTGTGGTGTAAATGCAACAAAATTACCTGAAATGCTTGATTTTATTAGATTCTGACATTGCAATCGGGCAGTGCAGTGCGTATGATGTCGGTTAAGAGTTTTTATTTAACTAGGAGTTAAAAAATAATGAAAAAAAGTTTAATTAGCCTTGCAGTTGCGGCGACTATGGGTGTGGCTGCTTTCTCAGCATCTGCTGAAGATATGTACCGTGGCGCATGGTATGCAGTGCCTGGTGTCAGTTATTTAAATACAGACAGCGACCTTGATGCCGATAACGGTGCAGGTGGTTTTATCAGTATTGGTAAAGAGTTATCAGAAAGCTGGGATATTCAGGCGCGTTTGGGGCACAACCGTGCGGATGAAGATACTAACATTGCAGGTGTAGGTGGCCGTTATAAGCAAACGACACTAGGCCTGGATGCCTTGTACATGTTTAGTCGTGACAAATTCCGTCCGTTCCTGTTAGCAGGTTTGGGGGTTGCACGTAATAATGTGGATTACAGTAATTTTGCACAACTCAATGATAGAAGCAAAACTTCATGGTTGGCAAATGTAGGTTTGGGCGCACAGTATCTGTTTAATGATACTTTTGGCTTGCAAGCTGATTTGCGTCATCAGTGGACACGTTCTGATGCGAAAGCACCAGGCACAAGCTTTGATGCAGACGGCACGCTTGGTAACACACTGCTAAGTTTAGGCGGTGTTTTCCGCTTTGGCGCACCGGCAGCTGCGCCTGTGGTTGCAGCGGCAGAGCCAATTCCTGAGCCGGCACCTTATGTGGCGCCGGCACCTACACCGGCACCTGAGCCAGTTCCTGCGCCAGCGCCAGTGGCAACACCTGAGCCATGCGAGCCAAAATTTGAAACCATTACCTTGTCAGCGACAAAGCTGTTTGCTTTTGACAAATTCAAACTGAATGGTGATGCGGTCGTCGTGTTGGATGATGTGGTTGCTAAATTAAAAGACCATCCGGAGTTTGATGTGGTATTGGTGATTGGTCACACTGATTTAATTGGTTCTGAGAAATACAACCAAAAGCTCTCAGAGCAACGTGCCAATATCGTTAGAGACCATCTGATTCTTCATGGTATCGATGCAAACCGTTTGCGTGCAGTTGGCAAAGGCGAATCACAACCTGTGGTTGAGTGTAAGGGTGTGAAAGGTAAAGCGCTTATCGAGTGCCTGGAGCCAAACCGCCGAGTGGTAATTGAAGGTCAAAGACTGCATGCTGTAAATGAGTGCAAATAATCTATCTGATTTTAATTAAATTTAGGTGATTAATGAAAGCCTCGCGAAAGCGGGGCTTTTTTATTGGTACAATTAAAACCATGACAAATGTAGAGATATCCTCTTTGGCATTGCAGCCTGTAGACTTGATCATAGATGCGCGTTGGGTGGCAACCGTAGATGCCAATCAGTCGCTATTAGCGTTTTATAGCGTGGTGATACATCAGCATGTGATTGTCGATGTGCTTCCTACAACCGATGCACATGCCCGGTATTCTGCTGGTAGTGTGGTTGCATTGGGTGAGCATGTGCTGATTCCTGGATTGATCAATCTGCATACGCATACGCCCATGACACTAATGCGGGGTATTGCTGATGATTTGCCTTTGATGGTTTGGCTAAATGCGCATATATGGCCGGCAGAGCGCGCAATTGTTGATGAGGCATATGTTAGAGATGCCTCTACGCTAGCCTGCGCTGAAATGTTAAGTGGCGGCACTACCTGCTTTAGTGATATGTACTTTTACCCACAGGCCACCGCGGCTGCAGTGGTTAATACAGGGATGCGTGCAAGTTTGGGGTTGCCTGTACTGGAGTTCCCAACCAATTATGCTAAAGACGCGGATGATTATCTGCAAAAAGGCTTTGATGCACACGATAGTTGGCGTGGTAACGCGCTGATTAGTTCAATGATTGCGCCGCATGCACCTTACACTGTCTCTAACCAGACCTTTGAAAAAGTGCGCGTCTATGCTGAGCAGTTGAATTTGAATATTCATACCCATTTACATGAAACACGCGAAGAAATCACACAGAGTGAGACGCAGTATGGCGTACGGCCCATGCAAAGGTTGCTTGATCTAGGCTTGCTGGGCCCTAACCTCATTGCAGCACATGGTGTACATCTGCTGGAGCATGAAATTGACCTGTTAGCCGAGCATAGCTGCAGCATTGTGCATTGTCCAGGCTCTAATTTGAAGCTGGCGAGTGGTATTGCGCCCGTGGCTGCGCTGTTGAAAGCGCGTGTCAATGTGGGGTTGGGTACAGACGGCGCGGCGAGCAATAATCGATTAGATATGTTTGCCGAGATGCGTTTAGCAGCATTGCTGGCAAAAGGTGTATGTGAAGACCCCTTGGCCATCACAGCACACCATGCACTGCAAATGGCGACGATTAACGCAGCAAAAGCATTGGGGCTGGAAGAAAAAATAGGCAGTATTGAAGTTGGTAAACAGGCGGATTTAACCGCTGTTAAATTAAGTGACTTTAATATCGCACCTTGTTATGACCCGATTTCTCATCTTATATACGCCTGTGGGCGAGAAAATGTAACGCATACATGGGTAGCCGGGGAGTTGCGATACAGCCATGGCATTTTTGCCAACATAGAACCAATTGAATTAAAGGAAATTATCCAGACATGGCAACCGAAACTGAAACAATACAAACATTAAATGCAGATAGTTTAGAACTACAGAAATTTAGTGAACTGGCGCATAAATGGTGGGATAAAAATAGCGAATTTAAGCCGCTGCATGACATTAACCCGTTACGACTGGACTATATAGATGCGCAAGTGGGTTTAAAGGGTAAGCGTGTGCTTGATGTTGGCTGTGGAGGCGGCATTTTGTCTGAGTCCATGTTTTTTAGTGGTGCAGATGTTACTGGTATTGATCTGGGAGAAAAGGCGCTGAATGTAGCGAAACTGCATCAGTTTGAAAGTGGTGCCAAGGTGGATTATCAATTGATTTCAGTAGAGCAGCTTGCCAAGGAGTCGCCTGCCAGTTTTGATGTGGTGACCTGTATGGAAATGCTGGAGCATGTGCCTCATCCAGCTTCGGTGGTAGCGGCTTGTGCTAGCTTGGTGAAGCCAGGCGGCTCAGTGTTTTTTTCAACAATTAACCGTAATCCCAAGGCTTATCTATATGCAGTGATTGGTGCTGAGTACGTGTTGAATCTGTTGCCAAAAGGCACGCATGACTATGCGAAATTCATCAAGCCATCTGAGCTTTCAAGCTGGGTGCGCAATGCCGGGCTGGATCTGGCCGGTTTGCGCGGCATGACGTATCACCCTATCAAGCAGTATTACGCGCTTTGCGATGATGTTTCAGTAAACTATCTCATGCACACACGATTGGCAGCATGATGAAAAACGTGTGTTCTTAGATCAGGTGGTGCGTTTGGATGTTAAAAAAATCGCGTGCGTACGCACTTGAGTGTGGAGCTTTTGCATGGAAAGCGTTTTAAAGGGTAGCTAATGGTTTTATTTGATTTGGATGGCACGTTGGTCGATACCGCTCATGATTTGGCTTATGCGCTTAATTTGCAGCGCGAGCGGCACGGTTTGCCCGCACTTGCCTTGGCACTTATTCGCCCTTACGCATCACATGGTTCTACAGGCTTGTTGTATGTGGGGTTTGGCATTGCGCCGGATGATGCGGCGTTTGCCCCTATGCGTGAAGAGTATCTGACTTTGTATGATGAGGTGCTCACACGTAAACCGCTGTTGTTCGATGGAATGCCCGGCCTGCTGAAGCACTTCGATGACCATGCGATACGCTGGGGCGTTGTCACCAATAAACCGCGCAGATTTACACAGCCCTTGATGCAAAGCATTGGTTTGCTTGAGCGTGCGGCATGCGTGGTGAGCGGCGATGATGCGCCACGTCCAAAACCTTATCCTGACTCTTTGCTGTTAGCCTGCGCGCAGGCGGATGTGAAGCCGCAGGCTTGCTGGTATGTGGGTGATGCTGCGCGCGACATTGAGGCAGGCAAGGCTGCGGGTATGCACACGATAGTGGCAATGTACGGTTACTTAGGTGAGGCAGACCGGCCTGCTGAGTGGGGCGCAGATGCTTATATTCAACAGCCTTTAGATTTGTTAAGCCTGGATTTCTTAAATCTGGATTTGATGAGGTGATTACATTGCTGTTTGAATATCAGTTTGCCAATATTTTTTGTGTTGGCGACCTGTTCTTATTATGAAAATAAATACAGATTTAGAGCATATTGATGCGTCAGCCACAAATTGACGGGGTAACTGAAACTCCAGCGTTGCCCAGCTTGCGCGAAGCGGCAATGTATTGGTTAAAACTTGGTTTTTTGAGTTTCGGTGGCCCTGCGGGACAAATTGCCATGATGCATCACGACTTGGTTGAAAAGAAACGCTGGATTTCAGATAAGCGTTTTTTGCATGCACTGAATTACTGCATGATTCTGCCCGGACCAGAAGCGCAGCAGTTAGCATCGTACATTGGCTGGCTAATGCATAGAACCTGGGGTGGGTTGATTGCAGGTGGCTTGTTTGTATTGCCTTCTTTGTTATTGCTGATTGCGCTGAGTTGGGGCTATATGCGTTTTGGGGATATTCCGCAGGTTAACGCCATGTTGCAGGGGGTTAAACCCGCCGTAGTGGCAATCGTGTTATTCGCAGCCTATCGCATAGGCTTGCGTGTGCTCAAGAACAAGTGGCTATGGGGCATTGCCATTTTTGCTTTGATTGGCATTGCCTGGCTAAAGCTTCCTTTTCCCCTCATAGTTATTGGAGCAGGCCTAATAGGCTTGGCAGCACATTATTATTTTCCGAGCACATTCAATGTCGTAAAAGGCCATGATGCGACACAGTCTGTACAAGTAAAAGCACACATCGATGATGATACGCCAACGCCGGCACATGCTGTGTTTAGCACTAAAAAAGCCTTGATCTGGCTCACATTGGCACTGACTGCCTGGTGCCTTGTGATGGGAGTGATGGTGTGTAGCTACAGTTGGCAGGGGGTGCTGACGCAAATGGGCTGGTTTTTTACTAAAGCCGCACTGCTGACCTTTGGTGGTGCCTATGCGGTATTGCCTTATGTTTATCAAGGGGCTGTCGAGCAGTATCAATGGCTGACTGCGCATCAAATGATGGATGGTCTGGCGTTGGGTGAAACTACGCCCGGCCCACTGATTATGGTGGTAGCTTTTGTTGCCTTTGTAGGCGGCTGGACGCAAGCCGTGTTGGGCAGTGAGCACTTGTTCTTATCCGGAGCGCTGGCTTCCGTTGTGGTGACATTTTTTACTTTTTTGCCTTCGTTTTTGTTTATTTTTATCGGTGCACCATTGGTGGAATCCACTCAGAATAATTTGAAACTTACGTCACCTCTGACGGCCATTACTGCTGCGGTGGTGGGCGTCATTGTTAGTTTGGCTTTGTTTTTTGCACAGCATGTGTTTGTGCCGAACATGACAGTGGATGGCCTAGATATCTATGCGGTTCTAATCTCAATGCTGGCCTTAAGGTTGTTAATCAAAAACAATTTGAGTTTGATTAAACTGGTGGCAATTGCTGCCGTGCTTGGTTTGTTACATTTTTATATTGATCTGGCGTTATAGGTCGGAAAGTTAAACGTTTCTGCGTTCGAGCATGGCTTGAGCCAGGGTGCCTGTGTCTACGTATTCAATCTCACCTCCCATGGGCATGCCGCGCGCGATGCGGCTGACCTTGATGTCTCTGGCGCGTAACAGTTCACTGATGTAATGCGCAGTGGCATCACCTTCTACCGTGTAGTTGGTCGCCAGGATGACTTCTTGTACGTGTCCGCTCTGAGCGCGTTTAATGAGCTTGTCCAGATGGATTTCTTTGGGGCCAATGCCGTCTAGCGGGGAGAGTCTGCCCATGAGTACGAAATACATGCCATGATAGGCGCGCGTATTTTCAAGCATAATGAGGTCGGTAGGCATTTCCACTACACACAGTACGCTGTTGTCACGCTGTGGCGAATCACATAATGCACACACTGGCTGTTCGCTAAAGGTGTTACAGAGTCTGCAATGCCCTACCACTTGCAGGGCGTTATCCAACGCTATGGATAAGCTATTGGCGCCTTGTCTATCGCGTTGCAGCAGGTAATAAGCCATGCGCTGTGCCGATTTTGGGCCTACGCCAGGCAGGCAGCGTAAGCTTTCAATCAGTTGTTCAAGGGCAGGTGGGTTTTTCATGAATACACGCGAGTATTAGAACGGGAGTTTCATTCCTGCCGGCATAAAACTGGATAGACGTGCAGAGGAGGTTGCCTCTACTTTGCCAGCGGCGTCTTTCAGTGCAATTACCAACAGGTCTTCCAATGTTTCTTTGTCGTCCATTACGCTGTCATCCAGAGTGACGCGTTTTACCTCATTTTTACAGGTCATTTGTACTTTTACCAAGCCGTTGGCAGCAACACCTTCAACTTCAATATTGGCAAGTTCTTCTTGTGCTTTTTGCATATTTGCCTGCATTTGCTGGGCTTGCTTCATTAAATTTCCCATGCCGCCTTTCATCATGTGAGTTCTCCTTAAATTGGTTGGTTAAAAGTTAGGTTAAATTCGAGCGTGTGATGTAACCGTTTATAACGGTTTGATACTGTTGGGAATAATGGTTGCGCCAAAATCGTTAATTAAGGTCTGCACAAATTGATCCTGTTCGATGGCTTGCTCGGCATTGGCTTGTGCGGTGGCTTTTTCGTGCATGATTTGCTTGGCCGGTGTGTTGCCGGTGCCGCCGATATTAAACTGAAGTTTGATTTTTTTATCAAAATATTGTGCGATGGCTGTACTTAGTTTTTCCTGGTAATTCGGTGACAGTAAGTGTTTTTGCGCTTCGGGAACGCTGAGTGAAATGCTGTGTGCATCATAGCTCACGAGTTCACAGTGCTTGGCGAGTTCTCTTGCCAGCCCCAGTTTTAATTCATCGACTAGATTGCGCCAGTTGCCATCAAAATTCCCGGTATCGTGACCAACCACCTGTTCAGGCACGTTTGGCTGCGGATGCGCATTTGTCTTTTTAGCAGCATCTGCTGTGGCTGGCGGTGAAGCAGGGGTTGCCATGGGCGTGCTACGCGGCGAAGTTTGCGTTGTTGTGTTGTGGTTGTCTGACTGCTTTCGAAGCGTTGCCGGGTTGCCGTTTTCAATGGGAGTGAATGCCAGCATGCGTAATAAGCTCATGGTGAATCCTGCAAACTCGTCAGGTGCAAGGCCAATGTCGCGGCGGCCGAGCAGGGCAATTTGATAGTAGAGTTGCAGTGTTTCAGGTTGAATACTTTGCGCCAGTGACAATAAAGTTTCTCTTTCAGGCAAGTCGTCTGCCACTGTGTCCGGCACAGCCTGTGCCACAGCAATTTGATGGAGCAGTTGTGCAAAATCATTGAGGGCTGCTTCAAATGAAATGCTGCGCTCTTCCATCACTTTTGCTTGGTTGATTAAGCTGCTGCCGTTATTGGTTAACAGAGCTTCTAGTAACTGGTATAAATAACTTTGGTCTATGGCGCCTAACATGGCGCGCACTTCGGTTTCGTTGACCATTTGACCGCCATAGGCAATAGCTTGATCGGTGAGTGAAAGAGCATCGCGCATACTGCCGTTAGCCGCACGTGAAATTAAATGCAATGCGTTAGGCTCAAATGGAATGTTTTCCTGTGTCAGAATGTTTTGCAGATGGCTTGTGATGGAGGTGCCAGCCATTTGGCGCAAATTAAACTGCAGGCAGCGTGATAATACGGTGACGGGCACCTTTTGCGGGTCAGTCGTTGCCAGTATAAATTTAACGTGCGTGGGCGGCTCTTCCAAAGTTTTGAGCATCGCATTAAAAGCACTTTTCGACAGCATGTGTACTTCATCAATGATGTACACTTTGTAGCGGCCAGCGGTGGGGGCGTATTGCGCATTGTCGAGCAGGTCACGCATGGCGTCTACCTGCGTATTGCTTGCTGCGTCGACTTCGATTAAGTCAACAAAACGTCCTTTGTCAATTTCACTACAGGTGCTACATACGCCACATGGCTTTGCGCTAACGCCTGTTTCACAATTAAGTGACTTGGCTAAAATACGGGCCAGCGTGGTTTTGCCTACCCCGCGTGTGCCAGTAAACAGGTAGGCGTGGTGTAATCGATTTTGTTCCAAAGCGTTGGTTAAAGCACGAACTACATGGTCTTGACCGACCAGTGTTTCAAATGATTTTGGGCGCCATTTACGCGCGAGGACTTGATATGACATAGCGCATTACTTTAGCTGAAAATTGTGTTTTAGTCTTTAGATTTGTGAGGTGGGATTGAATTATTCTTTTGGATTTTGAACTGGTAATGGCTAATGAATGAGGTAGTGTACCGCTGGATTGAATCGTAGCATTAAACAGAACAAACACCCATCAGAAGGTGGCGAGCCATGACCCCGGCACTTGCTTAATAGTTGTGGCTGCTTGCTTCCGCACCTGACCAGATTGGCTACTTCACAATGCGGGGAGGCCCGCCAAGTTTGATTTTACTACAGTTGGCCATGTTCGGGGAGGGTCTGGTGTGTTTTTTGTAGACGCCCTGTTGGTAAAGCGCACTTGTAGCGCACCTGGAGAGGGTTTTTTATGTGGATCAATGTGAGCGATTAGCCGTTCACATGGTCATCAGGGTATCTTTTTTTAATGGCGAGTATGTCATTGAAGTGCCTAAAGAAGGCGTCCACACAGGCAGGGTCAAAGTGCGAGCCAGCATTTTTTTTGAGATAAACACACGCCTCGTTTACGCTCCACGCATGCTTGTGCGGGCGGGCGGAGGTGAGCACATCAAAGACATCTGCTACGGCTACGATGCGACCCGACAAGGGGATGTTTTCGCCTGATAATCCTCTTGGATAACCGCTACCATCAAATTTTTCATGGTGGGTGTAGGCGATCTCTGCGGCTAGTTGTAACAGCGGTGAGTTGCCGTTGCTTAAGAGTTTGTGACCGATGATGGTATGCTGCTTCACTAGGTTGAATTCCTGAGTAATTAACTTGCCCAGCTTGAGCAGAACTGAGTTGATGATGCCGATCTTCCCAACATCGTGCATGGGGGCGGCCTTGAATATCAAGTCCTGCTCCTGTAGTGTGAGCCCCAGGCCGCTGGCGATTAGTTTGGCATAGTTTGCGATGCGCTGGATGTGTGCATGGGTATGGGGTTCGCGGTATTCAATGGCCTGAGTGAGAAGAAATATCGTTTCTTGTTCTTGGGCGCTGATCTTGGCTGTGGCTTTGTTAATCTCTTCATTCAGCCATGTGTGGTGGTCATTTAATCTTTTTTGGCTTTGCCTTAATGTGAGCATGTTTCTGGCACGGACAACAAATTCACTGTTGTCTAACGGTTTGTTCAGAAAATCTGTGACCCCTGCGGCTAGCGCATTTTGCCTGACTGTTGTTTCACTGGCCTGGACAATCATCAATACTGGAATGTCAGCATAATCCACAAACCC
This sequence comes from Betaproteobacteria bacterium HGW-Betaproteobacteria-22, assembly GCA_002842285.1. Lineage (GTDB taxonomy): Bacteria > Pseudomonadota > Gammaproteobacteria > Burkholderiales > Methylophilaceae > Methylotenera. The sequence goes on from PHCJ01000006.1 coordinate 35,826, forward strand.
TCGGAATTGCTGTGTGAACTGTATGCCATTCATTTCTGGCATGATGTAATCAACCACAACCATGTCTGGTTCATTATCAATACACCAGTCTAGTGCTTCACCTGGATTGGTGAAGGCAATCGCTTCATATTCCGGGATTTTTTTAATCAGGTGCTGTAACAGTGAAACGTTTAGTTCGGTGTCATCTATGAGTAGAATGCGCATTTCGCCTCGTCAATATGCTTCATAAAACAATGTCATTATCTCGTAAAAAATCCATCAAACTGTGCGGCGCTGCCATTTTTAGCAACATTTGCCAACTTGTTGGTTTTAGTGTTGACTATCAGTCGATGGCAAGTCTTAATGGAAAATTCGGGCTAGTTCTTAATATGATTCAATATTTATCTGAATGTTTTAGCATTAAGACATAAATGTATAATAGCCTAGTATGTACAATTTTAAAGAATAGAATGCGCTAAAATCTCATGCAACATGATATGAGTCCTGTTGGATAAATCTAAATGCCTGATTCACTTAAAACAACAAAATCAATCCAACTCAAACCATTTTTCTGCAATGTGCAATTTGTAGAATCTGTATTGCACGGTGTGTCGGATGAACTGTATGTAATCAATGCGGAAAATATGCAGATCCTCTATGTCAATGAGCGCGTGCTGAAGAACAATGCTTATGATTTTGAGCAACTCAAGCAGCAGAGTTTGCTTAATGTGCTTGGTGTGGGCCAGGCAAGTATGCAGCGATACTTGTCTGAGCATCAGTCTTTGGGTGAGTTCTTTGAGATGGTGCAGGAGCTAACGCTTGAAAATACAGCGCATCAGGCAGTTAAGTTGCTGGCTAAATGTATTGAATTTAATCATAAGCCTTGCATTTTAGTGATTAAACCAGCTGTTTCCGGAAATGGCGCCAAAGACACCAGCGCGTTTTTAGATAATTTTTTGCAGGCCTTGCATGAAAGTGAGTCGCGCGTAGATGAAATTGTATCGAACACGCCAGGTATGTTTTTTCAGTTGCAGCGCAACAGTGAGGGTGCGCTATCTTTTGCCTATTTAAGCGAAGGTTGTCAGGCGCTTTTAGGCTTGAGTGCTAGCGATTTGCAGCAGGATGCAAAGTTGTTTTATGAAATGATTAACCCGGAAGACCGGGCAAGGCTTAATCAACGCTTTGAACTCTCGGCAATGGAGCTCAGTCAGCTGGATTGGGAGGGCCGTGTCTGGATTCACGACTGGCAGGATCATAAGTGGATTAACCTACGTGCGATTCCTCACCAGTTAGACAATGGTCAGATACAGTGGGCCGGTATTATTATCAATATTACAGAAAGCAAGGAAGAAAAGCTGGAGCTTGAATCTTCCAGACGCGAGCTCGCTGAATTAACGGCGCATTTAAATCAGGTGAAAGAGCAGGAGCGTACCAGAATCGCGCGCGAGATTCACGATGATTTGGGTGGGAATTTAACTGCCATCAAAATCGGGCTGTCTTCAATTATTCGGCGAATTACCAATGGTCAGCCAGTCACCAGGGAGCAGGCGCTTAATTTAGAGGGGATTGTTGATAACACGTTTGAAGCTGTGCACAGAATTTCCAGCGATTTACGGCCCAATGTGCTGGATCTGGGTATTGTTGCAGCGCTTGAATGGCAGGCTAAAGCATTTGAAAAGCAGGTGGGTGTCCCGTGTCATTTTACATTTAACCAGAATGATATTTACGTTTCTCCTGAGCAGGCGATTGCGTTGTTTCGCATATGTCAGGAGTCTATGTCTAATATTGCCAAGCATGCGGAGGCTACAAGAGTGAATTTGGATTTGGATATTTATAAAAATGAAATTATGATGATGATCAGTGATAACGGGGTCGGCATCAGCGCGTCAGATATTTATAAGTCCAATTCTTTTGGATTGCGGGGGATGCAGGAACGCGTGGCTGCATTAAATGGCCATTTTGAAATTGGCCAACAAGACAAGGGCACGTTGATTACAGTTAGGCTGCCCTTGGAGCAATAAGCGGCAGGTCATTGATGTGCTTCGGTTCTGTATAAATTTTATTGAACAGGATGTTAGATAACTTGTTTTAATTGATTGATTTTAAATAGTAAACAATAAACTTCGGCGCAATATGACCAAGAACTCAAAGATTAAAGTGATCATCGCGGATGACCATGCCATTTTAAGGGCAGGCCTTAAACAGATACTGGCTGAAACTGATGAGATTGAAGTGATTGCAGAAGCTGAAAATGGCTTTGAAGCGATACAGCTTGTTTCAAAACTAGAGGCGGACGTGCTGTTGTTGGATATTTCGATGCCGGACCGCAATGGCATTGAAGTGCTTAAATATATTAAACGTGACAATAGTCAAATCGCCGTACTCATGCTTTCCATGCATCGGGAAGATGAGTATGCAATACGCGCATTAAAATCTGGCGCGGCCGGTTATTTGTGCAAGCAAAGCGCCTCCTCAGATTTGGTGGGTGCAATCCACGCCGTGGCAAAAGGTAAGAAGTTCATTACCGCAGAAGTGGCGGAAATACTGGCGAATCAGGTTGGCGCAGAGAGTAAACAGGCGCCGCATCAACTGCTTTCAGACCGTGAATATGAAACATTTATCATGATCGCTTCCGGGTTGACGGTGGGTGAAATCGCAGAGAAGCTGTCGCTTTCAGTTAAAACGGTAAGCATGTATCGCACAAGGTTGCTAGAAAAAATGCAGTTAAAACATAATGCAGATTTGACGCATTATGCATTCAAGCATCAGCTTGTGGAATAAGTGTGGTTTGCGATAACAATGCTGGTTTGCAATGTGCCAACTGTCCTGATGGCGACCTAATTGATGAATTAAACCACTTTCATTATTTTGTTGTGAAGATGAAGTGTGCTGTTCGCTGTGAATAATATCAATATCACATATTGTGATTCAATATATTTGTCTAACGATTAGGGCTAGCAAACTCTCATGGCAAGTAAAATCAAGCATGGCTCACAGCCTGCAGCAGTTGAGGTAAATGCGTTATCTGCACTGTTTAACCAGGCGCAGTTTGATGAGGCTTTGGTGTTGGCCATCAAGTTTACACAGCAGTATCCCAGACATGGTTTTGGCTGGAAGGTGCTGGGTGCCATCTATCAGTCTAAAGGATTGCTTGACCAGGCATTGGGTGCTTTAAAAAAAGCAGCGCAATTTTCACCTGATGATTATGAGGCGCAATATAACCTGGGCAATTTTTTTTATGATCAGCAGCAATTTCCTGCGGCTGCTGTGTGCTACCAAAAAGCGATTAAGCTGAACCCTGCCTTCACCGCGGCACACTATAATTTAGGCAATGCGCTTAAAAATCAGGATTTAATAGCGCAGGCAGAATCGAGCTACCGCAACGCACTGGCGCTGGATGCTGAAAATGTCATGATTCTGGAAAATCTGGCCCACGTGTTATACGAGCAAGCGCATTATGCAGAAGCAAAACACTGTTACGAAAGAATATTAAGTATCGAGCCGGATTTTGTTACGGCACAGATTGGACTTGGCGCCGTGGCTAAGATGCAAGACCAGCCAGAAGAAGCTGAAGCAAGTTTCAGAAAAGCCATTGAGCGTGGTGCTGGTATTGAAGCATATAGCGGTCTTGCAGATTTGCTGCACGCATCTGGTAGGCTGACTGAGGCTGAGACTTGCCTGAATGCAGCTATTTCGGTTTTTCCGCAGTCGGTTGACGCCCTTGTTAAGCTGGCTATCTTTTTAAGGACGATAGGGCGCGTGCCAGAGTCTGTCCCGTACTTTACTCAAGCACTGGCAATTGATCAGTCACGCAAAGATGTGCATGTTGATCTTGGGCTTGCAAAAGCCGGTGCAGGGTTGCTTTCAGAGGCGGAAGCCTGTTATCGGCGCGCAATAGCACTGGACCATGATTACTGGTTGGCTTACAACAACCTGGGGCTTGTTTTGCATGAAATGCATCGTCATCAGGAGGCTCTGCAGGCTTTTGACAAAGCCATTGCGTTACACCCTGGCGAAGCCTTGCTTTACAGCAATCTAGGCTTGAGTTTGGGTGCGCTAGGGCAGCTCAAAAAAGCAGAAGCGTCACTTAAAAAGGCTATTGAGATTTATCCTGCTTATGTGAATGCACATATTAATCTGTGCACTAATTATATCGGTCAAGGCCGCTTGGATGAGGCTGAGGCTGAGTGCCTCGAGGCACTCAAGTATGATCCGGATTCAAATAAGGCGAGGAGTAATTTGCTTTTTCTAATGAATTACTCCGGACATCACAGTGCGGAATACCGGTTGCAGCAGGCATGTGAATTTAATCAGGTTGTGACTAAAAAAGTCGGACATGCATTTACTGAGTGGCAATCTGGCGCTGATGCAAAGCGCTTGCGCATAGGTGTGATGTCGGGTGACTTGCGCCAACATCCAGTGGCTTATTTTCTTGAGAACTGGGCAAAGAATGTTGATTTCTCCAAGTTTGAACTTTATGCCTATGTGACTGACTCGCGTGAAGATGCTTTTACCGGCAGGTTAAAGCCCCACTTTTCCTATTGGAAATCTCTGGTGGGTTTAACGGATCAGGCGGCTGCAAAGTTGATTCATCAAGATGGCATTGATATTTTATTCGATCTGTCTGGTCACACATCGGGCAATCGTCTACAGATTCTGGCCTGGAAGCCTGCACCTGTTCAAGTGAGCTGGCTTGGTTATTTTGCGACTACAGGCATGCAGGCTGTTGATTACTTTATTGCAGACGAAGTTGGGGTGCCTGTATTGCATCAGGCGCATTTTGTTGAAAAAATCAAATATTTACCACATACACGATTGTGTTTTACAGCCCCGCATGTTGATGTTGCCGTGTCCACCTTGCCAGCACTAGAAAATGGCTATATTACTTTCGCCAGTTTTCAAACCCTGGCAAAGGCGGGCGAGCAAGTGTTGGCATTGTGGGCTGAGGTGATGCTGGCTGTACCTCACTCCAAATTGCGCTGGCAGTGTAAGTCTTTGGCAGATTCAGATGTAAAGACTGAAATATCTGCCAAATTTGCACAATTAGGCATTAGTGCAGATAGATTGATTCTGCTTGGCTCTGTCTCGCGTGAAGCCTATTTTGCAGCGCATCATGAAGTAGATTTTATATTGGATACTTTTCCATATCCTGGTGGTACAACCACTTGTGAAGCTTTGTGGATGGGGGTGCCAACGCTTACGCTAGCAGGTGATAGCTTGATCGCAAGGCAGGGTGCAAGCATGCTCAATGCAGCAGGTCTGGCCGCTTGGATAGCTGAAACCAGAGAGGAATATCTCAATAAAGCGATATCCCTGAGTGGTGACTTGAGTTGGCTTGCCCAGTTCAGGGCTGGCTTGCGAGCCAAGGCACTTGCCTCACCTTTGTTTGATGGCAAGCAGTTTGCAGCTAATATGGAAGAAGCTATTCGCGAAATGTGGCTAGCGCATTACCCTATGGTAAAAGCAGACAAGCTGCGCAAGGGGGGTGAAGTGCAGTATCAGGCCTTAACGAAGGCAGCTTATGAGCAACAGCTTAGACAATCCCAAAATCGCCACGTACAGATTGTCAGTGCTACCCGATATTCTGAGTCGGATTTCTGGAGCAAATCTGCACTTGGCCTATCATTACCACGGCATCAAAAGCAAAATCAATATCTCACCGTAAACGTCGCTTTTAACAATACACGTGGTCTTTCCGAGGTGTTTAATCAGGCGATTGTGCAAGCTGGTGATGACGTTATACTGCTGTTTGTTCATGATGATGTCTGGCTTGATGAGGCTAATCTAGTCGATACACTGATTGCAGCACTAGAACATTATGATGTGGTTGGTATTGCGGGTAATAAACGCCGACTGCCTAATCAGCCGGCCTGGCTGTTTGTTGACACTGCAATGCATTGGGATGCGCCTGAATACCTAAGCGGCACCGTGTCGCATGGTCCGCATGCGTTTGGTGAAGATAAGGTTTATGGTGATGCACCTGCTGCCTGCGAATTGCTGGACGGTGTGTTGATTGCAACCAGAGAGTCGGCATTAAATGTTGCCCATGTCAGGTTTGATCCTCAGTTTGATTTTCATCTTTATGATGTCGATTTTTGCAGAAGTGCGCGTGCAGCCGGGTTAAGTATTGGAACTTGGCCAATAAAAATCACCCATCAAAGTGAAGGTGCATTTGGCTCGCCACATTGGGCGCAGAAATGCCAGTTGTATTTCAATAAATGGGAAAGCAACACGCCTCAGCAGCAGGCCTTGCATGATGCGATGAACCAAGTCATGCAAATGGCGCTACAGCATGAAACAGAAGGACAGTTGGAGCAGGCTGCGATACTGTATCAAGAGGTGCTGAAAATTCAGCCTGATAATGCAGAAGCTAATTATAAGCTGGGTATTGTAGTGTTTAATCTGCATGGTGTAAGTGAAGCCTTGCCTCTGCTTGAAAAGGCCGTGCAATGTGAACCGGAAAACGAGCAGTATTGGGTGGCCTATATTGATGCACTGATGCAGTCTGCCGATGCTGCAACCGTGCTGGAAGCTTTAGAGTTAGGACAGAAGTTTGGCCTAACAGCAGAAACTGCTCAGGCACTTGCTGAAGAGTTTCTGGAAAGAAATGCACCTCAAGAGCAGTCTGAAGCCATCAGTTCATTGTATTCGAATGAGCAAATAAAGCAGTGTCTGATAGAAATGCTAACTACCAACCTTGCTGAGATTGGCGCTCATGATGGCAGCGATAATAAAGGCTCTTCATTAAAAAGTGATATTTCTCCGTATCTAGACCTGTCTGCATTTGAAGCAATTGTTAGTGCGTTAAATAGTGCGCATCATCAAGATGAGTTGATTGCGTTGATATATAAAGTAATCAGTGCAATTAAGCTTCAAAAAGAGTTTGTAGGGATTAAGGTTTTCACCCCCTATTTTGATCGCGTACTTGAAGCAGTTGATTTGGAAATATCCAGTGTTATACCTAGAGACCACAAGTTGGCTAATGTGGTCGTGGCATCTGAAATCTACGATTACGGTGGTCATACCAAAGTCATTCAGGAAATCCTGGAGTCTGTGGAAAACCCAATGCTAATCGTCACCGATGTCTATAACCGCTGTGCGAAAAATCATTTGTTCGAGAAAGTTGCATCAGCATTTCATTGCCCGGTCATGATTTTGCCAAACGAAGCCTATTTGGATAAAGCTAAAAGGTTGGCAGATTTTATTAATAGCACTGCAAAAAACGTATTCATTCTGACACATCATGAAGATGCGGTGGGTATCGCAGCTTGCCAAAAGAAAATAGATACCAGATATTATTTTGTGCACCATGCAGACCATAATCCTGCCCTTGGTAATACCGTGTCGCACTTTAATCACGTTGATTTGTTTGAGCCTATGGCGAAGTTATGTGCACACGACTTGAATAAGCCGGTGACTTTGCTACGCACTTCCTCCACAGATTTAGGGGCAAAAAAATTCACATATCCTATTCGCCAGTTCTCGACCGTGACTGCGGGGTCTGCTGGCAAATTCGCCATGGCGGGTGAGTGTAGTTTAAGCAACATTGTAATTGCGTGTCTAACAACTTGTGGCGGGCAGCATTATCATTTTGGCGACCTTTCAACTGAACAGCTGCAGATGGTTCACGATAATCTGGATCGGGCCGCTATTGATACTACACGTTTTGTCTATAAAGGCAATGTGCCATCACTGTGGGAAGCTCTACTATTGGTTGATGCACACATATACATTGGTTCAGCACCAACCCCAGGTTATAAATCAAGCATGGAGGCTTCAGGTGCTGCGTATCCGCTTCTAACTTACGTGCCCGCAGACAAGCCGAGATATCTCCATGTTGGATTAAGTGTGGAGGCTGGGCTTGCATGGGTAGATGTGCCTGCGTTGATTGCTTGTTTGCAGATTGTCATGAACGACCATGTCTCTTTGTCACTTGGATCGAGGCATTATTATGAAAGCAATTGCTCAAGCGATGGTTTTAAGCAAAGGGTTATGGTGCTGTGTGCAGATGAATAATCATAATCAGTGTTTGTGGGATTAAGATGTCCTGCTCGAAACTTAATTAGTTGAAATATCAAGATAAATAATGAAACCATTAGTTTGTGTGGCTGGTCAAAACTCAATATCTGTCAATGGGTTATGTTTTATAGTTAAACTTTATCCTGAGATTGATGTTTGTTATATTCCCTCACGATTCGATCAGGGTTTTAATCATTGGCAACCCTCCTTGATAAAAAAAGCCAGTGAACTGGGTGTTAGAAGAGTCACTTTGGACGATATCTATCAAGAAGAGCACCTGATTTTCATTTCTCTTCAGTACTCCGAGATTATCAAACCAAAAAAATTCAAATCCAGGTCTTTATATAATCTGCATTTCTCTCAATTGCCGAAGTACAAAGGGGTTTACCCGGCTATGCATGCAATTATGAATGGGGAAGTGGAGGCTGGTGTGACGCTGCACTGGATTGATGATGGCATTGATACCGGTAATCTGATTGCGCAGGATACCGTGCCCATAGCGATTCAAGATACTGCACGTGCTTTATATCTGAAGCAGTCTGAGTGCGCCTATAGACTGTTGGAAGCTAACTTGGCAGGTTTGCTACAAGGCGATGTGCCTTCTTATCCCCAAGCTGCAACAGGTGCATCGTATTACTCAAAATCGTCTATTGATTTTTCTGCATTCAGTTTTGATTTCAATAAAACTGCATTTGAAATTCATAATCAATTTCGTGCTCTAAATTTCAGGGAGTATCAAATGCCGGTCTACCGAGATTGGCAGATACTCAGTACAGAAATATTACAAGAGAAGAGTATACAAAAGCCAGGTGCGCTAATTGATGAAACCGATGCATACTTCGTGATTGCAACGATAGACTTTAATTTGAGGCTGATAAAAGACTACTATCCTGCGTTATGGTCGGCATGCAAGCAAGGGGATATGGCTGGATTCAACCATGCTGTGCGATTCATAGATAACTTGGATTTGCGTGACCAACATGGCTGGAATGCACTCATCATTGCCAGTTATTATGGGCAAGTTGAGATTATGCGAAAGTTGATTGGCTATGGTATGGATGTCAATACGAAAAACTATAAAGGCACTACGCTTTTGATGTATGCATTAAGCTTTTTCGAGAACACAGGTGATGATACGCCACTCAAGTTGTTGCTTGAGTTCAAACCAGACCTTTTATTGCGAGATGATCACGGTAAGGATATCGGCGCATATATAGTTGAAAAGGGTTTAAATCACTTGTTGCCTATGTTAAGTAATTAACACGCTCAAGGTATCAGAGATTGCCATGGTAGAAAATACAGAAAAACCAAAATTTGACATATTTGAATTGGGAGCCGTGCATGAGGTTGTGACGCGGTTCGGAGGGGTCAAATTGCTTGAAGAGATGCAATATGAGACGCCTCCCATTCCTGTTTTTGGGGAGCAATGCCCCAATCCTGAAGTGACTAAGTCTCACGTACTGAGGCACCCTGCCATTTACTCTGCAAAAGTGCAAGATTTTAAGGTGATTGGTGGGGCTGCATTCCCAATTATTGAAGATAAAAGTATCTGTCATCAGAACTTCTCTACAGAGTACTGGGAGACGTCAGAGCAGGCAATACAGTGCTGTGACATTAGGCAAGATCAGCATTTGCTAGGGTATTGTAATATTAAGGCTCGCCATCAGTATCCCTATAAAGTAATCAATCTTGTCGGAAACGGATCTTATAATTTTGCACACTGGATGACTGAGTATCTGCCACAGGTTGTGTTACTTAAGAAAGCGGGTATTGATTTATCTGAATATAAAGTTCTGGTTGACGCTAGGTCGTTCCCAAGTATGCTTGAAGCGCTTTATTTGCTTGGCATCACTGTGGAGCAATTAGTCAAAGTTGATGAGATGACACTCAACGCTTTTCCGGAGGCCTTGTGGGTGAGTCCAGTAGCTAATGTCGTTTTTCAACGACCTCATGCTATTTGCTCTGACATGCATGACAAGTTGACCGAGCCTTTTCACTCAACCTTTCATCCGCAAGTCATAAGGATGACACGAGACTTTTTTATAGGGCTCCTAGTGCCGCAACTGTATGAAAAGGCACCTGAAAAAATATTCATTAAAAGATTCTCCGGCAGGCGATTCCATTCTCGGGCAATTGTTAATGAGTATGTGATACAAAGAAAGCTAGAGTCGGAAGGTTTTGTCAGCATAGACCCTAGCCAATTGACTTTTATAGAACAGGTCAGGATGTTCAGCAAGGCAAAATATATTGTAGGAGCGTCTGGTGCTGCCTTGTTGAATATGATTTGGGCGCCTGTAGGTGCAAAAGTTGTTGTGTTGATGAATGATTCCAAGGTGGCTAACTATTGGTATTTCAGTAACATTGCTTTTGCGGTCGGACATCAACTCAGCTATGTGCTGGGAAAAATAGTAAACACAGGAAATTGGAGCGATATACATCATGCCGATTTCGAGATTGCGCTAGAAGCTGTTGTTATGGCATTAGAGAGCGCAGGGTTCCAATTTTCTGTACAGCCCGAGGTCGATATCGCATTGAGTAATTTGCTGGAAACCGCAGGCACTTATTACAGAGAGGGTGACTTAGAGAATGCAGAAAAAATTTATCTGAACATATTAGAGATAGCGCCAGAGCATGCTGAGGCTAATTACCGACTAGGCCTCCTAGAATCGGTGCTATATGGTGAGTCTGTGGCTGTGGTTCGACTCGAGCGTGCAGTATTGGCAAAACCAGAAGAAGAAAAATATTGGATTAGTTATATTGAATCACTTATGCAGGCAGGTGCGCTAGATGTTGCGGCTGATGCTTTGGAGTTGGGGATGAAGTATGGCTTAAAGGCGATTACGGCACAAAAGTTAGCAGAGCGTTATGCCGACAACTTTAATCTTGACCGCATTGGGTTCCTTGTTCACACGTTGGAGTTGGTAAATCATTATGCGTGTGTATGGAGTTTGTTGCCCGAGGGTAGTTTTGATGTGTTGTTATGTGGTGAGGCAACCTCTTCTGGAACAGCAGTATGTTTTAAGGATGCAAATTACAATATTCTAAACGCAGAGAAGGTGATTGAGTCGGCCGCTCGCTATCAATATCTGGTGTCAAATCACCCCATTGATTTAACCGATGCTCCTTTAATAAAGAGATTAGGCACTACTAATGTTCGGTTCATGTATGCAGCAGGTAAATCTGGCTGGAATTTATCAGAGTGGAATAAACTATACGATGTTATTTTCTGCTTCGGCCCATACCATGCAGCTAAATTCTCAGACAGCACAGAAGCGGTGGTCTTGCAGATGGGCTATCCAAGGTTTGATAGATATTTTACGCAACAGGTGGATAGGGGGGATTTACTTGCAAGATACGGTTGTGATTCATTGAAACAGACAGTAGTCTGGTTGCCCACCTGGAAAGCGTTGTCTTCTGTGACGCATTATGATGCGGAAATCAGCGCATTAACTGATCGTTATAATGTTGTTATAAAATTACATCCTCTCATGCCTGAGAGTGAACCGGAACGTGTTCAAGCTTTGTTGCGACATCATTTTACCCATGTAATAACCGATACTACTGACAATCTCCCGTTGTATCAGCTAGCGGATTTTATGTTGTTTGATTACGGTGGGCCACCACTTGCAGCGATTTATACAGATAAAAACCTCATATTACTTAATGTGGATGGTGCAGGACGTGATAGTTTAACGGGTGAGGATTCCCCTGATATCACCATTAGGAAACATCTGGTCAATGTCAATCCTGGTGATATGGCGATTGCTGCATTGTTAGCAGACCCTTCGATTTGGGAACAGCAACGCGCTGTACGGCATGCATTAAGAAAAACTTACTTTGCGCCTTATTATGGTTTTTCTTCACAAGTCGCAGCGAGTGCCCTGCTTAATTTGAAACACATCGCCGAAAAAAGTGGAGCCTATTAATGGTGATTTGGTTGATTGGACTTTCAGGGGCTGGCAAAAGCACCCTTGGTCATGAAGTGGCAAAGCAGTTGCGTGATGTCAAGCCTAATACGGTGTTACTCGACGGAGATGAGTTGCGCAAGGTATTTGCGCATGATCAGGGGGATGACCCCTATACTGTTCAAGGGCGTCGCATCAACGCTGAAAGGATAGTCGCTTTATGCGAAATGCTGGATAGCCAAGGTATTCATGTGGTGTGCTGCATATTATCGATTTTTCCAGATATGCGTTTGGAGAATCGAAAACGGTTTAGTCGTTACTTTGAGGTTTTTATGGATGCGCCAATCGATGTCTTGATGGAGCGAGATGTCAAAGGGATATATGCAGCAGCAAGGCGAGGTGAGGTAACGAATGTAGTGGGTATCGATATTCCTTATGAGCGTCCGGCTAATCCAGATATGACAATCGACACCTCAAAAGGCGGCGCTGATATTAAGCAACTAGCCTCCATGGTTCTTGAACAAGCGGGGTTGGTTTGAGTTATACAGGTGCTTATGGTTACGCAGCAGGCGATCTATTGGAAAATAGAAACACCTATTTCTATACAAAATTTAGTGGCCAAGCATTTTTAACCGCATGGTATACACAACGTAATCAGGTGAAGGTGGCTGAACAGGAGATTTCTGTAGCATCAGAGAGTGTTCTGGATGCTTCTCCTACAATGCAGATGATAGAGGTGTTATACCAGAAACTATCTGCACATCATGTTGGCGATCAGACAATTCGGACATTAAACAAGCTGGTACAGCGCTTTGAGGTGAGCAAGCGGCTACATGGACGATACAACGCCAATTGGAGAGCAGTCGATGCAGGGGAATATAAAAGTTGGGTTCGCTATGTTCGATTTGCAGAAGTCTTGAGTTTGGCTTATGACAGCACGCATTCACTGTCATATCTAAATGCCTTGCTAAAAATCATGGATACGCTGACTGCGGCACTGGGTCAGTTAGATGTATCGTTGCGTGATCGTGTGGTAAATCTCACCGTTTGTGAGCGCGACTATGTTGACGCACTTTGGTTAAAGCTGGATAAGCGATTTGAGCAATTAAATACAGATGTTGCGTCAGATGCAGCCTTGGCGCAGGAAGGGCATCGTACCCCAGTAAGGCTCAAAGGCATTGTTTTGTTGGCGGCGCAAACGGCGCGCTCTCAGGCCTATATTCAAGCATTAGTAGCTAACGGATTGTATCCGGAAAAAGTTATTTTGCTAGGTGAGACACCTGTGCCGGATGAACGTAATGCACCAGATAAGAGCTGGAATGACATTCTATTACCGAATCTTGCTGAAACTATCACGCAAACATGTAATCGAGCCAATATAGAGACAATTCATTGTGGCTCAGTGGATGTGAATTCAGAAGAATGCGCGCGGTGCATGTTGGATGTAAAGCCTTTGGTTGTCATCTATTCAGGGGTTGGTGGACAGATTGTATCTGAGCAAACCCTGGCATTGAGCCCCAAGTTTCTGCATATGCATTCTGGCTGGCTTCCCCAGTATCGGGGAAGTACGACACTTTATTATGCGTTGCTGAACAAAGATTCGCCAGGCGTCACGGCATTGCTACTTGATCGCACGATTGACACTGGGCCTGTCATAGCACAGAAACACTATCCTGCGCCATCGTTTGATCTTGATATCGACCGTGTATATGACTCTGCGATACGTGCTAATCTCCTGGTAGAGGTTATACGTAATTATGTCAGGTCAGGTGCGTTTTCTGTACTGATGGAACAAAATCCGGAAGATGGTGATGTCTATTATGTGATTCATCCTGTCCTTAAGCATCTTGCGATATTATCGTTAAAGAAAGAACATGCATCATGAGCAAAACGACGGTATCTCAGACGTTCAAATTTGGCACAAAGGCGGAAACGCTTTTTAACCTTAAAGCGTTGGTAACAGAGGCTCAGGTTCCTGAGATGTATTTCTTTGCACGGGATCAATGGGCAGTAGAAAAGTCAGCTATCCTAGATGGGATTTATCGGAATTTTGGCAATGTAACTTTGGCTGTGAGATCTAGCGGGTTAAATGAAGATGGTGCCTATAGCTCGATGGCAGGTGCATTTTTAAGCAATCTGAATGTGCATGGCGAAAATCGTGATGAATTAACTTTGGCCATAGAGCAAGTGTTGCAGTCAATGTCAGGCAATCCACGTGATCAGGTACTAGTGCAGCCCATGATTCAGGACATTGAAGTAAGCGGTGTAATCATGACGTTTGATATGGTGAATGGTGCGCCATATTTCTGTATCGATTTTGATGATGAAAGTGGCCGCACAGATGTGGTTACTAGTGGAAACGGTGTTCATAAAAGCCTGTTTGTATATCGAGATGCCGATAGTGGTTTGATTAGATCTCCTAGGGTCGCACTGTTCTTAGGCTTGGCTAGAAAGCTTGAGTCTATTTGTAAATGCGCAGCTTTGGACATTGAGTTTGGCATGAATAAGGCAGGGCAACTGTTTCTTTTTCAGGTCAGACGGATTGCCCTGGCTCGGCATTGGCATCCTGTGACTGAGCGCCGTGTAAAGAGGCAGTTAGCTCATGTTGAAGATTACATCAGAAACTGTTCAAAACGACGAGATGGCATTTTTGGCGAACGAACGATTCTTGCCATCATGCCAGACTGGAATCCTGCCGAGATTATCGGCACGACACCTAAGCCGCTTGCGGCATCGCTGTATCGTGAGTTAATTACTAAATCGGTTTGGCATCGCGCACGGGCACACATGGGATATCGGGCGCTCGATTCTGCGGAGCTGATGGTGTTGATCAATAGCCACCCTTATATAGATGTCCGCAATAGTTTTAATTCATTCTTACCAGCGAGTATTCCTGAATCTGTAGGTGAGAGACTTGTGAATGCTTGGCTTGATAGGCTTGAAGCCTTTCCCGAGTTTCATGATAAGGTCGAGTTCGAAATTGTTCCCACGTGCATGGACTTTTGCTTTGTTGAAGACTTCAAGGCACGTTATCCAGCATTGCTTAATGATGATGAGTTTGACATCTATCGAAATGCATTAACAACGCTTACGCGTAATTGTTTAGAGAGTCGTCCTGACAATACTTTAGATCTGGCATTGAAGTCTACGGAGTATTTGCAGCACTTGGCAGTAGATAAACTCAATGATGAAGGGTATGTTCATCTTGCAAGGGCGGAATTCTTACTGACGCAATGTCAAAAATTAGGAACCTTCTCTTTTGCTGTAGTTGCTCGTCATGCATTTATTGCTGAGGCGTTATTACGTTCAGCGGTGAGGCGGGGCGCATTGAGTAATCAGAGGCTGACAGAGTTTAAACGCAGTATCCAGACGATTACAGGTAGCATGCTAGATGAGTACGCACAAGTTTGTAGTGGTCAGTTATCTAGGCTCTCATTTTTTAATAAATACGGTCACTTGCGTCCAGGAACCTACGAGGTCACTTCGCTACGGTATGATGAACGTGACGACTTGTTTGCTGATGCTATGGACCTGCCAATCAATGCATCACGTCCAGAGTTCAGGTTGTCCAATGTAGAAAGTGTCGCTATAGATGCGTTATTGCAGGAAGTTGGCTTTGCGTCTGTGGGGGCTGAGATGTTGCTGAATTATGCAGAAAAAGCGATTGCAGCGCGAGAGTATGTCAAGTTTGTGTTCACACGAAGCTTGTCTGATGCTCTATCCGAAATAGTGCGCTGGGGTGAGTCATATGGGCTATCACGAGATGATATTTCTTATTTGGAATGGCCGCAGATACAGAAGAGCCTTAGTCACCCAGTCATGGACGATGTGGACCGGTATTATCTGGATATTGCTGATGTCTCACGTAGCATGATGTCTGCGGCGCATGCTTTCAGGCTCGGACATATAGTCTATAGTGTTCAGGATCTCTATGTTGCAACGCTGAATCGGAGCGTTCCGAACTTTATTGGACTTGGGGCTGCATCTGGCCGAGTCTTTCAGCTTGAGGCAAATACACCGACAACCGTTAATATCAAGGATTGTATTATCTGCATTGAAAATGCAGATCCAGGGTTCGATTGGATTTTTACTAAAGCCCCCAAAGCATTGATTACGCGTTATGGAGGGGCAAATTCTCACATGGCCGTTCGTTGTGCTGAGCTAGGATTGCCGGCAGCCATCGGTTGTGGAGATCAGATATTCCAGCGAATGATTCAGGCTGAAAGTGTAGAGCTGAATTGTGCAGATAAAGTGTTGAGGCCGCTGTATGTTAGCTAATAAGCATCGTATTGGCGTCACCATGCGCGTACAGCAGGCTGAGGGCTACGACGAGCCACGTGATGCTTTGGCTAACGTTTGGGCGAGTTTCCTCAATACGGCATTGCCAGAGGATATTTGGATGCCTTTGCCAAATTTAGGTGGGAATTCAATTCGAGCATACTGTGAAAGTTGGGGAATTGATCGGTTGATACTTTCTGGCGGTGAGGACTTTGGCATATCACCTATACGTGATGAAACCGAGCATCAGCTTTTGTTATGGGCAGAAGAGCGTGGGATACCAACACTTGGGATATGTCGAGGTATGCAGATGATGGCGGCCTATAAAGGTACTACTCTAAAGCTTGTTGATGGGCATGTATGTAAACGGCATACATTACAGGGTAGCCTTAAGCATGAGGTAAACAGCTTTCATCGGTATGGTTTGGTTCACTGCCCTCAAGAGTTTGTTGTAACTGCACAGTCTGAAGATGCAGAGATTGAAGCAATTAGGCATACCATTTTACAATGGGAGGGTTGGATGTGGCATCCAGAGCGAGAAACACCTTTTAGTCCTACCGATATTGAGCGGTTGAGAGCATTGTTTAAATGAAAGCTATTATTTTAGCGGCTGGACGCGGTAGCCGCATGAAAGACCTGACTGACCAGAAACCAAAGTGCCTGGTCGAGTTGCGCGGACATACATTATTAGAGTGGCAGTTGCGTGCATTGCGGGAAGCGGGCATAGATGAGATTGCTATCGTGACTGGTTATAAGCAAGCGCTGCTGGCGCCCTATGGTTTAGTTGAGTTTCATAACCCACGCTGGGCTGAAACTAATATGGTTACGTCATTAACAAGCGCTGATCAATGGCTCAAGAGTGAGCCTTGTATTGTCAGTTATTCTGATATTTTCTATGAAGCATCTGCAGTAAAGTCTTTGATGAATGATAATCATCAGTTGGCTGTGACTTATGATCCTGGATGGTTGAAACTTTGGCAGAAACGATTTGATAACCCGTTGGACGATGCAGAAACTTTTAAGTTGAATTCAGACAATACGCTGGCCGAAATCGGTGAGAAGCCAAAGTCGGTTGATGAAGTGCAAGGGCAATACATGGGGCTTTTACGTTTCACGCCCGAAGGTTGGGAAGAAGTAGGACTAATTCGTGATGGTTTGACGCAGCTTGAATGCGATCGTATGCATATGACAGGTACTTTGCAAATGGTAATCAAAGCTGGACGTGTTGCAGTTTATGCTATTCCCTATGAACGTTCATGGGGAGAGGTTGATTCGGCAGATGACCTGAAAATGTATCAGGCACAGGCTTGATACTGGAGACGTCTATGTAGCTGATATTGAGTCTTTATATCGTATGCTGCCCTAGCATAGTTTTTCATTTATTGATACGTATTGATATGACTTGGTTGGCTGCTTATTTACAAGGTGCTATTGGTCCAGATTGTTGTAGGATAAATACTGAAGTAATTTATATTGGAAGCAAGAGGTTATTATGCCATTAGAAGATTGCAGAATTGTTGAACTCCCCAAGATTCATAATCCACAAGGGAATCTGACTTTTATCGAAAGCGACTCACAAATCCCTTTTGCGATTCAGCGTGTTTACTATGTATATGATGTACCCGGTGGAGCGGAACGCGGAGGGCACGCACACAAAGAGCTGCATCAGTTGATTGTTGCTATGTCAGGCAGCTTTGATATCACACTGGATGATGGTAAGGATAAAAAAACATTTCATTTGGCGCGTTCTTATTATGGGCTTTATGTGTGTCCAATGATCTGGCGGGAAATCGATAATTTCTCATCAGGTTCGGTATTGATGGTGCTCGCCTCAAACAAGTATACAGAAGAAGATTACTACCGTAATTATGATGATTTTATGCGGGCAAGATGGGCGAAGTAAGTGAGTAACGAAATGAAAGAGGCAAATGTCCCATTTTTAGACCTAAAAGCTGCTTATGGTGAATTGCAGCCTGAGCTGGATGAGGCTGTGCTCAGGGCGAGCCGTTCCGGCTGGTACATTGGCGGCCCAGAAGTTGAAAGCTTTGAAGCTGATTTTGCTGCTTATACTGAGGCTAAGTATTGTGTCGGTGTCGGTAATGGGTTAGATGCTTTAACGCTTGCATTACGTGCTTTAGATATAGGTGAGGGGGATGAAGTGATTGTGCCTTCACACACATTCATTGCCACATGGCTTGCAGTCAGTGCGGTCGGCGCAAAACCTGTTGCTGTAGAACCCGCATTAGGTAGTTATAACATTGATGTTGACAGTATAGAGCGTTGCATTACAACGAGTACGAAAGCAATTGTGCCCGTACATTTATACGGTATGCCTGTAGATATCAATCCAATTTGTGCTCTAGCCAAAAGGTATGGATTAGCAGTAATTGAAGATGCCGCGCAGGCGCATGGTGCGATGGTAGGAGGTAAGAAGGTTGGCAGTCATGGTGATGCCGTGGCCTGGAGCTTTTACCCTGGTAAGAATCTGGGAGCCTTGGGGGACGGTGGGGCAATCACTACCAACAATGAAACTATCGCTTCCAGAGTACGTGAATTAGGAAATTATGGCTCGGCTGTTAAATACTTCAATAATGAGTGTGGCGTTAATAGCCGCCTGGATCCGATTCAGGCGGCCGTACTCTCAATCAAGCTCAAGTATCTTGATGTGTGGAATAAGCGTCGTCAGAACATTGCTGCAATTTATAGTCAGGCATTGACTGGTTTCGGGGTAGGTTTGCCCAATGCTCCGGAATGGGCAGCACCCGTGTGGCATTTATATGTGATTGCAACGCCTGAACGTGATGCATTGCAGTCACGTTTGGCATTGGCGGGCATTCAGACTTTGATTCATTATCCAGTACCGCCACATTTGCAAAAAGCCTATCGGCCGCTTGGCCTCAAAGTAGGCAGTCTGCCTGTTGCAGAGCGTTTGGCGAATGAGGTGCTTAGTTTGCCTATAGGGCCTCAGTTGAGCGCGAGTCATGTTGATTACGTAGTGTCAGTGTTGGCTGGAGCGAGGTTATGAGTACCGCGCAACGTAGCAATTCGCCCGCGCAGGCACTTATTCCGTGAATCCTTAAGTATGAATTTAATGTGAGCATTTTATGCAACTAACTGAAGAAAACACGCCGCCAGACAGGCTTGCACATGAGTATTGGAAGCGTTGTGCCAACACATTTCTAGCGACAGACCCGACATACTATGATCGTCAGCAAATTATTCTTGAATCTTTTCTTAGGCGCCTGGATTTGAAAGATAAGACTGGCTTAGATGTTGGATGCGGAAATGGAAGATTCTCATTCGTGCTTGGCGGGTATCTTAAAAGCGTTTTGGCTTTTGATTTATCTGAAACGCTGGTAGATCAAGCGAAAGCTGCTGCGATTAGCAATGGATATAAGCATATTACGTTTGAGAGCAGGGATTTAGAGGATGGCTTTCCGGCAGGTCATTACGATGTCGTAGCTTGTATGGGTGTCACATCTACGATTGTTGATGAAAATGCTTTCAATCGCCTGCTTTCTTCGCTTTCAGAAGCGGTTCTCAAAGGTGGATATTTAATTACTAAAGATTCATTAAATTCTAAGCAAGGCGATTGTCCAATATTAACTGGGCCATATATCACTATTTATAGAGATGAAGCATGGTATGAATTGGCCATTCAAACTTTGGGTTTTAATCTTTTAAGAAAAGTGAAGCTGGCTGAAACCGAGGGTATAGTTAATTATATTTTCTTGTGGAATAAGATTTAGCTGTACAGTACATTAAGGAAGTGCTGATTAACTGAGCGAGCGAGATATAGTGCTAGGCGCACGGAACGCAGAAACCGAGATGGTATGGGGTATACAGCGAGGTTGCGAGTACCGCGCCACGCAGCAATTTGATCGCGCAGCGATTTAATCAACGTTTGCTTAACGAATACATTAACGAAATGGGGTTGTATTAAATGAAAACTTTTTTGCATGTCGGTTGTGGCCCTCGTTATTTTGACCCGGAAACAAATCTGCCAAAGCGGCCAAGAGGGTTTGATCTGGCCAAGTGGAACGAGTTGCGGTTAGACATTAATCCGGATGTGAACCCGGATGTGGTCGGCACTATGACCGATATGTCTGCCGTGCCTACGGGCAGTGTAGATGCGATCTTTTCATCGCATAATATTGAACATCTTTACCCGCATGAGGTGCCGATTGCATTGGCAGAGTTTAAGCGTGTGCTTCGTAGCGATGGTTTTGTTGTGATTACTTGCCCGGATTTGCAATCAGTCTGCGCATTGGTAGCGCAGGGGAAATTAACCGAGCCAGCATACATTTCTCCTGCTGGGCCGATTGCGCCGTTAGATATTTTGTACGGTCATCGCCCTCCGATGAGCCAAGGTAACCTTTACATGTCACACCGTTGTGGGTTTACACTGAATGTTTTGTTAGGCACTTTAGAGTCTGCAGGATTTTCAAAAGTAGTGGGAATCTGCAGACCAGATTATTTTGATTTATGGGCGTTAGCCTGTGTATCAGATATTGCCAATCCGGAATTGTTGGATTTGGCCCGGCAATTTTTGCCGGAACAGCCGGTTAATTTGAGTCAGGCTAACTCAGTTGAGCATGACATGCAACAGGCAATACAGGATGTATTGACACTTGCGCTCAACCATCAGCAGGATGGAAATATGGATGAAGCACAGAAGTTGCTGCTCGAAATATTAAATATTGAGCCCAGGCATGCTGAGGCCAATTATTGTTTAGGTTTAATAGAAGTCGATACGCAAAGTGCTGAAGCAGCGTTGCCGAGGCTGGAGATTGCTGTGGAGGTTAACCCTGCAAATGAGCAATATTGGGTGACTTACGTGGATGCGCTGATGCTTGCCGGTATTACCCATTCAATCCCTGATGTACTGGCGCTAGGTCAGCAGCATGGCCTTAAGCCTGAAACAGCAAAGATGCTGGCCGATGAGCTTGCTGCGTTGCAGCAGTCACAAAAATAATATCGTGTAAAGTAAACTTTTCTCAATCATGAGTCATGTTCATGCAGCATAGTCAGACCATTGCGCTTAAACTCAATGAGGCCAAGGCGCTGCATGACTCGGGCAGTCTGTCGGCAACTGAGCAGAAATTACGTGAAGTTTTAGAGATAGAATCGCATCATCCTCAGGCAAATCACTATCTTGGGGAGTTGATGCTGGAGACTAATCGGGCATCAGAGAGCCTGCATTACTTTAACGCAGCGCTAGAGGCTAATCCACAAGAGGCTCAATACTGGCTGAGTTATATTGAGGCGCTCATCAAGGCTGGGCAGCTTGAAGATGCCCAGCTGGTGCTTTCATATGGCCGCGATGCCGGATTAAATGCCGAGGCAGTTAATCAGCTCTCAGGGTTGATCATAATGCAAGAGGCCAGCAGTCCGGATGCAAGTGCTAAAGCCAATGATTTCGCGAGCATCCCGGCTGAAGGTGTCGTGGATGCGTTAATAGGACTTTTTGCCGAACAGCGTTATCAAGCGCTTGAAGATAGACTGTCTTTACTGTTAACAGACTATCCAAACTGGCTGTTAGGCTGGAAGATATTAAGTGACACGTTACTAGTTCAAAAAAAAGATGCAAGACTGGCGGCACGCAATGCGCTTAAACTCAATGACCAGGACGCCGAAGCCTACTGTTATTACGGGCTGGTACTTAAAGATCAGGGAGATCTGGCTGCAGCGGCAGAAGTTTTTAAAAAAGCCGTGAAATTGCGACCAGACTATGCTGCGGCCTATAACAACTTGGGTATTGTCAGCAAGGATATGGGCGATATTCAGGCTGCGGTTAACTATTATCGTCAAGCGCTCGAGATCATCCCTGACTATGCAGCCTGTTATAGCAATCTATTGTTCTGCTTGTCACATTCCGATTTATTGAGCCCTCAGGCTTTATTCCAGGCGCATCTTGAATTTGGACGGCACTACGAACCCAAGTTGAAACATCTGAGATTACAACACACAAATAGCAAGCGCGTTGATCGCTGCTTGAATGTAGGCTTTGTTTCTGCTGATTTTAGAGAGCACTCTCTCGCCAATTTTTTTGAGCCTGTATTAAATTGTTTATCAGAATTCGCTCAGATTCGTTTATATGCCTACTTTAACCATGCGATAGCAGACAAAGTAACGCAGCGTCTACGAACTAAGTTTGATGGTTTCACACATGTGGATACATTAAATGATATTGATTTAGCACATAAAATCAGGGAAGACCATATTGATATATTGATTGATCTTGATGGACACACCTCTGGCAATCGCCTGCTGACGTTTGCCATGAAACCAGCACCTGTACAAATAAGCTGGTTAGGGTATCTTGCAACCACCGGCCTAAAATCCATGGATTATTATCTGACTGATCAATACATGGCACCAGCGGGCATGCTGGATGATCAATTTACCGAAACACTCATTCGGCTTCCCGCTAATGCCCCATTTGTCCCATACGCTTTTGCGCCTGAGGTTAGCACTTTGCCCGCTTTGCATAATGGGTATATCACATTTGGCTGTTTTAATAGAATTGAGAAAATAACGGCAGAAGTTGTTGATCTGTGGTCTAGGGTGCTGCTGGCTATCCCTACTGCAAAAATATTGCTTGGTGCCATGCCGCAGCAGGGGAGCTACGAGCATCTCATTCAATGGTTTTCGGATCATGCGGTTTCATCTAACCGTTTAATTTTCCGCCAGCGCAGTGATATGCAGACCTATCTTGAGCTGCACCGCGAGGTGGATATATGTCTGGATACTTTTCCTTCCAATGGTGTGACAACAACATGTCATGCCGCCTGGATGGGTGTGCCGACACTGTGCATGACAGGGGACAGGCTATCCGCTCGAGGTGCCATGGCGATTATGTGCCATCTGGGGTTGGCAGATTTTGTTGCAGAAACTCAGAGTGATTTTATTGGCAAGGCCCTCAATCTAACAGATTACTTGGGCCCATTGGCTAAAATCCGCACTTCTTTACGTGAGCGTTTTTCGCAATCAGCCCTCACTCAACCGCAAAAAATCGCAGATAGTTTGGAGGCTAATTTCAATGCCATATGGCAGCGCTGGTGCCAAAAATAGTGTCTTATTGCGTTTTGGATTTTTCATAGCGACCTGATTTGTAACCCCCCCCATATTTAGTCACAGCTTGAAGTAAAGGTTAAATTACGCTTAATCAATTTTCTTGGCGGTCCAATCAATCTTCTTGGAGGTAGATGTGAAATCGCCTAATGGAGAATCTGGGATTATTGTGAATGGCTGTTTGTTTTCTTGATGTACGAATGTTTTCTAAAGATGTTTTCTAAAGATTTTTTGATTCCAACCGATACCCTAAACATCGGGATTGCTAATGTCGATAAGGAACAGGAAGTGGATTTCAGGTAAAAATTTAAGTTTCAAAATAATTTAAGTATTTTCCTAAACTTTTTTAAAACCTTACCGATAACCAATACAACAGCGACGCAAATTGAAATTCATCTGCAACGCTAACGGCAATTAGATGTAGTTGTAATTAAACTAAATAGGAGAATTATCATGGCTTCAGTAATCAACACCAACATTGCGTCACTCAACACACAACGTAATTTATCAGCTTCACAAAGCTCACTGAATACATCATTACAACGTTTGTCTTCAGGCTTGCGTATCAACAGCTCAAAAGATGATGCGGCGGGTTTGGCGATTGCAACACGTATGGACTCACAAGTACGTGGTCAGCAAGTGGCAATTCGTAACGCGAACGACGCGATTTCTTTTGCACAAGTGGCTGAGGGTGGTTTGGCTAAGCAAACAGACGCATTGCAACGTATGCGTGAACTAGCTGTTCAATCACTAAACGGCACAAACACCAGCACAGACCGTGCAAACCTGGATGCTGAGTTTACTCAACTGGCTGCTGAGGTGACACGTTTGGCTACAGCCACTCAATTTAACGGCTTAGGGGTGTTCGGTGCTGTTCAAACATTTCAGGTAGGTGCTGATGCTGGCGATACCATTACTACTGCATCTGTAGCAGCAGCAACAATTTCAGGTAACGTTTCAGATGTTACAACTGCATCTATTGCACTGACTGCAATTGACGCGGCATTAACCAGCGCCAATACAAGCCGTGCAACTTTAGGTGCGATTCAGAACCGTTTTGAGTCAGTGGTAAGTAACTTGCAAGTATCAGTTGAGAACCAGGCTGCTGCTAAATCACGTATTATGGATGCCGACTTCGCAGCAGAAACTGCAAACCTGACACGTGGTCAGATCTTGCAGCAAGCTGGTACAGCGATGCTGGCGCAAGCGAACTCTCTACCGAATACAGTATTGTCACTGTTACGAGGTTAGTCGTAGCTGGCTGAGTTACCAAACCCGCAGGATGATAGTCCTGTGGGTTTTGTCATTTATCTGATGTAATTTTTAATAATTTTATACGAAACCCTAAATTTAAAACGAAATCTGTCGATAGTTAAGGTAAGAGATTTCTGTTTTGTATATCTAATTTTTTTTGACATGAAAGTTTTAGTTGAAAGTAACACGGCAACCTGCATAAAGCTAAATATCATGCGATGGTTGAGATAAGGAGAGCGTCATGTTTAATTCATCTCTGGAGGTGTTGGGTGCGGTGAAAGATGTGCCCCCCATAAAAACTGCAGTAGCCGACGCGCCAAAAAGAATAGCGCAACCGTCTAACCTTGACTTGAAGCAATTCGCTGAGAAACAAGCGACCGAGGTTGATAAGGCTGCGTTGGTAAATGCAGTTAAAAAATTAAATGAGCTTGTTGCACCGGCGTTACAGACTGTGCAATTCACTATTGATGAAGAGTTAGATCGCGTGATCGTGAAGGTAGTCGATGCTGAAACGAAGAAGGTACTCAGGCAAATACCAAATGAAGAAGTGTTGGCTTTTTCAAAAACTTTAGGCCGGTTACAAGGTCTAGTGGTGAGGGAAAGCGCTTAATTTGAATTAGAAGCGGCTTTTAGCGCCTAATTCACTGAATGATTTTTGTTGATTACTTTAAGCTTAGCGTTAGGTAATCTTCACTTGTTATGAATTGTAATGAGTGAGTGATTTTATTAACCGGTAATGTTGAATAAGGAGACTGAAATGGCACTTTCATCTGCAGGCATCGGCTCGGGGCTGGATGTCAATTCAATTGTTAGCGGTTTAATGGCAGTGGAAAGAGCGCCGTTAAATAAAGTGAATACCGATAAAACGGCTTACCAATCTAAAATATCCGCGTATGGCACGCTGAAAAGCGCGCTGTCAACTTTTCAGACCTCTGTAAGTGCATTGTCCGATTTGGCAAAATTCAATGCGCAAACGGTCACCTCAAGTAACACTTCCGCCTTAACTGCAACGACAAACGGCAAGGCTGCACTTTCTAATTTTGATGTTACGGTGAGCCAGCTTGCAAAGTCACAGAAGTTAAGCATGGGTGGTTTTGCGAACGTTTCAGATGTTGTCGGCACAGGTACACTTACTATTGCATTTGGTACTTTTACCCCGGAGGTGCTCGATCCTCCAACGCCAAGTTCGTTTGCACCCAATGCAGCCAAGGCTGATATTAATATCACGATAGATAGCACCAATAACACCTTGTCTGGCGTGCGTGATGCCATTAACGCTGCGAATGGCAGTGTGAGTGCAAGTATCATCAATGATGGCACAACCAATCGTTTGGTGATCACTTCAAAAGACACAGGAGAAGTGAATAGCTTAAAAATCACAGTGGCGGATGATGATGCGGACAATCTAGATGCATCCGGACTGTCCAGGCTAGCTTATGACCCAACGGCAACCGCTGGCAACGGGAGGAATTTGACACAGGTACAGGCCGCTAAAAATGCCCTGTTGGAAATTGATGGTATTGCCATCGTGAAATCCGGCAATACCATTTCTGATGCGATTGAAGGCCTGACACTTAATTTATTAAGCACTAGTGCTTCTGCGGTGAGTTTAGGGGTTGCTACCAATCAGGAAACAATAAAAAAATCTGTCACGGAGTTTGTGGATGCCTTTAACAAGCTAGACACAAGCTTGCGTAATCTGACCAAGTTTGATGAAACAGGCAAGGCTTCCGGCGTGTTGCTAGGCGACAGCGCTGCAAGAAACATTACCAGCCAGATTAGATCAGTTTTAAGCAATGGTATTGCCAATGGCAGTTCACTGAACACCCTAAGCCAAATTGGTGTGTCATTTCAACGGGATGGAAAATTAGCGCTAGACAGTAACAAACTAAGTGATGCAGTCAACAACAACTTCAGTGATATCGCCAGTTTATTTGCCGCTACAGGCCGTGCGACTGATCCGCAAATCAGCTTTGTGAGTAGTACGAGTAAAACGCAGGCAGGCACATATGCCATAGAGGTTTCCCAGTTGGGCAATGACTCAGTCAATGCAGTCGGCACAATAAACGGGGTGAGTGCAACGGGTGCGGGTGCAACGTTAAGAGGAGCGCTCAATGATGCGAGTGAAGGCCTGAAAGTGAATGTGGCAGGCGGTGCATTGGGTGCCCGTGGGACGATCAGCTTTAGTTTGGGTTACGCCGCGCAGTTAGATAAAGTGATTACGGGTTTATTAAGCGATGAAGGCATTCTAGCCACAAGGACCGAGGGCTTGAATAGCACGATCAAGCGCCTGGATCAGCAGGCAGACGCCATTAACGTGCGACTAGCCGCCATTGAGGCAAGGTATCGTGCTCAATTTACAAGATTGGATACATTGTTATCCAGCATGTCGACCACCAGCAGTTTCTTAACACAGCAAATTGCGACAATCAACGCCAACAACAGGTAGTAAAGGAAAAAATCATGTTTGGTCAGTATAAACAAGGTGTAAATGGATATGCAAAAGTAGCCGCTGAAACAGGGGTGATGGCAGCAAGCCCCGTTAAGTTAATTGTGATGCTTTATGAGGGCGCGATTACTGCCTGTCATGGCGCGGTATCCTGTATGCAGCGGCATGATATCCAAAATAAAGGGCTATTGCTGAGCAAGGCGATTTTGATTATAGAGAGCGGTTTAAGATTGAGCTTGGACAAAAAAGCAGGTGGTCAGATAGCAGAAAATCTGGATAGCTTGTACGCCTATATGAGTAGCCAGCTATCTCAAGCCAACATCCATAACCGGCCTGAAAAAGTGCATGAGGTGCTCAAATTGTTGAATGAATTGAGAGCCGCATGGGAAGCGATTGATCAGAACAAAGCAACAGCACACGTGGTGAGTCAGGCAAAAATCAATCAGCAAGGTGCAGGTGTGAATAATAAATTAGCTTATCTGGCTAAAGTATAAGGTAGGGGTTAAATCTGTGGAATATCAAGATACAGTGGTTTTATATGAGTCTGTTGCGAGCATAATGCAGCAAATGTTACATGCGGCAAGAATGCAGGACTGGGACAGATTAACCGAGCTTGAAAAGCATTGTGCGCAGCATATTGCAACACTTAAAACACTGGATGATCATCGGCCGCTACCACGGGATGCACTGAAACGTAAAGTCGCCAGCATTAAAAGTATTCTTGCCGATGACAGGGAAATCCGTCATCTGGTTTCACCCTGGATGGCGCGTTTGAACGCCATGATGCAGGGTAGTTACGCGTCTGAACAAAGGCTGATGCGCGCCTATGGCACCTAGTTAACTTGCCATGTTAAAACTGCCTGACAATCTCAGTATTCCACCGGGCCCATCACCTGTCGGTAGAGTGATGCCCGCGCTGGGGCTTGAAGGCGTTGCCACAGCCATACATGAACTCGCTGCACGTGCAAACCAGTTTGAGCGCGGCCGAGAGTATGTGGCGCAAGTGTTATCCAGGCTGGATGATAAAACGCATCTGGTTAAAATAGACAATACAGTGCTTAAGATGGA
The DNA here is from genome assembly GCA_002842285.1 of Betaproteobacteria bacterium HGW-Betaproteobacteria-22. Taxonomy (GTDB): domain Bacteria; phylum Pseudomonadota; class Gammaproteobacteria; order Burkholderiales; family Methylophilaceae; genus Methylotenera. The sequence goes on from PHCJ01000006.1 coordinate 63,852, forward strand.
GCTCGGGAACACCGCGCAAACCGGGCAAACGATCAATTTGCGTTTCGTGCAGCACAGTCCTATCCCTACGTTTTTATTCAGCACACCGCAGGCAGAAGCCAATGAAAATACACCGCAGCTTAGCCAAGCCGCCAGATTGATTGGACAGTACCTGCAAGAGGCTGAAAACAAGGGTGTTTCTGCGCGATTTGAAGCAAGTGTCATTGTGACACAACAACCTCAAAATGCTGCGTTGATTGCACAGGGTTTGCGACAAGCTGTCGTGAATAGTGGTTTGTTTTATGAGGCACATTTAAATGAAATGGCAAAAGGCGCACGCACGGTGGCGGCTTTGCTACAAGAGCCGCAGAATCAACAGTCAGCGCAAATTCCGGCGTTGACAGCGCAGCAACTCACCATGTTGGAGCATCAGCGATTGTATTGGCATGGTCAGGCTTGGCCGGGGCAGACAATGGATTGGGATGTGTACGCGGAGGAGCGCGAGCACGAAGAAGCGGGGCAGCAATCAGAAAGCGAATCCAGACCCTTCGTCAGTGAATTGACCTTGCATTTGCCACGCTTGGGTAAAGTAAGCGCGAAGCTCAGAGTGGTGGATACGCATGTTACGGTAGAGTTGCAGGCGAAAGAAGCGCAAACATTCAACAAAATGCAGCAAAGCAGTGCGGTGTTGAAACAGGCTATCGCTGATAGTGGTTTGGCGCTCGATATGTTCAGGATTGCTCAGCATGAGTAGCACAAGCAACACTAGGCCGCCTATAGCCAAGTCTCCGACTACAGCATTGCCGCTGAGTGGAAATTTAGGCTTGGCGCCAAACCCGCAGGGGGGCAGTGTTAACCCAAATCAGGAAGCGGTGGCTTTGAGCTACGCAACAGGGGATTATGCACCACGTGTGCTGGCTAAAGGACGCGGTCTAATCGCCGAGCAGATCATCGCCAGAGCTAAACAGCATAATATATTTGTGCACGAATCAAAAGACTTGGTCTCATTGCTGATGCAGGTTGATCTGGATGCGCACATTCCACCTACACTTTATCAGGCGATTGCGGAAATTTTAGCTTGGCTTTACAAGTTAGAGCAGGGTGAGCTGGAGGCGGAAAACAAAGAACCTGACTTTAACCCAGATTTTCCATCAGGCGGTTTCACATCTACTTGAATGACAACCTGCCTATTCTGCATCTTTTTTGTGCAAAAACTCCATCAAACTGTGTGGCGTTGCCATTTTTAGCAACCCTTGCCAACTTGTTGACTTTAGTGTTGATTGTCAGCCGCTGGCAAGTCCTAATAATGGAAAATCTGGGTTTGAGATTAATCAGTAATCAGGTCAATGGCAGTCATCTACACCGGCATATTCATGATGTCTTGATAAGCAGAAACCAGCTTGTTTCTTACCTGTATGGTTGCCTGAAATGCGATGCTGGATTTTTGTCCGGCAATCATTACGTCAGATAGGCTGACGCTATCATCACCCAACGCAAAGTTTCGGCTCAGTTTTGCCGCATTCTGCTGGGTTTGATTGACTTGATCCAATGATGCTTTTAATGCCTCTGCAAAGTCAATCTTACCCGTGTTCTGCGTTTTGTCGGCACTGATGGGCGACAAAACGCCACCTAATGCCTCGGTCTGAGGCCGTTGCGCTGCAGCGCGCATTTGCGCGAGCATAGATTCGATTCTGCCTGAATCAATTCCACCGATACTCATGATCATTTCCTCAAAAAAAACATAGCAACCAATTCCGCTTATGTGTAATTTATCATTGTCTGATAATCGCAAGCGGCCAAATAAGGCTGGTAAAATCATCTTATTCTTAAATTTGAACGCAAATCAGGGTTGGCATAATAGCGTTTAATGAGTGATTAAACCGACTTGGTGTGATGTTGCGGCAGAGCTACGTATTCTATGAAATCCTATGAGTACGTTCGAGTGCAGGCGGTGTTGCGCTATAGGCATTAGATGTTAATTGGAGAAAGATAATGGCAACAGCAGAAGCCACCTTAATGAGCGATAACACTTCGGGGATGTTTGCGCAAATGGGCAATAAATTGCTTTTGGTTGCAGGTATTGCTGCAGTGGTTGCGGTCATGGTTGTGTTTTGGTTATGGAGCCAGCAGCCTGATTACCGCGTATTATTTTCTAATTACTCTGATAAAGACGGCGGCGCAATTGTTGCCACACTGGAAAAAATGAATGTCCCGTACAAATTTTCCGACAGTGGTACAGCAATTTTAGTCCCCGCTGCACAGGTGCATCAGGTACGTTTAAAGTTAGCTGCTGATGGCTTGCCTAAGGGAGGTAATATCGGTTTTGAGTTACTGGAAAATCAAAAATTCGGTGTTTCACAATTCGTAGAGCAGGTAAATTTTCAGCGTGCCCTGGAAGGCGAACTGGAGCGCAGCATTCAGTCAATAGCTGCGGTAGATGTGGCCAGAATACATCTAGCCATCCCTAAACCCTCGGTATTTGTGCGCGATCAGCAAAAACCAACAGCCTCAGTGCTGCTCAACCTGCGCGCAGGCCGCACCCTCGATGCACAGCAGGTGAGCGCAGTGGTGCACTTGGTGGCGAGCAGTGTGCCTAATCTGCCCACAGCAAATGTGACAGTGGTCGATCAAAACGGTAATTTGCTATCAGATACTTCAAAAAAATTAGGTGCTAAGAACCTAGATCCTGAACAGCTTAAATATATCGAAGATATACAGCAAAGTATTATCAAACGCGTTGAGTCTATTATTACACCGATTGTCGGACCCAAAAATGTGCGTGCTGAAGCCAGTGCGGAAATTGATTTTTCAGTGCAGGAACAAGCGGCCGAAACCTATAAGCCAAATCAACAGCCTGATGCGGCTGCAGTACGTAGCATGCAAAGTAACGAAACACAGTCAGTCAACGGTGAAATGCAGGGTGTGCCAGGCGCGTTGTCCAATCAGCCACCGGCAGGTGCAACAGCGCCAATCACAACGAGTGCAGGAGTTGACGCCAACGGTCAGCCAGTCAATAACGCGACACCCCTCAATAGTGAAAAAAACCTAACCACCAATTATGAAGTTGACAAAACCATCAGCTATGTACAGCAGCCTATGGGCGGCATCAAGCGCCTGAATGTCGCAGTTGTGGTGAATCATCTGCCAGTAGTTGGACAGGATGGTAAAGTCACTTATCGGCCACTCACCGACGCTGAAAAAACACAGATTAATGATCTTGCAATGCAGGCCATGGGTTTTAATAGAGAACGTGGTGACGCGCTCACTGTTGTTAACACCCCATTTGCCACGGAACCGCCACAGGTATTGCCCGCGGTGCCATTGTGGGAAAATCAGCGTGTAATAGAATACGGAAAAGATGCATTACGCTTTATCATAGGCATATTGGCCTTGGTACTGATTTATAAAAAAGCATTAAAGCCCATGCTGAATAAATTGATGACAATGTCGGCACCTGTTGTTGCCAGCAACGTGCAGCGTGAAGATGCTGTCGTGAATTTAAGTGGCGCTCAGCCGGCCTCTGCTCAGCCTGCTGCAAGATCCGGCTATGAGCAGAATATCGAGGCTGCTAAACAGCTGGCAAAAGATAACCCAAGAATGGTTGCAAGTTTGGTTTCAAATTGGACGAATGGAAATGAGTAACAGCCATGAGTGATGCTGGCGTAATGAGGAGTGCAGTATTGATGCTCGCGCTGGGTGAGGATGAAGCCGCCGAGGTGATGAAATTCTTAAGCCCGAAAGAAGTGCAAAAATTAGGGGCTGCCATGGCAACCCTTAAATCAGTAGGGCGCGAGCAGGTTGAAACTGTCGTCGGTGAGTTTTTAACCGAAGCTGAGTTGAGTAGCCATCTGGATGTGGATTCGGATGAGTATATACGCTCCGTGCTCACTAAAGCACTGGGGGATGATAAAGCCTCCAGTTTGCTTAACCGTATTCTGCAAACGCGCGATGCCAGTGGTATTGAAAGCCTCAAATGGATGGATGCGCACACTGTGTCAGAGTTCATTAAAAACGAACATCCTCAAATCATAGCAACAATTTTAGTGCATCTGGAACCGGATCAGTCAGCCGAGATTATCGGGCATTTTACAGACCGCATGCGCCAGGATGTGATGCTGCGCATTGCAACGCTCGATGGTGTTAAACCCATTGCCTTGCGTGAACTCAATGAAGTGATGACCAAGTTGCTCACGGGCAATGAAAATATCAAAAAACAAACCATGGGCGGTATTAAAGTCGCCGCTGAAATCATGAACTACATGGGTGGTGAAACTGAGGCTGTGGTAATGGATGGCCTTAAAAATTATGATGATGATATGGCACAAAAAATCATGGATGAAATGTTTGTGTTTGATAACATCATGGATATCGATGATAAAGGAATTCAGGTGATGCTGCGCGAGGTGCAGTCTGAAACACTGATTATTGCACTTAAAGGCACCACTGAAGAAATGCGCGAGAAGATATTCAAAAATATGTCATCACGCGCCGCTGAAATGATGCGTGAGGATCTGGAGTCAAAAGGCCCGGTCAAATTGTCTGAAGTCGAGGCGCAGCAAAAGCAGATTCTGCAAGTTGTCCGCAGGTTAGCTGACGAAGGCCAGATACAGCTGGCGGGTAAGGGCGGCGATGATCAATATGTATAAGGCTGATTAACATGGTGAACGTGCCTAAGGAGCAGCAAACTGCCTATGAGCGCTGGGAGATGGCTTCTTTTTCAGATGTTCCGGTTCCAGCGCAGCAGCAAAAAAGCCCCGTTAAGACTAAAAGTCGTGAAACGAGTGCAGGCACGCCTGAAATTGCTAAAATTTTTGAGGCGGCAAGAAAAGAAGCCTACAACAAAGGCATGCAAGAGGGATTTGCTGTAGGCATGGCAAAAGCCCGTGAATATGCACAAACTGAAAAACAGCAGTTTTTGCAGTTAATGACATCATTTAGCGAGGCGCTGGAAAATACAGACCAGCAAATTGCGGATGATATACTTTCTTTAGCACTCGATATCGCTAAATCCATGTTGAAAGTAAAACTTAACGTGGATAAAACAGCGCTGCTACCGGTGGTGCTTGATGCGATTCATTATCTGCCCAGAATTCAGCAGCCGGCAAGGATACTGGTACACCGCGATGACATGCAGTTGCTGCGCGAATATATGGTCGATGAAATTGCCAATGACCACTGGCAGATTCAGGAAGACAGCAATGTTGAACGTGGTGGATGCTTGGTGGAGACAGGTGCGAATCAGGTGGATGCCACGAACATAATGCGCTGGAAAAGAATTACAGAGGCATTGGCGCAGGATAATGATTGGCTGCTACCGTGACTGAAGTTGTACTGGAAAAACCTGCGCCTTCAGAAAAAAATATCCATCAGCAGCGATGGCATGATCACATACGTGATTGCAAGGAAATTCTCCGTATAGTTGAACCATTAGAAGTTGCAGGACGCATTACCAAGTTAACAGGCCTGGTGATGGAGGCAGTCGGTATTAAGTTACCTATCGGCAGTGCCTGCTATGTACCGCTGACAGAGGGCCGCAAGGTTGAAGCTGAAGTGGTAGGGTTTGATGGTGAGCGCATGCTGCTGATGCCGCAAAGCAGTGTGGATGGCGTAATCCCTGGCGCAAAAGTCTTTGCTTTGGAAGTGTCAGATAGCCTGCCAGGGCCACATCACGCCCGCCCCCCGCGTCGCAGGGTAACCGACCGTGCACGGCATTTGCCGGTAGGGGAGTCTTTGCTGGGCCGGGTTGTGGATGGTGCAGGGAACCCACTGGATGATTTAGGTGACTTGAACTCTCCTGAACGTTCGGCGCTGAGTGCCAGACCGATTAACCCTTTAATGCGCGCACCGATTGAAGAAGTGCTGGATGTTGGTGTGCGTGCCATTAACAGCATGCTCACAGTGGGCCGTGGCCAGCGCATGGGATTGTTTGCAGGTTCAGGCGTTGGTAAAAGCGTGCTGTTGGGTATGATGGCGCGATACACCACGGCAGATGTGATTGTTGTTGGCTTGATCGGTGAGCGTGGCCGGGAGGTGCAGGAGTTTATTGAGCAAATTTTAGGGGCAGAGGGCATGGCGCGTTCAGTTGTGGTGGCCGCGCCTGCAGATGCGCCGGCGTTGATGCGCCTGCAAGGTGCAAGCTATGCAACAACCATTGCGGAATACTTTAGAAATCAGGGTAAAAATGTATTGCTGATTATGGATTCTCTCACCCGTTATGCAATGGCACAGCGCGAAATTGCGCTGGCTATTGGTGAACCACCTGCGACAAAAGGTTATCCGCCTTCAGTATTTGCCAAGTTGCCTGCCTTGGTGGAGCGAGCCGGTAATGGCCGCCGTGGCGAAGGTTCGATTACCGCATTTTATACCGTACTTACTGAAGGCGATGATCAGCAAGACCCGATTGCCGACGCAGCACGTGCCATTTTGGACGGACATATCGTATTGAGTCGCAGTTTGGCAGAGAGCGGTCATTATCCTGCTATCGATATAGAGCAGTCTATCAGCCGTGCCATGCAAAATATCACAAAACCGGAACACCAGAAATTAGCACGCAAATTAAAGCAGCTAAACTCGCGTTACATGCGTAGTGTTGATTTAATCAATGTGGGGGCTTACGAGTCAGGTAGCGACCCTTTGCTAGACATTGCCATCGCCAGGCATGAGCTGATAGAGCAATTTTTGCAGCAGGATATATCCGAACGTGCTGATTGGGAGGAAAGCCTGCAATTTTTAACTGCTGTTCTGGACGGCATACCCGTCAATTAACTTGCCAAGCACCTGAACTCAGGCGCAATATATTGAACAGGGAGGTACCATATGAACGGACAGCAGAACCATGTACTTAAAATGCTGGATGAAATTGCTGCCAAAGAAGTCGAGTTGGCAACAGAGGCTTTGGCGCGCGCTATGAAAGAAGTTAAGGAGGCGCAAAGCAAGTTTGACATGCTCATGGATTATCGCAAAGGGTATCTTGATAACTTGAGCAGTAGTCTGGCTAAGGGCATGAATGCAGAGGCCTATCAAAATTTTCAGAATTTCCTCAAAAAATTAGATCACGCGATTTCTGGCCAGAAAGAGGTGGTGACATATGCTGAGCAGCATGTAAAAGTGAGTCGTGCGCTATGGCAGGAAAGTCAGCGTAAAAAGCGCTCGTATGATGTGTTGATTGAACGTGCAGACAAGCGCGCCGAAAAAGTGGAGCAAAAGAAAGATCAGAAAATGATGGATGAGTTTGCGACACGTATCACGAGAAACCGCCATAAATGAATTTTGGAATTAGAGGGTATTTATAGCGTATTTAAGTGAATTGAAATTTGCCCGGCCACCCTAAAATAGGGCATACGTGAAATATCCTTATGATAGGTGAGTATCATGCAAACATTAGCAATGCCCCCCGTACCGGCGACACCGGCCAATGCTGCGGTATCAGCCAAGTCTGAAACTGCAACTAATGCAGCTTCACGCAATGATGGAAAAACTCCTTTTCAGATGGAGTTAAGTCGTCAGGTACGCGCTAAAGCCTCTCAGACACCAGGCAAACAAACAGCGCATTCTCAAAAACAGGCGCCACAGCAAGCCAGGCAGGATCCTAATCAAAACGCAAAAGTTATTAGCAAGGCAGCAGAACTGAGTAATGAGAAAGTGGCGGTGGTAGATAGTGTAACTGCTGATGGCAAGGGGTTAGATTCAGTGCAGACATTATTGCCTGATAATGCAGCGACAGCCACGCAAGTGGATGATAAAAATCCTGACTATCAGCATGATGTGCTGGATGCGTTGGGTATAGGGCTTAATGATGCAAAAAATATTGTCTTGTCAGCCCCCGTGCCGCTACAGGCTGCGCTGGCTAATATTAACACAGTGCAGACAGGTGCGGATAAGGTAGCTGGTACGCTTGCTCGCGAGGCTGCTGTTTCGCCTGAGCAAGATAAAAATATAATGCTTGCAGATACTGATATGACAGCGGAGGCTGCAGAAAAACCAGCCACGAGCGTAGTAGGGCAGGGCAGTAAAGCCGACGGCTTATCAAATGCTGATGCAAAATTGGCTTTGAGTGAGCATGCTGCAACTAAACTTGCAAATAATGCAGTTAAGGAATTGGCGGTTAAAGACCTGCAACCTACACAGCCATTAACAGCTGCAGTGGCACAGTCACAATTAATACAAAATAATACAGGGGTTGCTGCACAGCACTTGGCAAGCACCAATGTGATTGATGTTTATCCAGGAAAGCCCGGGTGGGATCAGGCTATTAGCCAAAAGGTTATTTACATGGTAGGTGCGTCACAGCAGTCGGCTACGCTTACTTTAAATCCGCCGGATTTAGGCCCACTGAAAGTGGTGATTAATGTGCACAACGAACAGGCAGATGCGACATTTATTTCAGATAACGATGAAGTAAGACGTGCCTTGGAGAGTGGTTTGTCACATCTGCGAGAGAAAATGAGCGAGTCTGGCGTGCAGCTTGGGCAAACCAGCATCAGCTCCAATCGACAATCTCAGCAGGATTTTCAGCAGGCGGCCCAAAATAGAGGCGCACTTACATCTTCAGGCGCTAATGGTGGGCAGCAGGCGGGGAGTGAAACGCAACCTGGTGTCGCTAGTCGTGTAGCGAATGGTCTGGTAGATACTTTTGCCTAGTATTTATTTTATAATCAGTCAGTTAGATTAGATTCAGGACACCCTCAGGTTTTCCGTCCAGATTTTCCATTAGACGGATTTTTAAAAAAGAATATTAATTATAAATAGTTATAATTCAATCACTTGCAACGCTATCAACTTTCAAGGTTAGCTGTATTTAGTAAGAATTAGCCATATTTAAGCGGGTTGCAAGTGCTGATTGATTAGGTTTTAGCTACGGTTAAAAGTTAATATTTAATCGCCCCGGTTTTAGTGTAGGCACTTTTGTTTAACCCTAATAGAAAATCTGGGTTTAAAGCAGAATCTAAGCCCCTTTTCCCCTTCTTATCTATATTTGTTTTCCGCTAAATTCTTTTCATAATATAGCCATATGTTAACGATGGTTGCATAATAAGCAACCGATGTTAAAAATAAGGAATTAATCAATATGGCTCAAGATCCAAAAGCAGCAGCAGAGGTTGAAGCAGCGCCTCCTGCATCCAAGAAAAAATTAATCATCATTATTGCGGCCGTGTTATTGCTTGGTGGTGGTGGCGGTGGTGCTGCATGGTTTTTCACGCAAGGTAAGGCAGACCATAAAAAAGAAGAAGCCAAACATGCAGAACCTGCAAAAGCGCCCGTGTTTTTAACGCTGGATACTTTTACAGTGAATTTGCAGCCGGATCCGGATGAAAAATTTTTACAGGTGGATATTTCATTACAAGTGGCAAGCCCGGAGGCAGCTGAGGCAATCAAATTGCATATGCCTGCAGTTAAAAATAGGTTGTTGCTGTTACTCACCAGCAAAACAGCGACTGAGATTTCAACCGTTGAAGGCAAACAGGAACTTAGCAATGAGATTGTTGAGGAGATCAAAAGGCCTTTTGCAGCAGATGCAAAGCCACAGGAAGTGCTGGATGTGTTCTTTACTTCATTCGTGGTGCAGTAGCACGGGCTTAATTCAATTATGGCGGATAAATTTTTATCACAGGACGAAGTCGATGCCCTGCTTAAAGGGGTAGGAGGCGAAGCGGATGAGGATCAGCCTGCCGGTGAGGCAGAGAGTGTTCGTCCCTACAATATGGCCACGCAGGAGCGCATCGTGCGCGGCCGTATGCCTACGCTGGAAATTATCAATGAGCGTTTTGCACGTTTAGTGCGCATAGAGTTGTTTAATTTTCTGCGGCGCACGGTTGAGGTTTCTGTGGGACCTGTGCGGATTACCAAGTACAGTGATTTCATCCGTAATCTTGTGGTGCCAACCAATCTGAATTTGGTGCAGGTCAAACCCCTGCGTGGTACTGCTCTACTGGTGTTTGATCCTACCCTGGTTTTTTTGGTGGTAGACAATTTATTTGGGGGTGACGGACGTTTTCATACGCGTATCGAAGGCCGTGATTTTACGCAAACCGAACAGCGTATTATTCAACGCATACTCAACATTGTGTTTGAAACCTATGCCAAGTCCTGGGAGCCTGTTTATCCGATTGAATTTGAGTATCTGCGCTCAGAAATGAACACGCAGTTTGCTAATGTAGCCACGCCTAATGAGGTGGTAGTCGTGGTTACTTTTAATGTGGAATTGGGACCTGCAAGCGGTGAAATTCACTTCTGCATGCCATACTCCATGGTGGAGCCGATCCGAGATCTACTGACTTCTCCATTGCAGGGTGAGGTGCTGGGCGCCGACAAGCGCTGGGTTAAGTTAATGACGCAGCAGGTGCAGGCAGCCGAGATAGAGATTGTAGCCAACCTTGCTGAAGCAAAAATGCAATTGGGTGATGTGCTGAACATGAAAGTAGGCGATGTTATTCCATTGAGCATTGATGAAAACATCGAAGCCAAGGTAGACGGTATTCCTGTGATGTCCTGTAAATATGGCCTGTTTAATGGTCAGTATGCATTACGGGTAGAAAAGCTTTTAAGATCGAACTCAACTGAATATATCAAAGGAGAACCCTATGGCGACTGATCCGGCCGACAATAGTGGCATAGAAACCATTGCAGAAGACGACTGGGGTGCGGCAATGGCTGAGCAGAAGGCAAGCGAGGATGAGGGCGCAGGCACTGATGATTGGGGCGCTGCGATGGCTGAGCAGGCGAGCGCTGAGTCATCCATGTTGCAGGAAGGTGCCGGTGAGCAGGCGCAGGTTTTTACAGAATTTACAGCGAAGAACAAATTGCAGGAAACACAGAACGATATTGATTTTATTTTGGACATTCCAGTTCAGCTTACGGTTGAATTAGGGCGTACTAAAATTGCAATCAAAAATCTATTGCAGTTGGCACAGGGTTCGGTTGTTGAACTGGATGGCATGGCGGGCGAACCGATGGATGTGCTGGTAAACGGTTGTTTAATTGCGCAGGGTGAAGTGGTGGTAGTGAATGATAAATTCGGTATTCGCCTGACAGACATTATCACACCCGCTGAGCGCATCCGAAAAATCAACCGCTAACATTAAGCCACTTGAGTCCTGTAAATGATTCCTATGAATAAATCGACTTCTCTATTAACTCCATGTTGCTTTCTCTGCATCGCCTCTGCTGAAGCAGCCGAGACGGTGACCTCTCCCGCAGGCGGTATGGTAAAAATGGTGCTCGGGCTGATCGTGGTGCTAGGTATACTAGGAGTTTTAGCCTGGATGCTAAAGCGCATGGCGCCTGGCATCGGTAAACTGCAATCGGCAGTGCGCATAGTGGGCGGTGTGAGTGTCGGGACGCGTGAGCGCGTGGTGGTGGTGGAGATCGCTGATCGCTGGCTGGTCGTGGGCGTTGCCCCGGGGCAGGTGAGTGCACTCGCTAATTTGGAGGTGGACGAGTCATACAAACTGGCGCAGCGTGAACAAGAAACAGCATCGGGCGTGAGTCCGCTATCGTTAGCAAGCGCATTTTCCACTGCGTTAAAGCATTCTAAAAGTAAATTCGGTGTGAATGAACATGCAAAGTAGCAGAACCAAGGGCTTGGTTTTATTGATATCTATCGTGATCGCGCTGTTGCCTGCGATAGCCTCAGCTGAAAGCGGGTTGGCGTTAATAAACGCAACGCCAAGTGCTGGCGGTGGCCAAGATTATACGTTAAGTTTACAAACCCTGATTTTACTGACCTCGCTTAGCTTCTTGCCAGCGATATTGTTGATGATGACGGGCTTCACCCGCATCATTATCGTACTTTCACTATTGCGGCAGGCCTTGGGTACGCAATCTGCACCACCGAATCAAGTGATGGTGGGGTTGGCATTGTTTTTGACTTTTTTTGTCATGTCGCCTGTGTTTGACAAGGTGTATGCGGATGCATACCAGCCGTTATCAGAAAATAAAATCACCATGCAGGAGGCGATGGACAAAGGCGTGGCACCGTTTAAAGAGTTTATGCTAAAGCAAACCAGAGAAGGCGATTTGGCTCTGTTTGTGAAAATGGCACAGATTGACCGTGTTGAAACGCCGGATCAGATCCCGCTCAAAGTACTGGTGCCTGCATTTGTAACAAGTGAACTTAAAACCGCATTCCAAATCGGGTTTGCTATATTCATTCCATTTTTGATTATTGATATGGTAGTTGCCAGTGTGCTGATGTCGATGGGTATGATGATGGTGTCGCCCGTTATTGTAGCCTTGCCTTTTAAATTGATGTTATTTGTGCTCGTGGATGGTTGGCAACTATTGCTAGGCTCGCTAGTTGAGAGTTTTTATACGTAGCGAGGCCACATGAATCATCAAAAAGCAGGAGATATTGCATGACCCCGGAAAGCGTGATGACATTAGGTAGAGAGGCGGTTGAAGTCACCTTGTTGATTTCAGCGCCCATTTTATTAACGGTTCTGGTGATTGGTTTGTTAGTGAGTATTTTTCAGGCGGCTACTCAGATTAACGAGCAAACGCTATCGTTCATTCCAAAGCTGGTCGGTGTATTTATTGCCCTGCTGGTGGCAGGTTCCTGGATGCTCACCACGATGGTGGATTATATGCACGTGGTGTTTACCAGCATTCCTGCCATGGCAAATTAATTAACCATTACTGGTAGTTATCTGAATGATTACAGTCAGCAGTGAATTACTACAAAGCTGGATAATCAGCCTGCTTTGGCCATTCACGCGTATTATGGCGACCATTTCCGTGGTCACTATTTTTAGTCATCGATCTGTTCCGCCTCAGGTTAAGCTGGGGCTTGGCCTGATGCTCACTATCATCATTGTGCCCACTATACCGGCTTTACCCCAGTTTGAGATTTTTTCACTACAGGGTTTGTTGATCTTGATTCAGCAGATCGCAATTGGCCTCGCTATAGGATTTAGCATGCGCCTGGTATTTGCGGCAGTAGATTTGGCAGGTCAGATGATAGGGATGAGCATGGGCCTAGGTTTTGCTTCATTTTTTGACCCGCAGACACAGGGGCAAACCACTTCAATTAATCAGTTTCTAGTATTGCTGGCGATGCTCATTTTTTTGAGCCTTGATGGGCATTTGATTGTGGTGACAGCGCTTGCTAACAGTTTTATCACCATGCCTATTGTCATGAGTGGTGGTGGCATCGACCCTATGCAGGTGGCAAAGTGGGGCAGCATCATTTTTAGTGCAGGCTTAATGCTGGCCTTGCCTGCAATTGCTGCGCTGCTGATTGCAAATATGGCGTTGGGCATACTTACGCGTACGGCACCGCAGCTTAACCTGTTTGGTATTGGCTTTCCAATTACGTTGAGTATGGGCTTTATTGTGCTGGCGCTCTCATTGCCAAGTATGCTGCAGCCGATTCAAACTTTCATTACGCAGGGTGCCAACAATATGTATCAAATTGCACACCCTAAAGTTGAAACACCTCAAACTGTCAAACCGGGCCAGTAAAGTTCAGCCAGTTAAAGTTTAGCAGTTAAAGTTTAGAGAGATCAGATTTAGATAAAATCAAACAAAGATAAGCCGGTAGTCTGAACAAAGGACTTTTGGGCGGCTTCCATAATCGTCATGTTTTTAGCGAGTTCAGACAAGGCTGACGCGTAATCCAGGTCTTGTAGTTCAGAAAGTGATTTACTGTATTGCAAGTCACGGTCTGAGCCGGCGATATCCAAGGCGTCCAGTTCATTAAGTCTAGAGCCTATTGCAGCACGGACTGTAAGCACGTTATCTAATCCTGTCTGAATGCTGTTAATCCCGGTTGCAAGTCCCGCCGAGAACGCTGCCTGGGTTGCGGGCGTCAACGGCGTGTTTAATATATTCACTAAATTTTGAAGTGTGGCAAAAATATCATTCCCGCCGTTTTGAAACACCTTGTCTCCTGTTACATTGACCGCCATCTGACGTTGTGTATCTACCTGAAGTAGTTGTTCATTGCTGTCGCCAACATAGCTGGCACCACCGGCGTTTGCAATAAACGGTTTGCTGTCAGTTTTAAAGCCTGCGTAAAGATAATCACCTGCGGCATCCTTAGTGTTAGCGAGGCCGATCAATGCTTCAAGGGTGTTATTCAGATCTGCCGCAATAAACCCACGCTCCTGGTCTGAAAAAGCACCATTGCCTGCGGCAACCAAAGAGGAGTGAACAGAAACCAGTGCATTGGTGACGCTAGTCAGGTTGGATTCCAGCGTATTGAGTTTGAGCTGTGCTGTTTGGCGTGTATCTGAAAACTTAGCATTAACGCTTTGGGCGTGCGAGATTTCTAAAGCACGGGCAGCCGCTACCGGGTCATCTGCAGGTGTGCTTATGCGGCGACCGGTTGAGATCTGCTGTTGCAGTTTGGCTTGTTCAAACTGCAGATTGTTGATTTTGTTGATGCCTGACTGATATATAGTATTAGTGCTGATACGCATGATGATATCCTTAACGACAGACTAATTACCTAGTTGTAATAGCACGTCAAATAATTGGCTGGCAATCTGCATCAGTTTCCCAGCAGCCTGGTACGACTGCTGATAACGAATCAGGTTGGTTGCTTCTTCATCCAGATTTACACCTGATTCAGCCTGTACAGCTGCTGTGGTTTGTTCTAACACCTGTGCCTCAGCGGTGTTTAGAATGTCAAGCTCACGTGTCTTATTGCCCACATTGTTGACGATGAGCCCGAATGTTTCGGAAAAACTCTTATTACCTGAAACAGTTTTTGCATTCTGGAGTGATGCCAGCAAAAGACCATTGCGGTTATCCCCGGGGCCGTTAAAAGTACCCGGTGTAATGGTAAATGTATCACCTGCCGCAGGTGTGCCAGTAATGCTGAATCTAATGCCTTGCGTAGTGATGACGGCACCATTGTCTATAGTGACCTGGTCGCCAGGGTTGTATTCCGTAGTGACGCCATTTAGGGTGACGGTCACGGGCGCGCCGGCAACAAATCCGGGTGGATTGAAAGTGAAGCTCAGTGGTGTCGCCAAGGGCGAGCTTGCATAAGTGCTGGTGGCAGTTGGCGCGCTGATGCTGGCTGTGGTTGAACTTGTGCTTGCGGTGATGGCGGGTCCGCCAACAGCAAGTTTGTTTGGGTCGGTGATTGATAACTGTATGCGCCCGGCTGCCTGCTGGGTCGGTCTAATTACGTAGTTGTCGCCTGCCTGAATTGTGCCTGACGCGAGCGTAAAGTTGATGCCATCTATGGTTTGAGGCAGGCTTGCGAAAGTTTGCGTGGTCACATCACTTAGCCGTGTAATGTTGTAATTGGCGCCATCAAACTCCAGACGGTAGTCACTGGCGGTAATGGCTGCCGCGTTCTGAATCTTACTGGTAATGACAGCGTTGCCGGTGTTGTTGGCATTGGCGCTTACCGCAGGATCTGGGATACTGAATAAAGCACCGCCTAAATTTCCATTTATGTCAAAACCTGCGCGATGTTGTGCATTAAATGTTTCCGCTATGGTAACAGCCAGTTGGCCTATCTGATTTTGAATCGGATCTAATGATTCTGCACGAAACTGAATCAAACCACCTAAAGCACCGCCTGTTAAGCTACTTGGCCCTAGTACTGTGACCTTGCCCTGCGTTTGGTAGGCAACCTCTGTACGCGAAGGATCAGTGGGTGAGGACGCAGGTACGAGCTGAAATGTTTCTTTACCCACAACTAAAGGTAAGCCGTTTCCTACAAAAATATTGTAGCTACCTTGCCCTTGTGGAATAACAGTTGTTTTGATTTGTTTGCTTAATTCCAATACAAGCTGGTCGCGTTGGTCAAGCAGATCGTTGGGTGTGTTGCCATCCGCGCTGACGGCTTTCTCAATCACATCGTTCAGATTGGCAATTTGCCTGGCATAGGTATTAACCAGCCCTACGCTGGTAGTGATTTGCGTATTAACGCCTTCTTGAAGTTGATTTAATCGGTCACTGGTGCTTTGGAAGCGACTCACAAGCGATTGCGTAGTAGAAAGTGTAGATTGACGGGTTGCTGTGTCACTAGGGTTCGCACTTAAATCTTGCAAGCCACCAAAAAACGCGCTCATGGCAGGGTTTAATCCTGCGGTAGGGTCTGAAAGCATGTTGTTGATTGTGCCTAGCTCACGGCTATAAGTGGCCATTGCGGAACTGCTGGCCTGGCTTCTTACCATTTGCGCAGCTAAAATGTTATTGAAAACACGCGTCACACCAGCGATTTCCGCACCTTGTCCTACAAAGCCAAAGCCAAAATTCTGTGATTGCGCTGCCGCCTGCACAACGACCTGTCTGGAGTAGCCCGGTGTGTTTGCATTGGCTATATTGTGCCCGGTCGTCGCAAGCCCTACCTGCGCTGCAGCGAGGGCACTTTTTCCGATGTTTAGTATATTACTCATGATAATGACTCATTTCTACCAACCCCTTACATTGCATGTCGGCATAAATCAGTAAAACTTTAGCCTTTGCATCCATTAATTTCTATAAATCAGGCGCTAGCTTGTCAATGACACTCGCTAACTTTATAGCATAATCAGGATCGGTCGCATAGCCAGCCTTTTGCATGGCCTGTGCGTAGTTGTTCGCGTTATTGAGGTTTTCCAGTACATTTTGATAACGTGGATTGTTGCGCATGAGGTTCGCAAAATCTTTAAATGAATCAGCATAACTATCGTAAGCGCGGAATTTTTCTATACGTTTTTGTTTGATGCCATTGATATATTCAGTGGTCATGGCATCAACGGTTTTTCCATTCCAGCTGCCCGTGGCCTTGATGCCAAACAAGTTATAGCTATTTGTGCCATCGATCCCTTTAAGCTCGCGTCTACCCCAGCCACTTTCTAGTGCAGCTTGACCTAACATGAGGTGGCTGGGAATACCTGTGGCCTGACTGGCGATTTCGGCATGCGGCGTCATGCGGTCTTTAAAGTCGGCAACTGTGGGGTTGTTATTCGTGGTGCCGTCATTCAAGGTCTTGAGTTTTATTGAAGCACCATTGGCGGCATGATTGCTGGTAGGGTTTTTTTGGGTGCCGGATAAAATATGATTTAAAAACGGGTTGTCAGTCAAACTGGTCCCGCTGGATGCGGGCGGGCTGTTATCGGGGGGGGCGTTGCTCACGGCTTGCGCTAGATTGCCGCTAATGTCATAACTACCTTTGGTAAGCTGTCGCGCAAGCACATCTGCTAGCCCGAGTCCTTTTGCTGCAAGGTTGTTGGTTAATTGCTGGTCTAACATGGAAGTAAAAGTGCGTGTTTGATCATTATCAAACATGCTGTCTTGCGGCGTTGCTTCACGCATGCTTTTGAGCATCATGTTCATGAAAATGGCTTCAAACTGTTTGGCTACGCCTTTAATGGCTTCCGGCGATTGTTCTCTTGCAGCCTGTTTTAGCTGGTTAAGGCTGTTGCTGTCGAAAGCGACGCCAACAGACAAGTCAGCGCCAGGCATGGTGTTAATGTTGTTCGCATTGATATTCATGATATAGGTAATTTTTGATAAACGCGTTTAGATAACTTCCAGCTCAGCGCGTAATGAACCTGCTGCTTTCATAGCCTGCAATATGGCAAGTAAATCCTGTGGTGTGGCGCCGATTGCATTAAGCGCTTTTACCACATCTGATAAATTAGCCCCTGCGTTGAGTTTGACTACTTTTCCAGGTTCTTTGTTGATGTCGATTTCTGAGCGCGCGGTAGATATGGTTTGTCCGGTGGAAAGTGCGCCAGGCTGGCTAATCACAGGTTCAGTGTTGATGGTGACTGTTAAGTTGCCATGTGAAACCGCCACGCTCTCTAAAGATACGGCTTGATTCATCACTACAGAACCAGTGCGCGCGTTGACGATTACCTTGGCAAGGCCAGTGGCAGGTGCGACGTTAAGGCTTTCAAGTGCTGCTAAAAATGCAACCCGATTCATGCTGCTCGGTGCCTGTACCTGTATCACCCGGCCATTTTGAGCAAATGCTGTGTTTTGCCCGAATTGCTTATTAATGGCTTCTACCACAAGGGCTGCGGTAGAAAAGTCAGATTCTTTCAGTTCAAGATTGATGTTGCTATTTTGATTGATGTTGCTTGCAACGCTGCGCTCGACAGTCGCCCCTGCACTGATTCTGCCAACGCTTAAGTGGTTGACCTGGGTTTGTGCGCCATTGGCGGATGCGCCCACGCCGCCCACTACCAGGCTGCCTTGTGCCATCGCGTAGATCTGGCCATCGGCACCTTTGAGCGGCGTCATTAACAATGTGCCGCCACGCAAACTTTTTGCGTTACCCATGGAGGATACCGTGACATCCAGCCCCTGTCCTGGTTGTGCAAACGCGGGTAGGTTGGTTGTGACCATCACAGCCGCTACATTTTTAAGTTGCAGGTTTGTGCCTTGCGGTAGATTAACCCCCATCTGCTGCATCATGCTGATAATGCTTTGTACGGTGAACGGCGTTTGTGTTGTTTGGTCACCTGTGCCGTCCAATCCGACCACTAAGCCGTAGCCTATGAGTTGGTTTGACCTGACTCCCTGGATTGTTGCAAGGTCTTTAAGGCGCTCAGCGTATACAGGCTGAAATGCCAATGCGCCGCAAATGAGTAGGGCGCTTAGTTTACTTAATTGAGAAATCAGGTAATTAGCCAGGTTTTGCATTTGTTTCACCTTTGTTACTTTCCGTATGTGCTGATGCCGTATGTATTTACCATGGGCTCATACTGAGAAAGAATCTTGCAAAAATTGAAGCGATCTGCGCACCATCAATTTTACTGTTGGTTCTATATTCAATACGTGCATCAGCCACTTTGGTTGAAGGCACAAAATTGCCTTGCGTGATGGTGTCAGGATTAACCACGCCAGAAAAGCGCACAAACTCGGTGCCTTTATCTAAACCGATTTGTTTTTCACCGCTCACCAATAAATTGCCATTTGGCAACACTTCGATAACTGTGGCGGTAATTGCGCCGTTAAATCGATTACTTGCATTCGCGTTGGCATCATCCTCATAGGAATTTGATCCGCTCGCAGAAAAACTGGTTAAATTGCCAAAAGGTAATTTTGACAATAATCCGCCAGTCACCGTAACATTATCTTTCAAGGTGGCATCTGTATTAAAGCTTGCATCCCCTTTTTTGCTGGCGTCACTGGCATTGGCCTTGGTCGCGGTAGTGTTTTCAATGATATTGATGGTTAAAATATCACCTACAAAGCGCGGACGCCTGTCTTCAAACATCGGGCGGTAAGACGCGGTATTGAAGATGCCGCCATTGTTAGCTTCTGCATGCGGGTTTACGGGTGTCTTTGCCGTAGTGGGTTGTTGTACAATCGAGCTAGGCGTGATGGCGCAGCCAGTGCTGATTAGCATGGTAAGGCATAGGCCAACGACAGTAATGCTGGCACTTGTTTTAGAGAATCTGGCGACTTCTGGCTTGATGTCCTGTCGATTGCAGTCAATTGTATTTAACATGGCGACTCCTAAATTCATCCTAAACTTCACGCGTCATTCAATCGTTAAATTTGCGTTAATCTTTGTAACATTTGGTCCGAGGTCGTAATGGCTTTACTGTTAATCTCATAGGCACGCTGGGTTTGAATCATGTTCACCAGTTCTTCAACCACATTGACGTTTGAGGTTTCAATAAAGCCTTGCGTCAACAAGCCTGCACCATTGGTACCAGGTGTGTTGGCATTGGCATTTCCGGAAGCCGCTGTTTCAACATAAAGATTTTCTCCCTTGCCCTGTAAGCCGGCCGGATTGATAAAGGTTGCCAGTTGAATCGATCCGATTTGTGTCACAGCGCTTGAGCCTGCCAAAGTTACCGAAACCGTGCCATCACGGCCAATGGTCAGGCTTTGTGCATTATTGGGGATAGTAATTGCTGGCTGAACAGGAAAGCCGCTGGCCGTGACCAGCTGGCCCTGACTGTCAACCTGGAATGAACCATCGCGTGTGTAAGCCGTTGTACCGTCGGGCAATAGCACTTGAAAGAAGCCTTCACCTTGCACTGCAATGTCTTTGTCGTTTCCGGTTTGCTGTAAGTTGCCCTGGGTGAAAATGCGCTCGGTGGCTACAGGTCTAACACCAGTACCTAACTGAAGGCCTGAGGGCAGCTGTGTTTGCTGTGATGATTGCGCACCAGGTTGCCTGAGTGTCTGATAGAGCAAATCTTCAAACACGGCACGAGAGCGTTTAAAGCCACTGGTGCTCACGTTAGCCAGGTTGTTTGCAATGACATCCATCTGCGTTTGCTGCGCATCCAGGCCGGTTTTTGAAATCCAAAGTGAGCGTATCATTTTATTTCCCTTCTCGAGCGATTTATATCATGCTGTTTTTCGCGCACCATCAAAACTTCAGTAAGTATGCATCGCTTTGCTTCTATGTGCGTTTAATATAACGCATGTGTGGCTACCTCAAAGCGAGGAGCTGACCTGCTTTTTCATCGTTATTCTGCGCTGTAGAGATAAGTTTCATCTGCGTTTCAAACTGACGGGCCAGACCAATCATCGTGACCATGGCGTCTACCACATTGACATTACTGCTCTCTAGTGCGCCGTTAATGACACTGACGTTGGCGTCAGCTACAGCAGGATTGCCATCTTTAGTGACAAACAGGCCATCATCAGCACGAACAATATCTTTTTCGTTAGGATTAACGAGTTTTAACCGTCCGATGGTGTTGGCAGGTCCGGGTAATGTGTTATTTTCTACGCTGGAAACAGTGCCATCTTTGCCAATGCTTATTCGTATGTCGGGCGGAATGCTGATTGGGCCACCATCCCCCATCACAGTTAGTCCTGTGGCAGTTTGCAATATGCCGTTTTCGCTTACTTTGAGTGAGCCGTTGCGCGTGTAGGCTTCAGTGCCATCAGCACGCTGTACGGTAAGCCAGCCCTCACCATGAATCGCCACGTCCAAATCTCGGTTGGTCGATTGAATCGCACCAGAGTTAAAGTCTGAGCCGGCAGTCGCATCTACTACAAATGCACGGGTTGGCAAGCCCTTGCCGACCACGGGCACTGCTCTAAATGCATCAATTTGCGATTTAAATCCCGTGGAGGTGGCGTTTGCCAGGTTGTGCGCTGTGGTCGCTTGTTTGTTAAGGATATGTTTAGCCCCTGTCATTGCCGTATAAATCATGCGATCCATGCAGGTACTCCTTCCATTAAATTATGCTGTTAACGCGACGGTTGCCAATTGAATTAACGTAAGTTCACGAGTGTTTGCAATACCTGATCTTGTGTTTTAATGGTCTGTGCGTTCGCCTGATAAACGCGCTGTGCGGTAATCATGTTGACGAGTTCCGCTGTGAGATCAACATTGGAGTCTTCTACAGCAGAAGATTGCAATACACCCAGCAGACCTGTGCCAGGTACACCTACCAGCGCAGCACCTGAACTTGCACTTTCAGTCCATGCGTTACCCCCTAATGACAGCAAGCCATTGGGGTTGGTAAAGTTAGCTAATACAACCTGGCCAAGTGCTTTCGATTGTCCATTGGTATAACGGCCTAAAATCGTGCCGTCTGCTGCCGTGTTAAAGCCGGCAAGTCGACCTGAAGTGAAACCATCTTGCGATAAACTGTTAATACTGAAGTTAGAACCAAACTGCGTGCTGGTAGAGTAGTCAATTGTTGTGGTGACATTGTTCGCGCCATTGGCCACGGGCGGCGTTGCGGTGTTGAGCGGTGTGAATGTGACTGAAGGCAATGCCGGTACAATGGTTGGGCTAATGCCCGTGCCAGTAAAGGTCATCACAGCCGTCGTTGCCGGTAGTGCAGGCGTAGAAACACCATCTACTGTTGTATAGACATCCCATGTGTTGGCGGCTGTTTTGCGAAAGAAATTCTGCAAGGTATGCGCGTTACCTAAGCTGTCAAATACCGTGACAGCAGTCGAGTTGTTGTAGGTGAGCGGGTCTGTCGGGTCAAAAGCAGGTACGGCTGGTAGAGGATTGTCGCGCGAATCCAGGTTAATGGTACCTTCTATGGCCGTGGTTGCCACTGGTTGAATATCAGCCGTGTCAATTTTTAGATCTGTGGGGGCACCTGTTAACAAGTTACCATTTACATCCGCTGCATAGCCCGTTAAGCGCTTGCTTGCCGCATCAACAATGAACCCTTCTCGGTCCAGCTGGAATTGACCGTTACGTGTGTAGGTGATGCTGCCGTTGTTGCTCATACGGTAAAATCCGCCACCATTAATAGCAATATCCAGCGAGTTGTTGGTGCCGGTAATGTTGCCTTGCGTAAACTGTTGTGCAACGGTGCTGATTTTTGTGCCAATCCCTATCTGTGAACCACCGCTACCGATGAGTGAGTTAGCAAATACATCTGCAAATTCTGCTCTAGCCTGTTTGAAGCCAACGGTGTTAGCATTAGAAACGTTGTTGCCAATGACCTCCAATTGTTTGGATGCTGCATTTAAACCACTTAAACCTTGTTGAAAACTCATTTTGATTCTCCTGAGGCGAAAATTTTTTATAAATAATAACTAGTCCGGCTAAAATATTTCCCTAACGTCAGTAGTGTCTACTGTCATTAAGTTATTTAAGTTGAGCTTCACGCCGGTGGGGTAGTTGGAAATGCTCATTACCTGGGCAAAGCTTAATCCCGTAACGCTTGCTGCACTGTTGCCAACCGTAGCGGATACTTCAAATTTATAGGTGCCGGCAGGCACTGCTGTGCCTGCATCGTTCAATCCATCCCATACAAGCGGTGTAGTGCCGGCTTGTTGTTTACCTAAATTTAGCGTGCGTACCACATTTCCACCCGCATCTTTTATGTTAACGGTAAGTTTGTCAGCCCCAATCGGTAACTCTACGCCAAAATAACCACCCGTATCGGTATTTAAAATACTGTCACCGGGCGTTAATACATTGCGTCCAATTAAACTGGATGCCTGATAAGACTGCCCGGTTTGGATGTTGCTCATCAGCGTTTCCAGCGTGTTATTAAGCTGATTAATTCCAGTCACAGTTGATAGTTGCGCCATTTGGCTGGTGACCTGTGCGTTATCCATCGGGTTGAGTGGATCTTGATTTCTCATTTGTGTAACCAACAAGGTCATGAATCTGTCCTGTGCTGCGTCAATATCGGACTTGCTGGATTTATTTCTTGTATTGACGGCGTCAAGCAGTGCCTGGGATGGTGTGCTTTGGGTGTTTTGTACGGTTGCCATGATATTTATCCTTAATTAAATTAAGTGCTAATTTAAGTGGTTAAGACTGCCCGATTGATAAGGTTCTTTCCAGCATCGTTTTGACTGCGTTCGTCGTATCAACATTGTTTTGATAAGCACGTGAGGCTGAAATCATGTTCACCATTTCTTCCGTGACATTGACATTAGGCATGCTTACATAGCCTTTCTCGTCTGCGAGAGGGTGCTTGGGGTCGTAAATCACTCTGGGCGGTGACTTGTCTTCTACTACCTTCACGACTTTAACGCCGCTTGCATTGCCTGATTTGGTCGGTGTGGCACTAAATACCACCTGTTTGGCTTTGTAGGGTGTGCCATTTGCGCTGGTTGCACTGTCCGCATTTGCAAGATTGCTGGCTACCGTATTGAGCCTTTGTGCCTGCGCACTCATTGCAGAGCCTGAAATGTTGAAAACGTTAAATAGCGACATGGACTGCTCCTTCAATTAGGCGATTGCTGATTTTGCGATCATCAAACTAACTCTTAGCTCTTGATGGCGAGCTATTGATTTTGAATTGCAGCAAGCATTGATCGGATTTGACCGTTAATGCCATTAAGGCTCGCTTGGTAACGCAACGCATTCTCTGCAAACTGGTTACGTTCTACATCCATATCCACGGTGTTGCCATCGACTGCACCCTGAATGACAGGGCGGAATAGCGCATTGCCACCAATGCCTGATGCAACGCCGTCAAGATGTCGGGCTGAAGTTTTAGCCGTGTTGAATGCCTGGTTGCTGACGCCCGCCATGGCATTTTTCATGGCGGCGTTAAAGTCCAGATCGCGCGCTTTATAGTTTGGGGTATCCGCATTGGCAATGTTCGATGCAATCAGCTCTTGGCGTTCTGCCCGCACTCTTAAAACACTTTGATGTAGATTCATCATTGCATCTAACTTATTGATCATCATCATTTCCTTTATCTTGCAAATTAAAGCTTTCGTCAACGGCCATTCAAGAACATACTTTTACTGCCGATAACATAGATGTAAGTCATTTTATGCGTATAAAGACCATTTAATTGGTAAAGAAGAGGGGTAAAAATAGCCCTTTTCTTGGTTAAGCTTGCGTGGTGCGTATGTAGAATGCATGTTGAAACTATGTAAACACATTGGAATTCACCATGCAGTTATTCAATCGATATATAAAGCTGGTTATGCTGGCAGGCTTGTTATTCACCACCAGCAGCCTGTATGCCAAACCCGATGTTGTGGCGCTTAATCAACAGCCGCCAAGGCAGAATTTATTAGCGCTCAGGCAGGAGGTTGCGGAATTTTTAACCACACAGACCGTGGGTTACCCCGGCAATGTTGGCGTCAATGTTGGGCTGATTGATCCTAATCTAAGATTGACAAAATGCCATGATCTAGAGGTGTTCCTGCCCAAGGGCAGTCGTGTGTGGGGGAGAACCAGTGTAGGTGCGCGCTGCCATACGCCAAGTGCATGGACGATATATACGCAGGCTACGGTTAGTGTATCCTCCGCATATCTGGTTGCATCCAAACCGCTGGCACAGGGACGCACCATTACTCGTGATGATTTGATGTTTGAAACAGGGGACATCACGCAATTGCCCTCAGGGATTTATACCGATGTAAGTCAAGCATTGGGACGTGTTGTGAATATATCCATGCAGGCAGGCACCGTGCTTAGGCAGGAAATGTTAAAGCAGGCACCCGTTGTGCAACAGGGGCAGACTGTCATGGTGGTTTCCAGCGGCAGGGGATTTAGTGTATCAGCTGAAGGTAAGGCAATTACCAAGGCGAATGAAGGTCAAGTAGTGCAGGTAAAGGTTGCCAACGGCCAGGTGGTGAGTGGTATTGCCCGTCAGGGTGGCCAAGTAGAAATCGTTTTTTGACTCATCCTGATGGGCATGGACGCTAACCATCTTTCTAGCCATCTTTTGATACCAGTTTAATAAAAAAGTGAGTTTTTTTTACTAAACTATTAAAGTTCGCTTAAACTATGCCGATAAGTGCATTAAGGAAGCGTGTAATACGCAAATACACTTAAGAAAAAAGGATAAGCATCATGAAAATCAACGATTCAGTGAGTAATGCGACAGCGTTAGGCGTAGATAAAGTCGGCGCTGAAAAGACGGGCGCGGCAAAGATCAATGCAGAGGCCAGGCAGCAATCCAATGGCTCACAGGCTGCGGGCAGGTCTTCTGATAATGTGACGCTGTCTCCGCTTTCTGCGAAGCTGCAGTCATTGGAGGCCAAGGTTTCTGCCAGCAGTGTGTTTGATGCAGAAAAAGTAGATGCAATCAAATCTGCTATTTCCAGCGGTCAATTTTCTGTCAGCTCTGAAAAAGTAGCAGATGGTTTGATTGAAACCGTAAAAGATTTGTTAACCAGCCGAATCGCTTAAAAGCTTTCCTTAAAAGCTTTCAATGAGTAGCAGTGCTGGTTTGACAAAAGTGAGGGCAGTATGAGTATTGCAACTTCTAAAGATATGGTTACTTTTACGCAAGACGCGGAGTTGCTCAAACAGCTGCTCAACTTGCTTGAGCGCGAGCAACAGCACCTCATCAAGGCTGATGTAGACGCTGTGGAGGCTATACTGGATGAAAAATCGGTATTGCTGCAACAGCTGAATCACGCCGCGAAAACCCGATACGCAACTCTTGCCCAAAATGGCTTTGAGGCCAATGAAGCAGGGATGTCTGCATGGATAGAAAAAGTTAATCGGCCAGATGTGCGCCGTACATGGCTTAATTTTCAACTAAGTCTTGCACAAGCAAAAGAACTTAACCGGCTTAACGGCACGTTAATCAGTAAACACTTCAATCGCAACCAGGAGTTGCTCAATCATCTACAAGGAAAGTCTGAAGATAGCTCAGTATATGGCCGTGATGGCCAATCCAAACCCAAAGCGCCTACGCGCTCTGGGTTGGCAGTATAATCTTGATTTGAAACCAAACTCCGTTACCACACCGGATCGCGGATGCGCTTAAAGGTGCCCACCAGAGTCTGCCGGGTTATTTTTTATGTTCAGCTTTTCTTTTTTTTCGAATTTAAAATGCCTTAAGCGCTGGTATGTAGTCGGGTTGTTATTCGCTCTGCTCGTATCGTTTGCCGTTAAACCTCTTAAGTGGTTCGAGCACCGCCCTGTTTCAATTGCAGCCAATGTCTGGCTGGGATATGAGCCTATGTTCCTGGCACGTAGCGAGGGCTGGCTGGATAGTCAGCAAGTGCACATATTGGAAACAGCCTCTGCCACACAGTCGATCCAGGCCTTAATGGCGGGTAAAGTTGACGCCGCAGCACTCACGCTGGATGAAACCTTAAAGGTTTGTGAAATGGGCCTGCCGGTGACGATCGTCATGGTTTTTAATATCTCTGCCGGCGCAGATAAGTTGCTGGCGATTCCAGAGATCGTTGATTTAGCTTCGCTCAAAGGCAAGCGGTTGGGCTATGAGCCTAGCTCAGCCGGTGAGGTGATGCTGGCTGAGGTGCTGAATAGAGCGCAACTTGGTCGGCAGGATTTAAAACTGCATGCTATTCCAGTCAATCAGCATCATGAAGCCTGGCACGAAAAAAAAGTCGATGCCATTATCACCTATGAACCCACTGCTACACATTTGCTGGCAGATGGTGCACATTCAATATTTGATACGACGCAAATCCCCAATTTGATTATTGATGTGCTGGCGGTGCGCACAGATAGGCTGAATCACTATTATGCAAAGTCTATCAAGCATTTGATTGCAGCGCATTTCAAGGCGTTAAGACATTTGCAGCATAACCCTAACGATGCAGCCTACCGCATGGCTGCACATTTGCAATTAAATCATTCTGAAGTGCTGGCGGCTTATAGAGGCCTGGTTTTGCCAGATCTGCTGTTAAATCATCGCTTAATGGCCAAAGCGCCTGTGGAGCTTTTAGTGAGTGCAGAACATCTTGCTGATATCATGTTAAATTATCAGCTATTGCAAAAAACTCAGGATTTATCTGCACTAATCGATGCTAGCTATCTGCCAACCAAGGATATATTTCGTTGAAGCACGCGCCATATAACGCTAAATGGGTGATTTGGCTTGCGAGCCTGTTGCTCGCCTGTTGCTTAGCAGTGCCGGTGCATGCGGCGGGGCCCCTTAAAATAGGGATGCTTGCTTACCGCTCGAAGGAAATCACTTATGAGCATTGGCAGCATTTGGCCGATGCCCTGCATCAGCGGGTTCCTCGCTATGAGTTTGTGGTAGAGGTTTACACGCCGGACGAATTGACAGCCAAGGTTGCAAGCAGACAGCTGGATTTTGTGTTTACCAACCCTGCGCATTACGTCAAATTAAGCCGGGACAGCGGACTGTCAGCGCCTTTGGCTACGGTTATTGACCATGAGAATGGTCAGTCGGCCACTGTGTTTGGCGGGGTTATCTTTACACGCAGCGATCAAAGCAACATTAATCGGCTGGAAGATATCAAAGGTAAAACAGTAGCAGTCATTAATGATATGTCGCTGGGAGGCTACCAGATGCAGCTATTTGAACTGCATCGTCGCGGCATTAATCTGCGAGATACCAATTTAATTAAAACCAGCATGCCACATGATAATGTAGTCAATGCAGTGTTATCGGGTAAGGCTGCTGTTGGCTTTGTACGCACAGGGGTGCTTGAGGCCATGTCACGCGAAGGATATCTGGATTTTGCGCAATTAAAAATCATTAACGCGCAGTCGTTGGCTGGCTTCCCTCTAGTAGCATCTACCCGGCTTTACCCCGAGTGGCCATTTGCAGCTATGCCGCATGTGCATGAAGATGTTTCGCGCAAAGTGGCTGCCGCATTGTTTAATATGGAAGAAAACTCAGCAGCGGTGAATGCTATCGGGATTCATGGCTTTACCGTGCCGGCAGATTACACACCTGTTGTTGATTTAATGCGCGAACTGCGTATACCACCTTATGACTTTGTGCCAAGTTTTAATTGGCAAGATGTGCTCACACGTTACCAATGGCAGATAGTCTTACTGCTGCTGGGTATCATATTGATTTTAGTGTTATCTACACGTCTGTTGATGACCAAACGTCATTTGGAGCTAAATCATCAGGCATTGTTAACGCAAAAAGAGTTATTGCAGGAAAGTCAGGCAGAGTTGCAGGCGATATTCAACACCATCCCGGATTTGCTGTTTGATATGGACATTCATGGGCGCTATTATGCAGTGCATGCCACAGATTATTCCCTGCTTCCTTTGCCTGCAGAGGCGCTGATTGGCAAAACTGTGTTTGAGGCTTTGCCCCTCAATGCGGCAACAACCTTGATGCAGGCACTCGAAGAGGCGGATCAAACAGGCTTTTCCCAAGGAAAAGAGATTGAGCGGCAATTGCCGCAGGGGATGCATTGGTTTGAGCTTTCTGTCGCTAAAAAGCAAAGCGCTGACAAATTATCGCGGTTTATTGTGTTGTCACGTGATGTAACAACACGCAAACTAGCTGAGGCCGACATAAAAATTGCGGCAACGGCGTTTCAATCCAGCGAAGGTATTTTAATCACCGACCAAAACCAGGTGATTCTACGGGTGAACCACGCATTTACGCAAATTACAGGCTATTCCGCAGATGAGGCCGTAGGCAAAACGCCACATATTCTACATTCTGGGCGTCAGAATCAGGCTTTTTACAAAGCGATGTGGGATAGCATTGAAAAATATGGCACGTGGGAGGGTGAAATCTGGAATAAGCGTAAAAATGGCGAGATTTATCCTGAATATCTGGTAATTACCGCCATTCGTGATGCTGCCGGTGTTCTGACTAACTATGTAGCCACGTTAACCGATATTACAAAAGTCAAAGCGGCGGCTAAAGAGATTGAAAATCTGGCTTTTTATGATGCGCTCACAGGGTTACCTAACCGCAGGTTATTATTGGATAGGTTAACTCAGGCTTTATCGCAGAAGGCGCGCGATCAGAAGGGCGGGGCGTTGCTGTTTCTCGATTTGGATCATTTTAAAACGCTTAATGATAGCTTGGGGCACTCGATCGGTGACTTGTTGTTGCAACAGGTCGCGGAGCGTTTAACCGGTGCGGTAAGGGAGGGTGACACTGTCGCGCGTTTAGGTGGTGATGAGTTTGTGGTAATGCTGGAAAATTTAAGCGCCTCGCACAAAAAAGCTGCGGCACAGGTAGAAAATGTCGCTCAAAAGATTTTGCACGCACTCGGTCAGCCTTATCAGCTTGAAACCTATGAAACGCATAGCACGCCAAGCATCGGCGCCACCTTATTCAATGACCACGCCTCCGGCATAGACGAACTGCTCAAGCAGGCCGACATTGCCATGTACCAGGCCAAAAAAGCCGGGC
>PHCJ01000007.1:0-15350 GCA_002842285.1 Betaproteobacteria bacterium HGW-Betaproteobacteria-22
TGCCTATGGCAAAACCATTGTATTTGGTCTGCTTAAACGCCACGGCAAGGTATATACAGAAATCGTACCAGATTGCTCCAAAGCCACGCTGCAAGGCATAACCGACAATGTGGGTTCGACAAGAAGCGGCGCCCGTTTATTTATTCCGCACTCTTTATTGCCGAATAAATTACCGCGCTTTATTTACAGGCATGGGATTGGGATCATGGTCATCTTGGCAGCCAGGGTTGTTTGAGATGTCCGCTAGTGATATTGTCTTAGTCGTTTTTTAATGTTTTTCCTAAAGTAAAAGCAGGCTTAAGCCCATTTTTTATATCGCGTGTGTTTAGAATCCTTGTTGGCGATAGCTCATGCGGCCAGAATATTTGATTTCCTTTCCCTTGTTCGATCTAAATTATGGATGTCGAAAAATTTTATAAGCTTCATGAATTGCTGCGTAACCATCGCACGGCATCGCCCATGGTCGAGATCATGAATTGCCTTGATTGTTCAGAGAGTACCGCTAAACGTGCTATCAATTTCATGCGTAATAACCTAGATGCGCCTATTGAGTATGATCGTGAGTATCGGGGTTACCGATATAGCAAAGATAGTTATGAATTACCAGGGCTCTGGTTTTCGGTAGAAGAACTACTGGCTCTAGTGTCGCTACAAAAACTATTGGCTGAATTAGGGCCTGGTTTGCTGGATCAACAGCTCGCACCACTTAAGCTGCGTATAGAAAAATTGCTTGTATCTAAGCATTTAAGTTCAAATGCAATGCAGCGCATTAAGCTATTACCTATCGCCGCACGGATCCCCGATGGCGCATTATTTCAAGTAATAGCAAGTACAGTGTTAAATCGACGAAGGCTGGAAATTAGCTATCACGCCCGTGGTACTGACACCGAAGCTGTGCGCATTGTTTCGCCTCAGCGCCTAGCGCACTACCGTGATAATTGGTACTTAGATGCTTGGTGCCACCAACGTAATGCCTTGCGCAGCTTTGCACTGGATCGCATACGCCATGCCAAAGTGTTAGATGCAACCGCCCAGATTGTGACAGAAGAAACACTTGATGCTCACTATGCCGCAGGTTATGGCATATTTGCCGGAGCGGCGGCGCATATCGCGATTTTGCGCTTTACGCCAGCACGTGCGCGCTGGGTGGCTGATGAGCGCTGGCACCCACAGCAACAAGGCGAATGGCTGGCTGATGGTGCGTTTCAGCTACAAATTCCCTATGCAGATCATCGTGAACTGATGATGGATATCATGCGCCACTTACCTGAAGTTGAAGTGATTGCCCCCAAAGAACTTAAGCAAGAAATGATTCAGCGCTTACAGTCGGCATTGAAAACGCACATAGCATGAGCGAAGCAGGATAGTTTCATGCTTTACGCTAAATCTTTAGCAAAAAGTTAAAAATAATTTCTCACTGTGTCAGGTTTTGACCCTGTGCTAATGCAAAATAAGAAATAAGCACGTAAATAGGCGCTTCATTCCAGGTGGTGGAGGGCAAGAGGAGAATACATGTCAAGACGACTATTTTTACAATCTTTAGGCACGCTATTGGGCAGTCTTGCTATGCCCGCCGCAGCTAAAGTTAGTCAATCCAACTTTAAAACCTTGCAAACCTCACCTATTGCTGGTTTCCAATATCACCAAGGTGAAATACTTTGGACTCAGCTTGCTATCAATCAACCTTTGCAATTGGTGCGCGAAGAAAACAACAAATACGATAATCGCGCGGTACTAATTGAGTGGCAAGGACACAAGCTAGGCTATCTTCCAAAACTAGATAATGCCGCCGTCTCTCAATTGCTGGATAGGGGCGAAAAGCTGGAAGCAGTGATTGCCAAACTGCAAGCAAGTAGTAATCCATGGGAAAGGGTTAAGGTGGAGGTGAGATGGGTAGTTTGAGTGAACAACGTGATGAAAAAGTGAAATCATCAATTGCACATGTGCGCAAATCAGATGGTGAAAAACAGGAGTTACGTGATCACTTAACCGAAGTTTCCGCCATTTGCCAAACACTGGCAGCCAAACTTGGGCTACCAAGTGCAGGATTGCTTATCGGCTTGCTACATGATTTTGGTAAGTTCAGTCAGCAGTTTCAGATATATATTCAGTCAGCTACAGGAGTAATCAATCCCGATGAAGATGATTATGTCGATGCAAAAGGACTAAAGGGAAAAATTGATCACTCTACTGCGGGTGCGCAGTGGGTTTATCAGCAGTTGAAACCTTTTGGTGCCAAAGGGCAGGGCGAGTTATGCGGTCAAATTTTGGCGGTTTGTATTGCTTCACACCATAGTGGCTTGATTGATTGCCTTTCACCTGATGGCGAAAACAGTTTTAAAAAACGTATGGGAAAGTTCGATGAAAAAAGTCATCTGAAGGAGTGTATTGAAAAATCAGACAAGGAAATACTTGAGCAAGCAGCCGATTTAGCAAAGGTTACATTGATTGAAGAAATGTTCGTTGTCATTAATCACATCCTTAAAGCATCACATGATGACCAGCCTTTGAGTGTTCGTATTCGTGAGTTTTATTTAGGCTTTTATGCGCGCTTTTTATTTAGCTGCCTAATAGATGCCGACAGAATCAATAGCATTGATTTTGAAACGCCGGAAAATACTCGGTTGCGTAGCTCGGCGCTGCCAGCATGGAATGTTGCCATTAGCCGCTTGGAAACCAAACTGGCTACGCTGAAAGGTGAACTTGATATTGATGTTATTCGCAGAAAAATCTCGGATACTTGCCTCAATCGTGCACAGGACAAACAAGGCATCTATACACTTACCGTGCCGACTGGCGGCGGCAAAACACTAGCGAGTTTACGTTTCGCTTTGCAACATGCAAAAAAACATGATTTGGAACGTATTATTTACATCATTCCATACACCTCCATCATTGAGCAAAATGCCGATGCTGTACGAAAGATAGTCGAGGATGCCGCTGATATTCGGCCTTGGGTGTTAGAGCATCACTCGAACCTTGAGCCTGAGCAACAGACATGGCATAGCAAACTGGCTTCTGAAAATTGGGATTCACCCATTATTTTTACCACCATGGTGCAGTTTTTAGAGGTGTTATTTAGTGGCGGAACGCGAAGCGTGCGTCGATTGCATCAACTGGCCAATAGTGTTTTGATTTTTGATGAAATTCAAACATTACCGATTAATTGCGTGCATCTCTATTGCAATGCAATTAACTTTTTAACCGAATACGCCAAAACCACTACTGTGCTATGCACAGCGACTCAGCCATTGCTGAATAAGCTTCCAAAGTCTGACAATGGACAGTTACATTTTTTATCAGGTAACGAAATAATTACTGAAGTTGCTCAATTATTTGATGATTTAGAGCGCGTCAATGTTGAAAATCTATGTAAGCCGCAAGGCTGGTCTGGTGAAGAAATTGCAAACTTGGCAATGGATGCTTTTGAACAAAAAGGCAGTTGTTTAATTATCGTTAATACCAAAAACTGGGCGCAACAGCTATACCAGTCCTTTGAAGACAAAGGGCTTGAAAAAGATGCGCTTTTTCATCTAAGCACCAATCAATGTGCCGCACATAGAAAAAATATTTTGGATGTCGTCAAAAAGCGTCTTGCAAACAAATTACCTGTGATGTGTGTTAGTACACAATTGATTGAAGCCGGCGTAGATGTAAGTTTTGCCACTGTTATTCGGTTTCTGGCTGGGTTGGATTCAATTGCACAGGCGGCAGGACGTTGTAATCGCCATGGTGAGTTAAAAGACAATCAAGGTGTCCCAATCAAAGGCTCAGTGTATGTACTAAACCCAGACAAAGAATCTACAGGCTTGCTGAAAGAAATTGAAATAGGCAAAGACAAAGCACGGCGCGTTTTTGATGATTTAGGGCAATCTAGCGTTCTGACTCCAGAAAGCATTTCAACCTACTTTAACTATTATTTTTTTGACCGTGCAGATGACATGACGTATCCGTTAAAAGATGAAATTGGTAGTACGGATACCTTGCTGAATTTACTCAGTCAAAATGGCAAGAATAGCTACACGCCTAAAAATCTGGAACGAGCATCTGAGGGACTAAGACCATTGCTCATGCAATCCTTTAAAACAGCAGCCAACCAGTTCAAGGCGATTGAAGCGCCTACACGGTCTGTTATCGTGCCATATGGCGAGGGTAAAGAGTTGATTGCGGAGCTGTGCAAAGTCAGCAAGGATTTTAATGCAAAGAAATATTATGGCTTACTCAAGCAGGCACAGAAATTTAGTGTTAATGTTTTTCCCAATGTATGGAGGAATCTGGAGAAAGCAGAAGCCATAGTGGAGATTCAAAAAGAAGGTATTTATTTTTTGAAAGAAACTAATTATAGCCAAGCGTTTGGTTTGTCGGCAGAAGTGGTGGCTGATATGGACTTTATGGGGGTGTAAATGAAAAACAGTATCAGTTTTAAACTTTGGGGCAGGTATGCATTATTTACTGACCCTATTACCAAAGTGGGCGGGGAGAAATGTACTTACCACGTACCTACTTATGAAGCGATTAAAGGGGTTTTAAAGTCAATCTATTGGAAGCCCACCATCGTTTGGCATGTGGATCGTGTACGTGTGATGAACCCGATTCGCACCCAAGCCAAGGGCGTGAAACCATTGATTTGGGGCGGTGGCAACAGTTTGGCTATTTATACTTTTCTGCACGATGTGGAATACCAGATAGAAGCGCACTTTGAATGGAATGAGCATCGCCCGGAGTTAGCACAAGACCGCATTGATGGTAAGCATTTCAATATTGTTCAGCGCATGCTGGAAAAAGGCGGGCGGCAAGATATTTTTCTGGGCACACGCGATTGCCAAGGTTATGTTGAACCGTGTGAGTTTGGTAGCGGCGAATCCGCTTACGACAGCACAGATGAATTGGGTTTTGGCATGATGTTTCATGGCTTTGATTACCCGGATGAAAGCAGCAGCAAAGAACTGCATAGCCGATTTTGGCGCGCCGTCATGAAAACAGGCATTTTGGAATTCCCCCGCCCGGAAGCCTGTGATATTCGCAGATTCGTGAGACCTATGGACGTAAAAGCATTTGGCATTGGCACTAATCTGTTGAGTGTGTTGGATGAAGAGGAGGCGCTATGAGTTGGATGCAACGTCTGTATCAGACTTATGAAGAAGGTGGTCGTTTGGATTTGGCTGAAGATGAACGGCTGATGCCCATTAGCCATACGCTACAAAATGCGCATATCAATATAGTGATTGACCAGGATGGTCATTTCAAACGTGCCAAGGTGCTTAAGAAAACGCAAATTATCTTGCCCGCCACAGAGAGTTCGGCGGGCAGAAGTAGTGGGGAAGCCGCACACCCTCTAGCGGATAAGCTACAGTATGTTGCGCAGGATTATGCGGCTTATGGAGGGCGGAAACATGCCTATTTTGTGGGGTATCAAGAGCAGTTGAAAAAATGGTGCGATTCAGAATTCACACATCCACAGGCTCGATCTGTCTTGGCGTATGTAAGCCAGGGTACTGTTATTAAAGATTTGGTTGCCGCAGGAATCCTCCATCTTGATGCAGACAATAAATTACTTAATCGCTGGCTGAACGACAATTTGCCCGCACCCGATATATTTGGTGTGCTGCCTAAGGAGGCTGGTGAATTGGATCAAGGCTCAGCGCTTGTTTGCTGGTCTGTTGAGCGAAAGAATGATCCGAATTCGGATACTTGGAAAGACCAGTCGTTGCAACAAAGCTGGATTGAGTATGAAGCTGCGCATGGGGGTGAGGCCGGTTTTTGTTATATCTCGGGAGGAATTACGCCACTGGCGACTAATCATCCTGCAAAGCTCAGACATACCGGTGATAAAGCGAAACTGATTTCATCTAATGATTCTTCAGGATTTACCTTCCGAGGTAAATTTTTAGAGAGCACACAAGCCACAGGTATAGGCTTTGAGGTGACCCAAAAAGCCCATAATGCGCTGCGCTGGTTGATTAGCCGTCAGGGTGTAAAAAATGGCGACCAAGTCATTGTGGCATGGGCGATTTCAGGCAAAAAAATTCCCAATCCTGTCGCTGACCCGTTTGATTTTGATGATGACGATGATTTATCCGTAATAGAGGCAAGCCCAGACAACCAAGTTGACGAAAAAACTGACAATCTCAACCTCAGTAACGATTTGGGCCAAAGAGTTGCGCTTAAGCTAAAACTCAAAATCAAAGGCTATCAGCAGGCCTTAGACAAAACTGAGCAATTGTCTATTATGGTGATTGATTCTGCAACACCGGGGCGCATGGGGGTCACCTACTATCAGGAATGTTTATCAGAAGCGTATTTCTCAAACCTGAATGCCTGGTATGAAAACTTCTCTTGGTATCAGCGCTACAGCAAAGAAATTTTGCAGCCAACAGGCAAGAAACCAAAATCCCAAGTGATATGGCCGATTTCCCCGCCTGCGCCTTATGTTATTGCACAAGCGGCTTACGGTAAAACGCTAACAGATACGCTGAAAAAGAATATTTACGCACGTATTTTGCCTTGTATTGCTGAAGGGTGCGCTTTTCCCATTGATGTTGTAAACCTATGCGTTGCGAGAGCTTGCAATCCCAATAGCGGGGAACATTGGGAATGGGAGCGCAATGTTGGTGTTGCCTGTGCTTTGTATCGTGGCTACTTCAGCCGTCACCCTAAATTGGAATCAAGGAGAAATTTTTCTATGGCATTAGATATTACAAATCAATCGCGTGATTACTTATATGGTCGTTTACTTGCCGTTGCTGAGGAAATTGAGCATTTGGCTCTGATAGTAGGAGGAGAAAAGCGCTCGACTACGGCTGAGCGCTTTATGCAGCAATTTGCAGATAGGCCATTTAGTACATGGCGAAATATTGAATTGGCCTTACGCCCATATATGGAACGTTTACGAAACAACCGTGCTGGTTTTTTGAATAATCGACAAAAAGAACTAACTGACATCATGAATCTATTTGATGCGGAGAAGTTTTCGGATGATAAAAAGCTGACGGGCGAGTTTTTGCTGGGATACCACTGTCAAAAAATGACTTACCGCAAAACTAAGTCCGAAGAAGCAAATGAGCCTACTGACGTTGAAAGCCCTGCTATAAATACAACCAACTAAATTTATCCCATTAAGCATTAGGAGAAAGTAATGAGTTTAACCAAAAAAATTGATTTCGCTTTAATCATCAAAGTAAAAAATGCAAACCCAAACGGCGACCCACTCAATGGGAATCGCCCGCGTACAGACTATGATGGAAAAGGTGAAATTACGGATGTTTGTTTAAAACGTAAATTGCGTGATCGTTTGCAAAGCGCCGGACAAGCTATTTTTGTGCAATCCGACGAGAAAAAAACCGATGGCATGGCCAGCCTGAAAAACCGTGCAGAAAGTGATGAGTTTGGTGTAGGTAAAAAGGTGTTTGACCCAAAAAAGACAAGCAAGGATGAAGCAAGCAAAATACTGTGCGAAAAATGGTTCGATGTGCGCGCATTTGGTCAGGTGTTTGCCTTTGGTAAAAGC
This sequence comes from Betaproteobacteria bacterium HGW-Betaproteobacteria-22, assembly GCA_002842285.1. Classification (GTDB taxonomy): domain Bacteria; phylum Pseudomonadota; class Gammaproteobacteria; order Burkholderiales; family Methylophilaceae; genus Methylotenera. The sequence goes on from PHCJ01000007.1 coordinate 7,508, forward strand.
GAGGATGCTGCTGGTGTTTCAATTGCCATTCGTGGTCCAGTGACTATTCAATCGGCTTTTAGTGTTGAGCCTGTCAGAGTGACCAGTACCCAAATTACCAAAAGTGTGAATGGTGAAGGTGATGGCACGAAAAAATCATCTGACACCATGGGTATGAAACATCGTGTAGATGAAGCGGTATATACCGTTTATGGCGCGATTACACCACAATTGGCTGAGCGTACCGGGTTTAGTGATGCCGATGCTGAAATGATTAAATCTTTACTACCCAAACTGTTTGAAGGTGATGCTTCATCGGCAAGGCCGGAAGGCTCTATGGCTGTTGAAAAAGTATTTTGGTGGGAACATAACAGCAAAGCTGGACAATACTCCTCTGCGAAAGTGCACCATAGCTTGCAGGTTAATCCTGATGGCAGTCACAACTCAGAAGCGTTAAAAACATTATCAGGCCTTGAGCCAGAAATTATTGCAGGGTTTTAAACGCCGGCTTCCGTTGTTTTGATTACAGCATTAATTTTGTAGCTTAATATCATCCTATTTTGAGGAGAGTAATGATGTCACTCACACTTAGTGAAAAAATTCTTATAACAGAAGAGCTTTGGGACAGCATTTATCAGGAGGCACAGCAATTGCCGGTGAATGCTGAGCAGATAGCCTTGTTAGATGAGCGTTTGCGAGCGTATGAACTTGATCAAAATAAAGGAGCCAGCTGGACAGAGGTATTAGCCAGAATTAAGGAAAAAGAGTGACCTACAGCCTGCGCATTAGAATCGAAGCAGAGCAGGATTTGTCCGAAGCCTATCACTATTATCAGGACTGCCGTGCCGGGCTTGGTGATGAATTTTTGTTGTGCATTGAAGCAACGCTAGCAACGATTACGCGTCAGCCGAGTTTATATATTTCTGTGCATCGTAATGTGCATCGGGCATTGATTCATCGTTTTCCATTTGGTGTGTTTTATTTTGTGGAAGATGATCACATCATTGTTGTTGCCGTTATGCATATGCGTAGGTCGCCACAGTTTTGGCGTGAACGTGTAAATTAACCGCTGTGGCTGACATTGATTTCATCTCCATCTCTGCGTTACAACACGTGGCCTACTGCCCACGCCAGTTTGCGCTAATACACGTTGAGCAAGCGTGGGAGGAGAACTATTTTACGGCACATGGGCGTGTGCTGCATGAGCGGGTGGATGGAGGTGAACCTGAGCAGCGAGGCAATGTGCGCTTTGAACGCACGGTTTCAGTTTTTTCGCAAACTTTGGGCATTGCGGGCAAGCTTGATTTGCTTGAGATTGAAGGGAAATCCGATAAAAAGTATTTTCCAGTGGAGTACAAGCGTGGTAAGCCAAAGGTGGAAGATTGGGATCGCATTCAGCTTTGCGCACAAGCTTTGTGTTTAGAAGAAATGCGCGGAGTCGAGATTGCCGAAGGCGCAATGTGGTATTGGCAAGAGCGCAAACGGGAGCGTGTGTTGATAGATGCGGCTTTGCGTGAAGCAACACTGTCGGCAATCAAGCAAGCGCGGGATATTCTGGTTTCAGGTAAAACGCCTATGCCAACAACACATAAATCTCGCTGTAAAGCCTGTTCACTAGTAGATATTTGTGTGCCAGATGCCTTGCGTAAAGATCATTCCGTGCAATATGTTGAACAATTGTTTAGTGGGAATGATACTGCATGAAAAAGCTATTGAATACACTCTACATTACCCGACAAGAAAGTTACGTGCATAAAGAGCGCGATACGATAGTGATTAAAAACGGGAGTGATAAATTAGGCCAGTTTCCTGCACTCACCATCAGCAATATTTTGTGTTTTGGGCAGGTCTCGGTATCGCCACCACTTATGGGCTATTGTGGTGAAAGTGGTATTGGGCTTTCATTTTATACGGAGTATGGTCGCTTTCTAGCGCGGGTGCAGGGCAAACAAACGGGCAATGTGTTGTTGCGGCGTACCCAGTACCGCATTGCTGATAAACCAGAACAAGCCAATGAAATAGCTAAAGTAATGGTGGGCGCAAAAATCGCCAATGCCCGCACGGTGTTGATGCGCGAGATTCGTAACCATGGTGAAAATAAAGATTTAAGTGCTGCAGTGGATCGGTTGGGTTATAGCTTGAAAAACTGCCAAACCAGCAAAGGTGTCCCACAAACTATGGGCATAGAGGGCGAGGCAGCAGCTACTTATTTTTCTGTGTTTAATACACTTATTCGCGATAGCGGTTTTCAGTTTAATGGTCGTATCAGGCGGCCAGCGACAGACCCAGTTAATGCGCTATTATCATTTATCTACTCTCTAATTACACAAGAGTGTGTTTCTGCACTGATGGGCGTAGGACTAGACCCTTACGTAGGTTTTTTACATCAAGATCGTCCAGGCAGGCCAAGTTTAGCACTGGATTTATTAGAAGAGTTTCGTGCACCATGGGCTGATCGATTCGTGCTGACTTTGTTAAACCGCAAACAATTTCAGCAAAAAGATTTTGTATCAGAAGCCAGCGGTGCTATTCGCCTAACTGACGATGCCCGCAAAAAAGTGTTAGTAGCCTTCCAAGAGCGGAAACAAGAAGAGATTATGCACCCGTATTTAGATGAAAAAATTGCCTATGGTCTATTACCTCACTGCCAAGCCCTATTATTGGCTAGACATCTACGAGGCGATACGCAATTTTATACACCATATGTCATTAAATAAGCTCAAGGTATTAGCATGCTCGTATTGATTACATATGATGTTAGTGTGCTGACTAAAGCAGGTCAGCGCAGGCTGCGCAATATCGCCAAAACATGCCTAGATTACGGTATGCGCGTGCAAAACTCTGTATTTGAATGTGAAGTAGCACCAGATCAATGGGTGAGATTAAAAGCTGAGCTCATTAACATTTACGACCCCAGCGAAGATAGCTTACGGTTTTACATGCTAGGCAGCAAAGGTCGTCAAAAGATAGAGCATTTAGGTACAAAAACCACGCCAGATCCTATACGCGATACCCTCATTTTATAACATCCCGCTAAGCTAGCGCTCTCATAAATCCCCTAGTGGGTTATCGCTCTTTAACAAATTGAAAAGTAAGCAGTTATTATGCTGAAATAACAAGCTTGTGTAAAATAGCTTTAAATTGTTTTTGTTTAGCGGAAAATATAGCTACAAGCTAGAAAAGAAGCTATACAAAGATGATGATGTCGCGCCCCCCGCGGGCGCGTGGATTGAAACAAACTGTCGCGCCCCCCGCGGGCGCGTGGATTGAAACCAAGTCAACCCAAGCCCCCTTAAGGTTGCCTGAGTGTCGCGCCCCCCGCGGGCGCGTGGATTGAAACTCATTAAGTTATTACCTTTCCATCCTGTAATGTAGGTCGCGCCCCCCGCGGGCGCGTGGATTGAAACTTTAAAATAACTGTTGACTCAAGGTAACTATCTCGTCGCGCCCCCCGCGGGCGCGTGGATTGAAACAATTTTAGAGTGTAGCCAGCAAGCTAAATCTGCTAGTCGCGCCCCCCGCGGGCGCGTGGATTGAAACAATTAAAGCAGGTACGCAGATTGCATTAGCAGGTAGTCGCGCCCCCCGCGGGCGCGTGGATTGAAACTGCGGAGACAGGAGCCGTTTTCTGCGGAGTGCTAGTCGCGCCCCCCGCGGGCGCGTGGATTGAAACCCGTTATTATCCCACTATTTGCTAATTTGTCTTGGTCGCGCCCCCCGCGGGCGCGTGGATTGAAACACCAATGCATTTCAGCCATTGGCGCAAACTTTTGTCGCGCCCCCCGCGGGCGCGTGGATTGAAACTGTTGTTGACTCGATTATTTGCACAAGACATACATCGTCGCGCCCCCCGCGGGCGCGTGGATTGAAACCGGTAAGTTATCGTAAGCAAATAGAATCTTGCTTGTCGCGCCCCCCGCGGGCGCGTGGATTGAAACATCCAAACTGAACGCGGCACATTGCTCAATAGTGGTCGCGCCCCCCGCGGGCGCGTGGATTGAAACACGCTCACCCAGCTGCGTGATGCCATTAAAAACAGTCGCGCCCCCCGCGGGCGCGTGGATTGAAACCAACTCCACGCGTGTGAGCAGCCCTGCGCCATCGCGTCGCGCCCCCCGCGGGCGCGTGGATTGAAACGCAAGCTGGATAAAGATATTGCTATCAGCAACAACGTCGCGCCCCCCGCGGGCGCGTGGATTGAAACATTGTCGATGATGTAGAGCACACCGGCACACCGGACGTCGCGCCCCCCGCGGGCGCGTGGATTGAAACAAGCTGATGAAAATAGCAACCCGATCTCTATTTAGTCGCGCCCCCCGCGGGCGCGTGGATTGAAACTTTAGCAAGCCATTAGAGATGCCGATTAAAACCGTCGCGCCCCCCGCGGGCGCGTGGATTGAAACATCTGCAGGAAGCAGTACGGCAGATGCGGTAGGTCGCGCCCCCCGCGGGCGCGTGGATTGAAACCTTTTTACGCTTATAAATCTCTAGGGTCTTAGGAGTCGCGCCCCCCGCGGGCGCGTGGATTGAAACTCACGCCTGAATTTTGAACAGCTACGCAGATCAGGTCGCGCCCCCCGCGGGCGCGTGGATTGAAACCCGCGTGAAAAGCTGGATGAATCTGTGGATATGGTCGCGCCCCCCGCGGGCGCGTGGATTGAAACAGTGAATACACCTGCAAGGGCCAGCGCGCCGGCGTCGCGCCCCCCGCGGGCGCGTGGATTGAAACAGCAACGGCAATGCCTTGATGCTTTATGCAGGCTGTCGCGCCCCCCGCGGGCGCGTGGATTGAAACAAGCTGATGAAAATAGCAACCCGATCTCTATTTACGTCGCGCCCCCCGCGGGCGCGTGGATTGAAACTTTGTGTTTATGTATCACCCATTCGCCAGTTACAGGTCGCGCCCCCCGCGGGCGCGTGGATTGAAACTTTAGCAAGCCATTAGAGATGCCGATTAAAACCGTGTCGCGCCCCCCGCGGGCGCGTGGATTGAAACACTAGGTTGCCCGTTGCTAGGCTATAAGGTTGGCAGTCGCGCCCCCCGCGGGCGCGTGGATTGAAACTTATGCCGTTATAGAGGCGCTTAATATGTTAGGTGTCGCGCCCCCCGCGGGCGCGTGGATTGAAACATTGGTTAGACGCGAGATACCAATGGAGATTTTAAGGTCGCGCCCCCCGCGGGCGCGTGGATTGAAACTTCGCCCGCCTAAAAAATATCTGCACTTGTAGAAGTCGCGCCCCCCGCGGGCGCGTGGATTGAAACATCAGGCATAATATACGTCAATATCACAAAACAGTCGCGCCCCCCGCGGGCGCGTGGATTGAAACATCTACAATCACCGCTTCTTTAACCTCAATCTCAGTCGCGCCCCCCGCGGGCGCGTGGATTGAAACTAGTATCAGTAGCCAGATTTGCAGCATCTAAAGGTCGCGCCCCCCGCGGGCGCGTGGATTGAAACTTTCAGCATGGCATCTACGTGGCCGCTATCTCACGTCGCGCCCCCCGCGGGCGCGTGGATTGAAACACTTGTTGGGCAGCCGAATTCTAGCCATAACTGTGTCGCGCCCCCCGCGGGCGCGTGGATTGAAACGGCACCGTCAGGTACACATTGAAGACCACCAGACGTCGCGCCCCCCGCGGGCGCGTGGATTGAAACCTAGATTTTTTGGTGGCATTGGACGATTCATTATGTCGCGCCCCCCGCGGGCGCGTGGATTGAAACATGCTCACCCTCTTGCAGCATATCCTCGATAATCGTCGCGCCCCCCGCGGGCGCGTGGATTGAAACCTACTCTCTAACCTTGCTCATTCTGCTGACCGTCGTCGCGCCCCCCGCGGGCGCGTGGATTGAAACTCAATTAAATTGCGCCTGTAAGCCAGCAAATTGCCGTCGCGCCCCCCGCGGGCGCGTGGATTGAAACGCGGTACCATACCTCGAATAGACATACACGATTAGTCGCGCCCCCCGCGGGCGCGTGGATTGAAACATAAGATTACGGGATGGCAATGTCTGCATTTCGTGTCGCGCCCCCCGCGGGCGCGTGGATTGAAACTCATTGTTCTGGCGGTAAATTTGTTTGTAATGACGTCGCGCCCCCCGCGGGCGCGTGGATTGAAACGGCGTAGCGGTCGTATGCGCGCGCCAGTTTAATAGTCGCGCCCCCCGCGGGCGCGTGGATTGAAACATCGTTGACACTTGCTATTGCTTCAACCAGTGCGGGTCGCGCCCCCCGCGGGCGCGTGGATTGAAACATGTTCTCCATGATAGGCATAAAGGGAGGCCTGTGTCGCGCCCCCCGCGGGCGCGTGGATTGAAACTCGCTGCACTTGTTCGATGTCTTTTTTAACGCCGGTCGCGCCCCCCGCGGGCGCGTGGATTGAAACACGCTCACCCAGCTGCGTGATGCCATTAAAAACAGTCGCGCCCCCCGCGGGCGCGTGGATTGAAACAGCCATTGGCGCAAACTTTTGCCACATGGGAAGCCGTCGCGCCCCCCGCGGGCGCGTGGATTGAAACATCCAAACTGAACGCGGCACATTGCTCAATAGTGGGTCGCGCCCCCCGCGGGCGCGTGGATTGAAACGTGAGGTTAAGAAACTATTTGCTGAATGGGTTGCTGTCGCGCCCCCCGCGGGCGCGTGGATTGAAACCTACTGTTGCCGCACTATTTCCACAAGCAGAAGTGTCGCGCCCCCCGCGGGCGCGTGGATTGAAACTGTGTTGGGTGAGTCAGAAATAACGCGCCAATCGGGTCGCGCCCCCCGCGGGCGCGTGGATTGAAACAATCCCAAATCTTCTAACATTTCCTCAACTGATTTGGTCGCGCCCCCCGCGGGCGCGTGGATTGAAACTGCTTTATTATAGCTTGAAGTGCGCAGCATCATCGTCGCGCCCCCCGCGGGCGCGTGGATTGAAACTATTAAGTATTAGCATTTCGTTTACTCTCTTTCGTGTCGCGCCCCCCGCGGGCGCGTGGATTGAAACAACTGGTGCAACTTTTGGAGCAACGATACCAATTGGTCGCGCCCCCCGCGGGCGCGTGGATTGAAACTCCTCTTAATTAAACTGTACGCCAATCTGCCGAAGGTCGCGCCCCCCGCGGGCGCGTGGATTGAAACTACGGTCTTGTGCGTTATTGGGTCTTTAACCTTGTCGCGCCCCCCGCGGGCGCGTGGATTGAAACTTTTAAAGCCGCCGCAAGTGCCGCCGCTAGTGAGTCGCGCCCCCCGCGGGCGCGTGGATTGAAACATCACAAATCACATACGGCAAGTGGTCTGAGCGCGTCGCGCCCCCCGCGGGCGCGTGGATTGAAACCTCGCGTGGATTGAAACATGCTCACTTAACACAAACTCAAGCGGCTAATATTGTCGCGCCCCCCGCGGGCGCGTGGATTGAAACAATTCTGGGATGCCGTGATAATATACTTCGCGTCCGTCGCGCCCCCCGCGGGCGCGTGGATTGAAACTCCTCCCAATCAACAAAGTAACCATGCTTAACTAGTCGCGCCCCCCGCGGGCGCGTGGATTGAAACGGTTTCACCGTCCGCTTTTCAGAGTAAGCCACTTGTCGCGCCCCCCGCGGGCGCGTGGATTGAAACTTTGATGGCTCAGCTTGGTATGACTTTGTTGCGCGTCGCGCCCCCCGCGGGCGCGTGGATTGAAACTTAATATCTTCGCTACTAAGCTGTGTACCTTTGGGTCGCGCCCCCCGCGGGCGCGTGGATTGAAACTCCTCTACTGCTTTTGCCTCATCAGCTTCCGCTTCGTCGCGCCCCCCGCGGGCGCGTGGATTGAAACATTTGCTTTGTAAATCCACTGGCCGCCCATAAAAGTCGCGCCCCCCGCGGGCGCGTGGATTGAAAC
>PHCJ01000007.1:15464-109586 GCA_002842285.1 Betaproteobacteria bacterium HGW-Betaproteobacteria-22
GTCGCGCCCCCCGCGGGCGCGTGGATTGAAACTATTGTTATAAATCTCTAATACCAAGCACACGCCCGTCGCGCCCCCCGCGGGCGCGTGGATTGAAACTAATAAGTCATCAAAATCTACCTTGGCTCTCGTTAGTCGCGCCCCCCGCGGGCGCGTGGATTGAAACCCATGCAGGTATATCTCGCTTCTAGCCCCTGCACGTCGCGCCCCCCGCGGGCGCGTGGATTGAAACCTCCACTTGATGTAGTTGCCACACCAGTAGAAAAGTCGCGCCCCCCGCGGGCGCGTGGATTGAAACACTGGCAATGCCAGAGTTGAAACATTTTTGAGCGGTCGCGCCCCCCGCGGGCGCGTGGATTGAAACTTAAACATTACTAGACCTTACGTTGACGCAGCTGGTCGCGCCCCCCGCGGGCGCGTGGATTGAAACTGAAATTACACGTTATATGCGCCCGCGAGTGGCAAGTCGCGCCCCCCGCGGGCGCGTGGATTGAAACAATATCCACAGCAGTTAAAGTTTTAGCTGTTGGGGTCGCGCCCCCCGCGGGCGCGTGGATTGAAACCGGTGAAGTCTTTGCAGCTTTAGGCGCTACTAACGTCGCGCCCCCCGCGGGCGCGTGGATTGAAACACCCAATCGGCATGAAGCGAGTAGCCACCCGGAAGTCGCGCCCCCCGCGGGCGCGTGGATTGAAACTACGGCGGAGCTGAAGACGTGCCTGAGCCGATTACGTCGCGCCCCCCGCGGGCGCGTGGATTGAAACTGTTGAATTTGGCAATAATATTTTTGGCTCTAACGTCGCGCCCCCCGCGGGCGCGTGGATTGAAACGTGATGTCGCTAATACAACCAGCATCAAGCGTTTGTCGCGCCCCCCGCGGGCGCGTGGATTGAAACACCACGCCCCATCAGGCTGGCCAACCCTGCAACAGGTCGCGCCCCCCGCGGGCGCGTGGATTGAAACCCACTTAATTATTAGTAATGAAATTGACAAATGCGTCGCGCCCCCCGCGGGCGCGTGGATTGAAACGGTTTGGATAAATCTGGTTGCAGCAGGCGCTGGTAGTCGCGCCCCCCGCGGGCGCGTGGATTGAAACTGACCAGCTAGTAACTGGGGTATTAAGTTCTAGTCGCGCCCCCCGCGGGCGCGTGGATTGAAACATGGTCGCCGGATGCTGAACATGGCCCGATTGAGTCGCGCCCCCCGCGGGCGCGTGGATTGAAACCAATCAGCTCACCGGTTTGCGTTGGGCGCGCAGGGGTCGCGCCCCCCGCGGGCGCGTGGATTGAAACGCCCTGCAAATGTGGCATTGGTGCGTGTTTTTAAGTCGCGCCCCCCGCGGGCGCGTGGATTGAAACATGAAAACAGCAACAGCAGCAGATACGGCAGGATGTCGCGCCCCCCGCGGGCGCGTGGATTGAAACGCTACAGGAAGCAACGCGAGCGCGTACAACGTTTGTCGCGCCCCCCGCGGGCGCGTGGATTGAAACTCAGCATGATATCCAACAACTCTAAATTCAACCGTCGCGCCCCCCGCGGGCGCGTGGATTGAAACACGGTATTCGCGGTCAAAGTAAACACCATCAATTGTCGCGCCCCCCGCGGGCGCGTGGATTGAAACCTTTTTGCCTAGCGCACGTCCAGGCTGTGTTTTTCGTCGCGCCCCCCGCGGGCGCGTGGATTGACATATTGCTGATTTGGTAACAGAAGGGGTGGATGAAAACTAGCGGCTTAACATCTGTCTAAGCATTATTCCTCAATACCCAACTCCTGAATTTTTCTCGTTAAGGTATTGCGCCCCATCCCCAGTTGATTAGCGGCCTCTATCCGGCGCCCATGCGTATGTTCAAGTGCTTTTTCAATCAATATGCGTTCAAATATCTGGGTGCGTGTTTCCAGTATATTCTGCTCCCCACGGTTGATTGCATCGGTGACTTCGCTGGCAAGGGCTTCCTGCCATGAAAGGCCGGTGGCAGATTTGCTGTTGTTGTCTTTGAGTTCGGGCGGTAAATCTGCAATGTCGATATTCTGACCCGGTGCCATGACGGTGAGCCAGTGGCACACATTCTCTAGCTGGCGTACGTTGCCGCTCCAGTTGACCGCGCTCAGGTATTTAAGTGTTGCCACTGAGGGCTGTTTAGCTTCAACCCCTAGCGCTGCTGCGCTGTGCTGCAGGAAGTGTTTAATCAGCAGAGGAATATCTTCACGGCGCTCGCGCAGGGCAGGTAAACGCAATCTGATCACGTTCAGGCGGTGAAATAAATCCTCACGGAATAAGCCGTTTTTGACGCGCTCTTCCAGATCCTGATGCGTGGCGGCAATGATACGCACATTGACTTTGATCGGCTGGTGGCCGCCTACGCGATAGAACTGACCATCACTAAGGACGCGCAATAGACGGGTTTGCAGGTCGGCAGGCATGTCACCGATTTCGTCCAGAAACAATGTACCGCCATCTGCCTGTTCGAAGCGGCCGCGCCGCGATGCTGCGGCGCCAGTAAATGCGCCCCGTTCATGGCCGAATAGTTCTGATTCAAGCAGGTCTTTAGGGATGGCTGCGGTATTGATGGCAATGAAAGGTTTGTCCGCACGCGGGCTATGGCGGTGTAGTGCACGTGCCACAAGCTCTTTACCGCTGCCGGATTCGCCGTTGATAAGCACGGTAGCATGAGAGCGGCTCAAGCGGCCTATGGCTCTGAAAACCTCCTGCATGGAGGGTGCCTGGCCGATGATCTCGGGCGTTTCTTCCAAGCTTGTGATAGCTGCACTATCGCTAGCCTGACGAGCGCTTTCTTCTACTGCGCGTTTGATTATGTCAATGGCCTGGTCTACATCAAATGGTTTTGCAAGATATTCAAATGCGCCTCCCTGAAACGCGGCAACGGCAGATTCAAGATCTGAGTATGCGGTCATGATAATGACTGGAATATCAGGAAATTTACGTTTAATTTCGCTTAGAAAATCAAGGCCTGAGCCGTTAGGCATTCGGATATCACTTACTACAACCTGTGGTTCTTCATGCGTTAGCGTATTAAGCGCATCGACTACCGATGAGAAGGTTTTAAACTCGAGCTCGGTGCGAGCGAGCGCTTTTTCAAATACCCAGCGGATAGATTTGTCGTCGTCAATAATCCAGATTGGTTTCATATCTAAAAATCCTAAAGTTTTGTTCACCGTGACTGTCCGCCTCTAAGAAGGTTTGGCAGTTTGTTTGCGGTCGCGCAGCATATTTAACAGTTATTAAGTTATTATAGTTAGGAGCGATTTGTGACCGTACGGATATGGCTAATACGGGTACGTTTCATCCCGCCAGGTTATTTGTTGCGTGTTTCCTTCACAGTCACAGGTTTAATTGCTGTGGTTTCAATGGGTAGCAAAATAGTAAAGCATGTATTGCCCGGTTCGCTCTGACATTCAATCATGCCGTGATGTTGGGTAATAAATGTTTGGGCAAGTGTTAAGCCTAATCCGGTGCCGCCTTCAGTGCCTGAGACTAGCGGGTAAAAAATACGGTCGCGAATGTCAGGCGGAATACCAGGGCCATTATCGATAATTTCAAGTTTGATGGCGACACGGTAGCGTTTTCTGGCGAGTGTCACTTGGCGTTCAGCACGCGTTCTAAATGTGATCTGGCTGTTAGAGGTTTTGTGTGACTGCATGGCTTGTGCTGCATTGCGCGCAATATTTAATACGGCTTGTATGAGTTTTTCACGGTCGCCAATCAAATCCGGCAGGCTTAAATCGTAATCACGCTTAATCAGTATGTTGCGCGGTGATTCTGCCAGCAGTAGGCTGCGCACGCGCTCCAAAACTTCGTGAATATTAGTGGGTTGATATTTAGGCACGCGGTGCGGTATGAGCAGCCTGTCCATCAGTGCTTGCAGTCTATCTGCCTCTTTGATGATTACTTGCGTATACTCTCGTAGGCCGCTGGAAGGTAGCTCGTGTTCCAATAGTTGCGCTGCGCCACGTAAGCCGCCGAGTGGATTGCGAATTTCATGTGCAAGGTTACGCAGTAACTCCGCGTTGGCTTGTTGTTGAATGAGCATGCGCTCTTCACGTGCAATACGCAGTTGCGCATCCATAGGCTGAAATTCAAGAATAAGCGCGGCGGCAATCGACTCAATTGGCGTGACTGTGCAAGTGACTGCGAAAGCGTGGTGCCTATGAGTGTTAATCATAAACTCATGTTCTCTAAAGGGGCTGTTTTGTTGGATGGCGCTGTTAATTGCCATCAGCAAAACATCGCAATCAGGAAAAATCTCGCTGACGGGCTGGCCTAGAGTCTGTGTGGCACTGAATGCAAAGGTTGTTTCAGCGCTGGGGTTAATATAGGCAATATGTTTACTCTCATCCAGCAAGATGATTGCAGTGGCTAAATGCTCTAAGCCGGAAAAATGGTCAGATTTATATTGCGCCATTATGGTGCTTATTTGCATATGTCATGTGTCATGGTAACAATAAAGCAAAAGATAGACCAGTTTAGTCGGCAGTTTGTGCGGCAGGCGTGAAACTTGTGCGCCACACTGAGGTAGCCCGTGCAGGCAAGGCGCTGTTGGTGCTTCAAGCCTTGTGGCTTTGTGATGCGTGCGCTCAAAAAACAAGTGGGCGAAGTGATGAAAGGTGATTAATGCACTGTTATGGTGCGGCTGTATATGTTACGCGGCTAACGGATGGCATCCAGTTCTTTTTGCAGCAGCTCGATATTTTTTTGATGGTTATCGACGTTGGCCTTCAGGTTTTTCATTTTTTCTTCAAACTTGGCGACGTTGCGAAAAGTTTGGCCACTAGCAGTTCGGTAAACCTCCGGGTTAGATTCACCCTCTGCATAGGCTTTTTTTGCCTCGTCCAGTGCGGCTTTTTCGGCCGCTAGCTCATTTTGCAAAATCTGCTTGCGTTTGGCATCGCGCTGATTCTGTGTGTTGTTATCAACACGCGGAAAATCATCAGGTGTTGGTGTGCGCTTGTTTGCGGCGTTATTGCCTTTGGCTCTTTCGTTTGAGATGCTGTTCATGTCCGGGTCGACTTCCAGGCGTGTGGCGCCTTTACTCTTGATGTTGGAGTAAGTGACGCGTCCATCTGCATCCACATGCTTGTATATTTCAGCTAGGGCGTGGCTGGAAAGTGTTAACGCAATTAACGATAAAAATAACTTTTTTTTCATAGGCTTAGTCATGAGCTTAGTTTAGAGGAGTTAAACAAATTAGGCAATATGATATGCACATCGGTTTAAGGGAGGTTACATAGCAACGTATGGCGTGCTGAATCTGTTGACAGTGAATTGAGAGTTGAAGTTTCCAATAAAAAAGCACGCTTAATGCGTGCTTTTTTGACTGCCACTAGGCTAAAAATTAACTAACAAGGCAATATTAGCATGAGTAGTACAGACCAAACTCAACTGGGTGCGGTGTAATTCGCACTTTGTTGACTTCTTCCATTTTCAGGTCGATGTAGGCATCGATCCACTCGTTTGTGAATACACCACCTTTAGTCAAGAATTCGCGGTCTTTATCCAGCGCTTCAAGCGCTTGCTCTAATGAAGAACAAACGGTTGGGATTTGTTTGTCTTCTTCTGGAGGTAGATGGTACAAGTCTTTTGTTGCTGGTTCACCTGGGTGAATCTTGTTTTGTACACCATCTAAACCTGCCATCAGCAATGCTGAGAATGCCAGGTATGGGTTAGCGATTGGATCAGGGAAGCGCGCTTCAACGCGACGTGCTTTGTCAGAATGTACGAATGGAATACGGATAGAAGCTGAACGGTTTTTAGCTGAGTAAGCCAATTTAACCGGCGCTTCGAAGTGTGGAACCAGACGTTTGTAAGAGTTTGTACCTGGGTTGGTAATTGCGTTCAATGCTTTAGCATGTTTGATGATACCGCCAATGTAGTACAAAGCGAATTCGCTCAAACCAGCATAGCCGTTACCTGCGAACAAGTTTTTGCCATCTTTCCATACTGACTGGTGAACGTGCATACCGCTGCCGTTATCGCCAGCGAATGGTTTTGGCATGAATGTCGCTGTTTTTCCGTAAGCGTGCGCGGTGTTTAAAATCACGTATTTCTGAATTTGAGTCCAGTCAGCGCGTTGTGTCAATGTGCTGAATTTAGTGCCGATCTCACATTGGCCGGCAGTTGCCACTTCATGGTGGTGCACTTCAACAGGTACGCCCATCGCTTCCAGTGTTGTACACATGGCTGAACGGATGTCGTGCAATGAATCGACTGGCGGCACTGGGAAGTAGCCGCCTTTAACGCCTGGACGGTGACCAGTGTTGCCGCCTTCGAATTTCTCGTTTGAAGCCCATGCACCTTCTTCTGAGTTGATGCGTACTGAAGAGCCGCTCATGGAAACATCCCATTGGATGCTGTCGAAAATGAAGAACTCTGGTTCTGGACCGAAGTAAGCAGTGTCGCCCAGGCCAGTTGATTTCAGGTAAGCTTCAGCACGTTTAGCCAGTGAGCGCGGATCGCGTTCGTAACCTTTGCCGTCTGTTGGGTCTACAACGTCACAAGTCAAAATCAGGGTTGGTTCGTCCATGAATGGATCGATGTTGGCTGTAGATGGGTCTGGCATCAATTGCATGTCTGATGCTTGAATACCTTTCCAACCAGCGATTGAAGAGCCGTCAAATGCGTGGCCTTCTGTAAATTTATCTTCATTAAAGTGTGAAACAGGCACGGTAACGTGCTGTTCTTTGCCGCGCGTATCAGTAAAGCGAAAATCGACAAATTTAATATCGTTATCGATAATCAGTTTCATTACATTTTCCACTGACATTTAGAATCTCCTGTGACGGTGTGGGTTAAAATAAACAAAAAATTGATACGGTATATCAAGCATGAAGCGTGCCAGCGTCAAAATTAATAATCACTTGAGCTGTGACAGGCTTGCATTTACCTTGACTTAAAATAACGCACTAAATATGGGCGTTAAGTAAAAAACAGCACCACTATGGTGCGCCACTGTGGTGCAGCCATGTGAATGCTAATTTAGTTTGTTTAGTTTCAGGGTGTTAGAGATATACTTGAGTTAGGTTTTGCTCAGCAGGATTATAACGGTGTTGGGTAAAAAAGAATATGAGAAAATTGCTTGAAAAGATGCTACAGAGAGGCGGGTAATTATAGTGACAGATATTAAAGATATTTTAAATACAGCAGAAAAACGTGGTACAGCGCTAGGCTTGACTTATGCTGGGGCGGTCACGCCGCAAGAAGCCTATCAAATTCTTGAGGCTGACCAATCTGCACTGCTGATTGATGTGCGCACTAAAGCAGAGCTTGATTTGGTAGGACGGGTGCCTGTGGCAGCGCACGTGGAATGGGCGACTTATCCCGGTATGGTTGCAAACCCTGATTTTTCTGAGCAGCTACAGCGCTTGCTGGATCAGCATCAGGTGGCTAAAGATGCTGTTTTACTGTTTTTATGTCGTACAGGCGGAAGATCACATCATGCGGCTACTGTTGCCGATGCATTAGGTTATCACAATGCCTTGAACATACTGGAGGGTTTTGAGGGGGAGGCAAATGCTGCAAAACAGCGCACCTTGATTAACGGCTGGAAGCATGCCGGTTTGCCTTGGATTAATTAAATGACAGATCGATATGCCGTCATCGGCAACCCGATTGCGCACAGTAAATCACCTTTGATACACAGCGCTTTTGCAGCACAGACTTCACAGGATATCAGCTATGAGCGGATTTTAGCCCCATTGGATGGCTTTGCGGAGGTGGCTCAATCGCTTGCTGAGCAAGGGTATCAGGGAGTCAATGTCACGGTGCCGTTTAAGTTTGACGCTTTTAATTTCTGTGATTTTAAAACTCCGCAGGCTATGCGGGCAGGTGCGGTGAATACGCTGAAATTTACCAACCATGGAGTTTATGGCACCAATACAGATGGCGATGGCTTGGTGAGAGATATCCGGCATAACCTTGGTGTGGATATTGAAGGCAAACGTATTTTATTATTGGGCGCGGGCGGTGCGGCTGAGGGTGTGTTGCAACCATTGCTGGCTCAGTTGCCCGCTGCATTGGTTGTTGCGAACCGCACTTTGGATAAAGCAGAAAAGATGGTGCGCAAATGCAAGGCAGGTGAAGTGCAGGTTGCCACATGTGCTTATACTGAATTGCCGGAAACTTATTTTGATATTGTGATTAATGCCACCTCTACAGGTTTGAGTGAGACGGCGCTTCCTATACCTGCCGTTTACGCAGCGCATTGTCTGGCCTATGAAATGATGTATGGTCGCGATACTTTATTTATGCAACATGCGCGTGCCGCGGGTGCTAGCGTGGCCGATGGGTTGGGGATGCTGGTAGAGCAGGCGGCGGAGGCCTTTTTTTACTGGCGCGGGGTCAGGCCGGCTACTCAAGCTGTGATGGATATGTTAAGGGCGCAGTAGATGTTACGCTGGTTAGTGAATGGGCAAATAGATGCTGCGCCGCTGACGGTTGCCGGGTACCTTAAACGCGCGTTAGCCTTGTTTTTAATTGTGGTTGTGCTGTATCAGGTTTGGATTTTTTTGCATATATGCTGGTGGGTAAAATTTAATCCTGCCAGCAGTGCTTTGATGCAGGCGAGGCTGGCGGCGATGCAGGACGAGAAACCCGATGCCAGACTCAAATATCAATGGGTTGATTATGCTCAGATATCCGGTCATTTAAAACGTGCTGTCATAGCCTCTGAAGATGCGAAGTTTCTCGAGCATCAAGGTTTTGATTGGGATGGTATACAGTTAGCGTACGAAAAAAACCTGAAAAAGGGAAAAATCGTGGCGGGAGGTTCGACCATTAGTCAACAGTTGGCCAAGAATCTCTTTTTATCGACCAAACGTACGCCATGGCGTAAGGCTCAGGAAGCAGTTATTACGCTGATGTTGGAGCAGGTGATGTCTAAGCGACGTATTCTGGAAATTTACTTGAATGTGATTGAGTGGGGAAATGGTGTGTTTGGTGCTGAGGCTGCCACTCAGCATTATTTTAAAACCAGCGCCGCACGTTTGAGCGCCTATCAGGCGGCACGGCTGGCAGCCATGGTGCCGAATCCCCGCTTTTATGACAAACACCGGAATACGCGCTATCTTAGCCGCCGTACGGCAACGATACAGGCTAGAATGTATCAGGTGCGGATACCAAAATAGTCATGCTGTTACCTGGTTTTGACTGTCGTCTAGTTTTGAATAGAGCCAAAATTTAAGGATGCTCATGAAAACCATAAGTGAATTTTTTGATGCAATCGAGCATTTGCCCACCCTGCCTAAAGTTGTGCAGGATGTGATGCAGATGTTGGCGGATGAGGATGTAGATATAAATGCGCTGGCAAAGGTTGTGCAGTGTGATGCGGTGATTTCCGCCAAAGTGCTGCAAATGGCAAACTCCTCTTTTTATGGCGCAACGCGCACCATTAAAACGATTGATGATGCAATAGCAATCCTTGGGACATCCAGACTTAAATCATTGGTAGTGGCAAGCGGTGTGATGAGCGCGATCACGCACGTGGATAATCTGGACTTAAGGCAATTCTGGCGCCAAAGTCTGCTGGCTGCCAATATCAGCAGGGCATTGGCAATTGATTTGGGTAAAGATGCAGAAGTGGCCTATATCTCAGGATTGCTGCATAACATCGGCGGATTACTCATGCACATGGTGATGCCGGAAACTTCAATAGAGGTTGATGCGCTATGCCGGGAGCTGAGCGCTGACAAGCGTCAGTTTATTGAGCGCCAGCTGCTTGGTTTGGATCATTGTCAGATTGGCGAGGCTTTAGCAATACGCTGGAATTTTCCGAGCGAGATTTCACACGTTCTGCGTGACTATGCAACGCCATCTCATCAGCATGTGACAGGTTTGGTGGTAGTTGTCTATCTAGCGGTGCATATTACACAAGGATTGACGCAAGGGGCAGCGGAGGTCGATATTTTACAAAACCTTAACGCTGAAATTATCGAGTCACTTGGGTTGCAAAGTGAGGGCTGGTTAAATCGGATTGAGGCCTACCGCGAGCTTGCGAGCGCAACCGAATTGTTTATCTAGACAATGATTTCCCATCTCGTTCGGCGAAGTTGTTTGCGCAATACACGCTTACCGTTTCCATCTACTCCGTGAATTTGAAACATTTCTTTTGTCAGATCAATGCTAACCAGCCAATTATTGTAATCGTCATCGGGACGCCCCTTTCTAGTTAGGCGGCTTACAGAACCATTACTTTGGCACTTTGATGCCCCGTTTAGAAAGTGGGCGTCTATTCCATTATTAGGAGCCCGGATGGCAGCGAGCCGGAATGGGAAAGTTGGCATTCAATTCAAGCAGATGCGTAATTGACCAGTGACAAATCTGGCCTAAATCATGGTCTTTAGGTATCTTGCTGTGTAGCTGATGGTGCTGTCAGCTACATGCTCGGGTGTGCCCTCGGCAATAATGGTGCCGCCACCGTCACCGCCTTCCGGCCCCATGTCTACAATCCAGTCTGCCGTTTTGATGACATCAAGGTTATGTTCAATAATCACGATAGTGTTGCCTGCGTCACGCAGGCGGTGTATCACATCCAGCAGTAACTGAATGTCGGCAAAATGCAGGCCCGTGGTGGGTTCATCCAGAATATAAAGCGTGCGGCCTGTGTCGCGCTTGCTGAGTTCCAGTGCTAATTTAACGCGCTGCGCTTCACCACCAGACAAAGTGGTGGCGCTTTGTCCTAAGGTAATATAACCCAGACCAACATCCAGCAATGTTTGCAGTTTACGGGCAATGACAGGTTGTGCGCTAAAGAATGCATGCGCCTGTTCTACAGTCATGGCCAGAATTTCATGGATATTTTTACCTTTAAACTGAATCTCCAGTGTCTCACGGTTGTAACGGTGGCCTTTGCACACGTCGCAGGGTACGTACACGTCCGGTAAAAAGTGCATTTCTACGCGGATAACACCATCTCCTTGACAAGCCTCGCAGCGGCCACCTTTTACATTGAATGAATAGCGGCCGGGGCCATAGCCGCGCGCGCGGCTCTCAGGTACCCCTGCAAACAAATCACGTATCGGTGTAAATAACCCTGTGTAAGTGGCTGGATTAGAGCGAGGGGTGCGTCCAATCGGGCTTTGATCGACATCGACGACTTTGTCAAAAAATTCCAGACCTGTAATTTCACGATACGGTGCAGGTTCAGTGCTGCTGCCATAAAGGTGTTTAGCAACAATGCGATAGAGCGTATCGTTGACAAGCGTGGATTTGCCACTGCCTGAAACACCAGTAACACAGGTGAGTAATCCCGCCGGAATTTTAAGCGTGACATCTTTGAGATTGTTGCCGGTAGCATGGCTTAGGGTAAGCCAGCGTTCAGGATCAGGGGCGGTGCGTTTTTTATTATAGCTAATCTGGCGTTTGCCACTCAGGTATTCACCGGTAAGTGACTGGGTATTGGCCTTAATGGCCTCAGGAGTGCCTTCAGCCACGATGCGGCCGCCATGCTCTCCGGCACCCGGGCCAATGTCCACTACGTAGTCGGCGGCCATGATGGCGTCCTGATCGTGCTCAACCACAATCACGCTGTTGCCAATGTCGCGCAGGCGTTTGAGCGTATCCAGCAAGCGGTCATTATCGCGCTGATGCAGGCCAATAGAAGGTTCGTCCAGCACGTACATCACGCCGGTTAAGCCGCTACCGATTTGCGAAGCAAGTCTGATTCGCTGCGCCTCGCCACCTGATAGGGTTTCGGCAGAGCGCGACAGCGAGAGGTATTCCAGCCCTACGTTGGTTAAGAATTTCAGGCGGCTGCTGATCTCTTTGACTATCTTGTCCGCGATGGCGAGTTTTGCGCCAGTCAAAACCAGTGTTTCAAAGAAAGTGAGCGCTAACTTTAATGGCACATCACATACTTCATGGATGTTTCTATTGCCCACTTTTACATGGCGAGCCTCTTTGCGTAGACGGGTGCCCGCACAATCTGGGCAGCTTTGCGTGTTCAGGTATTTTGCCAGCTCTTCACGTACGGTTTGCGAGTCTGTTTCATGGTAGCGTCGTTGCAGGTTGTTGAGTATGCCTTCGAAGCTATGTGTTTTCTGGTAAAAAAGGCCACGCTCGTTAATGTATTTGAAGGCAATTTCTTCTTTACCGCTGCCGTTAAGCAATATTTTTTGAATATATTCCGGCAGCTTTTCAAATGCGGTATCGAGGTCGAAGTTGTAATGCGCGGCAAGACTGGCCAGCATTTGGAAATAAAATTGATTGCGCCTGTCCCAGCCTTTGATAGCGCCCGCAGCGAGTGATAAGTGTGGAAAGGCCACCACGCGTTTAGGGTCAAAAAAGTTAATGTTACCCAAGCCGTCACAGGTGGGGCAAGCACCCATTGGGTTGTTGAATGAGAACAGGCGCGGCTCTAATTCTGCAAGTGAGTAATCACACACCGGGCAGGAGAATTTGGCTGAGAATAAATGCGCCTTATCGGTATCCATTTCTAGCGCAATTGCCTTGCCCTCAGCAAGACGAAGAGCGGTTTCAAAAGACTCCGCTATGCGCTGCTTCATATCGGGTTTCACCTTGATGCGATCAACCACAACATCAATATTATGTTTGGTGGTTTTAGCCAGTTGCGGCAGTGCATCGACTTCATAAATCTTGCCATCTATCCGCAACCTCACAAAGCCCTGTGCCTTGAGTTCTTCAAACAAGTCAACCTGTTCACCTTTGCGGTTTGATACGACCGGTGCCAGTATCATGAGTTTGGTGTCTTCGGGCAGGGCTAACACGCTGTCTACCATTTGGCTCACCGTTTGCGCTTCCAGCTTGATCGCGTGCTCAGGGCATTCCGGGTCGCCGGCGCGTGCGAACAGCAGACGTAAATAATCGTGAATTTCAGTTACTGTGCCAACGGTGGAGCGCGGGTTGTGCGAGGTGGATTTTTGCTCTATCGAAATGGCGGGGGATAAGCCCTCAATCAGGTCTACATCGGGTTTGTCCATGCGCGCTAAAAACTGGCGCGCGTAGGCAGACAGCGACTCTACGTAGCGGCGTTGGCCTTCTGCGTACAGTGTGTCAAAAGCGAGTGAGGATTTCCCCGAGCCTGATAACCCTGTAATCACCACCAGCTTGTTGCGTGGGATGTCGAGTGATATGTTTTTTAAATTGTGCGTGCGTGCGCCACGTATACGAATTAAATCCATCATGCTTTTACTAATGTTTGGGCAACCTGCTAATATACCTACTTTTGCTAGAATTAGTTAACTATTTTTTATGCCTCAATTGCAACACCCAACAGCCACTGAAAACATAACGGTGGCAAAATTAGATTTGACCGAAAAAATGACACCGGTAGAGATGCGCGCTACGCTCAGTCTGGCCTCGATATATGGTCTACGCATGCTGGGCATGTTTTTGATTTTACCGATTTTTGCGATTTATGCATCTACCTTGCCTGACAAACCGAGTAGTTTGATGGTAGGTTTAGCGCTTGGCGCTTATGGGCTAACACAGGCTCTGTTGCAATTGCCTTTTGGTATGGCGTCCGATAAATATGGACGCAAACCGATGATTTATGCAGGGCTGGTGATTTTTGCCGCGGGAAGTTTCATTGCTGCGGTGGCTGGCAGTATAGAAGTCATTATCATCGGCCGTGCAGTACAAGGCGCGGGGGCAGTTTCTGCCGTGGTGTCAGCGCTGGTGGCTGATTTAACGCGAGATGAGCATAGAACACAGGCGATGGCGACGATAGGGGTGACGATAGGCATTGCGTTTGCATTATCCCTGGTGGGTGGGCCGATATTAAACCAGTGGATAGGTGTGCCGGGGATATTCGCTTTAACCGGTGTTTTAACCATAGTTGCCATATTCGTAGTGAGGTTCGTGGTGCCCGACCCCGTGCATAGTCATTATCATTCTGACGCGAGTGCAGCACCTGCAAGGCTAAATGACGTGCTTGGAAACAGGCAATTGTTAAGATTGAATTATGGTATTTTTGCATTACATGCAGCACAAATGGCGATGTTTGTAGTGGTGCCGTTTGCTATAGTGAGCGCGAGTGGCATGCATGAAAATCAGCATTGGCAAATTTACCTGCCGGTGGTGCTGCTGTCTTTTGTGCTGATGGTGCCTGCAATTATTTATGCAGAGAAGCAGGCTAAAATGAAGCATGTATTCGTGGCTGCAATTTTACTCATGCTGGTGGCGCAGTTGATGTTTTCAGGCATGATTCATTTTTTCTGGGGTATTGTGGCGGCACTGACGGTTTATTTTGTGGCTTTTAATATATTAGAAGCAACGCTACCCTCATTAATTAGTAAAATAGCCCCCGCGGCTGCCAAAGGGACAGCAATGGGCGTATATAATACATCGCAGTCCCTGGGTATTTTTGTGGGCGGAACGGCCGGGGGCTATCTGTCACATGCGCAAGGTTTAGCCAGTGTATTTATATTTTGTGGCGTGATGATGTTTTTATGGCTGCTATTGGCAATTACCATGCAGGCGCCTATGGCCGTGCGTACAAAAATGTACAGCATTGATCAGCCATCGGGCGAGATGAGTGAAGATGCTGCAAAATTACTCAGAAGCGAGCTTGTTAAATTGGCCGGTGTGGTTGAGGCGGCTGTACTGCCTCAGGAAAACACAGTAATCTTAAAGGTGGATAAATCGTATGATTGGGATGATGCCCAAGTGTATAAATTATTGAGGGGGTAAGTATGGCATCAGTAAATAAAGTGATTTTAGTTGGAAATTTAGGTCGTGATCCAGAAGTGCGCTATATGCCGAATGGTGAGGCGGTTGCAAACTTTGCAATCGCAACGACAGAAAACTGGAAGGATAAATCTGGCGCTAAGCAGGAAAAAACGGAATGGCATAATATTGTCATGTATCGTCGACTTGCTGAAATTGCCGGCGAATACCTTAAAAAAGGCCGTCCTGTTTACATCGAGGGGCGTCTGCAGACCCGCAAATGGGAAAAAGACGGTGTGACGCGCTACACCACAGAAATTGTCGCGGATCAGATGCAAATGTTGGGCGGCCGCGACGGCGCATCTTCGAATACGAGTTATGATGGCGGCATGGATCAAAGTGATGGTGGTCAGGATTATCAGCAGGCACCTTCCGCGCAAAATAGACCCACACCTGCAGCAAAGCCTGCAACTACAGGATCCGGTTTTGATGACTTTGAGGATGATATACCTTTCTAGCAAGCGGCTATCGCAGTATAATCAAACAATAGTTTACAAAGCCCGGGAATGCGGGCTTTGTTTTTTTGCGTTTAACCCAGATAGTAAGGGCGTCGCGAGAGTAAGTGTGTTTCAGTTAGAATAGTCAGATGAGTCCAATTCATAAAATCATTACTGATGATGTACGCATCATTGAGATCAAAGAGTTAACGCTGCCCTCAGCGTTGCTGGATAAGCTCGAGCCTAGCAAAGCAACAACAGATCGCATTGTGCAAACGCGTGCAGATATTCATCGTATTTTACATAGCGCGAATGACCGTTTGTTGGTGGTGATCGGTCCGTGCTCCATCCATGATTATGTCGCTGGCATCGAGTATGCGCGGCGTTTGTTTGGTCAGTGTCAAAAATATAGTAACGAGCTGCTAATCGTGATGCGTGTGTATTTTGAGAAACCCCGCACCACAGTTGGATGGAAGGGTTTGATTAATGATCCTCACCTGGATGGCAGCTTTGACATCAACGCAGGGTTGGAGCTGGCGCGTCGCTTTCTGTTAGAGGTGAACGAAATAGGCGTGCCAGCTGCAACGGAGTTTCTAGATACGATTACGCCGCAGTACACTGCCGACTTGGTGAGCTGGGGCGCAATCGGCGCACGCACAACAGAGTCGCAGATTCATCGGGAGCTGGCGTCAGGTTTGTCTTGCCCGGTCGGTTTTAAAAATGGCACGGATGGGAATATACGTATTGCAGTGGATGCGATTAAAGCGGCAGCCAGTCCGCATCACTTTTTGTCCGTGACAAAAGAAGGCCGTTCAGCAATTATTTCAACGACAGGCAATGAAGACTGTCACGTGATATTGCGCGGCGGAAAGACCCCGAATTACGACGCGGCAAGTGTTGATGCCGCGGCCAATGAGTTGGCACAATCAGGCTTGAATGCAAAGGTAATGATTGATTGTTCACACGCTAACAGCCAGCGCCAGTATCAACAGCAGATGCAGGTGGCGGCAGAGGTGGCAGCACAGCTGCGTGAAGGGGATGATCGCATCATGGGTTTGATGATTGAGTCGCATTTGAATGCTGGTCGACAGGATCATAGCCTAGGCTGTTCATTGGAATATGGCAAGTCAATTACCGATGCTTGCCTAGGGTGGGACGACACGCTGGCAATGCTTGAAATGCTGGCAGAAAGCGTTCAGGCGCGGCGCTTTAAGAATCAACAGGACGACGACACCTCGGAGTAGGTGCGTAAGCCCTGTGCGAAATAGTGCACTCTGAAATTGCGCTTAATGTTTAGCGTGATCTGTTTGTTTCCCGGAGTTTGTTTTTTTACATGAGCCAATTTGCGAACAGTCGGTATGTGTGTGGTTGGTAGGTATTGGATTGACGCGTTTAATGCTTTGGTGGATTTGAGATATAATCGCGGGCTATTTAACGTATTGCAGGGGGTGTTTAAATGCCTATTTACGATTATCAATGTAGTCGTTGCGGTCACAAGGCTGAGGTGATGCGCAAGATAAATGCTGCCGGTCTGGAAACCTGTCCTGAATGCGGTCAGGAAACTTTTACAAAGCAAGTGTCGGCGCCTAGCTTTCAACTCACGGGCGGTGGCTGGTATGCGACTGATTTTAAAGGCGATAAAAAAGCGCATACAACAAAAGCTGAAACTGCTGCTGAGCCAGGTGCAGCATCTGCGGGATGTGGGGCAGGTTGTGCCTGCCACTAGGTGCGAATACTAGGCATAATACAGAATTAATGAAAAAATATTTTATTACAGGTCTGCTGGTGCTGGTGCCCTTGGTGATTACCATTTGGGTGCTCAAGTCCTTGATTGGCGCTATGGATCAAAGCCTGCTTTTGCTGCCGGAGGCGTGGCACCCACATACACTGTTAGGGTATGACATCCCCGGCGTGGGTGCTGTATTAACGTTGCTGATTGTTTTTACAACAGGGCTCATTGCAACAAATTTTTTGGGGATGCAGATTATCCTGCTGTGGGAAAAGCTACTCAATCGTCTACCTGTGGTGAAATCTATTTATTCCAGTGTTAAGCAGGTATCTGATACGGTCTTTTCCGATTCTGGTCATGCTTTTCGTCAGGCGGTGCTGATGCAGTTCCCTCGTCAGGGTGTGTGGACAATCGCCTTTTTGACAGGCACCCCGGCTGGCGATGCAGCCAACCATCTGCAGGGGGATTATGTCAGCGTATATGTGCCAACCACCCCCAATCCAACCGGCGGTTATTTTTTAATGCTCCCCAAGACTGATGTGGTTGCGCTTGATATGAGCGTTGATGAAGCCCTGAAATATATTATATCCATGGGTGTGGTTGCGCCTGCGGATAAGATTCCTAAACTTTTAACTCAATATCCAAATAATTAAATTATGATGCGTACACACTATTGCGGACATTTAAACCGCGAACATATTGGTCAAACTGTAACGTTATGTGGTTGGGCGCATCGTCGCCGTGACCATGGCGGTGTGATTTTTATTGATTTGCGCGACCGTGAAGGTCTGGCGCAAATTGTGATTGACCCCGATACCCAGGCCGCCTTTGCGCTAGCAGAAACCGTGCGCAGTGAGTTTGTATTGAAGGTTGTGTGTAAAGTGCGTCCCCGCCCGGAGGGCACTGTTAACCCTAATCTACCTACGGGCGAGGTGGAAATGCTGGCAACGGAGATCGAGGTGCTGAACCCGTCACTCACGCCGCCATTTATGTTAGATGATGAACACCTCACAGAAACCGTGCGTTTAGAGCATCGTTATATTGACTTGCGCCGCCCGGCGATGCAGAAGAATCTGATGCTGCGCTACAAGGTAGCTAAAAATCTGCGCGATTATTTAGATGAAAACGGCTTTATCGAAGTGGAAACGCCAATGTTGACACGCTCAACCCCGGAAGGCGCGCGTGACTATCTGGTGCCTAGCCGTGTGCATCATGGTCAGTTCTTTGCATTGCCGCAATCACCGCAGTTGTTCAAACAATTGCTAATGGTTTCAGGTTTTGACCGCTATTTCCAGATCACCAAATGTTTCCGCGATGAAGATTTGCGTGCGGACCGTCAGCCGGAATTTACGCAGGTGGATATTGAAACCTCGTTCATGGAAGAAAACGACATCATGGATCTGGTGGAAGAGATGATTCGCCAGATGCTGAAAAAAGTGCAGAACGTGGACTTGCCCGCGCAATTCCCGCGCATGTCATTCGCGGAGGCCATGAGCCGTTACGGTTCAGATAAACCCGATATGCGCGTAACGCTGGAAATCACCGAGCTTTCAGATGTGATGAAAGATGTGGATTTTAAAGTGTTTGCAGGTGCTGCCAATTTGGCAGGTGGCCGTGTGGCTGCGTTGCGCGTGCCGAATGGTGCTGCAATCAGCCGTTCAGAAATTGATGCTTACACAGAGTTCGTCAAAATTTACGGCGCAAAAGGTTTGGCATACATCAAAATTAATGACATCACCAAATTGAATGAAGAGGGTCTGCAAAGCCCGATCGTCAAGAACATTCACACGGCTGCATTGCAGGCAATCATTGATCGCACCGGTGCGCAAAATGGTGACATCGTGTTCTTTGGTGCCGATAAGACCAAAGTGGTCAACGAAGCACTGGGGGCATTGCGCCTTAAAGTTGGCCATGACAAAGGTCATGTGGATGGTCGTGCATGGGCGCCACTATGGGTGGTGGATTTCCCGATGTTCGAACATGACGAAGAGGCTGATCGTTGGGTTGCGTTGCACCATCCGTTCACGGCACCCAAAGACGGCCATGAAGACATGCTGGTGACCAATCCCGGTGCTTGTTTATCTAAAGCCTATGATATGGTGTTGAACGGCTGGGAAGTGGGTGGCGGTTCAGTACGTATCCACAAACAAGACGTGCAATCTAAAGTGTTCGATGCGCTGAAAATTGCACCTGAAGAAGCGCAGGAAAAGTTCGGCTTCCTGCTGGATGCGCTGCAATACGGCGCGCCTCCGCACGGTGGTTTGGCATTCGGTCTGGATCGCTTGGTCACATTGATGACAGGCGCTGAATCGATTCGTGACGTGATTGCCTTCCCTAAAACCCAACGTGCACAATGTTTGATGACGAATGCACCGAATGAGGTGGATGAGAAGCAGTTACGGGAGTTACATATACGCGTCCGTTCGCAAAATCCGGCTGCGTAAAATGCACTCGCTTGCGCTGACGTTGTTGCAAGCTCTTGCCGTACGTATTTGTACTGTCTGCGAGCTTGCGTCTAGTCAGCGCGGCGCGAATTGCATTTTAGGAGGTTAAGGTGGCGATTCCTGATTTCCAAACATTAATGTTACCAGTGCTTAATCATGTTTCTGATAAACAACCTAAAGCACTTAAAGATGTTGTGAATTCACTTTCCATACAATTCGCACTTACAGAAGAAGAGAAAAACGAATTATTACCAAGTGGTAGTGCATTTACATTTAATAATCGAGTAGCCTGGGCTGCTTCTTATCTTAAAAAAGCACTTTTGATTTCAAGACCTAAGCGTGGATATATTGAAATTACGGAAAGAGGCTTGAGCGTTTTAAAGGCTAATCCTCAGTCTGTTAACATGAAGTTTTTGGAGCAGTTTCCTGAGTATTTGGAGTTTAAGAACTCATCTTCAACTGATGTGCCAAACACTACATCAAATTCTAGCGAATCAATTGTTAGCGAGCAAAACACACCAGAAGAGTTATTGGCTAATACTGCCAGAAATTTAGATGTTGCTTTAGCCTATGATTTGCTAGAAATTATCAAATCTAGCTCACCAAGTTTCTTTGAAAGATTAGTTGTTAAGTTGCTTTTGGCAATGGGCTATGGTGGCAGCAGGGTTGAGGCTGGTCGCGCAATAGGTCAAAGTGGCGACGGCGGTATTGATGGAATTATTGATGAGGATAAATTGGGTTTAGATTCGATTTACATCCAAGCCAAACGTTGGGAAGGTAGTGTTGGCAGTCCTGAAATACAAAAATTTGTCGGTGCGTTGCAAGGTAATCGCGCTCACAAAGGTGTTTTTATAACGACTTCTGATTTTACTAAAGCTGCGCAAGAGTATGTAAAAACAATACAAAACAAGGTTGTACTTATAAATGGAATGGCGTTGGCAAAATTAATGATCGAGAACGATGTAGGTGTATCTACTGTGTCTACTTACAAAGTTAAAAAGATTGATTCTGACTATTTTGTGGATGAATAACTAATGCCAGTCACCCAGCTAAACCATGTCAACCTGCGCACGCCTTATGAGACGATGCTCAAGCTTAAAGACTTCTACTGCGATGTGGTCGGTTTAAAACTAGGACCGCGTGAAGGCTTTACCAGCCGCGGTTTCTGGCTTTATATCGGCGATAGGCATGTGCTGCATTTGGCTGAATATCGCGGTGAGGGCGAGCCGCTGACCAACGTGCTGACGACCATAGACCATATCTCATTCACCTGTACCGATATGCCAGCGATGGAAGCGCATCTAAAAGCACACAATGTTGAGTATTCGATTCGTGATTTGCCAGTGTTGAATGTCAGGCAGATTAACTTCAAAGACCCGGTAGGTAACGGGGTGGAGTTGTTTTTTTATATGACGAACGAACAAGTGTGATGCTAGTCACATACATGTATCTGAATAAAACTAGAATGATATCTCGTAGTCAAAAATCTAATAAATATTGTTAACTGCTACTGATGTGCCATTCACAGCTGGCAGTATTTAAAACCTGGAGATAGAGATGAAATTAAGTCAGTTGTTATGTGGTGCTTTACTGAGTGTAGGTCTGTCACATAGTGTAGTTTTGCCTGCATATGCAGAGGCAGATACTAAATTATGGCCAGTGATGAAAGAGGCATTCTTCGCGCAGCGTGCAATGCAGGAAGTTGACTTTATTAAAATTGAGGCGCCGCGCCGGGCGGAAAGTGGTGCGCAAGTGCCCGTCAGCTATACAATAGATAACGCTGCCGCAAACGGTGTGAAGATTGTCAAATTGTATTCATTTGTTGATGCGAATCCGATTCCACTTACGGCAACTTATCATTTAACTGAGGCGTTAGGTGATTTTCAACTGGCGACACGCATTCGCTTTGAAACAGATGCATTTGTGCGCTTAGTAGGTGAGACGGCAGACGGGAAGCTTTACTTAGCTTCACGCGAAATACGGGCGGCGGGTGGCTGTGGCGGCATGGTTGAGAATAATGAAGCGGAAATACGCGCAGCCGCAGGTCGAATCAAATTGAATGTAGAAGCGCCAGCAAAAGCAGGAGTGCCAGCCACTGCTGCTTTTAATATCAAGCATATTATGCGTACCGGTTTGCAGCGTGATTTGGTGTCGCAGGGGTATGTGCCGGCTTTTTATATTAACAAGGTTGACTTTACCTATAACGGTGCGCCTGTTATGACCGTCGATGTTGGCGTAGGCACAGCAGAAGACCCTTATTTTAAGTTTAACTTTATCCCTACTGCCCCCGGTAAGCTGGAAGTCACCGCAACAGATAACGAGGGGAAAGTATTTAGTCATCATGCTGATGTGACTATGTGATAGCACCTGATTGAATGTCAATATCCAATAGGCCTCAGAGAGGCCTATTGCTTTTTCAGTACCATGATGGCTTGCCGATGAAGCTTACAATTTGTAATCCCAGCAATTGGCATTCACTGGCGGCAAAAGAAATGTTTCAAATTCACGGAGTAGATGCACACGGTAAGCGTTTGCTGCGTAAACAACTTCGCCGTAACGAGTTCAACGGCTTATTCCGCGCTTCCTGAATCTGGAGGCAGCACATGCGTAGATTTAGGTTTGCGTACAATCTTAATTGTTTTAGAATAGTGCCTCATTAAAACAATCATTTAAGCCGCAACAAAACTTATGAGTGCTAATATCGTAGAAATTGATAATGTATCTTTTGGATACAGTGGCCGTATGTTACATAAAGGCATCAATATGTCTTTTCCAAAGGGTAGGGTTGTGGCGATTATGGGCGGCAGCGGTAGTGGTAAAACCACATTGCTGCGTCTGATAGGCGGCCAGATTAAACCCAGTAAAGGTGAGGTGCGCGTTGATGGTGTCGTCGTACACAAGCAGGACCGTGAAGGCGTGTACCAATTGCGCCGCAAAATGGGCATGCTGTTTCAACATGGTGCTTTATTTACGGATTTAAGCGCTTTTGACAACGTCGCTTTCCCCATGCGCGAATTAACAAACTTGCCGGAATCCATGATTCGCGATCTGGTCTTGCTGAAATTGAACGCTGTAGGTTTGCGTGGCGCACATAAATTAATGCCAGCAGAGCTTTCCGGTGGAATGGCGCGTCGTGTTGCATTGGCGCGTGCCGTTGCATTAGACCCCAGTATTATTATGTACGATGAGCCCTTCGCAGGGCTTGATCCTATTTCTATGGGGGTAATTTGTGATTTGATTCGCACGTTAAATGACGCGTTAGGTGCAACTTCAATAGTTGTTTCTCACGACGTGAAAGAAACATTCCTGATCGCAGATTATGTGTATTTTGTCGCCAATGGCGAAGTGGCGGCTGAAGGTACGCCACATGATTTGATGCAATCGACGCTTCCATTTGTGCATCAGTTCGTGCACGGTGAAGTAGACGGTCCTGTACCATTTCATTACCCGGCTGCTGATTATCGGTCACAGTTATTAAATTAGGCCGATAGTGTAATTTGAGGCTGGTTCAGGTGATATTCGTAAACATTGGAAAGTCATGATTAAATCTGCTCTAAATGGATTGGTAGGATTATTAAGCGGTATCGGTCACCGCATGATTGCCCGCACATGGCGCTTGGGCGCAGGTGCACGATTGTTCTTTCTGACGCTGATGTATTCCGGCGAGAGTTTTCGCCGCTTTCATCTGACACTGCGTGAGGTTTATTTTACCGGGGTCATGTCATTGCTCATTATTATTGTATCCGCATTTTTTGTGGGCATGGTATTGGCATTGCAAGGATATAATACCCTGCAAAAATATGGGTCATCAGAGGCGATCGGGGTGCTGGTTGCGCTGGCTTTGGTGCGTGAGTTGGGGCCTGTAGTCACGGCGCTGCTGTTTGCAGGCAGGGCTGGCACGGCGATTACTGCCGAGATAGGCTTGATGAAAACAACCGAGCAATTGTCTGCTATGGAAATGATGGCAGTAAACCCGATTGCGCGGGTGGTGGCACCTCGCTTTTGGGCGGGGGTGATTGCTATGCCTATTCTTGCGGCGTTGTTCTCAATGGTGGGTATATTGGGCGGTTATTTGGTGGCTGTGCCGCTCATTGGTGTAGATGATGGGGCATTCTGGTCGCAGATGCAGGCAAATGTCGATGTGAAGGATGATGTGATTAATGGGGTCATCAAAAGCCTGGTGTTTGGCGTTGCCTGTACCATGATTGCCCTGTTTGAAGGCTTCGATGCGCCGCCTACTGCAGAGGGCGTGAGTCATGCGACTACGCGTACCGTCGTCATCTCGTCGTTGACGGTGCTAGCTTTGGATTTTGTATTGACATCTTTTATGCTAGTGGTTTAGCACGAAGAATCAGCTGAGAGGGTAGTTAAAGTGGATAGAATTAAAATAGATTTATGGGTCGGCATTTTTGTGGCACTCGGTGTGGCTGCATTGCTGGGGCTTGCAATGAAGGTGGGAAATCTAACTTCGAGTAAACTTGGTGATACCTATAAGGTAACGGCTGCCTTTGAAAATATTGGTGGCTTAAAACCGAATGCACCAGTGAAAAGTGCTGGGGTATTGGTTGGACGTGTGGCAAATATCGGCTTTGATAGTAAGGCTTATGAGGCGGTGGTGACCATTAAAATTGATAAGCGATATGCGTTTCCTAAAGATACTTTTGCTAATATATACACAGCCGGCCTGCTAGGTGAACAATATGTCGGCCTGGAGGCAGGTGGCGATGAGGATATATTGCAAGAGGGTGATAAAATTACGCAAACGCAAGATGCGGTGGTATTAGAGAAGATGATCAGTCAATTCTTATACAATAAGGCGTCTGAGCCTAATACAGATAGCAAGCCTTCTGATGAAAAAGCTGACAACGCATCAGCCGCAAAGTCAACTGAATTAGGCGATGCGCCGTTTTAGCAGTTAGATTGATTGTTGAATGACGACTTTATAATGGTATAAAAGGCCTAACATGAACATATTTTCTAGATTTTTATTGAGCGCAACATTGTTTTTCACCTTGTTTTTAAACGTGCAACTTGGCATTGCTCACGCTGAATTATCGGCCGATGAACTGGTCAAAAAAACGGCTGATGAAGTGTTGTCAATTGTTAAATCGGA
Organism: Betaproteobacteria bacterium HGW-Betaproteobacteria-22; assembly: GCA_002842285.1. GTDB lineage: Bacteria > Pseudomonadota > Gammaproteobacteria > Burkholderiales > Methylophilaceae > Methylotenera. The sequence goes on from PHCJ01000007.1 coordinate 39,881, forward strand.
TAAAGATATCCAGGCAGGCAATCAACAGAAAATATTTGCCCTGGCTGAAGAGAAAATTCTGCCTAATTTTGATTTCGACCGTGTAAGTCGTATGGTGTTGGGTAAAAACTGGAGAGCTGCCACACCTGATCAGCAGGCTGCTTTTCAGAAAGAGTTTCGTACGCTTTTGTTGCGCACTTATGCAACAGCGTTAGGGAAGTATAAAGATCAGGTTATTGAATATAAACCAATGCGCTCAGAACCCGATGCGAAGAATGTTAGCGTGAAAACGCAGATTTTGCAGCCGGGCGGTCAGCCTATTGCGGTAGATTATAGCCTGGTGAAAGTTGAGAATAGCTGGAAGGTTTATGACATCGTGATTGAGGGCGTGAGCTTGGTGACCAACTATCGTAGCCAGTTCAGCAATGAAATTCGACAAAATGGCATCGATAGTTTAAATAAAAAACTGGCTGAAAAAAACAAAGCGACCGGTGCATGAGTACGATAGCGCAGCAAGACAATCTATGGTCTGTCACGGGTGATGTCTTAATGGATAGCGCGAGTGTTTTGCTCTCGCAAAGTCAGGGGTTGGCGATGCCTGCAAATCTGAAGATTGATTTTTCAGGTGTGGATAACGTAGATACCTCGGCGTTAAGCCTGGTGGTTGAATGGTTGCGCCGTGCCAAACAAGAAAATGTGCAGTTGCAATTTACACACTTCCCTGCGAGCCTGACAAGTTTAGCCTCGTTATACGGCGTGACCGATTTTATCTCGGACTCAGCTTAGTAAACCACAAACATCTGTCACTTGGATAGATACCTATAAGACCTTTCCTGCCTTTAGGTGTGCTGCCATCGTGTAGCTGATTCTGACGAGTCTTTATTATTACTAGATTAAACATTTACCCTAAGGTGTCAGTTGACTCAGCCGGCTATCACAATTAATGCAGTACATAAAAAATTTGGCGCTTTACATGCGCTGAAAGGTATTGATTTGACCATTGAGCAAGGCGAGTTCTTTGCGCTATTGGGCCCTAATGGCGCTGGTAAATCTACTGTGATTAATTTGCTGGCGGGCTTAATTAAGCCAAGTGCGGGCCATTTGTCGGTGTTGGGCCATGATGTCAATGCCGATTATCAGCAGGCGCGCAGATTGTTGGGGGTGGTTCCCCAGGAGTTGGTGTTTGATCCATTTTTTAATGTGCGCGAAATGTTGCGTTTTCAGGCAGGTTACTTTGGGCGCGGCCGCGAAAATGACGCCTGGGTGGATGAGATATTAGAGGGCCTTGGTTTAACAGATAAGGCATATACGAACATGCGTAGGCTGTCTGGCGGCATGAAACGGCGCGCGTTGATTGCGCAGGCGCTTGCACACAAGCCGCCTGTGATTGTACTGGATGAACCCACCGCCGGGGTGGATGTTGAGTTGCGCCAGATGCTATGGGGGTTTATCAAGCAACTAAACAGTGAAGGTCACACGATTATTCTGACTACGCATTATCTGGAAGAAGCTGAAACTTTGTGTAAGCGTATCGCCATGATGAAACAAGGTGAAATCGTTGCGCTGGATACAACCGCTAATTTACTCCGTCAGTTTGCAGGCAAGAACTTAACTTTACAGCTCGCTAGCACGCAGTTGCCGGCGTCATTGATTCCCATGGTAAAAACAAGTGGGGGCAGCACTGTTACTTTTGCAATTGCTGAACCACGGGAGATTGAGTGGGTGCTAAGCGAGTTGAGAGTGGCTAATATTTCCGTAGAGGATATCCAGCTTAAAGAAGCAGATTTGGAAGAAGTGTTTTTGTCGTTGGTCGGAACGGCGCCAGTGCACAGTAATAGCCAGGTGGCTGCATGATTCATATGAACGCAAACTGGCGTGGCACTTATACCTTGTTTAAAAAAGAGGTGTTGCGTTTCTGGCGGGTTGCCTTTCAGACGATTGCCTCGCCCGTGCTGACAGCGTTGTTGTATTTGTTAATATTTTCCCACGTACTGGCAGGACATGTGAAAGTGTATGATGATGTAGCCTACACTGCCTTTTTGATACCTGGGCTGATCATGATGTCTTTATTGCAGAATGCTTTCGCGAATAGCTCTTCCAGTCTTATACAATCGAAGGTGATGGGCAACATCGTATTTATTTTGCTCACGCCACTTACACCAGTGCAGTTTTATGTTGCATTGCTGGGTGCGGCGGTGTTGCGTGGGTTGTTTGTAGGGTTGGCCATTTATTTTGTGGCTATCTGGTTTGTAAGTTTGCCTATCGTACATTTAGGCTGGATATTCACCTTTGCGCTACTAGGCAGTGCCTTGCTTGGGACGTTTGGCATTATTGCAGGCATTTGGGCCGATAAATTTGATCAAATGGCGGCCTTTCAAAATTTTGTCATCATGCCCCTAACATTTTTATCTGGTGTGTTTTATTCCATTCACTCTCTACCTGTTTTCTGGCAGGGAGTTTCACACTTTAATCCATTTTTTTATATGATAGATGGGTTTAGATATGGCTTCTTTGGTAAGGGGGATGTTTCTCCGTGGTTTAGTCTGTCTGTAGTCTGCGGTTTTTTGTTTGTGTTAGCCTGCTTATGCCTAAAAATGTTAAAATCCGGCTATAAATTAAGAACTTAACTTTGAATCATTGGTGGGAAGAATATAAATGCTGTCTGCGCAACAGTTGCAGGGTTACATCACGCAAAATCTGGCGTGCGATTTTATACAGGTAACCGGGGATGATGGTACGCATTTTGATGCAGTAATCGTTAGCCCCGCGTTTGAAGGAAAAACCATGGTGCAGCAGCATCAGCTTGTCTATGGTGCGCTGGGGGACAGGATGCGTGCGGAAATTCACGCGTTGTCGATCAGGACAATGACGCCGGACGCATGGCGCAACGCAGGTGGCAGCTAGTCAGTGCGTTTTAAGTAGTTTATCTCATGATACAAGTGCTGCATTATGAGATAAATGTTAAGAATTTTAAATAAATTAAAGTGTTGAGAGATAGTAATGGATATACAAGAAGTAATTAAGAATCAGTTAGCAAGCAACCCGGTCGTGCTCTATATGAAAGGCACGCCAAAATTCCCGCAGTGCGGTTTTTCAAATCTGGCTACTCAGATTCTGAAAGCCTGTAATGTTGACTATCTCGCGATTGATGTTTTGGCAGATCAAAATATTCGTGAAGGTATTAAGCAATATGCGAACTGGCCTACAATTCCACAGTTGTACATTAACGGTGAGTTTGTTGGCGGATCCGATATTATGCGCGCCATGTACGAGAGCGGTGAGTTGCAAACACTTTTGAATGCGAATAATTAATTGGATAAGTTACTCATTACAGGTGGCAATCGCCTTCACGGTGAAGTGGTCATTTCAGGCGCTAAAAATGCGGCTTTGCCGATACTCTGCGCATCATTGCTCGCTGAAACGCCCCTGCACCTTAAAAGTGTGGCGGCGTTAAAAGACATCGACACCACCATTAAATTGCTTGATACCATGGGCGTGAAGATTGCGCGCGATGGTAGTGAGGTCACGCTGGATGCAGGAGAGGTGGCCTCATTTGAAGCCACTTACGAAATGGTCAAGACCATGCGTGCATCAATTTTGGTGTTAGGGCCGCTATTGGCTCGCTTTGGTACTGCGCGCGTATCACTCCCCGGCGGCTGTGCCATAGGCTCTCGTCCAGTAGATCTGCATATCAAAGGCTTGCAGGCAATGGGCGCTGCGATACATATTACACATGGCTATATCCAAGCCAGCACTCTGCATTTACCTAATCGTCGTTTGCAGGGGGTGCGCTATTACATGGATATGGTGACCGTGACGGGTACGGAAAATCTGATGATGGCAGCGGCTTTGGCGCAAGGGACAACGGTGCTGGAAAATGCAGCAAAAGAGCCTGAAGTGGTTGATCTGGCCGAAATGCTGGTAAAAATGGGTGCCAATATCACGGGTGCGGGCACCGATGTGATTACTATAATTGGCGTGGAAAAGCTTAACGGCACAACACATAATGTAGTGTGTGATCGCATTGAGGCGGGGACTTACATGGTGGCGGCTGCGATGACTGGCGGAGAAGTGAAGCTGCTGAATGCGCGTGCAGATCTTTTGGATGCAGTGATAGAAAAACTACGTGAAGCAGGCGCCACGGTTACCTCTGAATTGGATACGATTACTGTGAAGAGTGATGGTAATTTAAAAGCGGTGAATATTCGTACCGCGCCGCATCCTGCCTTTCCAACCGACATGCAAGCTCAGTTCATGGCGCTAAATACCATTGCTCAGGGTGTGGCAAAAGTAACGGAAACCATTTTTGAAAATCGCTTTATGCATGTGCAGGAAATGCAGCGTATGGGCGCTGACATCAGTATAGACGGCAATACTGCGCTCGTAAAAGGTGTACCTTTCCTGGATGGTGCGACTGTGATGGCGACGGACTTGCGTGCTTCAGCCAGTTTGGTGCTGGCTGGCTTGGTGGCGCGCGGCGATACGGTGATTGAGCGTATCTATCACTTGGATCGTGGTTATGAGCATTTAGAGGAAAAATTGAATAAATTGGGCGCGAATGTGAAGCGCATAAGCCAATAAAGCTGAATTCGCCACAGACAAACGCAGATTAACGCGGGATAAAACCCAGTTGAATCTCAAGTTTAATTGTACGTGTGGCGAATATTTAGAATAGATTTATAAATTTAATTAAAAGCACCTGTGTTTATCAGAGTTCATCTGTGGCTAACAATATGATTACAATTGCACTTTCAAAAGGCCGTATTTTCGAAGAAACTGTCCCGTTGCTGGCGGCAGCAGGCATTCAAGCCGCCGAGGATCCTGAGTCATCACGTAAGCTCATTATCGGCACTAACCGCGAAGATGTGCGGCTGATCATCGTGCGTGCAACGGATGTACCTACTTATGTGCAGTACGGTGCAGCTGATTTGGGCATTGCAGGTAAAGATGTGCTGGATGAGCATGGTGGCGAAGGCCTCTATCAGCCGATTGATTTAAAAATTGCCAAGTGCAAAATGATGGTAGCGGTGCGTGAGGATTTTGATTATTTTGGATCAGTCCGAAGTGGTGCACGTTTGAAAGTGGTCACTAAATACGTTAAAACTGCACGCGAGCATTTTGCAGCTAAAGGCATGCATGTGGATTTAATTAAGCTCTACGGCTCAATGGAGCTAGGCCCTTTGGTGGGCTTGGCAGATGTTATTGTGGATCTGGTGAGCACAGGTGGCACGTTGCGCGCAAACAAGCTAAAAGCAGTAGAAGAGGTTGGCGATATCAGCTCAAGGTTGGTGGTCAATCAGGCCTCGTTGAAGCTAAATCGCGGCAGGTTGCAGCCGATTATGGATGCATTTAGCAGTGCAATCGCGAATAAAGAATAACTTTAAGGTACATAGCATGCAAATAAGACGATTTTCAACACTGGATAATGATTTTGACGCCAATTTAAGGCAGTTGCTGGCATTTGAAACCGCGCAGGATGACAGCATTGATGCAGTCGTGGCAAACATCCTTAAGGATGTAAAAAATCGTGGCGATGAGGCGGTACTTGAATATACCAATCGCTTTGATAAAACGAATGCTAACGCACTGACTGAACTTGAAATAGGCAAGGCTGCGCTTGATGCAGCGTTAAGTAGCCTGCCTGCAGAGCAGCGTACGGCGTTGCAAACAGCAGCCGACCGTGTGCGCAGTTACCATGAAAAACAATTGATGAGCTCATGGCACTACACGGAGGCAGATGGCACACTGCTGGGGCAGCAAGTCACTTCTTTAGATCGTGTTGGTTTGTACGTGCCTGGTGGAAAAGCCGCTTATCCTTCATCCGTACTGATGAATGCAATCCCGGCAAAAGTGGCAGGCGTGCAGGAATTAATCATGGTCGTGCCAACGCCAAATGGAGAAAAGAATCAGCTTGTACTGGCGGCAGCGGCGGTGTGCGGTGTGGACCGGGTATTTTGCATAGGTGGGGCGCAAGCGGTTGGCGCCCTGGCTTACGGTACTGCGACAGTGCCGCAGGTGGATAAGATTGTAGGACCGGGTAACGCCTATGTCGCGGCGGCAAAACGCCGTGTGTTCGGCGTGGTTGGGATTGATATGGTCGCAGGGCCTTCTGAAATCTTGGTGATATGCGACGGCAAAACCAATCCGGACTGGATTGCCATGGACTTATTCTCACAGGCGGAGCACGATGAGCTCGCGCAATCTATTTTGCTGAGCCCGGATGCCGACTTTCTGGATCAGGTAAACGCAAGTATCTCGCGTCTAGTGCAGGAAATGCCACGTAAGGCGATTATCAGTACTTCGCTGACGGATCGAGGTGCATTGATTCACGTGCGTGACTTGGAAGAGGCGGCCGAAATTAGCAACTACATTGCACCTGAGCATTTGGAGTTATCTGTTGAGGATCCATTAGCGTTTAGTAAAAAAATCAAACACGCAGGGGCTATTTTTATGGGCAGAAACACTTGCGAGGCACTGGGGGATTACTGTGCAGGCCCCAACCATGTATTGCCCACATCGCGTACCGCACGCTTTTCTTCCCCACTGGGTGTGTATGACTTTCAAAAACGCTCCAGCTTGATCATGGTGTCACCGGAAGGCGCGCAAGTGTTAGGTAAAGTGGCGGCAACTTTGGCTTATGGCGAAGGCTTGCAGGCGCACGCACGCTCGGCCGAATATCGGTTAAAAGGCTAGTCTACTCATCGGTGAACGCAGATAGTCTTTAAATTTAATGAAAAAACAGCTGTGAGCAGATTGTGAAAATAATAAGTGATGTAACGGAAGCTATCAGCGTGTATCTGCGTTCATCGGCGGATAATATTGTTTTAGATGCGAATCAAATATGAGCAAATTTTGGAGTGATATTGTCCATAAGCTAACCCCTTATGTCCCGGGTGAGCAGCCTAAGTTGGAAAACTTGGTTAAACTCAACACCAATGAAAATCCTTATGGCCCAAGTCCCAAAGTGATAGAAGCGTTAAAGCTCGAGGCATCTGATAGCTTGCGTTTATATCCTGACCCCAATTCTGATGCTTTGAAGGCCGTGATTGCTCAAGCACATGGTTTAAATGCAAATCAGGTGTTTGTTGGCAACGGTTCAGATGAAGTGCTGGCGCATGTATTCCAGGCACTGTTAAAGCATACGTTGCCATTGTTATTTCCTGATATTACCTACAGTTTTTATCCCGTGTATTGTGGGTTATATGAGATTGAGTACCAAACCATTCCGTTAACAGCGGATTTCACCATTAACATTGACGATTACAATCAGCCCAATGGCGGGATTATATTTCCTAACCCCAATGCACCGACGGGAATTCCTTTAGCATTGGCGCAAATTGAGAAGTTGCTGCAAAACAATGCCGGTTCGGTAGTCGTCATAGATGAGGCGTATGTCGATTTTGGCACTGAATCCGCAGTGAATTTAATTCACCAATACCCTAATCTGCTGGTGACGCATACGCTATCGAAGGCACGCTCATTGGCAGGATTACGCGTGGGGTATGCGTTAGGCTCACCGGTCTTGATAGAGGCTTTGACCCGTGTTAAGGACAGTTTTAATTCCTACCCGATAGACCGATTTGCGTCAGCGGGCGCGATTGCTGCGATAGAGGATGTAGCCTACTTTGAAAAGACTTGCACGCAAGTTGTGGCTACCAGAGAAGCATTGATTCAGGATTTGCTGCGTCTGGGTTTTGAAGTGTTGCCATCAGGGGCAAACTTTATATTTGCCAAACATAAAACATACGCTGGCGCTGAATTAACTGCAAAACTACGTGATCATGGCATCATTGTGCGCCATTTTAAAACACCTAGCCGCATTTCTCCTTACTTGCGTATTACGATTGGCACAGACCCGCAATCAAAATTGTTGCTGGAGGCTTTGTCTGCTATTTTGCAGTAACTGAGTCAGTTTTGATGAGACTTTCCATCTTCTAGTGCTAACGCTCTATTTGGCTGCCATTCTCTGTGCGTTGCCAGTAAGGTGCCTGTTGAATTTAACTCAGATTTTCCATTATTAGGCGATTCCACATCTACTTGAATGTCAACTTGCCCATTCTGCATCTTTTTTGTGCAAATTTTCTGTCAATAGCATGACTATTGAATCATAAAATTTGCACAAAAAATCCATCAAATTGTGTGGGGTTGCCATTTTTAGCAAGCCTTGCCAACTTGTTGGCTTTAGTGTTGATTATCAGCCACAGGCAAGACCTAATTGGAAGTCTGGATTAATCGTGGCGTTTGCCTTTACCGTTGCCTCTATGTTGTTCGTGATGTCTGCCGTTGTTTTGCCTGTCGTCATAGCTTCCGTGATGACGTTCGCGGTAAATCGGCGCATATTCATGCTGATACCAGCTGTCTTGCACAAAATACACGGGCTGGCTGCATGCGTGATAATGGCTGCAATATCTAGGCCAGTTTTTGGCATGGCCGGGGGGCACGCGTAAATAGACTGGCTCATACACGTCGACGTGGCGGTGAACGACAATGGGTTTTTTATAGATGACACGCGGTTGTGGGTAGGGGTAATCGCCTATTTCTATATGGCCGTAAAAGCCCGGCTGGCCAATGCTGATTGATACGCCTACATCGGCTGCGGTTGATATGTTGGCAGTGCATAGTAGAAAGGCAGAAATCAGCACGCGTTTTAATAGAATAGAAAATAAAATAGAACGTTGCATGGCACACTCCTTGTGTTAGACAGTCACCTAACGCATGAATGACGCGGTACGATGACAGCTATCCGATAGCTTACCCCCAATCCGCGCATTATCAAGTAAAATCTGGCTTTAGTCCTTAAGTTAGAAGTGTATTGTGTATCTCTCTCAACTCATTGCCGCCGACGCTGTTAACCAGGTGCTGTCCGGGCGCAATCTTACGCTGGCGTTGCCTGAAGCACAGGTGCGTTTTCCTCAGGCTACGCCACAGCAGCGTGGTGGCGGTGCTGATTTAAGCTATGGAACGCTGCGTTTTTATGGTGAGATTGAGGTGTATCTGCGTCAGCTACTTGAAAAGCCATTGACTGATCGCCGCATCCATACATTGTTGCTGGTAGCGATATATCAATTGATGCATGATAAAGCAGACGCCTTTACTGTGGTGAATCAGGCGGTGCATGCAGTGAATCAGTTGAAAAGGCCTGTGCCAAAAGCTTGGGCAAAAGGCTTGGTGAATGGCGTTTTGCGAAATTTCCTGCGGCAGAAAGCCCGGTTAACAGTGTTTGCCGACACTAACGAAGTCGCGCGTTATTCATATCCACAGTGGTGGATCAATAAGCTTAAATTGCAATATCCGGCACATTGGCAACAGATGCTGGTGGCTGGTAATCAGCACCCGCCGATGACCTTGCGCGTGAACCAGAAAAAAATCACGATGCCAGATTATCTCAACTTGCTGCAGGACCAGGCGATTGAAGGGGTACACCTGGGTGAGCATGCAGTGATGCTGGCTAAGCCGGTTGCGGTTGAAAAAATCCCCGGATTTAAAGATGGCGTCGTTTCTGTGCAGGATTACGGTGCGCAACTCGCCGCACCTCTATTGGATGTGCAGGCAGAAATGCGGGTGTTAGATGCCTGCTGCGCGCCCGGTGGTAAGGCCGGTCATTTGCTGGAATTGGCTAACGTGCATCTGACAGGTCTGGATAGCGATGAAGTACGTCTGGCACGTGTGCAAAGTAATTTAACGCGCTTGCAGTTGCAGGCTAACTTACTGGTGGGTGATGCGGCGACAGATGAGTGGTTTGATGGTAGGCTATTTGACAGAATTTTGGCAGATGTTCCTTGCACAGCGTCGGGAATCGTTAGGCGTCATGTGGATATCAAATGGTTACGCCGTGAGGGCGATGTAAGTGCTTTTGCTTTGCAGCAGCGTAAAATCCTGCCCAGTTTGTGGCAGAAGCTGGCAAAGGGTGGTAAATTGCTTTATGTCACCTGTTCTGTTTTCCATGAAGAAAATCAGGAGCAGATCAATCAGTTTTTAAATAACCACGTTGATGCAAGGCAACTGCCGATAGAGTCGGTATTGAGTCAACAATATAACAACATGATATACATGAATGGGCAACTCATTCCAAACAATCTGCATGATGGTTTTTTCTATGCTTTGTTACAAAAGCATTAAGGCAAGGCTGCTTTGGCTTTATCGGTTGCTGCAGGCCAAACGCCTATGGCGCGCAAATAATGTGCTTCAGTACATGTATTTCACGGACATGCTCATTACAGGTAAGTTGCATCACGCTCGACGGCTTGTTCCGTGTTTTCTCAAGCAATTATTCTGCGTGTTAGGGCTTGTGTTGCTGACTGGCACGAGTGTTGCTGCCTCTAATAGCCTGCATATCAGAAGTGCTAATATCATTAGCTATGAAGATGAGTTTTTATTGAATGCGGATGCTGAAATTAACTTCAGCAAGGAGATGGAAAAGGCGATTCTCAAAGGGTTCACTTTTAACTTCATCATTGAGTTTCAGCTGTTTTCGCCCAGAACGTATTGGTTTGATGACGAAATCGTCACGACAGTACAGCAAGTAAGCCTGAGTTACCACGCGTTGACCAGACAGTATATTCTCGTGCGCAATGAGCAACAGCGAGCTTTGGCAACACTGGATGAGGCGATGGAGGATTTATCTGTGATTCAGGATCTCAAGGTATTCCAAAAGAAAGATGTAGAGAAGGAAAGGCCTTACAAGGCGGCACTTATGATGCGTCTGGATCATAAAACCTTACCCAAGGCGATGCAGGTGGAGGGTATGTCGTCTAATGAGTGGAAGATGAGCTCGCAACGATTTGAGTGGGTTCCCAATTTACTTAAATGAAATACATCGTATTTACCAGTGCGTTTTTAGGCGGATTTTTACTGTACTTGCTTTCTAACGCGAGTGCAAACACTGCCGCATCCGGTGAGTATTACACCTTGCTGGTAGTGCTTAACGGCTTGTTGGTATTGATACTGGTTGTATTGATTGCGATACAGCTTTTCAAGCTGTATCAGAATATTCGCCAGCGTGTGATGGGAAGCCGCTTCACGCTCAGGCTGTTAGGCTCTTTTGCCTTAATGGCAGTTATTCCCGGGTTAATCGTGTATTTGGTGTCGGTCAACTTTTTAACACGCTCGATAGAGTCTTGGTTTAATGTCAAGGTGGAGTCCGCACTTGAGGGTGGCTTGAACCTTGGGCAGACTGCGCTGGAGATTATGCTGGCAGATGTGAAGGAAAAGGGAGAGGGTATGGCAACAAGTCTTGCCCTGTTACCCGCAAACGCACATTTTGCGACCCTGAATGAGTTACGCGAACGTAACGCGGTGCAAGAAGCAACGCTCCTGACACCACAAGGCAGGATTCTGGCTGTATCCAGTGGCGATGCCAGCAGTTTTCTGCCTGATTTGCCTAGTATTGCGCAGTTGAGGCAGGCACGTCAGCGCCTTTATGGCAATATTGAACCTATCGATGGCAAAGGCTTGTTTCTGCGCGTGTTGGTGCCTGTGAATGTGCAGGATTTGGTGGGTGAAACACGTATTCTGCAGTTGATGCAGCCCGTGCCGAAAGCGCTGGCAACGACAGCTGAATCTGTGCAGGATGTTTATCAGGATTATCAACAGCTATCGTATAGCCGCACAGCATTGCGAGAAGTATTTGCTTTAACGCTCACATTGGTCATGATGCTGTCGATGTTGACAGCGGTTGCGATTGCCTTTGTGCTGAGCCGGCGTTTATCTGCGCCGTTACGTGTTTTGGCAGAAGGCACAAAAGCGATTGCTAGCGGTGACTACAGCACCATGCTGCCTGCACATGGTAAAGATGAGTTAGGCGTGCTGGTTCAATCCTTTAACAGCATGACACAACAGCTGGGTGACGCCACCAGGGCGGCAGGTAGAAACCGCGCCCGCGTGGAAGCCGCGCGTGGTTATCTGGAAACCATACTGGCACATTTGTCATCAGGTGTGCTTGCGTTAAACGAGCGTGGTGAGTTGCGTACATTCAATCAGGCAACCGTCAGTATTTTAGGCGTGTCACTGGAAAGCTATGTAGGGTTTACCCCAGATAAAATTATTGAAAAACAGCCGCACTTGGCCAATTTTTTTCATGTGATTGCCTCGCATTGCAAGCCTGACGACGCTAGCCCGCAGAAAGACGATGTGCAAACGCAGGTTGAATTGGTGGCATCTCAGGGCCAGAAAATTATTACCGTACGCGGCACAAAACTCCCTGATGGGGGCTATGTTGCAGTGTTTGATGATGCGACGGCGATGGTGCAGGCGCAGCGCGATGCCGCATGGGGTGAGGTGGCAAGGCGTTTGGCACACGAGATAAAAAACCCTTTAACGCCTATTCAGTTGTCTGCTGAGCGCATTGCACACAGGCTAAGCGATAAATTGGAAAGTGCCGATGCCGAGGTGTTACAGCGCTCAACACAGACGATTGTGAATCAGGTGGATGCTTTAAAACAGATGGTAAATGAGTTTAGCGAATACGCAAGGTCGCCTTCTTTGCACCTCAATAAACTGGATATCAATGCCCTGATTAAAGAGATATTGTCTTTGTATGATATGCCTAAAGTAAAAATAGATTTACAGCTGGCACATGAGAAGATCCTGATTAAGGGTGATAGCAACATGTTGCGTCAGGTGCTGCATAATCTGTTGCAGAATGCACAGGATGCCTTGATTGACCAGTCATCGCCGATAATCATGGTCCATACTGGCGTATGGCAAAACAACATGATATTAACCGTGCAAGATAATGGCAGTGGCTTGCCGGCCGAGATGGTGACGCGGGTATTCGAGCCCTATATGACAACCAAGCCCCATGGTACAGGGCTTGGCTTGGCTATTGTGAAAAAAATAGTTGAGGAGCATAGAGGCAGTATTAAAATTGAGAATATTGCGCAATCTGAGTTGGGAGGTAGTGGTGTCGTAGTCACTATCACTATCCCGCTCTTTAATGAGTAGTAGAGATCTATTGAAACTAGAGTTTAAAGACTTATGGCATCAAAACATATATTAGTGGTTGACGATGAAGTGGGAATCCGTGAGTTGTTGCGTGACATCCTGCAAGATGAAGGGTATCGCGTGCAGCTGGCCGAGAACGCTGCAGTGGCACGTGCCATGCGCTCACATGAGCGCCCGGATGTAGTGTTGCTTGATATCTGGATGCCGGATTGTGATGGCATCAGTTTACTGAAAGAGTGGGCAAACGCTAATTTGCTGACCATGCCTGTTGTCATGATGTCTGGTCACGGCACCATTGATACTGCAGTTGAAGCCACGCGCATCGGAGCGTTTGATTTTCTGGAAAAACCTATAGCCTTACAAAAGCTTTTGAAAACCGTAGCAACTGCCTTGAAGCACAGCGAGCAACTGCCGCGCTCTGAAATGAATCTGGTGAGTTTAGGAAAAAGCCCGCTTGTCATCGCCTTGAAGGAGCGTTTGGACAAGATAGCGGCGAGCAACAGCGTTGCGCCCGCGCCTGTGTTGCTGATTGGACCCAAGGGCGGTGGTGCTGAGTTGTGCGCGCGGTTTTTGCAGAATGACAATACGCCATGGTTGCACCTGCAGGAATTCAGCCAGCTCGTGCAGGCGCCTTTAGACATTTTGGCACAGGTGACAGATGGGGTGCTGTTTATTGATGAGATTGCCGAGTTTAACAAAACCGAACAAAAGGGTTTGCTGTTACTCCTTACCAAGGCTGAAAAATATAATGTACGTGTGGTTTGCGCGACCAGCCATAACTTGCCTAAATTGCAGGCAGAGGGCTTGTTTGACCATAATTTATTACAAATTCTATCTACGACATCTTTACGCGTTCCATCTCTGGATGAGCATAAAGAAGATATTCCTGACCTGGTTGTGGCGATTGCAAATTTACAGTTTGAACTGTTTGATATCCCGTATCGGGAGTTTGATGTCGCTGCGCTCAATGCGCTGCGCAATGCCCCCTGGCCAGGCGACATTGCCCAACTGGAGGCTGTGGTCTGCAATCTGATACAGACAAGTTTGGGTGAAAAGATCGGATTAGACGATGTTAGCAGGGTGATACATCAGTTTGATGATACACCGCAGCATAATATTGCGCATTCAAACTCAGAAGTTGCCCTGGCAGGCAAATTAGCTGCTGTGGCAGAATTTAATCTGGAGCAGCCATTGCGAGAGGCAAGAGATGATTTTGAGCGCCTTTATTTTACACACCATATTAAAAGTGTGGCCGGTAATATGAATAAGCTGGCCGAAGTCTCAGGCCTGGAGCGTACACACTTGTACCGTAAGCTAAAACAGCTGGATATTAAAACCAAGGGCTAGTCATGACCTTAATTTTCAGGTGCTGCCATTATCTGTTTTACGCGTTTAACCAATAAGCCGGGCGATTTTATTAAAGTATGGGTGAATCAATTACGACGGATGAAGACCTCATGCGCAAGTTCTGTGCGGGCGATATGCGCGCTTTTGAATTGTTATACCAGCGACATGAAAGGCCAATTTATCGCTATATACGCAGGCTAATGGGAGGCGCATTCAACGCACAGGCGGATGATGTTTTTCAGGATGTGTGGATACGCTTAATTGATGCGCGACTGCAGTGGCAGCCACGTGAAAATGCAAGTTTTAAAACATGGCTATACACACTGGCGCATCATCGGACGATAGATATATTGCGTAAAAGCGGCCGTGAAGTTTCAGTGGATGAGGGGTGGCTGGATGATGAACCGGGCTCGCCCTGGCAATCATGGCCTGCAGCCCACGCTTTAGAGCCGGAACAGCAGGTATTTTGGCGCAAGGCCGGACAGCGCCTGCTGCATTGTCTGGACGGCTTGCCAGCCATGCAGCGTGCGGCATTTTTGTTACACCATGAGGATGGGTTGAGTGTGGATGAAATGCGCCTGGTGCTGAATGCTGAATTTGAAGCCATTAAAAGTCGTCTGCGATATGCTTTATTCAAGTTGCGTGCATGCATGGGGGCTTATTTGCCACCTATGGTGGATTAAACGGCGGACATTTGGTGTGATGGTATGACGATACGTGATGAACATTTGCGACAAGCGTTGCAGCACGCGCCTGACAGGCTATCAGCGCCTCATGAAAACACCAGCCGTGCCGTACTGAGTTACGCGCGTCAAACACTTGAAAAAGAACAGCGTGTCTGGTGGCAATCGTGCATGATGTGGCTGAAAAAACCGCTGGTTTCAAATTGGCAGCGCGCAGGGGTGGGTGGCTTGGCTACGGCCTTGGTGGTGATGTTGATTTTCTGGCAAATGGCGCCAGAAAAAGCGACTTGGCCAGATGCTTTCCCTGAGCATGCTTTTAATACAGATAAAAACAACGCAGTTGCGCTGATGAAGGATAAAAATGCAGCAGAACTGAACGCGCCGCTAATGCGACGCAAAGCGCGCGCTACGGGGGCGCCTGCGCAAGAGCAGACAATGGCAACTCAACCTGGGCATGTAATTGGTCAAGGTGAGCACCAATCTATTGCATTGGACCACTCGTCCCCCGCAACGAATGAGATTGCGTCAGCACCAATCTCAGCGCCTGCCGTGGTAGCGGGCGCCAACGATAGTTCTGGTGCGATGTCATCAGCGAATCAGGCAAGGGGTAGTGGATCACAAAAAACCGAGGCCGCTAGTGCTGAGTTGAGTGAAGCAAAACCCGTCAAAAAAGATGCCGTACTCGACATAATGCAATTGCTGGATTCAATCAAAAATGAGGGGGGGCAGACTGTCGCGGCTCGAGATATCAGTTTAAGCAAGCTCCGCATGCTTAAGCTCGACATGTCAACGACCAAGCAGGAAAACTCAGCACCATGTTTGCAAATGGCTACAGTGGATGCATCACCTGATATGGAAACAGGCTATCCAGTGTTGATGGTCAGCATTTGTGATAGTTCAATGCAGCTAATCAACGGTGTTGCGGAATATAATCAGCAGATGCAGGATTATTGGTATCGTCAATTGCAGAAGAAGAATAATGAAAGATAACGTGCAACATTTAAGACAATTAATAGCGCAGCAAGCTGCCCGCATGATGGCTGAGGAAGGTATTTCAGATTTTGCTTATGCAAAAAAGAAAGCAGGCAAGCAACTTGGCGCTGTCGAGTATCATGCCTTGCCCTCAAATACTGAAATCGAAGAAGCGCTTAAATTATACAACTCGCTTTTTCTGGGTGAAACGCACCCAGAAAATCTGCGTGATTTGCGCCAGAACGCTTTTTATACCATGCAGCTATTGCAAAAATTCAACCCGCATCTCACCGGTGCAGTGTTGGATGGTACGGCAGGGCTATGTGCGGAAACGCAGATACATTTGTTTGCGGACAGCATCAAAGAGGTGGAAATGTTTTTGCTAAACCAGCAGATTCCTTTTGATGTGAATGAAAAATCATATCGCATCATGAATGATGGCAAGCGTGATAAAAAAGGTGATTATCGCAAGACGGTTCCCGTATTTACACTAGAAACGGATACCGGACTTATAAAACTCAGCGTGTTCGAAGTGGATGACATTCGCGTTACAACCAAGCGTCCTGCTGATGGCAGCAATGCCCTGCGTCTCAATTTGGACGGTGTCAAGGCGCTATTGGAAAAAGAAGTGCCAAGAGAGCATCAATTGCCGCATTTGTAATCCACGCAAGCCATATTGCGGTGAAATGATGTACTGTCAGGAATTGCAGGCTGATTACAAGCGTTGCTGAAGTTGAACTTTTAATAGACTGTGGGCAGCGTTTTGTTCCATACGACAATCTGGTTTCTGCCCGCGTGTTTTGCGGCATAGAGTGCCTGGTCAGCTGCGCGCATTAAATCTGCATGATGCTCAAAACGCTCGCCTCCGTCCATGTTAGATACTACGCCAATGGATACCGTGACTTTTATCACGCTGCCATCCTCGTGTGCATAAGCGATATTCGCTACGCAATCTTTAAGGCGCACTAATAGTTTGGCGGATGACAGCAACGAGGTGCCTGGTAGCAATACAGCGAACTCCTCTCCGCCGTAACGGGCAAATATATCATCCTGACGAATCTGACCAAAGATCTCGCGTACCACTGCCACTAGAATCGCATCGCCTGTTGGGTGCCCATACTTATCATTGATCTGTTTAAAGTGGTCAATGTCTATCATGGCAATTGTAAAAGGCAGACCTTGCCTGTTGGATAAGTCAAACTCAGCCCGCAATGCGTTATCAAAGTAGCCGCGATTGTAAGCACCCGTCAGCGTATCGCGCTGTGAGCGCTCTTCCAGGTCGCGCATTTTCATTAATGAGTGCATTTCAATCAGTTCTTTAGCTTCATCCATCAGTCCGTTTAGTTCTGACGGGTGAACTAGGGTGATCTCAAATAGCTCTTCCACGGGATGCAGGCTAATTTTGATGATTTCGATGATCTCAATCAGTGCGGTATGCTCCAGATTCAGCCAGCACTTGGCAGCGTTGACCGCAGCGGACACCGCAGCTTCTTTTTTTGGTGCCAGGAAATAATCAGCAATATAGCCGGAAGTAGCTACACAAGCCGTGATGATGGACTGGCTGTCTTGAGGACCCGGTTGCCCATGGCTAGCTAGGCATGCGTGCGAAATGTAGTCGGGCATTCCCCAGCGCTTGAGTAAAGCATAGCCAATTTCATCGTGACCTGCGCCAAAAGTAGCGCGTTCAGCGGCTAAAAGTGCTTCATGACTGGATGCATTAGCATAAACAGGGGCATACTCATCAGTCATCATGGCATCAAAGGCCAGGATGCCAACATCATGCAGCAAAGCGGCCAGAAACACATCATCCGGTGCTTTGTAGTGTAATTTCTCGGCTAGTGCACGTCCGGCCAGAGCGGTTAAAATCGTGCGTCGCCAGAACAGGTTGTTGCCGACGCTGCCGTTAGCATGATGCTGCATCAGCGAGTTTGTGATGGAAAATGATAATGCAATCATCGTAGCCGCTTGGGTGCCTAGCATGCTGACTGCCTGGCGCACGTTTTCAGGTGCGCGTCGTGATTTATACAAAGGGGAATTGGCAGCTTTGATGATTTTTATCGACAGCGCAGGGTCGTAAGCAATCTGGTTGCAGACCTGCACCATGTCTGTATAAGGATCATTTGCGAGCGCAACAACTTTCATTGCGATGGCGGGAATGCTCGGCAATGTAGTACAGAAGCGAAAGCGTTGTGCTAGCGTATCATTCACTGGAGCGTCTCTTTTGCGGTTGTTGTTTAATCAAGCGTGTTTCCTCAGATTACTTCAGCCAGCGTGCTGCATCCATTGCAAAATAGGTCAAAATTCCGTCTGCACCTGCACGCTTAAAAGCGAGCAGACTTTCTAGAACGCAGGCTTTTTCATCGAGCCAGCCATTGAGAGAGGCTGCCTTGAGCATGGCATACTCTCCACTTACCTGGTAGGCGTAAGTGGGTACGCCAAACTCATCCTTTACTCGGCGTACGATGTCTAAATAAGGCATGCCGGGTTTTACCATCACCATGTCAGCCCCTTCAGAAATATCCAGGGCTACTTCCTGCACGGCTTCATCACTATTGGCCGGGTCCATTTGGTAAGTATATTTGTTGCCTTTGCCCAGGTTTGCGGCTGAGCCCACAGCGTCACGAAATGGGCCATAAAAGGCCGATGCATATTTTGCCGAATAGGCCAAAATCCGCGTATGTATGTTTTGCGTGCTTTCCAATGCTTCCCGAATCTGTCCGATGCGGCCATCCATCATGTCGCTTGGCGCAACGATGTCGGCGCCTGCATTGGCGTGTGAAATTGCCTGTTTGACTAAGACCTCGATGGTTTCGTCATTCAGCACGTAACCGTTTTCATCAATGAGGCCGTCCTGACCATGTGTGGTGTAAGGGTCAAGCGCTACATCTGTAATCACCCCAAGCTCGGGGTGGGCGGATTTGAGTGCGGCAACCGTGCGTTGCACCAAACCCTGAGGATTGTATGCTTCGGCTGCATCCAGGCTTTTAAATGCATTATCCACGACAGGAAAAATCGCAATCGCAGGAATACCAAGCTGCACACACTCCGCAGCCGTTTTGAGCAGAATGTCCAGACTTTGACGTTTGACGCCAGGCATAGAGCTCACTGCTTCGGTACGCTGCTCGCCATCCAGCACAAATACCGGATAGATTAAATCATCAGTAGTAAGCATATTTTCCCGCATCAGGCGGCGTGAAAACGCATCTTTACGCATACGGCGCGGGCGAGAATAAGGGTAGCTCATTTTAATTCCTTAATTTCAAAATAGTGCTTTAGCCTTGAGCAAACACACGAGCCAACTCGTTGCCGGGCTCGGGTTTGCGCATAAATGCTTCCCCCACCAAAAAGGTGTGCACGTTATTTTTGCGCATCAGTGCAACATCATCTGAAGTAAAAATGCCGGATTCCGTCACGACGATTTTGTCTTCAGGGATGCGTGCCAATAACCCTAGCGTTGTGTCTAGGCTTACTTCAAAGGTGCGCAGGTTGCGGTTGTTGATGCCTAACAGGGGGGTTTCCAGTTGTAGTGCAAGGTCTAACTCTTTACCGTCGTGTACTTCTACTAAAACAGCCATACCTAAATGATGGGCAATTTGTTCAAGTTCGCGCATCTTTTCCAGGCTGAGGGCGGCTGCGATCAGCAATATACAATCAGCCCCCATGGCCCGCGCTTCATAGACCTGATAGGGGTCAATCATGAAGTCTTTGCGCAATACCGGAAGGCCACAGGCTGCACGTGCTTCTTTTAAATAGGCGGGTGAGCCTTGAAAGTATTCTCTGTCAGTGAGTACTGACAAGCACGCAGCACCGCCTTGCTCATAACTTTTCGCAATTTCGGCTGGTTTAAAGTCAGCGCGGATCACCCCTTTTGAAGGGCTGGCTTTTTTGATTTCTGCAATCACGGCAGGCTGCCGGTTAGCTATTTTTGTGCGAATGCTGCCAATAAAATCACGCGGTGGCAGTGCTGTCTGCGCCTCTTCCTGCATGGAGGCGGGGGAGTTGCGCATTTTGGCGGCGGCCACTTCGGTTACTTTGGTGGCAATAATTTTATTCAGGATATCAGACATTTTAGTTTGCTTGTTACTTTGTTGGATTTAGGTGTTTCGTAGCATCTTAACATGCGTTATCAAGGGGATACTATTGGTACTTCCGGCCATTCAACATGACCCAGCCTGTGACATGCGCACCTTTAGGGTCATGGTGGGTCCAGTGTATGATGCCGCCTTTGGGATTGTAAACGTATTCGCCATGAAACGTGACTTTATCCCCTATCTGCAAAGGAATTCTGGGCGCTAGGTCTATATTGTGGGCAAACAATAAAGTTTGCCTGTTATTGATCTTGACTAAAAACCTCTGATGGCGTGAACCTTTGTTGTCATCCGACAATAACTTGACCACTTCACCGTGTCCCAGAACCTGAACGTCACTTAATTTTTGTGTGTAGGCACGTTCAATTTCGGCATTCTGAGTTACCGAGCTTTCAATTATATTCGGCTCGGGAGCATTGCCATGCGTTGCCGGCGGTTTGCAGCCTGATAGTATAGCTCCGCTTATTAATAGCGCTATGGCCGATAGCAAGTACTTACTCATGCGCGAGTTTTTGTGATGAGCTGTTGCAATTTCTGCATGGCTTTGCCGCTGTCGAGCATATCTGCGGCAGTGGCGATGCCCGCCTGCATATCCGGTGCGATGCCGGCAACATAAATAGCCGCACCTGCGTTAAGTAACACAATATCCCGCGCAGGCCCGTGTTTTCCGCTCAGAACTTCTAGAATCATGGCTTTTGAAGCATTGGCGTCACGCACCTGGATGCTGGTCAACTCGTGTGCGTTCAAGCCAAACTGCTGCGGGTGAACAGTGTATTCGTGCACTCTCCCGGCCTTGAGTTCGGCGATGTGCGTATCACCTGCAAATGAGATTTCATCCATACCATCTGCGCCGCATACCACCATTACGTGTTCACTACCAAGCTGCTTGAGCACATGCGCCAGTTTGGCAGTGAGTGCAGCAGAAAATACGCCCATAACCTGACGCTTTGCATTGGCAGGATTAGTCAATGGGCCCAGTAAGTTAAACAGGGTGCGCACCCCTAGCTCTCTGCGCACAGGCGCGGCGTGCTTCATTGCGCTATGATGATTGGGGGCGAACATAAAGCCCAGGCCAATTTCATTTACACAGCCGGCAACCTGTTCAGGTGTTTGATTCACGCTTACACCGAGTGCCTCAAGCACATCTGCACTGCCGCAGACAGAAGAAACCGAGCGTCCGCCATGCTTGGCGACCTTGGCGCCAGCAGCGGCCGCGACAAAGGCACTAACCGTAGACACATTAAATGTTTGTATGCCGTCACCCCCTGTACCGCAGGTATCTAATAAATGGGATGTATCAAGAATATCGACTTTAGTAGAAAGCTCACGCATCACACTGGCTGCTGCGGCAATTTCATCCACAGTTTCACCTTTAATGCGTAGTGCGATTAATAATGCGGCAATCTGCGCCGAGCTTAATTCTCCAGCCATAACCTGATGCATCAAGCTTTGCATGTCTTCAAAGCTTAAATCTTGGCCTGCAATCAGATGGTTAAGTGTTTGGGGGTAACTCACGCATCAGCTTTCAAAAAGTTGTTTAATAGTTCATGCCCATGTTCGGTGAGAATAGATTCAGGGTGAAACTGCACACCTTCAACCGCCAAGGTTTTATGGCGTACGCCCATAATTTCGCCGTCGTCTGTCCAGGCAGTAATTTCAAGGCAATCCGGTAACGATTCTCTTTCGATGACTAAAGAGTGGTAGCGTGTTGCGGTGTAGGGATTGGGTAGGTTTTTGAAAACCCCGATATTTTTATGGTAAATAAGTGAGGTTTTGCCATGCATTAACTGTTTGGCATGTATGATATTTCCGCCAAATGCCTGACCGATGCTTTGATGACCTAAGCAGACGCCGAGTAAGGGGATTTTTCCGGCAAATTCTTTAATGAGCGGCACGCTGATGCCAGCTTCATTAGGCGTGCAGGGGCCAGGTGAGATCACAATGCGATCCGGATTGAGCGCTGCGACTTTGGCTAAATCAATTTCATCGTTACGATACACTAGCACCTCTTCGCCAAGTTCACCCAAATATTGCACAAGGTTATAGGTGAATGAGTCGTAGTTGTCGATCATTAAAAGCATGTCACATCCTAGGGTGATTAAATTCGGCAAAGCATGAGCGCCGTATCACGCTATTTTAACAACGCGTAGATAGCTTGTATACGCTAATCATATGTCAATCCGGAAGCTTCGGCTTTGTAGAAAGCCAGAAAAGTAACCATACTGAGTTAACTTAAGCAGCGATAAGGGGTTGGGTCAATTTCAGGTTTTTCCCCAAAGATGAGGTCGCATATCAGTTTTGCACTCGCGGGTGCCATGGTGACGCCATATCTGAAATGCCCTGTATTCAGATAAAGGTTGGCAATGGTTGGGTGCTGGCTGATGGTGGGCAGGTTTTCGGGTGTGCCCGGGCGCAGTCCACTCCAGTGCTTGTGAATGGACATACCTTTAAGTGCAGGCAAAATAGCCTCAGCTTTGGCCTGCATTTCAAGTTTTGCAGCCTCGGTGACACTGGTATCAAATCCGACGTCTTCGAGAGTGCTGCCAGCCAGAAGGTAACCATCCCGCCGTTGTAAAAGATAAAATCCGTCCTGATATACAATGTGCGGCAGGGTGTTCACTGGTATCTGGTAAAGCAGAATTTGCCCGCGCATCGGCTTGATGGTGAGGTTGACCGCAGTTTCTTTGAGTAGCTCATAACTCCATGCACCGGAGGTAACAATGAATAAATCCGCTTCCAGCGTTTCGCCTCTAGTCGTTTTCCATTGATTAAGCGTGGTGGTATTGGCAATCGGCAGTAGCTGCGTGTTTTCCAGTAAGGTCACCTTGTGTGAAAGCAGCCACTGTTTAAGTGCTTGCAATAAGCGGGGGTTTCTTATCTGTGCAACTTGGGGTAGCAGTAAATCGTCCCCGGTTTTTTCAAATGGCACATGGTTGCGCATACACCATTGCGTGGCGACGGTTTCGTCAAAAGGCGGTTTAATGAGCATGCCACTTTGCATGTATTCAGGGTCAATGCCTGTTTCTTGCAGCAATTGGGCGCTGACTGACTGATACAGATTAGCACCTGCCAGCGCGAGTTGGTTCACTTCATCACGATACATCCATGGTAGTAGCGGGAAAGCAAGCCCTGCACCCGCCCATGAAGATTCCCCGGAAGTTTGGCTGGCAATTTGATTGCGCTCCACAACCGTGACGCGACAGCCCCGTTTTACCAGCTCCATGGCAGTCATGCAGCCTGCAATGCCACCCCCGACGATAGTGATGTGTTTTTTTTTCATGTTATTTAAGCGCAACTTTCCCCATAAGCAAGGCATTTTCAGCATTGGTCAGGCCTGTGGGTTGTCCAAGCAGCACAACGACATCGCCTTCGGCAATGAGGCTCTGTTCGTTAATTTTTGCGCCGTGTGAGTTGGGGCGTCTGATGTGTTTGATTTCCACATCAAAGCTTTCCAGTTGCATTTCAGATAGACGTCGACCAATGGCATAAGCCCCGGCGGTAATGATAATGGAGTGCAGACGAACCTCCTGCTTCTCCAAAGCCTCGTTTTCTACGTCTGAAATGCCGTGAAAGTAGCCTTTAAACATGCTGTAGCGTTCTTCACGAAATAATCGGATGCGCTTAACAACGCGGTTTAACGGAACACCAAGCAGCATCAGTGCATGAGAAGCAAGCATGAGGCTGCCTTCAAGAATCTCTGGAACAACCTCTGTCGCGCCGGCCTCACGCAGAATCTCCATGTTAGAGTCATCTACCGTACGCACAATCACGGGTAACTGAGGGTAACTCTCCTGTGCAATATGTAAAATTTTCATGGCTGCGCGGTTGTCAGCGTAGCTGATGATGAGTGCCTTGGCGCGGGCAGCACCTGCAGCCTCCAGCACCACACGCCTGGCAGCATCGCCAAACATGACGTTCTCTCCCGCCGCTGCGGCTTCAAGTACTCTGGCAGGGTCGATATCAAGCGCGATGTAGGGGATTTTTTCTTCCCTTAGAAACCTGCCCAGATATTGGCCGCTCCGCCCGTAGCCGCAGATCACCACATGGTCCTGCAGATGTTTACCCGCTTGCTCTATTTCATTCACAAGATGGCTGCTGTTGCGTGAGTAGCTTCTCACGAGGCGCCTGGCGATGCGACCGTTGTATTGAATCAGCACAGGCGCGATGACCATTGACAGGAGCGCAACAGCTAACACAACTTGGAGCGCCTGCCCGCTTATCAGGTTTTGTTCAGCACCTAATGCGAGTATGACAAAGCCGAATTCTCCGGCCTGCGCAAGAATAATCCCTGTGCGGATTGCAACGCCGGTTTCATATTTAACAAAGTGTACAACCAGTGCCACAATGATGGCTTTGAATAAAACAAATGCAGCCAGTAACAGCAATATCAGGCTCAGGTTATTGAGAATCTGTGTGATATTAAGCAGCATGCCCACACTAATAAAAAACAAGCCTAGCAGGATATCCCTGAAAGGTGCGATGTCTGACTCAACCTGATAGCGGTATTTTGTTTCAGAGATAAGCATCCCCGCAACAAAAGCGCCTAAAGCATAAGATAAACCGGCTGTTTTCGTGGCAAATGCAACCAGCAGGGTAATCATCAGCACATTCATCACAAAAAGCTCGCGTGAGCGCTGGCTTGCAACCAAATTGAACAGGGGATTAATCAGCCATTTACCTACGGTAAATAAAAATAGCAGCATGGCAGCAGCTTTAAGTGTAGCAATGCCTAATATGTCCAGCAGATTTGCATCCGCAATACCGAGTGCGGGAATCAGCACCAGCACAGGCACCACAATAATGTCTTGAAACAGTAAAACGCCTATGCTCAAACGCCCATGACGCGAGTTTAGGTCGATGCGCTCAGCGAGTATTTTAGAAACAATAGCTGTAGATGACATGGTTAATGCAGCGCTGATTACAAACGAAGTCTGCCAGCTCAAGCCTGCAAACATCGAAACTGTCATAATCACAATCAGGCTGATAAATACCTGTGCGCCACCCAAGCCCAGCACTTTTTTGCGCATGGCGTACAACTGAGGCAGGCTAAACTCCAAACCAATGCTGAACATTAAAAACACAATGCCAAACTCCGCAAATTCACGGCTGGCCTCATCGTCAGGCAGCAATCCAAACGTATGCGGCCCAAGTGCCAGGCCTACGCCAAAATAAGCAATCATTGCAGGCAGGCGTAGTTTGCGAAAAATCGCTACAGCAATAACTGAGCTGATGAGTAGAATTAAAATTAACGGAAGTGTGCCAAACATATTAAATGGAGATATTAGATTTTAATTTTTGTAAGCCGATATTTAATTTGTGAGCTTAGCATAATCCCGGATTATTTCATCAGTCGATTGTGCAGTAGACTGTAATCATTTTGTTCTACCCTTTTAAGCAGCGTTATTCACAAGTAGCGTTCCCTACGCAAACCGCTCGAACCGCCTCCAGATCGTTGTGTTCTTAGTGGATGAGTGGCTTTTGATGGTTAGCACGTAAATTTTAATGAAAAAACTGTCCACAAATAGCAAAAACTATGCCTGTATATGATTATAATCACATTTTGTCGCCAGAATGGCGTGGTCAACCGAACTTAAGCTTTTAGCTTGGATAAAACGCTTTTATACTGGTCGATAAATTGCTTGCAGACTGCAGGCGTGTTAATTTTTATTATGCCCGTCAGTGGATGGGTGAATTTAGGCCTTTGTAAAGGTCGTGGATGGGTGTGTTTAAGTCGCATATGACAACATTATTACAAGCTGAGAACGATTTTGCGTCCAAGGATAGCTCTGATATAGACGCACAGCGCACGCTGGCCCTGGCAAAAGAAGTGCTGCACTTGGAATCCAAAGAGATTGATGCACTGGCTGGCCGTCTTGATCATCGCTTTATACAAGCCGTGTTGATGCTTTTGCATTGCAAGGGGCGCGTGGTCGTCAGCGGCATGGGTAAGTCGGGACACATTGGGGGGAAAATAGCATCCACCCTGGCGAGCACCGGAACGCCGGCTTTTTTCATGCATCCAGCAGAAGCTAGTCATGGTGATTTGGGCATGATTACTGAAGATGATGTTGTTATTGCACTATCCAACTCAGGTGAAAGCGACGAGATACTTGCGATTGTGCCACCACTCAAGCGCTTGGGCGCCCGCATCATTGCCATTACAGGCAATGATGCTTCAAGCCTGGCGGGTGCGGCAGATGTGCATTTGAGCGCGCACGTGGCAAAAGAAGCTTGCCCATTGGGACTGGCGCCTACATCGAGCACAACGGTAGCGCTGGCGCTGGGTGATGCTCTGGCGCTTTGTGTGCTCGACTTGCGTGATTTTACGGCGGAAGACTTTGCGCGCTCACACCCGGGGGGCAGTTTAGGGCGGCGTTTACTGGTGCGTGTCAGTGATTTAATGCGCACGGGCCAGGATGTGCCTAAAGTGCTTGAGCATGCTACGCTGGTTGAGGCTTTGCTAGAAATGTCGCGTAAGGGGTTGGGACTCACGGCGGTGGTGGATTTGCTGGATAACCCGATTGGTATTTTTACCGATGGGGATTTAAGGCGTGCCTTTGAGCAAAGCGTCAATATTGGTCAGGCAGTGATTGCTAATGTCATGCGCAGCCAGCCGACCACCATTGCCGAGGATGCGATGGCGATAGATGCGGTTGCGTTAATGGAGCAGCGTAAAATAAACGGATTATTAGTCGTTAATGTAGACGGCAAGCTGGTCGGCGCGTTGAATATGCATGATTTATTAAGGGCAAAGGTTGTTTAATTGAGCAAGATGGCAATCAGTGAGGCGTTAAATCAGCGCTTTAAAAATATCAAACTGCTGATTCTGGATGTGGACGGCGTGATGACCGATGGCGGCTTAACCATCGGTGATGACGGTCAGGAGTATAAAACTTTTCATGCGCATGATGGTTTGGGCATGAAATTGCTGAAGGCCTCCGGTGTTTCCATGGCGATTATCACTGGCCGCACTTCAAACGTTGTAAAAAAACGTGCGGAGAGTACGGGTGTTGCACACTTTTATCAGGGTGCAGAAGATAAATTGGCGGCATTTCAGGATCTGATGCACTCCAGCGGTTTAACGCCATCGCAATGTGCATTTATGGGCGACGACGTGGTGGACTTGCCGCCAATGCTGCATTGTGGCTTGGCAATTGCCGTACCGGATTCGCCCGATCTATTATTAAAGCATGCGCATTACGTGACAAAAAAAGCGGGTGGCCGCGGTGCTGTGCGCGAGGTGTGTGAACTTATCATGCACGCACAAAATACCTGGGAAGCACAAATGGCACAATTTTTAACGCAGGCGAGCATTGCGAATTAAGGTGCTGTTGTCTTGGAACGCTTAAATGAGCATGCAATACATCATGATTAGGTTATGACAACGCAGTTTGGAGCTAGGTCAGCGATTTTCTTCCCACTGGCAGTGCTGGGGCTTTTGGCATTTGTCACGTTTTGGGTGGATAAGGCCGTTCAGCCGCAAGAGCCCAGGATTGACGGAAGTAGCCGCCATGATCCTGATTACATCATGCATAATTTTGAAACGACGCAAACAGATATCAATGGGGCGCTACGCTACAAACTAGCGGCAGTAGAAATGAAGCACTATCCCGATGATGACAGTACAGACCTGGTGAAGCCGCGCTATACGCAATATGCCCTAGATAAACCTTATACCAGGGTGGAGGGAGATGTGGGTCAGGTATCTTCAGACGGCGAGCAGGTTGATTTGCAAGGCAATGTAAAGGTAACTCGCCAGGCTTTTGCGGGCAAAGAGGAAATGACGGTTGAAACGGACTATCTTGAAATTCGCCCCAACGATGAATATGTGAGCACAGAGCGCCCTGTTGTGATTAAACAGGCACCAAAAACCGTGATTTATGCCACAGGCATGGTTTACGACAAAAAGAAACAGACTGTAACCTTGTTACACAAGGTGCGCGCGCATTATGAGCGGCCAGCTGCTGGAGCTAGGCCAACTAAAGCAAAAGTCAGTAACCGTAAAGTAAAAAAACCGCCTAATGGCAAACAATAAGCCCGTTAGTTGCTGGCTGACGCGGCGGCAATTAAGTGAATTAAAGAGATAACCAGCGCAGTATGCGCATTTGGAGACGCTATGAATAAGCAGCACCCAACTTTAACCATTGCTCGATTAATCAGCCTGGCGCTGGTTGGTTTTATGTGGTTTTCTTTTTCGAGTCAGGCATTGTCAGAGGCGGCTGATAGAGATAAGCCCATTGATTTGGAAGCCGATACTGTGACGGTGGATGATGCAAAACAGATCAGCACTTATAGTGGCAACGTGATTCTGACACAGGGCACCTTGCTGATCCGTGCGGATAAATTAATCGTGCGAGAAGATAAAGAAGGCTTTCAGCATAGCACTTCACTGGGCAACCCTACTACCTTTAGGCAAAAGCGTGAGGGCAAGAATGAGTACATGGAGGGCAGTGCGCAACGGATTGAATACGATGGACGCATGGATAAAGTGCAGCTCTACACCAAAGCATGGGTGAAGCGGGGCGAAGATATAGTACATGGTGATTATATTATGTATGACGCAAATGCAGAGTATGCAGAGGTCATCGGTGGCGGCTCGCAATCAAGTACGCCAGGGAGTGCCGGGGGGCGTGTGCGCGCCATTATTCAGCCCAAGAATAAAAAACCATCTGAGCCTGTCAGGCCTGACACTTCAGTTGAGCCCGCCAAGCCAATACCGTCGACAGGTGGTATTCCTGCCGTAAAAGATATGCGATTTACCCGTAGCCTTGAAGTAGGCAAGCCCTAAACACAAAAAATAATGAGGGTGAGATGTGATGAGTGAACTGGTGGTAAAAGGGTTACGTAAAGCTTACAAGGCGCGTACGGTCGTGCAGGACATTGCCTTGACGATTAAAAGCGGTGAAGTCATAGGTTTGCTGGGTCCCAATGGCGCAGGTAAAACGACCAGTTTTTACATGATGGTCGGCCTCGTCCCCCTTGATGCAGGCAGTATTGTGTTGGATGGGCAGGATTTAAGCCATCTACCGATCCATATGCGTGCAAGAATGGGCTTGTCTTATTTGCCGCAAGAGCCGTCAATTTTCCGTAAATTAACGGTGTCAGAGAATATTTTGGCCATATTGCAGTTACAGGAAATGTCAGAAGAAGCGATGGAAGAGAGGCTGGAGGCGTTGCTGGAAGACCTGCACATTGCGCATATTCGTGACAGTGCGGCGGTGAGTCTGTCCGGGGGCGAGCGTCGCCGCGTAGAAATCGCGCGCTGCTTGGCCTCCAACCCCAGCTTTATCTTGCTGGATGAGCCATTCGCAGGTATAGACCCGATAGCGGTGATTGATATTCAGCAGATTATCCGTTTTTTAAGTGCGCGTAATATTGGTGTTTTGATTACAGATCACAATGTGCGCGAGACCTTGGGTATCTGTGATCGCGCGTATATTGTGAATCAGGGGCATGTGTTCGCCTCCGGTGCGCCAAGTGAGATTGTCGCCGACACGCGCGTAAGAGAAGTTTACCTCGGTAAAGATTTCAGGCTATGAAACAGGGTTTACACCTTAAATTTTCGCAGAACCTCTCGCTTACACCGCAGTTGCAACAAGCGATTAGGCTGTTGCAACTTTCTACATTAGAGTTGAATCAGGAAATCGACGTGCTCATGCAAACCAATCCCTTGCTGGAAAGAGGTGAAGAGGGCGAGGATGAGTATGGCAATGATGTCGATTCAGCAGATGCGGTGCGGGAAACGCCAGAAGGCAATTTAGCGTCCTCGCCGCAAGATAATATTTCGATGCTGCCTGTTGAAAACGACAGCAGTGCTGATTTCTATGACGCTGATCTAGCTGTGCCGGATACTGTTTCAGCCATGGATTTAGCGGGGCCTGAAGTAAAGAGTGCGGATTACTCAGAAACTTACTCAGCTGAATTCGGTGATGAGTTTGATGAGTTCTCAAATGGCAGCCGCTGGGATGAAAATGCAGCTCCTGCGGATGATGATAGTGATTTTAAGCCGCAGGAAACCCTGCAACTGACGTTACGTGAGCATTTGCTTTCACAGTTAAAGCTGATGCCGTTATCTGAGCGCGACCAGTTACTGGCTTTGTTGTTGGTGGATAGCATTAACGAAGATGGTTATTTGGAACTATCGCTAGAAGAAATTCTGGAACAGATACCTGCAGAACTGGATGTCGATGTGCTTGAACTGCAAACAGCACTTCGGCATATTCATCATCTGGATCCCGCAGGGGTTGGCGCACGTAATTTGAGTGAGTGTCTGCAGTTGCAGCTGCAGCTATTGCCCAAAACAACAGGCTATTTGGATAAGGCCGGCTTGCTGGTAAAGCAGTATTTGCCTTTGCTTGCCGGCAGGGATTTCGTGAGGTTGCGCAAAGAACTCTCATGTGACGAAGCGACCTTGAAGCATGTACAACAGTTAATTACCAGCCTAAATCCGCGTCCCGGTAGCGCATTCAGTCAGATTGGCTCTGAGCACTATATCCAGCATGAAGTTATCGTTAAAAAAACAAAAGGTATCTGGATTGCGAGCTTAAACGAGAGTGTGATTCCCAAGCTCAAAATCAATCAGCTTTATGCGGGTATTTTAAAGCGCAATAGAGACAGCTCCAGCCAGTATCTGCAAAGTCAGATGCAGGAAGCCAAATGGATGATTAAAAATATTCAACAGCGTTTTTCTACCATACTGCGTGTGTCGCAGGCCATTGTAGATAGGCAGCGTAATTTTCTCGAATACGGTGAGGTTGCGATGCGGCCTTTGGTATTGCGGGAAATTGCGGATGAACTTGACTTGCATGAATCGACTATTTCTCGAGTCACCAGCAATAAATACATGCTCACGCCACGCGGCATGTTTGAGCTTAAATATTTTTTTGGCAGCTCTGTGGCAACCGATACGGGAGGCACCTGTTCCGCAACGGCTATCCGCGCATTGATTAAGCAGTTGGTGGATCAGGAAAATCCCAAGAAACCCTATTCTGACAATCAGATTACCGATTTGCTGGCCAAACAGGGCATTGTCGTGGCGCGGCGCACCATTGCCAAATATCGCGAATCACTCAATATTGCCCCGGCCAGCCTGCGAAAATCGCTATAACACTTCGATTTAAATCAGGCGCAAAAAAATTCTTTTATTCAATACCACAGAAGGTTTGAAAAGTTGTAAACTGAAACTGTTCCAGCGCTTTTCTTCAAATCATCAAACCAGGTTGAATGGCGTGGAATTTTTTCAAAAGGAGCAAGTCATGAATTTACAATTAACAGGTCACCATTTAGAAATTACACCCGCTTTGCGTGAGTACGTAGTAAGCAAATTAGGTAAAATCAGCAATCACTTTGATCATGTGATCGATGTCAAAGTGACAATGAGTGTTGAGAAGCTTGCCCAAAAGGTTGAAGCCACACTCCATGTGCCTGGTAATGATCTACACGCTGCATGTCAGGATGAGAATATGTACAGTGCGATTGATATGTTGACAGATAAACTTGATCGTCAGGTTGTCAAACATAAAGAGAAGCATGCCGACCATCACAAGGCCAATGGTGGTGTAAAGCACCAGCAGCTTGATTAAGTCTTCAACTTATCAGTAATATTGATTCATCATATATGGCTCAAATCAACGTCGCTGAGCTATTTCAACAAACCCGCCGTAAACTCAAATTAACTTGGGTAGCTGGATTAAACGGCGGGTCCAACACCCTCACTAGCGATACTGTCACAAAACCATCTTTAGCACTGGTTGGGCACCTTAATTTTGTGCATCCTAACCGCGTACAGGTGTTAGGCTGTGCTGAGATGGACTATCTGCACAGCTTGTCTGCCAATGAAATCGCGCATGCGATTGATAATCTTTACTCCACAGATTTGGCCGCGGTCGTCGTGGCAAACAACGAAAAAGTCCCAGATGCCTTGATTTTGGCCGCGAACGCTCGATCAACGCCTTTGTTCACCAGTTCACTGCATAGCCCTGAATTGATGGATATATTAAGTCACTTTCTCGCGCAGGCCTTGGCTGAATCAACCAGTGTGCATGGTGTGTTTATGGAGGTGCAGGGTTTTGGAGTGCTCATTAAGGGCGTGGCGGCCATCGGTAAAAGTGAGTTGGCGCTAGAGCTGATTACACGTGGACATCGCTTGATTGCGGACGACATTGTTGATTTTTTTCGTATTTCGCCAGAGCGTATCGAAGGACGCTGTCCCGACCTGTTACAGGATTTTTTAGAAGTGCGGGGCTTGGGTATACTCAATATTCGCGAATTATTTGGCGATAATGCCGTGAAACCTACCAAGCCACTTGATTTGATTGTTCAGCTTGAGGATTTAGATATCCATGCATTGCAGACCTTGAACCGTCTGGAAATAAAAACGCAACATGAAGATGTTCTTGGTCAGGCGATTACCAAAGTACATATTCCAATTGCGGCCGGGCGCAATATTGCGGTACTGGTTGAGGTGGCTGTGCGCAACCACATTTTATTACTTCGCGGCGTGAATGCAACCAAACAGCTTATGCAGCGTCAGCAGCGCGCAATGAGAAAACAAAAGTAGCAGGCTAGATTGAGTAGATAACGTGAAGCAACTTATTATAGTAACGGGACTTTCAGGATCAGGTAAGAGCATCGCCCTGCGTGCGCTGGAGGACAGCGGCTACTATTGCATTGATAATTTACCCGCCACCATGCTGCCCAACATCTCGGCACATTTAAATACAGACGAGCATGACTGTGTTGCTATCAGTATTGATAGCCGTAGCGCCGCCATAGAAACGCTGCCCGCACATATTGCACAACTCAAGGCGCACAATATTGATACCCAGGTGTTATTCCTGGAGTCCAATGTAGAAACCTTGGTCAAGCGGTTTAGTGAAACGCGTCGCAAGCATCCGTTGAGCAGGGGTTCTGCAACATTGGCTGAGAGTATCGCTTTGGAACGGGATATGCTGAGCAGTTTGGGTGACTTGGGGCATGTGATCGACACGAGTTTTTTGAGCGCCAATACTTTACGTGGCTGGGTGAAAGATATCGTGGCAATCGAACATACCGGCCTTACTTTATTGTTTACCTCTTTTGGGTTTAAATACGGCATTCCACTCGATGCCGATTTTGTGTTTGATGTGCGTTGCTTGCCAAACCCGCATTATGATCCTGTGTTACGTGAATTGACCGGGCTGGACGCAAAAGTCGGCACGTTTTTAGCAGATCACGAAGTGGTGAAAGAGATGCTCAAAGATATCACCGCTTATTTGGAGAAATGGCTGCCTTGTTTTGTGCTGGATAATCGCAGTTATCTAACAGTTGCCATAGGTTGCACCGGTGGCCAGCATCGCTCCGTTTATATGGTGGAACAGCTCAGGCAACGCTTTAAAGGTACGCAAAAAGTACTGGCGCGCCATCGGCAGCTAAAGTAAGGACTAGGGTTTATTTATCATGATAGGCATTTTAATCGTAACGCATGGCGCACTGGGTGCAAGCTTGATTGCGTGTGCAACCCATTTTTTTGGCAGTGCGCCGGAGCAGGTCATGACGCTTTCGGTAGGAAGTCAGGACGCGCCAAGGGATTTAATATCGGATGCACTGCGAATGATTGCAGCGCTTGATACGGGTAGCGGTGTGCTGGTGTTGTCAGATATGTATGGTGCCACTCCTTCGAACTTGGTGGCAGAATTATTACAACCCGGCCAAGTAGAGGCGGTGGCGGGGTTGAATCTGCCTATGCTGGTTCGTGCGCTTACCTACCGTGAGCGGTCATTGGCAGAGGTTGTGGATAAAGCCTTAAGTGGCGGGCGTGAAGGTGTGGTGTCGTTTAATAGTGAACATTGTGAGCGCTATATGTAATGTACCAGCCAGATGGAAATAGATAACGAAGTGAAATCAATGCCTGACGAGGCGCTTTAAAGTTAAAAACAATTAGGTAACCTCAATGATTAGTAAAGAGATAGAAATTATCAATAAGCTGGGCTTGCATGCGCGGGCATCCACCAAACTGACACAAACTGCAGGCAAGTTTGCAAGTGAAGTGTGGATTGCGCGTAACGGCCGGCGAGTCAATGCAAAAAGCATTATGGGCGTCATGATGTTGGCTGCGGCACAAGGTGCTGTTGTTACCCTGGAGGCGAGTGGCGCTGATGAAGCTGATGCGATTAAAGCGCTGGCGGCGTTAATTGAAAATCGCTTTGGTGAAGGTGAATGACGCATTCGATTGCCCCTGGTTTCAGTCTGCATGGCGTCGGCGTTTCCAGCGGCATCGCGATTGGGCATGCTCACCTGGTTTCGCATGCACTGCTGGAGGTGGTGCATTATCAGTTGCCCGCACACCTTATTGAAGATGAAATTAAACGGTTTGAAGCAGCAGTTGCACATGTGCGCAATGATCTGGAGCAGGTAAGTAGCAATCTACGCAAAACAGCACCCGCCGAATTAAATGCATTTATAGGTACGCATTTGATGATGCTGGCAGACAAGACACTTTCAGAAGTGCCTAAGGAAATTATCCAAAATGAGCGCTGTAATGCCGAGTGGGCGATCAAGCTGCAAATGGATGATATTGTTGAGCAGTTTGAACACATCGAAGACCCTTATCTGCGTGAGCGCAAGCAGGACGTAGTACAGGTTGTGGAGCGCGTCATCAAGGCATTGCTCGGACACCAGAATCAGTTAAGCGTGGAGCAGCAGAATAACGCGCTGAGTCAGGAGCGTAAACTGATATTAGTCGCACATGACATTTCGCCTGCGGATGCAATTCAGTTTAAACAGCACCAGTTTGCGGCGTTTATCACCGATATAGGCGGTGCAACATCACACACGGCCATTTTGGCGCGCAGTTTAAACATTCCTTCTATCGTCGCGCTACAGCGTGCGCGTGATTTAATCAATGATGGTGAATTGATTATTGTTGATGGGGACGCTGGTGTGGTGGTGGTTAACCCCTCCAAAGAGGTGTTGGCCGAATACAGGTTAAGGCAAGATCAGTGGGAGTTGGAGCAGCAAAAGCTTCAGCGCATTAAAAGCACGCGCGCCGTGACGATTGATGGTGCAAAAATAGCGTTATTTGCCAACATTGAAGTGCCGGAAGATGTCGACGCAGTCAGGGATTCGGGGGCGGCGGGTATCGGCCTATATCGCACCGAATTTTTATTCATGAATCGGCATCCGATGCCGGATGAAGAAGAGCAGTTTTTGGCTTATCGCGCCGTGGCGCAGGCGATGAAGGGTGCACCCGTCGTCATTCGCACGCTGGATTTAGGTGCAGATAAGCAAACCGGCGTCGAAACGATCGTAAATGCAGCCAATCCCGCATTGGGTTTGCGCGCCATTCGCCTGTGTTTGTCTGAGCCGCAAATGTTTCATACGCAATTGCGCGCTATTTTGCGTGCATCGCATTATGGGCAAGTGAAAATTCTAATCCCCATGCTATGTACCTTGGCAGAGTTAAGGCAAACCAAGTTGCTGCTGGAGCGTGCCAAGCAAAGCCTGCGTGCAGAAAATACACCATTTGATGAGGCTATCGCGATTGGGGGGATGATTGAGATTCCTGCGGCTGCCATCAATGCAGAGGCTTTTGCCAGCGAGCTGGATTTTCTTTCAGTG
Organism: Betaproteobacteria bacterium HGW-Betaproteobacteria-22; assembly: GCA_002842285.1. GTDB lineage: Bacteria > Pseudomonadota > Gammaproteobacteria > Burkholderiales > Methylophilaceae > Methylotenera. Next base: position 75,489 of record PHCJ01000007.1, read on the forward strand.
GGTACCAATGATTTAATACAGTATACTCTGGCCATAGACCGCACCGACGACACCGTGGCGCATCTTTACAACCCCTTGCATCCCGCAGTGTTGAAATTGATAGAGATATCAATTAAAGCGGGCGTAAAATATGACAAGCCGGTTTCGGTGTGTGGCGAAATGGCGGGTGATGCTAAATATACAAAATTATTGTTAGGCTTGGGGTTGCGGCAGTTTTCCATGCATCCATCGCATGTGCTGGGCGTTAAACAGCAAATTTTGCATAGCCAGATCAGTGCGTTAAAAGTGCAGGTGCGCAAGATACTCAATCTAACAGATATAGAAAAAATTGAACTAGCAACCAGAAAATTCAATCAGATGCATTAGAGAAAGCACAGAATAAACTGTCAGGTGAATGAGTCTGCGCCGCAGCACAGCGCGCGCTGGCAATTATTCTGCATTTCTCAAGAAAGGTTTAATATGCCCCAAGAGATTATCGTGTCCAATCATAACACCCCCAGCAATGATGACAAGAATATTGCCACCATCACGCACTTGAGTGGCATTTTATTTTCTTTTATTCCTTCATTAATTGTCTGGCTGCTTAAAAAAGACGACAACGCCTATTTGTCCGCACAGGCGAAAGAGGCGCTTAACTTTCAGATTACGATATTGTTGGCACAATTTGTGGCAATGGTGCTGCTGGTGATTTTAGTGGGTTTTTTATTGCTGGCAATTGTCTGGATACTCAATATCGTGTTATGTATCATTGCGGCCATATCCACGAGCAAGGGGGAGATATACCGATATCCGTTCACGCTGCGCTTGATCAGCTAACATGCATAAGAGCCGGTTTGTCGGCTTCTCAATTAATCGCTACGACTACACAGAAAGTATTACCACAGTGACAACTTCAGATTCAGCATTACAACACAATCCCTTATTACACTTTTCAGGTTTGCCAAAATTTGATGAAATTAAAGCTTGGCATGTTTCGCCCGCAATCGATTTTCTGCTGAATGAAGCCCGCCGCACGGTTGATGCGCTCGCCAACATGCAAAACGAGGTCACTTGGGCTAACTTTGCCTCAAAACTGGAAGACATGGAAGAAAAGCTCTCGCGTGCATGGTCGCAGGTTGGCCACATGAATGCGGTGGTAAATAGTCCGGAATTGCGCGAAGCCTATAATGAAAACCTGTCAAAACTTACAGATTTTTATGCGGATCTTTCTCAGGATGAGCGGCTTTATGCCAAGTTTCGCACATTGCGGCAGAGTGCCGAGTTTAGCGCATTATCTATATCACAAAAGAAAATCATTGAAAACGAACTGCGTGATTTTCGCTTAGGAGGAGCAGAACTCCCGCCCGCACAAAAAGCACGCTTTAAGGAAATTCAGGAAGCGTTATCAAAACTCTCTTCTAAGTTTGAAGAAAACGTGTTGGATAATACCAACGCCTATGCGCTATATGTTGACGATAAAACAACCCTCAACGGAATTCCTGAAGATGTGCTTGCGGCTGCCGCAGAAGCAGCAGAATCAGAACATAAAGCCGGCTGGAAATTCACGCTCCATTTCCCCTCTTATCTGCCTGTATTGCAATATGCAGATAACCGCCAGCTGCGCGAAACCTTATACCGCGCCTACGCGACAAGGGCATCAGAACTTGGTGAAATTGATGCCGCAGGACAGCCCAAATGGGACAACTCCCCCATTATGCTGGACATTCTTCAATTGCGTCAGGAAGCCGCACATCTGCTGGGGTTTGAGAATTACGCAGAACTTTCCATTGCAACAAAAATGGCTGACTCTGCACAGCATGTAAAAAGCTTCCTGCAGGATCTGGCGGATAGAGCCAAGCCTTACGCGCTGAAAGACAAGGCTGATCTTGAGGCCTACGCCCTGGATCTAGGCATTTCAGACATGCAGGCATGGGATGTTGCCTATGTGTCAGAAAAGCTGCGTCAGGAAAAATACGCGTTTTCCGACCTGGAAGTCAAACAATACTTCCCTGAATCAAAAGTGCTGGCAGGTTTATTCAAGGTGGTTGAAACGATTTTTGGTGTGTATGTTACGCAATCCAGAGCACCCGTCTGGCATGAAACTGCAAGTTTCTACGACATTAAAGGCGATGCGGGACAGTTAATCGGACAGTTCTACCTGGACCTGTACGCGCGAAACAATAAACGTGGCGGCGCCTGGATGGATGAAGCGATTACGCGCCGTAAATCTGAAGGTGGGCTTACCACGCCTGTGGCCTATTTAACCTGTAATTTTTCTGCCCCTGTCGGTGGTAAGCCTGCGCTATTTACGCATGACGAAGTGCTGACCATGTTTCACGAGTTCGGTCATGGCCTGCATCACATGCTCACACAGGTCGATGATTACGGTGTATCCGGCATTAAAGGCGTAGAGTGGGATGCGGTCGAGCTGCCTAGCCAGTTTATGGAAAATTTCTGCTGGGAATGGGATGTGTTACGTCATATGACCGCGCATGTGGATACTGGTGAGCAGTTACCGCGAAGCCTGTTCGACAAGATGATTGCCGCCAAGAACTTCCAGGCAGGCATGCAGACCGTCCGGCAAATAGAATTCTCACTGTTTGATATTCGTCTGCACAGTGAATTTGATCCGTATGGTGCGGCTTCAGTGCTTGATCTGATAGAGCAGGTGCGTGATGAGGTCGCCGTGGTTCGACCACCGGCGTGGAATCGCTTTCCGCACAATTTTACGCATATTTTTTCAGGCGGTTATGCGGCAGGTTATTACAGCTATAAATGGGCAGAAGTTCTTTCTGCCGATGCCTACAGTATGTTTGAAGAAGATGGCGTATTGTCGCGAGAAGCCGGCCAGCGTTACTGGCAAGAGATTCTGGCGCAGGGCGGTTCACGCTCGGCAATGGAGTCGTTTGCAGCTTTTCGCGGACGAGCGCCAACAATTGATGCCTTATTGCGTCATAGCGGTATGAACTAATCTGGACAAGTACAGGTTTGCTGTACATTGACTCAACGAATAACTGAAAGTAATCAGATTGAAATTTGCCACCTGGAATGTTAATTCTTTAAATGTCAGATTGCCGCACGTACTAGACTGGCTGGAGGAACATCAGCCTGATGTCCTGTGTCTGCAGGAAACCAAACAGGAGGATGCAAAATTCCCTTATAGCGCCTTTCAGAAAGCGGGTTACCAGGCAATTCACATCGGCCAAAAAACCTATAATGGCGTTGCGATTCTGAGCCGCATTCCCATGGCTGAGGTGCAGCAGAACATCCCGAACTTTGTAGACAACCAGCAGCGCGTACTAGCGGCAAGTGTAGGTGATTTGCGTGTGGTTTGCGCCTATATCCCTAACGGCCAGGCGCTGGATTCAGACAAATTTCAATACAAACTGCGCTGGCTTGATGCTTTTACGCGTTGGCTCCAGGCTGAATTGAAGACTCACCCAAAACTGCTGATATTGGGCGACTATAATATCGCGCCTGAAGACCGTGATTGTCATGACCCGGTAGCGTGGGAAGGGCAAGTGCTGGTATCGCCGCTTGAGCGCGAGGCTTTTCAAAAGCTTATCGGGCTGGGGTTTCATGACAGTTTCAGGCTGTTTGATCAGCCGGATAAAAGCTATAGCTGGTGGGATTATCGCATGATGGGTTTTAGACGCAATCTAGGTATGCGTATAGATCATATTCTAGTGAGCGAGCCATTAAAAGCGCTTTGCCAAAAAGGCTATATCGACAAATCACCGCGCAAATTGGAGCGCCCCTCAGACCATACCCCTGTGGTGCTGGAGATCAATCATACCTAATGTGGGTTGAATAAACGCTCAACGTTACTTCTCTGACTATCCGGTTTTTTGTTCTCTTGCGGTTTGGTTCCGGCAGAATTGACACTAGATGCGCCTGTTTTTTTAGGTGTTTCCAATTTGGACTTATCGTTGGTATTTTTTGCATTGTCAGCGGGCCTGATTGGGGCGGGCTCAGCCCGCTTGATTGGAAAGTTGCCGTTTGCAGGCGGTGCCGGCTGTATGGCGGGTGGCGCAGTCATTGGCTGTAAAATCCGTTGAGCCTGACTCTGCGCGTCGTCATAGATTGTGCCTTCCAGCATTGAGGGTAAATCGACCTCTATCTCAGGGGGCAGATTTTCGTTGTAAAAATATTCATAAATCCCATTCTCGTCATTGTCAGCTCTTATGCCGGTAGTCGGGTCAATTCTTAACGCGATTACTCCGTCCGGCATCGGCAGCTCAGTCACGGGCAGCTCTTTAAGCGCGCGCTCCATATATTTAATCCAGATAGGTAAAGCGGTCGAGCCACCTGTCTCACCTCTACCTAACCGCTGCGGCTTGTCAAACCCCACCCAGGTAATGGCCACCTGCTTTGGACTATAACCTGCAAACCAAGCGTCGTAATGGTCGTTGGTGGTGCCGGTTTTACCTGCAATATCAGGTCTGCCAAGCTTTAGCGCTCTGGTGGCTGTGCCTTTTCTGATCACGTCCTGCATCATGGAGTTCATGATAAAAGCATTGCGTGCATCGATGACACGTGGTGCACCGGTGCCTACTCCTACAAACTTGGTTTGTGAGATGACTTTACCATCATGGTCAACAATTTTGCTGATGAGATTTGGTTTGACGCGGTAACCGCCGTTGGCGAATACAGCATAAGCATTCGCCATTTCCCACGGTGTAGCGGAGCCCGCGCCTAGCGCCATGGTTAAATAAGCGGGATGATTCTTGGCAGAAAACCCAAAGCGGGTGATGTAGTCCTGCGCATATTGCGGCGTGATACTGTCCAGCATACGGATCGCCACCATATTTTTAGATTTGGTTAGCGCTTCTCTTAAGCGGATAGGGCCATCAAAAGTGCCGTCATAATTTTGCGGTGACCAGGCTTTGTTGCCGGTTTCAGTCGCAGAAAACTCCAATGCTGCATCTTCTACGATGGTCGCTGCTGTAAATCCTTTTTCCAGCGCGGCAGAATAGACAAAAGGTTTAAAGCTCGAGCCTGGCTGACGCCAAGCTTGCGTCACGTGGTTGAATTTGTTACGGGCAAAATCAAAGCCGCCGACCAGAGCACGTATGGCGCCAGTTTCAGGGTCAATTGCAATCAAGCCCGATTCAACGCGGGGTAGTTGCGTAATGCGCCAGCCATTGTCATTCTTTGATTCGGCAACTTTTAATACACGGATCAGAGCGCCAGGTTTTAATGTTCGTTTTGATACATCTTTTTCACGCAATTTTTTTTCAACCAGCGCAATGCCCTTGCCTGAGAGCTCAATAGATTCGCCATGCTTGGTATATGCAGTGATAGATTTGTCAGATAACTTGGTAATAATGGCAGGAATGAGCCCATTGGAAATTTCAAAATCGTTCAATACGTCATCAAACCCGCGCTGACCGTCAGAGGCTGATAGTTTGGCGAGGTTAAATATTTTTTCTGGGCCGCGATAGCCCTGACGTGCGTCATAATCCAAAATGCCTTCCCGCACAGCGGCATTCGCTGCTTCCTGATTGTTTTTACGTATCGTGGTGTAAACGCTTAATCCGCTACTGTAAATGTCATCATGGTAGCGCGCGTATAAGCTTTCTCTTACCAGCTCTGCCACGAAGTCAGCCGCAAGGTCGCGTGACAATCTGGATGTTTTAAAACGTAACGGCTGATTTAACGCATCTTCATACATGGATTGGCTGATAAAACCATAGCGTCGCATATCATTTAACACTTCTTTTTGACGTGTGATCGCGCGCTTGGGGTGTACAAACGGATTGTAAGCAGAAGGTGCCTTGGGTAAGCCCGCCAGCAGTGCTGTTTCAGCCAAATTCAAGTCCTCCAGCGGTTTGCCGTAGTAAACTCTTGAAGCCGCCGCAAAACCATAAGCGCGCTGCCCCAAATAAATTTGGTTGATATAAAGCTCTAAAATTTTATCTTTACTGAGGTTGCGCTCAATCTTGATGGCTAGCAACGCTTCGTTGATTTTGGTGGTGATGCTGCGTTTGCCGTTAGGTTTGGTGAAAAAATTCTTGGCAACCTGCATGGTGATGGTGCTCGCGCCCTCATGACTAACGCCGGTGACGTTATTTTTGATAGCGCGCAAGATGCCCTTGGTGTCTATACCGTTGTGCTGATAAAAGCGACGATCTTCAATGGCAAGCACGGCATCTTTCATGCTTTTGGGTACATCGTTAATTTTTACATAGGCACGTCGTTCTTCACCGAACTCGTCAATCAAATAACCATCCTCCGAGTAAACCCTTAATGGCAGTTTTGGTCGATAATCGGTGAGTGCCTCCAAGGAGGGGAGGTTAGGGTAAATCAGCGAGATGGTAATGCCGGCAAAGGCTACAGCAGACAAAAATCCTACCAAAATAAGCAGTAAAAGATAATGCCACCATTTAGTTAAAGTCATGTGAAATCTGTTTTCTAGTCAGTCTTAAATTGCCACCTATTATAAATTGCAATCATAAAAGCTGCGAATTATCTGCAAAATAAACAAATAATAAATAGCTTGAATAAAAAATTGCTTTACAGGGTTTAAAGTTGTTGCTAGGATTTAATGTAATTTATTAGAAATGTGCGTAACTAACGAAATCAGAAAAGGAATTTCATTTTGAAATTCAGCTTTTTTACAGAAACAACGCCGCCATTAATTGGCATGGATATTAGCTCTACATCTGTGAAGATGGTGGAGCTGTCCGGCGATGGTCGCGGCGGCTATAAGCTTGAGGGATATTCAATCTCCCCGCTGGCCAAAGATGCCATATCAGATGGTAATGTGAGCGATCTGGAGAAGGTGGTGGACGCCGTTAAACTATGCTGGAAGCTGTTAGGCTCACGCGAAAAACGCACTGCGTTAGCCTTACCTACCTCGGCGGTTATCAGCAAGAAAGTCATTATGGCGGGCGATCTGCGTGAAGAAGACATGGAAGTGCAGGTTGAGGCTGAAGCCAATCAATACATTCCATTTTCACTCGATGAGGTGAATATTGACTTTCAGATTCTAGGCCCAGCACCCAATAGCCCAGATGAAGTCGAAGTGCTGATTGTTGCTGCGCGCAAAGAAAAAATCGAAGATCGCGTCGCCTCCGCTGAGGGCGCTGGCCTCAAAGTGAGTGTTGTCGATGTTGAATCCTATGCAACAGAGGCTGCTTACACCCTGGTGGCGGGCCAGTTGCCAAATGCAGGTCGCGAGCAAACCGTGATGATCGTGGATGTGGGTGCAACCATGACCCACGTTAATGTTTTGCATGACAACAACCCAGTGTACGCGCGCGAGCAAAATTTCGGCGGTGGACAGCTCACACAGGAAATTCAGCGTCGCTTTGGGCTTTCACAAGAAGAGGCTGAGATCGCCAAGCGCAAAGGAGGCTTGCCTGAAAGTTATGAGAGTGAAGTGTTACAGCCTTTTGTGCAGCTGCTGGCGATGGAGGTGGCAAGAGCTTTGCAGTTCTTCACCAGTTCCACACAATACAACCGCGTGGATCATATCGTATTGGCAGGTGGCTGTGCATCAATTGCGGAAATTGATGTCAGTGTGCAGGATCGTACACAGGTGAACACCATTGTCGCCAATCCGTTTCATAGCATGGCTGTGGGGTCTAGAGTGAGGCAGCAGCAGGCAATCATTGATGCGCCTGCTTTACTGATTGCATGTGGCCTTGCGATGCGGGGGGTGGGGGTATGATACGCGTAAATTTACTGCCACACCGTCAAATCAGGCGTGAGGCCAGGCAGCGTGAATTTGGCTTAATGGCTTTGTTCTCTGCAGTTGCTGCTATTGCCTTGGTGTTTTTGTTTTACACCTACATCAGTGGTAAGGTCGAGTCCCAGCTGGAGCGCAATCAGCGTCTGGAAACAGCAATCGCAAACCTAGATAAAGAAATTGCCGAGATTAAAGACCTGAAAAACCAAATCAATGCCATGCTGGAGCGTAAGCAGGTCGTGGAGAACCTGCAAACCAATCGCAGTGAGGCAGTGGTGCTGTTTGATGAGTTGAGCCGGCAATTGCCTGAAGGCATGTATTTTAAAAGTATTAAGCAGCAAGGCAGTGTGATTACGCTGGAAGGGGTGGCAGATACCAACGCCAGAGTGGCGACATTGGTACGCAACCTTGCTTCTTCACAATGGATGGAGTCGCCCAGCTTGATTGAAATTAAGGCAGTCACGGTCAATGCTCAGAAACAGAACCTGTTCACCATGAAAGTGAGTTTGAAAAAGAACCATCCCGATTCAGATAGCGCTTCCGTGTCGGCAACATCTAAGAATGTAGGTCAGCCATGAAGTTAGATGATTTTAATAATATAGACATTAATAATGCAGGGAGTTTGCCTGTTGCGGTCAAAGCTGTGCTACTGTCAGTCATATTCGTGGTGCTGGTCGGTTTGGGTTACTACCTGATTATAAGCCCGGAGCTTGAAACATTAGATACCGAGCAGTCTAAAGAAGAAGATCTGAAACAGACTTATTTCAATAAAAAAAGCCAGGCAATCAATTTAGAAGCTTACAAAGTGCAGATGGTAGAAATAGAGAAAACATTCGGTGCGCTATTAAAACAGTTACCTGATAAATCTCAAATTGATGGTCTGCTGACTGATGTCAATCAGGCTGGGTTAACACGTGGATTGGAGTTTGAGCTGTTTAAACCAGGGCAGGAATCTCAAGCCGAATTTTATGCAGAATTGCCTATCTCTATTAAAGTGACAGGTGGTTACCATGACTTAGGTGCATTTGCAACCGATGTGTCCAAGCTTTCACGCATTGTTACATTAGGTGAGGTGTCTGTCGTGAACCAAAGCAAAGATGCGAAGAGCGCAGATGGCAGGTTGGTGATGGAAGCCGTAGCCAAAACCTATCGCTACCTGGATGCCGACGAAATTGCTGCCAAGCGTAAAGCAGAAAAAGAAAAAACAGCTAAGAAAGGTAAATGATTCCCGTGAGTGAATACATGAAAACAAAACTTAGCGCAATATGTTACTTAACCTCTAGTTTGATGCTAGCTACGCTGTTAACGGCCTGCAGCAGCGATCAAGGCGATGACCTTGATCAGTATATGCGTGATGCAGCCAAAGATGTGCAGCCAAAAATCCAGCCTCTGCCAGAAGTGAAGTCGTACATGGCGTTGCAATACAATGCGGATAATATGCTGGTTGATCCATTCCGTGCACGCAAGGCGGTTAATAAATCCAGCGCATTGCAACCCAACCTTAACCGCCCTAAAGAGCCTATGGAGGCCTATCCGCTTGAAAGTCTGAAATATGTAGGCATGCTTTCAAGAAGCAAACTTACCTATGCACTGGTTAAAACGCCAGATAATGCGGTTCAGCAGGTAAAGGTGGGCAATTACGTGGGGCAGAATTTTGGCAGAGTTACGCAAATTACAGACAGTGAGTTAATACTTAAAGAAACAGTTCAGGACGACCTGTCAGGTGACTGGATAGAGCGGGAATCAGTAATGGCATTGCAGGAATAAACAGCCTTTTTTTAACTATAATTAAATTGATTAGCAGTGATGTCTTTAAAGATAACCGTCTTAAGGTAATTTAAGATTTAAGGTGAAATGATGAAAACAGCGACGTGGGTATTAAAGTATGTGCAGGCGATCTTGTTACTAGGCTTAACAATAAATTCAGGTTTATTGATGGCTGAAGATCAGGCAGCATTAAATAACAAAATTGAAAGCATAGACTTCTCATCACTGCCTGGTGGCAAGGTCAATATCCGTATCATAACCACCGAGCCGCTTGCCAACCCGCCGGCAGGGTTTACACTTAACAACCCATCACGCATAGCTCTGGACTTTCCTCAAGTTGCCAATGGGCTTAGCAAAAACAATCTGGTAGCGGATCAAGGTGCGCTTAAAAGCGTAACACTGGCGCAGGCAAAAGAACGTACACGCATGGTGCTTAATTTAAGTAAAAACACCGCTTATAGCACCGCATTGTCAGGCAATGAAGTCATCATTACCCTGCAGGCAAATGAGATTGCAAAAAATGCGAATACCGAAACTAGATTCTCTGAGCCGCAAATTACTGGCAAACAAATTGAAATCAATAATGTGGACTTTACCCGTGGCAAAAACGGTGAAGGTCGCGTGATAGTTGAATTGTCTGATCCTTCTGCAGGAATTAATATCAAACAAAAAGGTAAAACGATTGTGGTTGACTTTATCAACACACAAGTGCCTGAAAACTTGCAGAGACGCCTGAACGTGATTAACTTTGATACGCCGGTGGTGTATGTAGATACCATGAAAGAGGGCAATAATAGCCGCATGATTATTGAACCCAAAGGCAATTGGGAGCAATCAGCTTATCAGGCTGATAAAAAATTCATTATTGATGTGCGTCGGGTGGTGGAAGACCCAAACAAGCTGGTGCGCGGCTCAAAACCAGGCTATGCGGGCGAGAAACTGTCGCTTAATTTCCAAAATATTGAAGTGCGTTCTGTATTGCAGGTAATTGCAGATTTTACAGGCCTCAACATCATTACCAGCGACACGGTAACAGGCAACCTGACACTGCGCCTGAAGGATGTACCATGGGATCAGGCGTTGGAGATTATTTTACAAAGCAAGGGCTTGGATAAGCGCAAAACAGGCAATGTGGTTTTGGTTGCCCCTGCCGATGAATTGGCCGCAAAAGAGAAACAGGCCTTTGAGAGCCAGCAGCAAATCGATGATGTAGAAGCCATGCGCACAGAGGTTTTTACGCTAAACTACATGAAAGCTGCGGATTTGGTGGCACTGATTACCAGTGATAAACAAAAGATTCTTTCTAAACGTGGCAGCGCTGTACCAGATATTCGTACAAATACAGTGTTTGTGCAGGACATTCCAAAATCACTGGAGCAGGTGCAGGCGATTATCAACAAAACTGACATTGCAATTAAGCAGGTGATGATAGAGTCACGACTAGTCATTGCCGATGATAAGTACAGCAAGCAGCTGGGTGCTAGGTTTGGTGTTACGCAAACGGGAACGCCCGGCAAAAACTCAGCAACGTTCAGTGGTAGCTTGGGTAATCGCCCAACAGAAGCAACTGCGGGGCCTCCTGCAACAATTACGCAGGGCACGCATAATGGTTCAATACAAACAAGCCTAACTGGTGGCAGCGTGCTCACCAGTTCTGATGGTTTGCCAGATTTGATGTCAAATTTACCCGTAGCAAATCCTACAGGCAGTTTTGCGTTCAGTCTGTTTAGGCTATCAGCAGGTTTATTGCTGAATCTCGAGTTGTCCGCAATGGAATCTGACAAGCGCGGCAAAATCATTTCCAGTCCGCGGGTGACGACAGCGAATCAGCACAAAGCTAAGATTGCCGCGGGTACGCAAATACCTTTCCAGCAAGCTTCGAGCAGCGGCGCAACCAATGTGCAGTTTAAAGAAGCGGTGCTTAGCTTAGAAGTGACACCGCAAATCACACCTGATGACAAAATCATCATGGATCTAGAGGTTAAAAAAGACAGGGTTGGTCAGGTGTTCAATGGTGTGCCTTCAATTGAAACGCAAAATGTACAAACGCAAGTGCTTGTCAGCAATGGTGAAACAGCAGTGCTGGGCGGAATTTATGAGCAGACCGAGCGTGATGATATAGATAAAGTACCGTTCTTTGGCGACCTGCCTATTATGGGTAATCTGTTCAAGAAAAAGGTAAAACAGAACGATAAGCAAGAGCTGTTGATTTTCATCACACCTAAAATTATGGATGACAGCCTAACGTTACGCTAAGCTAAGCATAGTTACGTGCACTATTTTTTGTAGGCAGTTTGCAAAAACCAACTAAAACCTGACAAAAAATGGCGCTTATCATAAAATGCCCATCATTCAAGGTGGGCATTTTATTTTTGCAAAAAAGATAGCGATGAAAAATAAAAGCGCACGAAATAAAAGGCTGTGAAATTGAATAATATTTATTTTATAGGTCTGATGGGTGCAGGCAAAACCACAATCGGCAGGCTGCTGGCAAAGCAGTTAGGCAAGCAGTTTTACGACTCGGATGTGGAAATCGAGCGTAAAACAGGCGTCAAAATTCCGCTCATATTTGAGTTGGAAGGTGAACCAGGCTTCAGAAAACGCGAACATACAGCAATTGAAGAACTTACCCGGTTAAATGATGTGGTGCTTGCCACCGGCGGTGGTGCGGTGCTGATGCAGGAGAACCGTGACCTGCTTAAAAAAAACGGTAAGATCATCTATCTACGCGCAAAACCGTTTGACTTGTACCAACGCACACGTCACGATAAAACACGTCCGCTGCTGCAGGGGAATAATCCCAGACAAAAACTTGAGCAGTTATATATCGCGCGTGATCCTATTTACACCGGTGTGGCAGATTACATTGTAGATACTGGGGCGCAGTCGGCAAATGACATTACAAGTTATATTGTAACGCTACTGGCGCAGCAGGCCGACGCGCCTTCCAATACTTAAAACTGAATGAATTAACTTTTGATTGAATGATATGCAAACACTCAAAGTAGAACTGGCCGATAGAAGTTACCCGATTCATATCGGGCGTAATCTGATTTCCGATCCGAATCTGATTTTACCCCACCTGAAACGTAAAAGCGTGGCGGTGGTAACCAACACCACGGTTGCCCCGCTCTATCTGGATAAGTTAACACATGCACTAGAAAGCGCCGGCGTGAAGGTGATTGCTATTGTGCTACCCGATGGTGAAGCGCACAAAAATGCGCAAACACTTAGTCTGATTTACGATGCGTTGATGCAAAACCGTTGTGAGCGCAGCACCACGCTGATCGCACTTGGTGGCGGCGTGATCGGTGACTTGACAGGCTATGCCGCAGCCACTTATTTACGTGGCGTGCCGTTTATTCAGATCCCTACCACATTGCTTTCTCAGGTGGATTCGTCCGTGGGGGGGAAAACAGGCATTAATCATCCGCTGGGTAAGAATATGATAGGGGCATTCTACCAACCGCAACTGGTGCTGGCGGATATCGACACACTGGAAACGCTGCCCGCGCGTGAGTTTTCTGCGGGCATGGCAGAAGTGATTAAATATGGCCTGATTCGTGATGTTAAATTTTTTGAATGGCTGGAAGCTAACGTCAGCCAGTTAATGGCTTTGGATGAAACTGCGCTCACCTACGCAATTTACCGTTCATGCCAGAACAAGGCAGAAGTTGTCGCTAGAGATGAACATGAAAATGGCGAGCGTGCACTGCTGAATCTAGGTCATACCTTTGGTCATGCGATTGAAAATGCCATGGGCTACGGCGTATGGCTGCATGGTGAAGCTGTCGCGGCCGGCACCGTAATGGCGGCAGATTTGTCAACGCGTATGGGCTGGCTGACTGCCGATGAAATGCAGCGTATTTACGCGCTGCTTAGTGCGGCAAACCTGCCGTTGGATCCACCAAAGCTGGGTGCGGAAAAATATCTCGAGCTTATGCAGCTGGATAAAAAAGTAGCTGATGGCAAAATCCGCCTGATATTGCAGCAAGGCATCGGTCAATCAGTGATTACCAGCGATTATGATGCTGAGAAATTAAGAGAAACATTGACGCGATGATATTAACCAATCGTGTAACAGCGCAATTAATTGCGATCCTACCTTGAGTCTTATGAACAAGCCAGCCCCTTATGCTGCCAACCCCGACCAATCGCTGGGCCGTATATTTGCCGAGCAGGCATCGTTTACGCGCAATGCTTTTCAGCGCGACCGTGACCGCATCATCCACTCTACCGCTTTTCGCCGTCTGGAATACAAAACGCAGGTATTTGTAAACCACGAAGGGGATTTATTCCGCACCCGCTTAACGCACAGCATCGAAGTCGCCCAAATGGCACGCGGCATTGCCCGTACACTGAGCCTGCACGAAGACCTTACCGAGGCCATTGCTCTGGCACATGACTTGGGACATACCCCGTTCGGTCACGCCGGGCAAGATGCGCTAAATGAATGTATGCGTGAATTTGGCGGTTTTGAGCACAACCTGCAATCGCTGCGCGTGGTAGAACAACTGGAACAGCGCTATGCCGAGTTTGATGGCTTGAATTTAAGTTTTGAAGTGCGCGAAGGCATACTCAAACACTGTTCGATTAAAAATGCCAAACAGCTCGGTGATGTCGGCAAGCGCTTTCTGGAAAAAACCAGCCCCAGCCTGGAAGCCCAACTTACCAATTATGCCGACGAAATTGCCTACAACAACCACGATGTTGATGACGGCCTGCGTTCAGGCTTGATAACGATTGAGCAACTTTCAAAAGTAGAGCTGTTTGCTAATAATCTGGCTGAAGTTAAATCCAAACACCCAAAGCTTGAAAACAAAAGGCTCATCCACGAAACCGTGCGCCGCATGATCAACACCCTGGTGGTTGATCTATGCACACAGAGCGCACACAACATTGCCTCGCACCAGCCGCAGAGCATTGCGGATATTCGCCGCTTGCCGCAATTGATTGGCTTTAGCAGCGAGATTGCGACGCAAAACCTCAAGCTCAAGCAGTTTTTGCGTAAAAACCTCTACCAGCACTATAAGGTGAACCGCATGAGTGCAAAAGCCGCACGCATTGTGCGCGAACTGTTTGCTGCCTTTTATGAAGACACAGGCCTCATGCCGAATGAATTTCAAATTTATGCAGAAGCCGACAAAGCCCGCGCTGTCGCTGATTATATTGCCGGTATGACAGACCGTTATGCGATTCGTGAACACCGTAAACTGTTTACAGTAGAAGAGCATTTGTAATGGGGTTGCATTAACTCCGGGCAATAAATCTCGACCTACGTTAACATCATATCCACGCATCGCTTCTTATCCTTTGGTTGATTAACTTCTTAAGCATCGTCAATTTACCAAACTAAAGCGTTGGCTGCCCACTACAATTAATTACAGCAGTTTATATACTTAATCCTTATTCCTGACTTATTCACTTGGTTTTATTGCGATTTTCGCGTATATTGATGTCATTGCTAGGGGTCTGTTTTTTGATAAAAAAGACAGTGAGAAATACCCTTTGAACCTGATGCGGGTCATGCCGCCGTAGGAAAGCATCATTACGCTTTCCTGCTGAAAAAATTAGAAGATAGGCATCATGCCTTATCCAACAAGCAAGTAGGGAGCGTGTTGTTTATGCTCCTTGCATTTTTAGTATTTTCTGGAGCACCAACATGAATGCCAATGATAAAAACCTCACAAAATTCTTAAACGAAACAGCTTCGGTAGACGAGGGTGCAACCACCCCATTTGCTAAATCACGTAAAGTCTACGTTGAAGGCAGCCGCCCGGACATTCGCGTGCCGTTTCGTGAAATTTCATTAAGCGATACACCCTCTGCATTCGGTGCTGAAAAAAACCCACCAGTAGTGGTGTACGACACCAGCGGCCCATATACAGACCCAAGCGTTAAAATCGACATCCGCAACGGTTTGCCAGCCTTGCGCGCCAAATGGATTGAAGAACGCAATGATACCGAGCAACTCGATGGGCCAACTTCAAGCTTCGGTCAGCAGCGTAAAACAGACCCGGAACTGGCTGAAATGCGCTTTAACCTGACGCGTCTGCCACGCCGTGCCAAAGCTGGCATGAACGTCAGCCAGATGCACTATGCGCGACAAGGCGTTATTACCCCTGAGATGGAGTTTATTGCCATTCGCGAGAATCAACGCCGTGAAAATATGAGCGAATTGCTGCAAACCCAGCACCCTGGGCAGGATTTTGGTGCCAGCATTCCTAAAATGATCACCCCTGAATTTGTGCGTGATGAAGTCGCGCGTGGCCGTGCGATTATTCCTGCCAACATCAATCACCCTGAAATCGAGCCAATGATTATTGGCCGCAACTTCCTGGTTAAAATTAACGCCAACATCGGCAACTCTGCACTGGGTTCATCTATCAGTGAAGAAGTGGAAAAAATGGTGTGGAGTACGCGCTGGGGCGGCGACACCGTGATGGATCTTTCCACCGGTAAAAACATTCACGAAACACGCGAGTGGATCATCCGTAACAGCCCCGTTCCAATCGGCACTGTGCCGATTTATCAGGCATTAGAAAAAGTGAACGGTAAGGCTGAAGATCTGACTTGGGAGATATTCCGCGACACCTTGATTGAGCAAGCCGAACAAGGCGTGGATTACTTTACTATTCATGCCGGTGTACGCCTGGCTTATATCCCCATGACAGCAAAACGCATGACCGGTATCGTGTCACGCGGCGGTTCTATCATGGCCAAATGGTGTTTGGCGCACCATAAAGAAAGCTTCCTGTACGAACACTTTGAAGACATCTGCCAGATCATGAAGCAATACGATGTAAGCTTCTCGTTAGGCGATGGCCTGCGTCCAGGTTCAATTTACGATGCCAACGATGATGCGCAATTTGCAGAACTGAAAACCTTGGGTGAGCTGACGCAAATTGCCTGGAAACACGACGTGCAATGCATGATTGAAGGTCCGGGACACGTACCAATGCATATGATCAAAGAAAACATGGACCTACAGCTCGAACATTGCGGTGAAGCGCCTTTCTACACTTTAGGCCCATTGACCACGGATATTGCACCGGGGTACGACCACATTACCTCCGGTATTGGTGCAGCAATGATCGGCTGGTACGGCTGTGCCATGTTGTGTTACGTGACGCCTAAAGAACATCTAGGCTTGCCGGATAAAGAAGACGTACGCGTTGGCATCATTACTTACAAGATTGCCGCCCACGCTGCCGACTTGGCCAAGGGGCACCCGGGCGCGCAAATCCGTGACAATGCGCTCTCCAAGGCACGCTTTGAATTCCGTTGGGAAGACCAGTTCAATCTTGGCCTAGATCCTGAAAAAGCCAAAGAATTTCATGACGAAACCTTGCCGCAGGAAGGTGCAAAACAAGCACACTTCTGCTCAATGTGCGGTCCGCACTTCTGCTCAATGAAAATTACGCAGGATGTACGTGATTATGCCGATAAACTCGGCGTGGACGAACAAGCCGCGTTAGAAAAAGGCATGCAGGAAAAAGCCATAGAGTTTGTGAAAAAAGGCTCTGAGGTTTATCAGAAAGTGTAATAACAATACTGGATATCGGCCTAAGTCGATATCCAGTATTGGTAAGCCACTAGATTGCGTTTCAGGTACGCAATGTCAGAAATAAAACTCGTATTGAACCCAAATTTTCCATTAGATGGATTATCAATCCTATCAGGCATGAATGCCAGTATGTTTGGTATGGTTATTTTTTCAGATTATCAACGCTGCAAGCTGTATTTGGATTGACGTGTAACAATAACAAACCACCAGCGATAGCTAAATACTGCAATACGGGTAATTTGAGCAAGAAAGTTAACGCGACAGCGTAAATAGCCATAATCAGTGCAAACGCTTTAGTTTTGTAGCCAAGAAATAAAGCTAAGCCCCCTACTAAATTAATTAAAATAATCAAAGGGGCAAAAATGCCAGGTAAACCCAAACTGCCCAGTTGAGCCTGATATTGTTGGTAGCCTTCCGGGTGGCTATTAAAACTAACAATCAATGCAATGACTTGAATTAAAAAGATTTGTGCTAAAAATAAGCGCGCAATGGTAGGTAAGAATTTCTGCATATACAAGCCTTTAACAATGAACTATAAACAACGGATGTATATAATGCCTGTTACAACCGCAGTCTGCAAGTGAGTGTTACAAATGAGCAATTGTTTTGACATCCAAGAAGTAAGTTGGCTCACGCATGAGGTAGCGCTAACAGCTATTCGTAAGCAGGTGTTTATCGTGGAGCAACGCGTACCCCTAGCATTGGAGTTGGATGGCCTAGATCAGGCAGCTGTGCATTTGCTTGCTTTTAGTCATCAGACTGAACCCATAGGTTGCGCGCGCCTGCTAGGTGATGGCAGCGTTGGCCGTATGGCTGTATTAAAATCATGGCGAGGTCTGGGTGCTGGCACTGAGTTGCTTAAAGCGGCTATTGCGCACTATAAGCAAAAGAATATTCTGCCAATCACACTCTCGGCACAAACACACGCAATACCGTTTTATCAGAAGGCTGGGTTTGTGGTTAGCAGTGAGCCTTATTTGGATGCGGGAATTATGCATGTAGATATGCAGTTGAGGATGGATACTCAATCCTATCCAGGCAACAACCCGGACTAATGTAAATTGCTTAAAGATGGGCTATTCTATAAAATCTCACCTTTAAGGGATTTAAGCTTTAAATGACAAGCATCTAATTCATTCTGTTCACATTTCTCAAGGATATCCTCATGTCAAAAATCATTTTTAAAGCGGGCGAAGCAACTGTTTACTCAGAAGGTAAAGACGTTACTGCTGCGATGCCAGAGATTTTAATCGGTGCCGTGGATGGGCCGGTTGGTCAGGCATTTGCCAACTTAATGGCGCAAAGCAAGGGGCATACTGCCATGTTTGCAGTACGCGATATTAACCAGCTCGTGCGTCCTGTTTGCATGACAGTGCCAAAAGTAACACTCAAAGGCAGTACTGATGTAAGTTTGTTTGGTGGCGTGGTGCAGGCGGCAACGGCAGATGCAATTTTGGATTGCGTGATTGAAGGGATTATCCCTAAAGAACAGGCGAACGACTTGTGCATCATCAGCCTGGTGTGGATTGACCCGGGTTGCATACCTTTGGAAAAAGAAGGTAAGCTGGACAAGGCCGATATGTACAAAAACAACTATGAAGCGACTAAGCTTGCGATTAAACGTGCATTGAACGACGAACCAAGCATTGATGAACTGATCGCTAACCGTCACAAAATCAAACATTGCATGTGGGAAGAGTCTTGGGATCAGAACTAATTGATTCGCCAGCATAAATAGATGTAAAAAAAGCGACGTTAAGAGTCGCTTTTTTTACATCTATTTTTTGATGATAAGGCTACTGATACTGCGAGCCAATTGCAATACCGATAAGCTTGTTTGTAACCACTTACTTACGCGATTGGGGTTGATGGCGCTGATAGCGCTTGTTACTCCAAGCATCAAGATAGGGTGCTGCCTGAAGAAACGCAATATCTGTAAGCCGCGATCGACTGTGGCCAGCGGTTTTTTAAAGGACTCCATCTCCACCGAGAGCAATACCCGTTGCGCTGCTGCCTTATTGATAAGCTTGCGCCTTCGCTCAGCTAGTGAAACTAACTTTTGGCTACTCTGCAAGCATTTAATCATAGGTTGCTTCCTGCTGATCTTTAGCGAGCTCGGCCAAGCTGGCTGCAAACATTCTGGGCATGGTTTTTAATGCGCGTAATGCCATGACGCTGAGCACGCCACCCAAAGATAAAAATAGCCCGGTCAGCACAACCAGCACCAACAGGCGATGTGTATCCCAAAACAGCACAACGACGAGAATCGCCAAAAGCACCAAACCAAAACAGAGGCAGAACAATGCCACAAAGATAGTAGCCAGCAACGAAATTAAACGTTCACGTCCCTCTTCCAGATCGGTGCTTAGAAGCTCTAGCCGAGTTTGCACAATGCTCACAAGCGTAGCGGTTAAGTTTTTAAGTGACTTGAAAAGCCCCTCACCAGTATGGCTTTGATTTTCGCTCATAATCAACGAATCGTAACGATTAACGGCGACCGATGAGCAAGCCAATCACCAAACCAACGCCAGCTGCAACACCAACGGCCTGCCATGGATTTTCATGCACATAATCATCAGTTGCTATGGCGGCCTCTTTGGTTTTCGCTGCGATTACTTCTTGCGCTTCACTGAGTTTTTCTTTTGCTACAGTCAAGGATTCTTCAGTTTTTGCACGCAGATTGGCAACCACCTCACCACCCTGATTAGCGGTGGCTCTTAGTAGCGCCTCGGCATCGGCAATCACCACCTTGAAATCAGAAATCAATTGTTGTTTCGTTACCTCTGTAGTGGATAAGTTGGAACGCATTTTTATTCTCCTTTGATTGATAATTATCACTGGTGTGACACCGGGTTTTAATGTTAATTCCGCACTATTCCATACTGCTGTAGTCTTTTTTAACACAAGCCGACATATGCTTAATCGTACGCCTCACCATGAATTTGAGCAAGTTCAAAATTTACTTTGTTAAGGAAACTCGTAACAAGTGCCTACGCTGGAGAATTGCCCAAAATGATTAATATAAAAGTCGTGCAGCTTTTTGGTTGCGGTATCACTTAACCCAGAACCTATACTTACCATTCCCGCAGAATATGCCTGCAAAACCGGGTTGTCCGCGCGTGAATGATTAGCCTAAGCCGTATACGAGCTTTCATGTACTTTAGCACATATAAAGTCCGAATCCGTGCGGGGCAAATTCGTTGTGCGCGCTTTGCGCTACGCGTAAATGCCCGCATCAAGAAAATTCGCAGCCTCACATTACACCGCATATATTTCACGGACATGCCTGGTGCGGGTACACTTCATCTTGCTCGACTATTTACTCCGTGTTTCCCTTAGTATTTGTTTAACTATCGTGCGAACTGGTGCTGGAATGGCTGCATTCATAGTGTCTGACAATGGTAACCATAATGTTCCGGTCTCTTTGGTGTGCGGTTTTTGTTGGCTGACGCACATAATAAGCGGGGTAATTTGCAATTTAAAATGTGTAAATGCGTGATTGAGTATCGGCAATGCCCTGTCGGGATGGGCAATGACCCCAAGCTGACTGAGCGCATAGGTTATGCCTTGATGGTTTTCTACTTCAGGAAAACTCCATAAGCCACCCCAAATGCCTGAAGATGGACGTTTTTGCAGCATGACTTCATCACCATGCAATAAAATGAGCATAATGGTGCGTTTGATGGGGATGATTTTTTTAGGTTTTGGCGTAGGTAGCGCATGCACACGATCTTGTGCCAAGGCAGCACAGGTGCTGCTGAGGGGGCATGCCGTACATGCGGGTTTGTTTCTAGTGCAAAGTGTGGCACCCAGATCCATGAGGCCTTGGGTATAGGCGACCATATCCGTTTTTGGCAGTAGGCTCTCGGCCATCGCCCATAGTGATTTCTCGATCTTTGGACTGCCGGGCCAACCTGCAATGGCGAAATGCCTTGCAAGTACACGTTTGACATTGCCATCAAGGATGGTTTGCACCTGATTGAATGCGAACGAGGCGATTGCTGCAGCAGTTGAGCGGCCAATGCCGGGTAGTGTCTGGATCGTGTCAAACGCCTGCGGAAACTTCCCTTTATGTTCATTCATGATGGTTTGGGCGGCATTGTGCAGGTTGCGTGCCCTCGAATAGTAGCCCAGGCCGCTCCAGTGCTGCAAAACTTCATCTTGGGTGGCGTTGGCGAGGGCTGCAATCGTCGGGAAGCGCGTCATGAATCTTTGATAATAGCCGATGACGGCAGACACTTGAGTCTGTTGCAGCATGATTTCTGAAACCCAGATTGCGTAAGGGTCGGTAGTGTTCTGCCAAGGTAAATCATGGCGGCCATATTGTTTCTGCCATGCAATCAGGCGGCTGGAAAAATCATTCATCGCGTTCGGTTCAGGAGGTAGTTTGGGCGTAAGGTGTTTGCATTATTAAGTGTTAGCAACACGCGTAGCGGCAGGCCTATTTTCCACGTACAATAAGTTTACCTTATTAATTTGAATGGAGAGATTCATTGAAAAAGTTGTTCATGGCAGTATTGATTGGCTCAACTTTAATCAGCCTGTCGGCTTGCAAAGTGTTGCCACCAGGACATGACACTAACGGCCCGGGTAATAGTGAAAATGCCCCGGGTCATCAGAAAAAATGCGGCAAGGGACCCAGCAACAGCGGCGATGCTCCAGGGCAGAAGCAGAAAAGTTGCCGGGGTTGACCACAATTGACAGGTTTCTAGCAGTAGTATTTGCAATAGTATTTGTTTAAAATTTAAGCAGCTTTTTAAGTTTCTGTTCGGCCTTTTCCTTAGCAATCTCTTCGGTCGATTTTGGCGCTTCAGCTGGTGCAGCGTCAGCAGGCGCTGCATTTGTCGTAGCTGGCGCTGTCGTATCAGCCGCTTTCTTTTTGCCTAATAGGCCGCTAAGCGCATCGACTTTATCACCGCCGCCTATCAACTCTTTTACGGCGGTACCTTTTTCACCGCCAATTTTATCCAGCAGGTTGGATTTAGCAACAGCAGCCCCGATTGCGGCAAAGTCCATGCCGTATTTAGGTGCGGAGAATGTGCCGGTTATTTTTACTGGAATCGCAAAACCGGCCAGTGAGTCCAGGTCAGCGCCACTCTGTCCTTTAAGCGATTTTACGATGGTAGGTTTGGCTAAGTAATTGATGGTTTCGTTGCCGATGTCAATGTCACCACGGCTATCACCTTTGGCCAGGCGCAGGATGGGCGCTTTCATTGCCAAGTCGTCATTATGCGCTACACCGTTTTTAATATCGAAAGACGCGGTGAGTTCACTGAAGTCAGTTTTTTTAGACTGGTCAGCACCGATGCTGCTTTTATCTTTAAAAATATTCACTTTGGATTTGATGTCGCGCACTGTGCCGGCGATATCGATGCCTTTTACCGCACCATCGGCAAGATTGACCGCGGCTTTGCCATTCAGCCCTTTTTTAAGTGCGCCTACGGTGTTGCCGGAGGTGGTGACATCCACGTTCAAAGAGCCTTTGCCATCCAGCATGTCGTTGTTGATGGCATCAACCAGCAATGGTCCGATCGCGATGCCTTTCATGTCTTGCTTGAAGCTGATGCTAGGCGTGGCGCGGGCATCCACCTTGAGCAGGCCGCTCATGCTGCCCTGATACAGGTTGGCTGCAAAAGGCGATACCGTGACCAGACCGCTATCGGCTTTAAGCCCGATATTGACGTTTTGTGTGGTCACGTTGGCTAATTTTAACCAGCCGATTTTCGCGTCACCTGACGCGTTAAGCTTTTTTAGCGCACTCAAATCAATGGGCGTGTCACCTGTGCTTTTGTCGCTTTTGGTGATGTATTTATCGGCGTCCAGCTTGTCGATATTCACGTTGAAGCTGTAAATCGGGTCTTTAAAGCGCGAGATGCCCACGCTCGCATTCACCTGACTATCGTCCACTTTGGCAGCAAGCGGGTCCAGGTTAAGCTTTTGACCATCGGCCTTGAGGTCAATGCGGATGTTGGATGCCTTAGTCTTGCCATATTTGAGGCTGCCGATACGCAGTGAACCGTCTGCATTGAGGGCTTTAAGCGCGCTCAGATCCAATGGTTTGTCGCTGGACTTTTTATCAGTAGTAGCACTGCTGGTGCTGACGTATTTATCCACATCAAGCTGGTCGATATCGATGTCAAAAGTGTAAAGCGGTTTGGCAAAGTGACTGATGCCAACACTGCCTTTAATCTGGCTGTCATCAAATTTCACGTTGAGGCCGCTAAGCGCGAGTTTTTCACCATCGGCCTTGATATTGACGTTAAGTCCAGAGATTTGATATTTATCGTAGACGATGCTGCCCACGTTGAGCTTGCCATCTAGTAACAAAGACTTTAAAGCACTCAGGTCAGTGGGTTTGTCACTGCCTTTTTCAGCCGGTTTGTCAGATTTCGCCATCAGTTTATTCAGATTGAGCTTGTCTGCATTCAGGTTGAATTTGATATTCGGTGTTTTAAACCCGGCAACCGCAACGTCACCATTGAGTTTGGTGTCATCGATATGCAAGCTGAACTTGCTGTCTGCCAGCTCGTTTTTAACATCGGTATGCAACGCCAGATTGAAACTGCCCTGCATTGCGCCATTGGGAAGGCTGGGGTCTTTAATGTCGAGGTTCCCGGCCAGTTTAGGCAGATCAAAAATCAGGTCTTCAAGATTACCGCTGAATGGAGATGAGAATTTGCCGTTGATGGTACGCTTGCCCTGCACGCCGGCGATGTCGCCACTGATGCCACTGCTTTGTATGGCTTTGGGCGAACCTTTCATATCAGCCAAAACCAGATTAGCTTTAAATGTTTCGCCGCCTTTATCTTGCGATAAACTCACCGTTACTTTCTTGCCGCTCACTTCGTCTTTTTCAGCGATTAACTTAGGTGCATTCAAATCAACCGCCAGCTTGGCCCCGCTGAATTGGCCTGCCATAGCCAGTTTCAGGCTATCAATTAAAAACTCACGTGTTTCAGGTTTGGCATCAATGTCACCGCTGGCAGTGATATCTACGTCCTTGCCACCCAATAAGTCTCCTTTGATTGCTACATCCAGGGCTTTGGCGACAAAGTGCTTGCTTTCAGGATCCACCAGAAAGTTGCCCTTGAGTTTGGCATTGGCGGCAATCTCAGGCTGGTTGGCTGTGATAGAAAAGTCTGTAGCCAAATCCACAGGTTCAGCCAGTGCGATATGGCCGGAAGTCAGATTGAATTTAGATAGTGCGTATTTTGCACCTGTGCCTTCGTCCGTGTAGTTGACGGCAGAATTGCTGATTTTTACGCCATCCACGTCAAACTTGATGTCTTGCGATTCTTCTTCATCTTTGCTGAGCAGGTCGTCAAAGTTGGTAGTGCCATCTTTGAATTTGATGATGTTGGCTTTTGCACCATCAATATAAATGGTATCAACCACGAGTTGCTTTTTAAGCAAAGGCAAAACTGCCAGAGCCACTTGCGCGCTCTCGATGGAGGCGAATTCTTTGTCTGATTTGTGTTCTGAAATGGAAACTTTACCTAGATTTGCACCGATTTTTGGCCAGAAAGCCAGTTTAATATCACCTTCGATATTAAGCGTGCGTTCTTTTTTCTCTTTCACCAGTTTGATGATTAGCGGCTTGTAGTCGTTCGGGTTGAAGGTTGCAGCAATCACTGCGACGACAATCAGCAATAAGGCAACGATGCCGCCTAGGCCAAATAAACCGTATTTAAGAAATTTTTTCATAGATTCACCTAATTCAAGTTTAATGCGCGGTCCAATTCACTAGCCCAGTATAAGCCGTGAGCAATACGATGACACCAAAGGCAATGCGATACCAGGCAAAAATCGTAAAGTCGTGATGGCTAACGTAGCGAATAAGCGCACGTACTGCAATCATAGCGCTGATAAAAGCAAAAATAAAACCCGTCACCCAAGCGCCGATATCGTCTGCGCTTAATAAGGCACGGTCTTTATACATCGAATAAATAGATGCGATGCCCAGTGTTGGCACTGCCAAAAAGAACGAAAATTCTGCGGCTGCCTTGCGCGATAAGCCAAAAAACAAACCGCCAATAATGGTAGAGCCGGAGCGTGACATGCCTGGAATCAGCGCTACTGCTTGTGCAAAGCCGAGCTTCAAGGCATCGATGGGGCGAATGTCATCCACCGTTTCGATGGTAACAGTATGTTTGCGTTTTTCTGCCCACAAAATAATAAACGCCCCGACAATAAAAGCGGTGGCAACGGGGATGGGCTTAAATAAGTAGGCTTTTATTTTGTCACCAAATAGCAAGCCTAAAATCGCCAATGGCAGAAAAGCAATGGCCAGATTAATGATAAGGCGATTGGCAATCGGGTCGCGCCCGATACCGGCAAAGGTGCTGACAAAGCGCGTGCGGTATTCCCACACCACGGCCAAGATAGCACCCAGTTGAATGGCAATGTCAAATACGTTGCGTTTGTCATGATCCATGAAATTGAGCAAATCGCCCGCCAATATCAAGTGCCCCGTGCTGGATATGGGCAAAAACTCGGTTGCACCCTCAACAATGCCAAGAATTGCAGCTTTTAACAGTAAAATAAAATCCATTTTTGTTATTTCATCATGCCCAGAATCGCACGCATCAGGTTTCCTGAGTTGGCGTTTACTTCGCCATCAGGCGTCATTTTGTTAATCACCTGCGGCAGATATTCGGCGATTTTTCCGCTAATTTCACCAGCATCCATTCCAAGTTTGGCGGCAATGCCTGCCACGGCATCGCTGCCCAATACTTGTGTAATCTGCTCGGCTGATATGGGCAGGTTTTCACCTGTACTTACCCAGGATGCCACTTGCTCTGCCAAGCCGCCTGCTTTAAATTTTTCTATTACACCCGGCAGGCCACCGTTCTGGTCGAATAAGTCCATGGCTACTTGCACCATGGCGCCTTTGTCGCCGCCAACATTACTTAAAACTGCGCCTGCTAGACTGTCAAATAATCCCATTATATTTCCTTTAATTTTGAAGATGTCGCCGTATATTAAAACCGCTCGTTATCACGCAAATAACGCCACTGACCGACTGGCAGTTTACCCAGCGTTACACTGCCGATGCGAATACGTTTTAAACCCACGACATGCAACCCCACCATTTCACACATACGGCGAATCTGGCGTTTTTTACCCTCACGCAATACAAAGCGTAGTTGGTCTTCATTTTGCCAGCTGACTTTAGCGGGTTTTAGCTTCTCACCATCTAAACTCAGGCCAAAATTCAAGCGTTTTAAATCTGCATCACTCAGCTCACCCGTCACGCGCACTAAATATTCTTTCTCAACTGTTGAATCTTCACCAATTAAGTGACGTGCAACACGGCCATCCTGAGTGAGCACTAACATCCCGGTAGAATCAATATCCAAGCGGCCAGCAGGTGCTAAGCCCTTTAACATGCCACGGTGAAACTGCCTGGGATTGTGTTTGTGTAATTCCGGGTCATCTTCCCACTGGTTATCGGGATGAATCAGCACAATCGCCGGTTCGTAGCCATCTTCAGCCTGACCGCTCACGTAGCCTACGGGTTTATGCAGAATAATGGTGACGTTTTCAGCCTGATACTCCTGCGCGTAGCTACTGATAATGATTTCAGCATTTGGGTCAATACGCGTACCCAGTGTTTCGATAACCTCACCGTTTACTTTTACCCAGCCATTGGCAATCCATTCATCCGCTTCACGGCGCGAGCAAATGCCGCGCTCTGCCATCACTTTAGATAAGCGAGGCAGGTCGGCTTGGCTGCTGCCCGCAAAGGTTTCTTTATTAGAACGATTTTTATCAAACGCACTTGCTACAAAGCCGTCACGCGCTTTACCGCCACGGCGTGGCGGGTTGCGATAAGCGCCTTCACGGTCGGCTTTGTCACGGCTGCTGCTGTCCTGCCTGCGCGTATCTGGATTGATAGGGCGTGTTGATGGCGCACGGCTGTCCGGACTTTGCTGTCTTGCAGGCTTTGACTCATGTGAAGTGCCATCTTGAGGCTGGTTGCGCTGGCGCGATGGTTCTCGCTGGGTGCTACCTGGCGCGCGTTCCCCGCGTGATTGCGTAGCCTCGGCACGCTCCGGTTTAGCCGGTTTAGCAGGGGTTACTGTGCGGTCACGCGTTAAGGCGCTGTTGCGGCGCACGGGGGCTTTCATTGCCGCAACGGGCGATTCACTCGGCTTTTTGCTTAATTTTAAGGTAGTCAAAATCGATGTTCCTGTGGAGAATAAAGCATATGCTCTACTCTTAACTGATAGCGTATTTTAGCAAAGTTAATACTTATTCTGCGTTTACTTAACTATTTGTTTTTAAAATATCAGCAACATGGCAATGAAATTTTTGCGCGCCCTGTATTAAACACGCAAAATGAACACGCAGAATTTGCAAGTAAGTCCTCACCGTAATATTTTTCACCGCCCGGCAAAGTAGCTTTATTGGTGTGAGATTGCAGTTTTTCTAAAATAACATTGGCAGGCATTGTGATTAGCTGAAATTGCGAGCCCAACAGGCTGATTGATACAGATAAATTATAACTGTGGACGCCATCAATTTTTATAATACGTTGGCCGCCTCAGCAAGAGAACAATAATCCGTATGCCTAATTGGTCATCGCCGTCATGTTTGCTCTTGCTGTATGCAATTTCCGGTAGCTATCAATCAGGCGCTGGTGCCTGTCTAACCCCTCCAGTTGCATGCTGGTTGGCGTTAAGCCGAAGAAGCGCACGCTACCTTCCACTGAGCCCATGACGGCATCCATCCTCACATTGCCAAACATACGGCGGAAGTTAACTTCGTAGTCATCGAGTTCCAGGCTATCATCCAGCAGCACATCCAGTACCACATTCAAAGCCTGGTAAAATAATCCGCGCGCAACCGTGTTGTCGTTATATTGCAAAAAGGCACCCACCAGTTCATGCGCTGCATCAAATTGCTGCAAGGCAAGATTAATCAGCAGCCTCAACTCCAGCAACGTCAACTGCCCCCAAGCCGTATTCTCATCAAATTGGATGCCAATCAAAGTGGCGATGTCACCGTAATCATCCAGCTCGCTACGCTCTAAACGCTCAAGCAGTGCTTGCAGGCCAGCATCATCGAGCTGATGCAGATTCAAAATATCCGCGCGGAACAACAGTGCCTTGTTGGTATTGTCCCAGATCAGGTCCTCTATCGGGTAAATTTCAGAATAACCCGGCACCAAGATTCGGCAGGCCGTCGCGCCCAGCTGGTCATACACTGCCACGTAAGCTTCCTTACCCATCGCTTCGAGAATACCAAACAAGGTCGCAGCTTCTTCGGCATTGGAATCTTCACCTTTGCCGGAGAAATCCCACTCAACAAAATCGTAATCTGATTGCGCACTGAAAAAGCGCCACGACACTACGCCACTGGAGTCAATAAAGTGTTCAACAAAGTTATTCGGTTCAGTTACGGCTTCACTGGCAAAAGTAGGTTGCGGCAAATCGTTCAGACCTTCAAAGCTGCGTCCCTGCAATAACTCCGTCAGGCTGCGTTCCAGCGCCACTTCAAGGCTCGGGTGCGCACCGAACGAGGCAAACACACCGCCCGTGCGCGGATTCATCAAGGTGACGCACATCACTGGATAAACGCCACCCAGCGAGGCATCTTTTACCAGCACCGGAAAGCCCTGTTCTTCAAGTCCCTGAATGCCGGCCACTATGCCAGGATATTTTGCCAGCAACTCACGGGGCACATCGGGCAGGGTGATTTCACCTTCAATAATTTCACGTTTGACCGCCCGTTCAAAAATCTCTGACAAACATTGCACCTGCGCTTCCGCCAGCGTATTGCCGGCACTCATGCCATTGCTCACGTAAAGGTTTTCCACCAGATTGGACGGAAAATACACAACCTGGCCGTCCGACTGGCGCACATAGGGCAGGGAGCAGATGCCGCGCTCAGCATTGCCGGAATTGGTATCTATCAGGTGTGAAGCGCGCAGTTCGCCATCGGGGTTGTAAATTTGCAGACAGTAATCATCCAGAATTTCTTTAGGTAGTGCATCCTTGCGCCCCGGTTTAAACCAGCGCTCATTCGGATAATGCACAAATGCTGCATTGGCAATGTCTTCGCCCCAATACACGCCGGCATAAAAATGGTTGTTACTCAGGCGCTCGATATACTCACCCAAGGCTGAAGCCAAGGCACTTTCTTTGGTTGCGCCTTTCCCGTTCGTAAAACACATGGGAGAGTGCGCATCACGAATATGTAGCGACCACACATTGGGAATGATATTGCGCCAGGAAGCGATTTCAATCTTGATGCCCAGGCTCGCCAGCAGGCCCGACATATTGGCGATAGTCTGTTCTAGCGGTAAATCTTTACCTGTAATATAGGTGAGCGCGTGATTCGCAGGAGTCAACGTTAGCAAGGCTTGCGCATCAGCATCCAGATTAGCCACTTCTTCAATGATAAATTCGGGGCCGGTTTGCACCACTTTTTTAACCGTGCATCGGTCAATCGAGCGCAAGATGCCTTGTCGGTCTTTATCGGAAATATCTGCCGGCAACTCGATCTGAATCTTGAAAATCTGCTGGTAACGGTTTTCCGGATCCACAATATTATTGTGCGAAAGACGGATATTTTCGGTAGAAATATTGCGCGTGTTGCAGTACAACTTCACAAAATAAGCCGCACACAAGGCAGATGAAGCCAAGAAATAATCGAAAGGCCCTGGTGCCGAGCCGTCGCCTTTGTAGCGAACAGGCTGATCGGCAATCACCGTGAAGTCATCGAACTTGGCCTCCAAACGAAGCTTGTCGAGAAAATTAACCTTAATTTCCATGGGGAGCGTTCCAAAAATGCTGCAAAAAATACCGTGGACGCCATTATCCCCTACAACGCCGATTTTAGTCAGTAATTAGATAGCAGTAATGCTTTGAAAACTACCTGCATCTACCCAGCAGAAAAGCAACGCGCAATGACTTATTAAAGGAGTAGACCATGAAAAAGCTTGATGATGATAGAAAAACTTGATGATTATATTAAAGTGAACTTTATAAACACGTGTCAGCAGAGGAAATTAAAACAAATATCACCCACAAAGGCCGGTTTGAGCAAAATCAAAGCGGCTGCCTCGGCAACTTTCCGTAAAGACAAAGCGCGTCAACATCCGTTTTTCATCGCAAGCCTATTAATATAAAGGCTGGCGTCCTTGAAGTGGGCTTGCCATATCAAACGCCCACGGCGCAAAAAAGGAACGAGCTATTTATGAAAAACCTTAAATCGAGCCTGACCCCGTTTTGACAACATTTTCCCCCAGATAAATCAAAGCCTTGATTTCGCAGCATCATAAATTTTAAGTTTATCCCGCTTGCCTACAGCAATCACAGTGATAAAAACCACATCCTCATCGACGCGATATACAAGTCTGTAGCCAATATGCATTAGCTTGATTTTGTAACAATTTGGCATACCTGATAAACGTGCAGCGGCAACATGGGGAGCCTCAAGCCTTTCAATCAATTTCTTTTTAAGAGGCTCGCGCACACTATTGTCAAGTTTGTTCCACTCATCAAGTGCTAACTCGTGAAATCGCAGCTTATAAGTCATCTACTGTCACTTCAATAAACGGGCCATTAGCACGTTCTTGAATGCGCTTGGCATCCTCTAGATCTTCCATGTGAGCAATGAGCCTTTCGTAATGTGCGGCTGGTAACAAGTAGGCCTCAGGGCGGTTATGGTTAAGTATTGCAACTGGGCTATCATCTGCCTGCTTGATAACGCCTGCAAAGTTACGCTTTAATTCAGTGACACTTACCGTCATGCTGCTGTATATCGTATCCATAAAAGCTAAGCCTCGAGTATTTAATGTTTTATTAAGCACTAAATTTAGCATCATTATCAATATAAGTCCATTTTATTCGCGTTTTGCCATTTCTTTAACTACGCCGTTTTTGCTACGCAAATCCACCCCATCGTTTAGAAGAGGTGGCACGAAGTGACGGGGTAGTTGGTGGCGCGTAGTGACAAAGTAGCTGGTTGCACAATTCCCTAAGCATATCCTAAGCATATTCAGTTAAATCGAGCCTGAACTGACCGCATTTTACTTTTTTGATGCAAGCCTACTTTTAATTCATGTTGCAAATTTACAACAAATGTAAATAAATGTGACAAAAACGCCAACTTTAACTTGTTTGCTTAAAAAACATTGTGCATACTACGTTCTACCTTCTTGGTGAATTTATTCATTGAGAGAGTTTGCAAACTTTCTCAATCAGCCGGTTGTTTGCAACCGCTGACTGAGGTAATCAAGTAACAAATAGTAATATTTTTTATGGAGATTTATATGAAAACAACAATTAAATTAGCAGTTGCTTCAGCTAACGTTAATGCTTACTACAGCTACAACAAAGGTGAAAGCCGTACTGGTACTGCAGCAGGCGCAGCTGGTGCTTTGACTTTTGAAGAAAACGGTGCTGGTGAAGATGCACGTACTACTATCACTACAGGTTTGTTGCCATCATTCTTAAGCGTTTCTGGCAAAACACGTCAAAACGACTTGGACGTTGGTTTCACCATCAGCATTCAACCTGGTATCGCAACTAAAAACTCATTGAGTTCAGCTGCACAAGAAAACCGTCAATCATTCTTGACTTTCGGTGACAAATCTTGGGGTACTATCAAAGCTGGTCGTGACTTGGGTATTTTCGGTTCTACAGCGATTCTGTCTGACATGACATTGCTGGGTGTGGGTGGTGCTGGTTCTAATGTTTCTGACTCTACTACATTGGGTGGTATTGGCTTTGGTTACTTGTATGCTGACTGGAAAGCGCAAATTTCATACGCATCACCAAACTGGAATGGCTTCAGCTTTAACGTAGGTGTAATGCAACCATGGTCAGTTTCTAACTTCCCATCAGCTAACTCTAGCAGCACTATTGCAAATAAAAGCACAAGTTCACCTGGTTTTGAAGGTCAGGCAACTTACGAGTGGGCTGGTGACGTAGCTGGTAAAGTATGGGCTGGTTTCATTACACAAAAAGTTGAAGATTTAGGTCTTACAGATGCTGGTGAGTTTGGCGATGAGACAGCACGTGGCTTCGATATCGGTGCTACAGTAAACGTTGCTGGCTTCGGTTTAACTGGTTACTACTATGATGGTAAAGGTATCGGCACCACAGGTTTCTTGTCAGAAGCATTTGACGCAAAAGGTAAACGTCGTGATTCAGACGGTGGCTATGTGCAAGCAACTTACACTATCCCAGGTGCAGGTACTAAGCTAGGTGTTGCATATGCAATCTCAAACTTGGATGATACAAGTAACGATAAAGCAACCAATGTCAACTTGGTTGACAGCAACGAGCGCTGGACAGTTGGTGCTTACCATCCTTTAACAAAACACTTGAACTTGGTAGCTGAGTACAACCGTACTTCATCAGATTCACATAAAGCTGGTGTTAAAGATGCTGACAATGACAACTTCTCATTGGGCGCAATTCTATTCTTCTAATTTAATGCTGGCTTAGCCAGTTTGAATTAAAAGTAATAAATAAAAAACGGCAACTTCGGTTGCCGTTTTTTTTATGTCTGTCAATTATAAAACTGTCGTGTAAAACGACACTTTAATTTCCATCACTGCAAACCAATTTTATTTAATGTTTGCTGTGCTTGTTGAATCTTCTGTGTGGCTTTTGTGCGCTGTTGGCGGTCATGCTCAGCCTTTAATGCATCCTTAGCACGTGTTTGCTGCTGTTTTAACGCGTCGATTTTAGCCTTTGCTGGTGTTAGTGGCTGGATGGGTTTGATTGTTGTTATTTCTTGTATGCGCATACTGTATTTATCCTAAATAAAGTGTCGTTTTACACGACACTTTAATTATTAAGAATACTATGCTTATTGATGGATTGTTAGTAACAAATCAAAGGGGTCAGACTCCATTGAAGTGTGAGATTATGAAAGCAAGCGTAGCCTCCAATAAATGGGGTCAGACACGAATAAAGTAATAAATGGGAGTAAATGGAGTCAGACACGATTATAATAAATGTCTTTGCCTATATCCCCAATTCGCTATGCGAGCCAATTCGTACTAACTGCAATGTTTCATTATCAGGTAAGCGATAAAGTAAAACGAGGTCTGGCTTGATGTGGCAATTGCGATGGTCATTCCAGCTGCCAATCATTGAATGGTCAAAATACTTTGCAGGCAGTTCAACATCAGCAATCAGTAACTCCAAAACACCCAATAAATCTTCCGCCAGTGTTTTTCTGTGCTTGCCTTTTGATTCACGCTTAAAATCACGTTTGAATTGACCCGTTTTCTCAATCGTCCGCATTCAAATCAGCCATCAACGCATCAATAGAATTGAACGATTTTAATTTACCTGCACGTGCTTCTTTCATTGCTTCAATCGTTTTAGCATTAGGCACTAATGGTTCAAACGGCAATGCTTTTTCATTAGCTACACGGGTGAGCATGATGCGGAAAGCATCAGACAAAGTTAGCCCCATTGCTTCTAAAACAATAGATGCTTCCTGTTTGATGTGTTCATTGACTCTGGCGCGAACAACGGCATTTGCAGACATGATAATTGATTCCAATTATAAAATATGTGGCTACATTGTAGCACAATTGATTTTATAAAGTAAAAACAAACAGTACAATCAAAGGGGTCAGCAATCAAAGGGGTCAGACTCCATTGAAGTGCAAATCAGCCAAATCAAAAGGGTCAGACTCCATTGATTTATTTAAAATAGCCTGTTAATCTTACTCAATATATATTTTATCGTGAATCGTTACCATGGCTCGTTTACCTAGATTTGTGTTACCGGGTCATCCCCAACACATTATTATTCGCGGCAACAATCGTGAGCCAGTATTTGCTACAAACGAAGATTACCGTTTCTTCTTGGATAAGTTAGCTGATGCTGCCAAAAAGCATCAGTGCGATATTCATGCTTATGTGTTAATGACCAACCACATACACTTGCTTGCCACGCCCAACACACTAGATGGTATCTCTAAGATGATGCAAATGTTGGGAAGATATTATGTGCAATATTTTAACTCTACCTATAAACGCAGTGGCACATTGTGGGAGGGTCGTTACAAAGCTAGTCTGATTGATAGCGAATCTTATGCATTGCTTTGTTATCGTTA
>PHCJ01000032.1 GCA_002842285.1 Betaproteobacteria bacterium HGW-Betaproteobacteria-22
TACCCAACCATTTCGATTAAGCTCACGCAAAATCGTCGAAACCGACCGACCCAAACCAACCGCTATCCAACTAGGCTTAAACCCTAAGGTTAACTGCGCCTGTATTACACTTCGTTCTTCAATACTTAATTGTTTGTATTTTCCCATGCAACATTTTCCTTCGAAAAATGTTGCACTTCAAATTTGAGCGCGCCCTATGTTGCTGAAAAATTTCCAAGAAAAAGCCCTGAATTGAGAGTCCAGGGCTTTTGAAGGTTACATATTGCTTGTTGCCAAACAATACATAAAGGCTTTATGCAAAGTTGGCGGATGCGAAATCCCAGTTGGCCAGAGAAGCTAGGAATACTTCAACGAACTTTGCGCGGGCGTTGCGGTAGTCAATGTAGTAAGCATGTTCCCATACGTCGATTGTGAGCAGTGCTTTATCTCCGGTAGTCAGTGGTGTACCGGCAGGCCCCATGTTCACAATATCAACTGAACCGTCAGTCTTTTTCACCAGCCAAGTCCAGCCCGAGCCGAAGTTGCCGACGGCTGAAGCTTGGAAAGCTTTTTTGAATTCGTCAAACGAACCCCATTTTGCATTAATCGCGTCTGCCAATGCACCTGTTGGTGCGCCGCCGCCATTTGGTTTCATGCTGTTC
The DNA here is from genome assembly GCA_002842285.1 of Betaproteobacteria bacterium HGW-Betaproteobacteria-22. Lineage (GTDB taxonomy): Bacteria > Pseudomonadota > Gammaproteobacteria > Burkholderiales > Methylophilaceae > Methylotenera. Next base: position 642 of record PHCJ01000032.1, read on the forward strand.
CAGAAGAAAGTGTGGTTCCAAACCTGGGCTGAGTTGTTGTAAATGCCTCCAGAAGATTTTTTAATGATGTCTTCGAGGCTGGCATTTTCAAATTCAGTGCCTTTAATCAGGTTGTTTAAGTTGGTCACGTAAGTTTGATGATGTTTGCCATAGTGAAACTCTAAAGTTTCTTCAGAAATATATGGTGCTAACGCATTTTTCGCAAAAGGTAATGCGGGTAATTGATGTTCCATGATGGCTCCTTGAATGACAAAAATTGGTACGTGTTATTTTGCCATAAAATCAGACTAAAACAGTAGGGTATTGTGATTTTTTATTGCTATTTGCCAAATTCTGGCAACGAGCGAGCGAGTGGCGGCGGATGCCAGCCTTCAGGTTTAGTCACGCTCGCCACGGCAGCAGACAAAATCCAGACAGTTATTTTTTTCTGGCACGCGGGTGTGCGTGGTCGTATATTTTTGCTAAATGCTGAAAATCCAGATGCGTATAAACCTGTGTGGTACTGATGCTGGCATGACCGAGCATTTCCTGTACGGCACGCAGATCATGGCTTGACTGTAGCACGTGTGTAGCAAAGCTGTGGCGTAGCAGGTGCGGGTGCACATCTGCGTTAATGCCTTGTTTGATAGCCCAGGCTTTGACGCGATATTGAATAGCGCGGGCGCTAATTCTGCGGCCTTTTAGGGTAATAAAAACTGCTTGAGTGTCCGGGCGATCAATGGCGGTGAGGTTGCGTGTAGTCAGCCATGTTTGCATGGCTTGGCTGGCGTGACTGCCCAAGGGGATGATGCGGGTTTTGTTGCCTTTACCGGTGACGGTGACTGTTCCCCCGCTCAAATCCAGCATACCAATGTCTAGATTAACTAATTCTGCCAAGCGCAGACCTGAGGAGTAAAATAGCTCCAATATCGCATGGTCACGTATAGCTAAAAAGTCATCACCCGCAATATCTACAAATTTGATGGCTTGATCAACTGAGAGTGCCTGAGGCAGTGTTTTTGCTGATTTCGGGGCACGCAGGCCTATGATTGGGTTTTCAGTAAACGCTTTGTGATGAATGAGATAATGATAAAAACCGCGCCAGGCGGATAGCGCACGCGCGATGCTTTTACTGCTTAAGCCTCGCCCATGCAGGGTGGCGACAAACCGCCTGATATGCGAGTTTTTTAGGGTGTTCAGCTCGGCCTTATCTGCAAGTGTGCCTAATATTTCAATATCACGACGGTAATTTTTACAGGTGAGCGTGCTTAATCCGCGCTCAAAAGTTAAATGCTGAATATAGTCGTCTAAGTACAGCACGCAGTATGAGATTACAGATTCAACGTAAATAAATGATTGAGCAAAGCCGCTGATACCAGCTCGCCAATATGCTCCAGGTAAAGCGTGCCCATGTCGACCTTAAAGCGCTGCGCATCATCTGCCCCTAGAATCAGTACGCCAAAAGGACGTTGATTAGCCGCTTTTTTGCTTAATGGCACGAATGCAAATGATTTTAGTTCACCCTCCAGAAGATTGTCAGCAATATCAGGCTTATGGCCGCAGTGTGGTTGATTTAAACGCATCACCCATTCGTTAAATTCTTCTGATACCTGCGTGAACACTGCATCCTGCGCAATAGCATTGTTACTGGGTTTTACCCAAATGCGAATCAGTGACTGTGTGACGCCAAAATCCAGCTGTAAAGTTTCGGCAATCAAATGCTGCAGTGCGCTAAAGCTTTGCTGATTAAGCAGATTAACGCTGAATTGATGCACTTTTTCACTGATGGCATCGTTTTCTTCTGCATGCTTAATCATCTGCGCCATCATGGCTTCCAGCACGCGTATTTTGTCGCGCTGTGCCAGTTGCTGGCGCTCAGCCAGTGAAATAACCCCGTTACCGTGCGGGTTAGGCAGGGTTATGTCTGCCAGTAAATGTGCATGTAGCTCAAAAAAATCAGGATGGTTGCGTAAGTAGTCTTTGACTTCATCGGCAGAAATGGCAGTGTGCGGCGTGTATGTCATGTGCGGGCTTTCTAATAATTGTTAGCGTATTCAATATGCACTTTAATTTAAGGATTCTAAATCGATTTTGCCTGTAAAAACAGTGGTTGCGGGGCCCGTCATCATTACAGGTGATGTCCCACCAGCCCAAGAGATGCGAAGTTCGCCACCGCGTGCAGAAACTGTGACAGGGGAACTGAGTTTCCCTAGTTGAATGCCAGCCACTACCGCGGCGCAGGCACCGGTGCCGCAGGCCAGCGTTTCACCGCTGCCGCGCTCAAACACTCTCAGTTTAATATGCTGTGGATGAATGATTTGCATAAATCCGGCATTGACCCGCTCAGGAAACCTTGGATGGCATTCGATTTTGCTGCCAAGTGCAGTGACGGGTGCTTTTTCAATTTCATCTACAATTTGCACGGCATGCGGGTTGCCCATAGACACAGCGCTTATTTGCAGTATCTGGCCATCTATCTCTAGCGGATAGCTTTGTGCAATGGTGTCAGCAACAAAAGGAATTTCGTCAGGGCCGAATTTAGGTGGCCCCATGTTGACCGTGACCATGCCATCATCTTCTAATTTAGGCGTGATCATGCCGCTTGCCGTTTCAACACGGATTTCACGTTTATCTGTAAGTTGCTGTTCAGAAACAAAGCGCACAAAACAGCGTGCGCCGTTGCCACACTGCGCAACCTCGCCACCATCAGCATTAAAGATACGGTATTTAAAGTCTGCAATGTTGGAGGGTTCTACCAGCAATAGCTGGTCGAAACCAACCCCAAACTGGCGGTGCGCAAGTTTCTGGATTTGGGCGGCCGACAGTGATACTTCTTGGGTGATGCCATCAATGACCATAAAGTCATTGCCCGCCCCCTGCATTTTTGTAAAATTAATTATTTTAGTCATGTGTATATTGTATGAGAATGCACGCGATCTCGTCACAAATATTCATATCTCTACCTAGGATTTGCTAGATTTGACACCATAATATTTTGCCAGAAGCAAATAGTTCACTGTATTTTGACGCAACAATTCAATCTGTTGAGTGAATGGCGCATTGAACTTCGTGTACAATTCATTCTCCTTAATACTTGCTTTAGCCTTTAGTAAGTATCTTTATTAATTTTTTCTTTCAAGGCACATAAATGAACGAATATCTTTTTACCTCCGAGTCAGTATCCGAAGGCCACCCAGACAAATTGGCAGATCAAGTTTCAGATAGCATCTTAGATGCTATTTTAACTCAAGATCCCACCGCGCGTGTCGCTGCTGAAACACTGGCCAATACAGGCCTGATTGTATTAGCGGGTGAAATCACCACCACAGCCAATGTGGACTACATCAAAGTGGCACGTGATGCCATTAAACGCATAGGGTATGACAACACCGATTATGGCATTGACTATAAAGGTTGCGCTGTTCTGGTAGCGTACGACAAACAATCCCCTGATATCGCACAAGGCGTGGATGGTGCCCATGATGATCCGCTGGATCAGGGAGCAGGCGATCAGGGGCTGATGTTTGGTTATGCAGTTGATGAAACGCCGCAACTCATGCCGCTGCCAATTTGGTTAAGCCACCGTTTAATGGAGCGACAAGCACAATTGCGAAAAGATGGGTGCCTGCCATGGCTGCGTCCAGATGCCAAATCACAAGTCACGGTGCAATATGTCGATGGTAAACCTTATAAAATCGATACAGTTGTGTTATCAACACAGCACGCGCCTGAAATGACCCTGGAGGCCGTAAGAGAAGCGACGATTGAAGAAATTATCAAGCCGGTACTGCCAAAAGAACTGATTAAAGGCGATATCAAGTATCTGGTGAACCCGACAGGCCGCTTTGTGATTGGTGGCCCGCAGGGTGATTGCGGCTTAACTGGGCGTAAAATTATTGTAGATACCTACGGCGGCGCAGCACCACATGGCGGTGGCGCATTCTCCGGTAAAGATCCTTCAAAAGTGGATCGCAGTGCGGCCTATGCCGGGCGTTATGTGGCAAAAAATATCGTAGCTGCCGGCTTGGCAACACGTTGCCTGGTACAGGTGAGCTACGCGATTGGCGTAGCACGGCCTACTTCTGTGATGGTGGAAACTTACGGTACGGGTAAAGTTTCAAATGAAGTGCTTACTACATTAGTTCTGGAGCATTTTGATTTGCGTCCGAAAGGTATTGTAAAAATGCTGGATTTACTGCGGCCCATTTACGCCAAGACCGCAGCTTACGGCCACTTTGGCCGCGATGAACCTGAGTTCACTTGGGAAAACACTGACAAAGCAGCGGCACTGCGTGCTGCTGCAGGGTTATAACCACAACCATTTATCAGTGTTCCGGGGTGGGCTAATTTTGCGAAGCGAAGTTAAGCATAGCAGCCGTAGCCAGTGGCTTTAACAAAGTGGCGGCACTACGTGCTGCTGCGGTATTGTAACCACATCCGTTTGCTGGTGTTATTTAGCAAAGCAGGCTTTTGTAATTGCCCACCCCTGACTGGCCATTTAAGCCTGAAGGTATGGGATGCGTGTGTTTAGTACGTACGTTTAGAGTGAGTCTTTATGTTAAAAACGGTTTCTACAAAGCAGGTGCGTTTAGGTATGTTTATTCAAGAGCTGAAAGGCGCTTGGATAGACCACCCTTTTTGGAAAAAAGCGTTCAAGCTGGAAGATCCTTCAGACCTGATTAAATTACAGAAGAGTGTGATTAAAGAGGTGGTAATCGACACCTCTAAAGGCTTAGATGTGGCAGTGCCGGAAGTAAAGTTAGAAGCTTCAGTTGTCACGGCCACCGAGCCGCCTGTAACAGTTGACGTGTCGCGCGCAGGGCAAGCCAGGCCAAAAGCCAAACGCATCACCGCCGATGAGGAGCGCACCCGCGCCAGGCAAGTGATTTCAGCCTCAAAAAAAGCCGTTACCTCTATGTTCAATGATGCGCGCATGGGTAAAGCAATCAAGGTTGAGGCTGCCATGCAGTTTGTGGATGATATCGCCGCTTCAGTCTCACGTAATGAGGGTGCGCTGGTTAGCCTTGTACGTCTTAAAACCAAAGATGAATACACTTACATGCATTCGGTTGCCGTCTGTGCATTGATGGTGGCACTTGCAAATGAACTGGGGCTTTCTGAAGCAGAAACCAAGCAAGCTGGCCTAGCCGGGTTATTGCACGACATAGGCAAGGCGGCCATCCCGATGGATGTGTTGAATAAGCCTGGCGCACTCACTGAAGATGAATTTACGTTAGTGAAACTGCACCCTGAGCGCGGGCACGCCATGTTGCTACAGGCGAATATTACAGATGCCGTTACCCTGGATGTTTGTTTGCATCATCATGAGAAAATGGATGGCAAGGGTTATCCGCATCAGCTGAAAGCGGACGAAATCAGCTTGTTTGCCAGAATGGGTGCCGTGTGTGATGTGTACGATGCGATTACCTCAAACCGTCCGTATAAGGCAGGCTGGGAACCGGGAGTTTCCTTGCAGCGGATGGCGCAGTGGACAGGCCACTTTGATGAGGTTATCTTCAAGGCGTTTGTTAAAAGTGTAGGCATCTATCCGATAGGCTCTATGGTTAAATTAAAGTCCGGTCGTCTGGCTGTGGTGGTTGATCAGAGTCCAAAATCTCTACTCACGCCGATACTTAAAGTGTTTTTCTCAACCAAATCCAATGCTCGGCTACCTGTAGAGGTGCTGGATTTATCTAGCGCCGGCGCGAACGATGCGATTGTTGGACATGAAAATCCTGCGGCTTGGGGAATTCATGATGTCGATAAACTATGGGCTCAATAGTCACTTGATGATTGAGTGATTTTTGTGATTTTAGGCTAAATTTAAATTGGCAAATAGTCATTACTATAATTTTTGATGAAAGGATGCCCAATGTCCGCACATACATATAAACTTATCGAACTGGTAGGTACTTCTGCAGTTGGTACGGATGATGCGATTCGCAACGCGATAGCGAAAGCAGCATTAACGGTTAAACATCTGGATTGGTTTGAGGTGTTAGAAACGAGAGGCCATATCGTGAATGGGCAGGTTGCCCACTACCAGGTTACCCTCAAGGTGGGTTTTAGAATAGAAAACTAGACGGCAATGATCCATGGCTCCAGCTCATTACAGATTCCAGCGCTATCCGATCGTGATACAGAAGTCTGGCTGGATTCATTACCTTGCCATTTTTCAGCTGCAGAGATTGCACGCATTCGTCAGGCTTGTGCATTAGCCACATTGGCCTATGCCTCTCACACCGAACCGACAGGGGCGCCATTGTTGCAGCATGCCACGGGCACCGCAGCCATACTGCTTAGCCTTAATATGGATGCGGAAACCATTGTCGCTGCAATTTTGTATGCAGTTCCACAACATATTCATAATTGGCAGGAAACACTAAAAGCGCGCTTCGGTCACAATATCGTCAGTCTGATAGAAGGCATTGTGCGCATCGAGCAAGTGCAGGCGTTCAGTGAATTTGAGCACTTGCACACGCAGGATAAGGCCAGTGATAATCATGGCAGTCATGTTGAAAGCCTGCGTAAGATGCTGCTGGCCATGGTGCAGGATATTCGCGTGCTGCTGATCAAGCTCGCGGAGCGAACGCAAACCTTGCGTCAGCTATCGGGTGCGAGTGAAGCGCTGCAAAAGCGGGTAGCACACAGCGTTCAAGGGGTATTTTCACCGCTCGCAAACCGGCTGGGGGTTTGGCAGCTAAAGTGGGAGATGGAAGATCTGGCACTACGCTATCTGGAGCCGCAGTTATACAAAGAAGTGGCAAAGCTGCTGGATTCGCGCAGGCTCGATCGCGAGCAATATATAAAGCACGTGGAAGAAACGCTCAGGCAAAAATTATCTGAAGCGGGCATTCGGGCTGATGTTTCCGGGCGACCCAAGCATATATATAGCATTATCAACAAGATGCGGCGTAAACACCTTGATTTTGAACAGTTATTTGATGTGCGCGCGGTACGCATTCTGGTGGATGAGGTGAAGGATTGTTATGAGGCGCTAAGTCTGGTGCAAACCTTGTGGCAGCCCATTCCGGGGGAGTTCGACGACTATATCGCGCGCCCTAAAAGCAACCATTATCGTTCATTGCATACCGCTGTTCATGGCCCAGAAGGCTTGGCGCTTGAGGTGCAGATTCGCACTTTTGAAATGCACGAATACTCCGAGCTTGGTGTGGCGGCACATTGGCGCTATAAAGAAGGCGGTAAATCTGATGAGGTGCTGGATGAAAAAATAGCTTGGCTACGCCAAATATTGGCTTGGAAAGACGCACCTACAGACAGTGCGGATTTGCTTGAGCAGTTCAAAACCGAACTTTTTCAGGATAATGTATATGTATTCACACCGCAAGGACGGGTGATTGATTTGCCAAAAGATGCGACCCCCATTGATTTTGCCTATGCGCTGCATACGGATTTAGGCCACAGAACGCGTGGTGCGATGGTGGATGGGCACATCGTCCCCCTTAATTACAAGCTACAAAATGCTCAGCGGGTTGAGATCTTAACCAACAAACATGGCGCGCCGAGCCGTGACTGGCTAAGCCCAAGCCTGGGATATTTAAAAAGCAGTAGCGCCCGCGCCAAGGTAAGGCACTGGTTTAAGCACCGGAATGCTGAGGCCAACATCACGCAGGGGCGAGAAAAGCTGGATAAGGAACTGCATCGGGCTGGCGTGGGTGCTGTGAACCAGGAAAAAATCGCGCAAAAGCTGCACTTTAAAAAGCTGGAAGATTTTTTAAACGCGATTGGTCGAGGTGATATAACTGAATATCAGGTTGCCACAGCGATTCAGGAGCTGATCTCCTCAAAGCCTGCAATAAAAGCGAGCCAGATACCGGCAAAAAATACAAGCGCATCAGGTGTCACAGAAACAGTCACAGTGGAGGGCATTGGCAACTTGCAGACCAATATGGCCAAGTGCTGCAAACCTGCCTTTCCTGATGCAATTGTCGCCTACGTCACACGTGGCCGTGGGGTGACGATTCACCGCCACACCTGCACATTTATCAAGCGCCTGCCTGATACGCGCCATGGGCGCTTGCTGAACGCACAATGGAAAACAACACAAAAGTGAGGTAAACCAAAGCAGGCTGGCATGCTGTTCGATTTTGCTCCCCACAAAATGAGCATGACGGGCAACAAGGTATAGTCGTGGATTCGAGCCCCACTTAATTTCCATGTTACCTTTATTGACTCATCAAATATTGAGTATCATCACAACTAACTTTAGAAAACAATCATTACAAGATGACTAAGACAACATCACTAGCCGACCTCTCAAACAACCCTAGCTGCCAGGATGACTACGACCCTAACTCCATGCCTGTAGATAAAGCGCGACAATTTATTCGGCAATACTTGAATGCGGTTCGTGAAACTGAATCATTGCCGTTACGTGACAGTTTGGGGCGAATATTGGCAGAGGAAATTTTATCCCCTGCCAATGTACCCAATTACGACAACTCGGCAATGGATGGCTATGCGTTTAATGCAGCTGATATTGATTTGGTGCTTCCTACACATTTAAAAGTCGTGGGCACAGCTTTTGCGGGCAAAGCATTTGCTGGTGTGGTAGCGCAAGGTGAGTGCGTGCGCATCATGACGGGAGCGGCCATACCCGAGGGTGCAGACACTGTGGTTGTGCAAGAAAAAGTATCACTGGACGCAGATAACATCACTTTTAATGAGGCCCCCAAGCCACGTGCCAATGTGCGCTATACAGGTGAGGATTTACAGTTAGGTCAAACGGTGCTAGAGCAAGGGCATTTAATGTGCCCCGCTGATTTAGGCTTGGCTGCCTCGCTGGGCATTGCGCAAGTGCAGGTTTACCGCAAACTGAAAGTGGCTTTTTTCTCAACAGGTGATGAACTGGTCGCGCTTGGTCAGCCACTGCAAATAGGCCAGGTTTATGACAGCAACCGTTACACCTTATATGGCATGCTTAAACGGTTGGGGCTTGAGCTCATCGATCTAGGGGCAATTGCTGATGACCCTGCACTGCTTGAGCAGACGCTACTCGATGCGGCAAGCCGGTCGGATGTTGTGATTACCAGCGGCGGCGTTTCCGTGGGAGAAGCTGATTACATGAAACAGTTGCTTGCAAAACATGGCCAAGTGATGTTCTGGAAGATGGCTATGAAGCCAGGCAGGCCACTGGCATATGGGAAAGTGGGTAATGCGCATTACTTTGGCCTGCCTGGCAACCCGGTGGCCGTAATGGTAACGTTTTACCAGTTTGTGCGCGAGGCATTACTTAGGCTCATGGGGCAAACCAAGCCGGAAGTACTACCAATGTTTAATGTGGAATGTACGCAACCTATAAAAAAACTCACAGGACGCACCGAATATCAGCGTGGCATTTTATTTACAAATGCCAATGGCGACTGGTGTGTAAAACCAACAGGGGCACAAGGTTCGGCGCTATTAAGCTCAATGTCGCTTGCCAACTGCTTTATTGTGCTGGACGAAGCCACTGGCAATATTGAAGCAGGTGCAAAAGTACAGGTGCAGCCATTACATGGCATTATTTAGCCGTGCCTGAGAAAAAAGCTACGCATAACAATCACTCCCCGCAATTTATGGCCATTGCTGTATAATTTTTGACTTATTGACAGGTTAACAACTCACTACAAACCAACGCTTAAGATATTTCGTATTTTGAACACCACATCCACCCCACCTTCCCTACAAGAGCACACCATTACCTGGGCGATTATTAGCTCAATGCTATTGCATGGTCTGCTTGTGGCATTGGTTCCTCAAATAAAATTTGAGGACATCAAAATGCCGGAAGTGTTACAGGTTGAATTGGTGAAAAAGCCAGAAGCACCGCCGCCTGTGCCTGAGCCTGAAACGACCCCGCCAGAGGTTGTCAAACCTAAGATTGCGCCTAAACCAGCGCCTAAACCCTTGCCAAAACCTACACCTGTCGTTCAAACGCCTAAGGCCACGCCTGATCCTATCAAAGAAACAGCGCCACCTGAGCCCGTCAAAGAAGTCATTGCCGTTAGTTCCGAGATTAAAAATCCTGAGCCAAAAAATACTATTCCGATTGCTGAACCGATTAAGGAAGAAACGCCCCCACCAGCGCCAAAAATAAGTCAGGTGGACATAGATGATGCGCGGGGGAAATACAGCAATGCACTTTGGGGAGCGATTAGCAAACACAAGCGCTACCCTAAGGTTGCACAGATGCGTGGCTGGCAAGGTGAAGCAATTGTTGAATTGCAGCTGGATTGGGAAGGCAAACTGAAATCTAAAAAAATCAGCCAATCCAGTGGCTATGAAGCACTGGATAAACAAGCACTCGAAATGGTAGAAAAAGCGCTGCCGTTCCCAACACCGCCTGAAGCGTTGCGCGGTAACCCTTTCACCATTACCATTCCCGTTCCATTCCGGCTCGAATAGCGCGATTACCAATAAGTCTATCATGACAAAGAAAAAGACATTTTTAAAAGATCTTTTACTGGTTCACGAGCTTGCATTTATCCTGCTGATTTTTTTAGTCGCCACAGTCGGCGCCGTTGGCATTCAGTTACAAGAACAATCCAGCCAGGAATCCAACCGCATTAATTTACTGGTGCAAGAAGTGCAGCAAACGCGCGGCGATTTATATCGTCAGATGAAAGAACTATTTGACGCCTATTTTCTTGAAGATACAGAAGCGCTGACTGAATACAATAACTTCACACGTTCGGTAGAAAGTCATTTTGTAGAACTGCGTAAGTTAACCATGGGGGTTGAAGAAGAAAAAGCCATTCATGAGTTACATGCAGGCTATCAAGTGTTTCTCAGTGAAACCTCTGCGCTTTTTGGTCAACACACCACTTTAAGCAACGAAAACCTCAAAAGAAAACTCAATACAGATTTAGAGTCTGGCATTTTCAGCCATTACGAAAGGCTACTGGCCAACACAGAGCTGTTACTGAACCAAAAACAGCTAGAACTGGAACAGAAACTTCAAAAAAATAAACGCAAGTCCAACTTTTTACTCTTTACTCCGCTGGTGCTTGCCATACTGTTGCTTGTATTCTCGCGCATCTTTCTCAAGCGTTCGATTGTGAAGCCCATTAACGATGTGCTGCAGGCCACTTCTGAGATTAGTATGGGCAACCTCACACACAAGGCGCCTGAAGAAGGGGTTGAAGAGCTAGCGGCACTTTCAAAAGCAATCAACACGATGGCTGACAAGTTAATGGCCAGCCAGGAAAACTTAATTCGCAGCGAAAAACAAGCCGCCCAGGGTTTGCTAGTCCCCATGCTGGCACATAACATTCGCAATCCACTTGCAAGCATCCGCGCCACTGCACAGGTCATGGACGACCCCGCACTGGACACGGAATCACGTGAATCCATCAGCGGCATCATCAATACCGTAGATAGGCTTGAGCGGTGGACTGGCGCATTGCTCGCCTATCTACACCCATTAAAACCACAGCCCTCACAAACCTCTGTTCGTGAAATTGTCGCAGGAGCACTTGCGCCGCTTAAACAGAAAATCATTGAAAAATCCATCCGGCTATCTCAACCCGACTGGTCTAAATTTAATCAAGGCAAAACCAGAAGTGATGCAATCTTTACTGACCAGCATTTATTAGAGCAAGTGATTTACAACCTAGTGCTTAACGCGATCGATGCATCAAGCCACCATGACGCTATCAAGATTGAACTCGAGGCCAGAAAAGATGAGTTTTTCATCTCCATTAACGACCAGGGCTCCGGCTTACCGTTTACCCCTGATCCAAGTGCAATAAGCGCTCCCACCTCCAAGCGTTTCGGCACGGGTTTGGGTATCCCATTTGCATTCAAAGTGTGTGACGCATTAGGTGGTTCACTGCAATTTTCTCGTGGCTTCGACACTGGCACTCAGGTCACCATCACCTTACCCAAGACACTGATCGTCAGCGATACGCCATCATGCTCATGATAAAAAATCAAGCTCTGTTTTTTTCAGTATTTTTTCATTTTCATGGCATTGGCGCTTGCCATACGTGCGCTTTTTATCAACAATGTAACTAACGTGCATAATAAAGGCTATAAAACACATGTTAAATCTTCCTGTACCTGATTTTCAACTTGCCGCCACCAGTGGAAAACAGTTTCAACTTTCTGATTACTTTGGAAAAAACCTGGTGATCTACTTCTACCCAAAAGATGCAACCCCGGGCTGTACCACACAAGGCGTACAATTCAGAGATCTCTACACGCAATTTAAAAACCTCGATACCGAAATCTTTGGCATTTCTCGTGACAGCTTAAAATCGCATGAGAACTTTAAAGCCAAATTCGGCTTCCAATTTGAACTATTGTCAGACCATGAAGAAGTCGCCTGCACATTATTCAATGTGATTAAAATGAAAAACATGTACGGGAAACAGGTGCGCGGCATCGAACGCAGCACTTATGTCATTGATAAAAATGGCATATTAATCAAGGAGTGGCGCGGGGTGAAGGCAGATGGCCACGCCGCGGAGGTGCTGGCATTTATTCAGAGCATTTAATTTTATCAACCAAGCCCTTTGCTTTTACAAAGGTCCTATATCAATAATACGTGATTCTTTAGTCCACACGACTTAATGGAAAGTAAAGTATGTCCAGAGAAAACAGCAGCATCACCAAACTCTTTGTGCTAGACACCAACGTACTCATGCACGACCCTTCATCTCTGTTCCGATTTGAAGAACACGACATTTATCTGCCGATGATCACGCTTGAAGAACTGGACAACAATAAAAAAGGCCTAACAGAAGTTGCTAGAAATGCACGCCAGGTCAGCCGCAGCCTAGAGGAAATTGTTGGCACCGATTTGAGCAATCTTGAACTTGGCTGCGCCTTGTCACGCAACGGCAACAAACAGGCTTCTGGCCGCCTGTTTTTGCAAACAACACAACTTAACCTGGATTTGCCAGGGCTGGCAGGTAGCAAGGCGGATAACCAGATTATCAGCGTTGTGCTTTGCCTGCAAAAACAGCACAGTAACCGCCAGGTCGTACTCGTCAGCAAGGATATCAACGTGCGCATTAAAGCACGCGCAATGGGCGTGCTTGCTGAAGACTACTTTAACGACAAGGTATTGGAAGACACAGATATCTTGTACAGCGGCATGAAAGAACTGCCCGCTGACTTTTGGGAGCAGCACAGCAAGGCCATGGAATCATGGCAGGAATCAGGTCGCATGTTTTATCGTCTAACCGGCCCCCTGTGTAAAACTTTTCTAGTTAATGAGTTTGTTTACTATGATTTTGAAAAGCCATTTCATGCCATAGTGCGCAATGTAGACAACAACACCGCAGTACTTGAAATTGTAAAAGATCATCTGCTACCCAAGCACAATGTCTGGGGCATCACTGCACGCAATCGTGAGCAAAATTTCGCATTAAATCTGCTCATGGATCCCGACATTGACTTTGTCACCCTGTTAGGTCAGGCCGGCACAGGCAAAACCTTGCTGACCCTTGCAGCCGCGCTCACGCAAGTGCTCGACAAAAAAATATACTCCGAAATCATCATGACCCGTGTCACCGTGCCCGTGGGCGAAGACATCGGATTTTTGCCTGGTACAGAAGAAGAAAAAATGACCCCATGGATGGGTGCATTAGAGGATAATCTAGATGTGCTTAACAAAAGTGATGAAGATGCAGGGGATTGGGGCCGTGCCGCTACACAGGATCTGATTCGCACACGTATCAAAATCAAATCACTCAACTTTATGCGTGGCCGCACATTTTTAAACAAATTCCTGATTATTGACGAAGCCCAGAACCTCACCCCAAAACAAATGAAAACGTTAATTACACGCGCAGGCCCTGGCACCAAAGTCGTCTGTTTAGGCAATATTGCACAAATCGACACCCCTTATTTAACCGAGGGAAGTTCAGGCCTCACCTATGTGGTTGATCGCTTCAAAGGCTGGGCGCATAACGGTCACATCACTTTGCAACGCGGCGAGCGTTCACGTTTGGCAGATTTTGCTGCTGAAGTACTCTAAATAAAGCGTATGATGCAGTATATGCCAACACGCAACCCAGCATCACCCATCAGGGAAAATGACCATGCGCATGTGTAAAGGTTTTTACACGTTGCTCACCGCACAGTTTATGTCTGCATTAGCAGATAACGCACTACTGTTTGCTGCCATTGCCTTACTGCTAACAATGAATGCGCCTGATTGGCATACGCCGCTATTACAGCAGTTTTTTGTCATTGCCTATATTCTGCTTGCGCCGTTTGTTGGATCCTTTGCTGACGCCCTGCCTAAAGGGCGCGTGATGTTTATCGCCAATGCCATTAAATTTATTGGCAGTTTATCCATGGCAATTGGAATGCCGCCGTTATATGCCTACGGCATTGTAGGCATTGGCGCCGCCGCCTACTCACCGGCTAAATATGGCATCCTGACCGAACTGCTCCCCCCAGAGAAATTAGTCGTCGCCAATGGATGGATGGAAGGATCCACCGTCATGGCTATCATACTTGGTGCGATTGTCGGCGGCATCATGGCAAGCCATGACCCGCACGTTGCGATGATTATCATTACCATGCTTTATCTTGTGGCCGCTATTTTTAACATCTATATTCCCAAACTACCTATTGACCATCAATTACCCAAGAAAAACCCCATTTTCATGCTGATAGATTTTTGGCACTCATTCAAAGCACTATGGGCAGACCCTCGCGGACAGGTTTCATTGGCCGTTACCACCTTATTTTGGGGAGCAGGCGCCACCCTGCGTTTGGTTGTCATTGCCTGGGCAGCGGTTGCGCTTAATTTTGGCTTGGAGCAATCGACTCAACTTATGGCACTGCTTGCAGTCGGCATTGCATTAGGTTCTGTAATTGCCGCCCAATATATTTCCCTTGAAAACTCTACCAAAGTCCTCCCTGCCGGCATCGTGATGGGGCTACTCGTCGTTATCATGGCTTTTGTTAGCCACTGGATTATCGCAGCCGTACTTTTATTTATCATTGGTGGCCTGGCGGGATTTTTTGTCGTCCCCCTCAACGCACTATTGCAGCATCGCGGCCACGAACTGATAGGCGCAGGACACTCGATTGCTGTGCAAAACTTTAATGAACATATCGGCATCTTAATTTTATTAGGCGCCTATCTGCTTATGGTGAAGGCGGAACTATCCATCACTCTCATTGTGATTAACTTTGGTCTTTTTGTGAGCTTGTGCATGACCGCAATTAACCACCGTTACCGTAATATCTGAATCGACTCCACTACGCCCAAGGCTAGGCCCTCGGCACAATGTAGTTCGACAAGTGCAGCAACCAAGCCTATCATGAACAACCCACGCCAACGAGCACTTCACATTTAAAAACCAGGCGCGCTCATGCTGTTGACAGAAAATTTGTACAAAAAAACGCAGAATGGGCAAGTTGACATTCAGGTAGATGTGAAATCACCTAATAACAGGCATCCATGTATGGAAAATCTGGGTTAATACGGGTTAAAGATTACTCCCATTCTAAAGCCGGATAAATCGTATTTACATTGCGTCTGTTTGCAACCTCAAATAAGCGCCATTTATCTTTTTCAGTTGCTGCGGCTGTGTCCATTGCAGATTCCATGCTTTGACCTTTTTTAATACTGACACGCACATCCGTGAGCAGGGTATTCAAGTAATGCTGCGCATTGTTAATTGCGGCTAGCCATTGCTTTGTAACCGGGCCGTGCCCCGGCACCACTTGTTTTGCGGGGCTGTTTTTTAACTCTTCAAGCTCAGTGATCAGGCCCTTGATGTCGCTTTCAACCACTGGCGTACGCTCGATAAACAATAAATCTCCCGCAAACAAAGTCCCCGCCTTGTTCTCCATAATCGACACATCGGTATTAGTATGCGCGACCGGGTGCGCGGTCAGCTCGAGATTTCTATCGCCCAAATCCAGCGTTAACTTATCTTTGACCACCATCGTTGGCTTCACTAGCTCGCTACCAATGGCGTCTTCATGCAGTAACCTTGCGTTGAGTTTTTGATATTGTTCGCGGCGTGTTTCCATGGCATTGGCCAATTTATCATGCCCGATGAACTGCGGCGCATCTGCCAGAAATGCCGCGTTGCCGTAAATATGATCCGGATGTACATGTGTGTTAATCACATACAGCACGGGAAGTGGAGTCACCTTGCGAATCGCCTCGCGCAACTGCTGGCCAACTTTCAGGCTACCGCCCGTGTCAATTACGGCGACCCCTTTACTCCCCACCACAAAACTCAGGTTACATATATCCCCTTGATAACCTTCATCAATGTCCAGATGTGCACCATGATGCACATAAATGCCATCACCCAAATTTTCTACGACAAATGAAGCCAATACATTATTTGAACCTTGTGTGCCGGAAATCGGCTGATCGACATGCACTGCCTGACAGCTAATCAAGGCAAATGTACTCATGATTATCATTAGATTACGCATTAAAGATTCCTTGAATGATGGTTAACGATTAAAATAGTACGCCGTTGTGCAATTTTTTGCTGTAACACAGGTCACATACCAGAAGTATTACTTATTCGGAATATTACTATGAATCAGACTTCATCGCGCTATACAAGAACTGCAGTTATTCTCCACTGGCTTATCGCTTTAGGTATCTTCGCCATGTTTGCACTTGGCTGGTACATGAGTGAAATACCACGTGATGCTGCAAAACAGGCCGCGTTTGATATATTTGACCTCGGCATTTACACATGGCATCTGGCAGAAGATGCCAGCCCCAGAACATTTTATTTCAACCTGCATAAGTCGATTGGCGTAACGTTACTGGCTTTAATCACGATACGTGTACTGTGGCGTGTAACACACAAACCACCTCCAATGCTGAACTCTTATCAGCCTTGGGAGAAAAAATTGGCCACAGGCACACACCACGTGCTTTATTTGCTCATGCTTGCAGTCCCGCTAAGCGGGCTGATCATGGCAATTAACAGCAAATATGGTTTGATGTGGTTCGGTATTGATGTGATTGACGGACTTGATAATAAAAATCTGCGCGAATTGTTCAAAGAAGTACACGAGTTCGCTGGTACTTTATTTGCTATTGTGATTGCATTGCATATTACAGGTGCGCTGAAACACAAATTGATTGATAAAGACGACACTGTTAAACGCATGTCGCTAAAATAGGCCCATCACCTGCAAGCGCTCCAGGCCAGCAAAAAGCCCGCACACGCGGGCTTTTTTTACTGATGCAACGGCTACATTATTGATGTAGCGTTCGGCTAAATAAATTTAACGCCAACTGATAGCAAATCGTTGCTAACTGCGCATCATAACGATCACCTTCATCTCGCATAAAAGCATGTTGCGCATTAAACTCATGCCATGTGAATAATAAGTTAGCCGCATTTAACTTCTGGTAAACTTCATTACGCCCTGGCGCCGGAATATGCGGATCTTGCTTACCCCAAATCATGAGCAGTTCACCTGAAATGTCTTTTAAGCGATCCATGCTGTGCTGGCCTGGCCTGTTAGGAATCACCTGCGTGTGTAAATCGGTAGCATAAAAGCAGGCGGTGCCTTTAATTTCAGGCTGCAATGCTGCACGGAAGGCCAAATGGCCACCGATACAAAAGCCCATAGCCCCGATATTGCCGTTGTACCATGGTTGCTGCTTCGCAAATGCAATCATCGCGGCATTGTCCGTGTCATAACCTTCCACGTCTTTTGCTGATTTGTCTGCATTGCCTTTATCACGACCCGCATCGTCATAACCCAACACGGTGCCGATTGGGTTAAGTTCATGAAACACCTCTGGCACCAACACGGCATAGCCGTGACTCGCAATTATTTTTGCAGCACGCTCAATTGGGCCTGTCTGCTGAAAAATTTCTGAGTAAAACAAAACAGTTGGATACTTACCCTCGCCCACTGGACGGTGGATATAAGTCCGCATCACACCGGTAGGCGTATTCAGATCGGCAATATGGCTTTGAAGGTTCATGATAGACTTTCTTTATAGACTTTAACTAAAATGCTTTATGTAAATGTGCGCTCTATTGTACAACGTTAGTCCATATTTGGACATGATATGCAAACAATCCGTCCTCATTTGAGTGCGTCCACATTTCCGTGCAGTTGAATTTATCCTTTTACATCCCAAAAAAATGCAAAAATGTCGTCACTTACCAATAGGTTGTGGCGAGTGGGCTGAGAAAATCAATAATCTTGATTGAGTGTAACTATAGTCACTTTCTTAATAAAACTAGTCGCGTAAAGTTATACCTGTTACATGCTTTGATTTAAACTTTGGCACGTGATTCATTCTATAAGGCATTTTCGATTTGGAGGTTTAATCACATGAAAGCAAATGTAGGTGGGATAGACAAAATTTTGAGGATAGTAATTGGCGCGGCCTTGATCACATGGGTATTGCTAGGCGGAGGACCGAATTGGGCATGGATAGTCGAACCTGAACAACTCAGTTCAAGCAGTTTCTAACTGATTGAACTGAGCGATATTTAAATACTGCTGTATAGCGGCGACTAACAATTGCAGATGG
>PHCJ01000033.1 GCA_002842285.1 Betaproteobacteria bacterium HGW-Betaproteobacteria-22
TGCAATTGTTAGTCGCCGCTATACAGCAGTATTTAAATATCGCTCAGTTCAATCAGTTAGAAACTGCTTGAACTGAGTTGTTCAGGTTCGACTAAATAACGTCCAGAATTTTTATGCGATAGGTTTTTATGAGGGCCGTTAGATAACGCTAGGTGACTTCATGGTTGATAACCTAAAATTTCACGCCTAAACAATACACATCAACACCACATTTTGGTGCAATTAGCGTGGCCGGGATTGCCACGCCATTAAGCCAGTCGTTGACAGCATTTTGCTTGCCTGCACCAGTGACCAGAAATAGAACACCATGCGTATTATTAAGACGGCTTTGACTGATAGTCACACGATCAGTCGGTGGTTTGGGTGAATTAAATACCGGCACCGCATCGGCACTGTTGTCTAACGCCTGACCAGGAAACAATGAAGCGGTATGACCATCCTCACCTAAACCCAAAAGCACCAGATCAAATGCCCGCAGACCTTCCAAAGTTGTGGCATAGGCTTTTGCACCTTCGACATTACCCAGTTCAGCCGGGATATCATGAATCTGCTCTTGTGGAATCGCTACATGATTCAGCCATGCATCACGCGCCATTTTACTATTACGTTCAATATGATCCACCGGCAGGCAGCGGTCATCATTATGGTATATATGCCATTTAGCCCAGTCAGCTTGCTCTTTAGCCAGCAACTGATACACGCTTTTAGGTGTACTGCCTCCGGCAAGCACAATCAGAAAGCTGCCATATTGGGCAATAGCTTCATGAGCTGCTTGTAGAATGCGCGCTACCGCAGCCTGGTTAATCTCGTCCTGTGTAGCAAAACTGTGCCAGCGTGAAATTTGATCATTCGCTAAAGTGAGGGTTTGTGTGGTTTGCATAAAACTATTAATGCCTTTTTCGGTATAATTACTATAAATTTAAAAACCCGCTATTTTAGCTTAAAAAAGTAGCGGCAGTATTTATAAAACCTATCGAAAGAATTTTAAATCATGGCTAAAAAAATTGACCCCTGTACTCTTGTACTTTTTGGCGCAAGCGGTAATTTATCACGCATCAAGTTAATGCCCGGCTTGTTCCGTCTGGATGCAGCAGGTCGCTTGGCTGATGACATGAAAATCCTTTCTGTCGGTCGAGGTGAGTTAACCCGTGAGCAATGGCAAGCGGAAGTAAAAGGCATGCTCGACAAAAAATTTAAAGATGGTTACGACCAAAAAGTGTATGACCGTTTTATTGCGCGCAACCACTACCATTCTAACCCACCAACTGATCCGGATGCATTCCAGAAAATGGCTGCCAAATTAGGCGACGAATCCGTATTCCCGCAAAATCTGGCCTATTTCCTGTCTGTGCGCCCAACGGACTTTGCAACAATTGTTGCGCAATTATCTGGCGTTGGCTTGGTGGATGAAAGTAAATACTGGCGGCGCGTGCTGATCGAGAAGCCGTTTGGCACTGATCTGCCAAGTGCACAGGCTTTGCAGGCAGCGCTCACAAAACATCTTAAAGAGAGCCAGATCTACCGCATTGATCATTATCTGGGCAAGTCTGCAGTACAGAACATTATGCTCACGCGCTTTGCCAATGCGATTCTTGAGCCGTTATGGAACAATGCGCACATTGATCACGTACAGATCACGAACAATGAAACACTAGGTGTTGGCGACCGCACCACATTCTACAATGCAACAGGCGCACTGCGTGATATGTTCCAGAGCCACCTGCTGCAAACACTGGCTTTAGTCGCTATGGAAAAACCTGCCGACCTCAAACCAGAGAGCATCCGCGCTGAAAAAATCAAATTATTGCAATCTATCCGCCCAATTGATGTTAAAAACATCAACAAACAAGCATTCCGTGCCCAGTATGCCGCAGGTCGCGTCTGTGTAGGAGATGGTCACGGTGAAAACGTGCATGGCTATCTGGAAGAACTAAAACGTGACGGGATAGAAACCAGCAATACCGAAACTTACGCAGCGGTCAAACTCTTTATTGATAACCCGCGCTGGCAGGGTGTGCCATTTTATGTGCGCACTGCCAAACGTATGCATGAAGGCAATACGGCGATTTCCATTCGCTTCAAAAAGGCACCCATCGAGTTGGTGGCAGGTCAGCATCAGAACTGGCTGACTATTAACATTCAGCCACGCGAATGCATCAAGATAGAAATTGAATCCAAAATTCCAGGCTTGGATATTGCCACGCGCACTTTGAGCATGGATTTGGCTCAACGCCAGAAAGAGGATGAAACAATTGACTCTTATGAAACACTGATGTTAAACCTTATGGAAGGGGACCCTTCACAATACCTGCATATCAGTGAAGTTGAAGCGCAATGGAAACTTGTCGATCCTATCGTCAAGGCATGGACTGAAGATAAATCAGCATTACACCAATACACAGCCGGCAGCCGTGACCCACACGAGTCAAGTGTGATATTTGAATCCCAGGATCAATTCTGGCGCTATAGCATTGAACTTGGCGGCGACAAGCACTAAATAGCCCCGTAGTATATCAATAACAAAAAACCTCACATTAGCATAACGCCCTGTGAGGTTTTTTTTAACCAAGATTCTTTATCAGGGCTCGGACTGGCAAGCCCGCGCAGTTTGATGAAAAATCCGGATTATCAAGCCTAAACTTTGCAAACTTTATTGTAATTGCCCCGTTAGGCTTTATAATGCATTTCAATTTTAACTCTGTATATTTAGGTAGTTATGAGCATTAAGTCTGACAAATGGATACGCCGCATGGCTGAACAGCATGGCATGATCGAACCATTCGAGCCAAATCAAGTAAAAGTCAATGCAGATGGCCAGCGCCTGGTATCGTACGGCACATCAAGTTATGGCTACGATATTCGCTGCTCAAGGGAATTTAAACTATTTACCAACCTCAACAGCACGATCGTTGACCCGAAGAATTTCGACCCGAATTCGTTTGTGGAAGTCAATGCAGACTACTGCATTATTCCGCCAAACTCATTCGCACTTGCACGTACAGTGGAATACTTCCGTATCCCGCGTAACGTACTGACTGTCTGTCTTGGAAAATCCACCTATGCACGCTGCGGAATCATCGTGAACGTAACCCCGTTTGAACCTGAGTGGGAAGGTTATGTCACACTGGAGTTCAGCAACACCACACCGCTACCGGCTAAAATCTATGCCAATGAAGGCTGCGCGCAAGTGCTGTTCTTTGAGGCTGATGAAGATGATGTTTGTGAAACCAGCTATAAAGACCGTGGCGGAAAATATCAGGGGCAGGTTGGCGTTACATTGCCGAAAATTTAATTAAATCAGTCTAGAATCAGCCAAATGCCTTTAACAAATTTACTTTTGAGGGACGAAGCGCAAGAAGCTGCGGAGCGAATAACGCAGGCATATCAGATAGATAGACTAGGAGTGAGCGACAACGCAGTTGCAGTGAAGGCTAACATGAGCACAGCGAGTGTTAAACAGAGTGGCCGAAACCAACACACGATGGAGCGATTCGCCCTCAAAATAAATTTATAAAGGTATTTGAATGAAATTTAGATTCCCTGTCGTCATCATCGACGAAGACTTCCGCTCAGAGAACTCCTCTGGATTAGGCATTCGCGTACTCGCAAAAGCCATCGAAGAAGAAGGCATCGAAGTATTAGGTGTGACCAGTTATGGTGACCTGACCTCTTTTGCACAACAGCAGAGCCGTGCTTCAGCATTTATCCTGTCGATCGATGATGAGGAGTTCATCGAGGAAAAACCGGAAGCGATTGAGCAATTACGAAAATTTGTGACCGAGATTCGTCACCGTAATGAAGAAATTCCGATCTTTCTACATGGCGAAACGCGTACTTCACGCCATATTCCGAATGACGTGTTGCGTGAATTGCACGGTTTCATTCACATGAACGAAGATACACCGGAGTTTGTGGCTCGCCTCATCATCCGCGAAGCTAGAGCGTATCTGGATAGTCTGCCACCCCCGTTTTTTAAAGCACTCACCCACTACGCGGCTGATGGCTCATACTCGTGGCACTGCCCCGGCCACTCAGGCGGTGTAGCCTTCCTGAAGTCACCAGTTGGTCAGATGTTTCACCAGTTCTTTGGCGAAAACATGCTGCGCGCTGACGTGTGTAACGCAGTAGATGAATTAGGGCAACTATTAGACCATACAGGTCCGGTTGCGGCATCTGAGCGCAATGCAGCCCGTATTTACAACTGCGACCACTTATACTTTGTTACCAACGGCACTTCCACTTCAAACAAGATTGTATGGAACTCTACTGTTGCTCCTGGTGATATTGTCGTGGTGGATCGTAACTGCCATAAGTCAGTACTACACTCGATTATCATGACCGGCGCGATTCCTGTATTTCTGATGCCAACACGCAACCATTTCGGCATCATTGGGCCGATTCCCAAGTCAGAGTTCTCGTGGGAAAATATTCAAAAGAAAATCGAGCGCAACCCGTTTGCCACTGACAAAAATGCAAAGCCGCGCGTACTCACAATTACCCAATCCACTTACGATGGCGTGCTGTATAACGTAGAAGAAATCAAGGAAATGCTCGACGGCAAGATCGACACTCTGCATTTCGATGAAGCATGGCTTCCGCACGCAACCTTCCACGATTTCTATGGTGATTACCATGCCATTGGTGCGGACCGCCCGCGCTGTAAAGAAAGCATGGTGTTTTCAACGCAATCCACCCATAAATTGCTGGCGGGCTTGAGCCAGGCTTCGCAAATTTTGGTGCAGGATGCCGAAGGCATTCAACTTGATCGTGACGTATTTAACGAAGCTTACTTGATGCACACTTCTACAAGCCCGCAATATTCAATTATTGCCAGCTGTGATGTGGCAGCAGCCATGATGGAAGCGCCTGGTGGCACTGCACTGGTTGAAGAATCCATCATGGAGGCCCTGGACTTCCGCCGCGCAATGCGCAAGGTAGATGAAGAATGGGGGACCGATTGGTGGTTCAAAGTCTGGGGTCCAAACGACCTGTCAGAAGAAGGCATCGAAGAACGCGAGTCATGGATGCTGAAAGCGAACGAAAAATGGCATGGTTTTGGCAATCTGGCAGAAGGTTTCAATATGCTGGATCCGATCAAGGCAACGATCATCACGCCAGGGCTGGATATTCATGGCGACTTCTCTGATGATATTGGCATCCCGGCAGCCATTGTCACTAAATACCTTGCTGAGCACGGCGTGATCGTTGAAAAAACCGGGCTTTATTCATTCTTCATCATGTTTACGATCGGCATTACCAAAGGCCGCTGGAACACGATGGTGGCAGCCTTACAACAATTCAAGGATGATTACGACAAGAACCAGCCATTATGGAAAGTGCTGCCTGAGTTTGTACAAAAACACCCACGTTATGAACGCGTAGGCTTAAAAGACTTATGTACACAGATACACGAAGTGTATAAAGCCAACGATGTGGCTCGTTTGACTACAGAGATGTACTTGTCAGACATGGTGCCCGCCATGAAACCAACGGATGCATTTGCCAGAATGGCACACCGCAAGATTGACCGTGTGCCAATTGACGATCTCGAAGGCCGTGTCACAGCCGTACTGCTGACACCTTACCCGCCAGGTATTCCATTGTTAATTCCAGGCGAACAGTTCAATAAAGTCATTGTGAATTATCTCAAATTCGCACGTGAATTCAACGAAAAATTCCCCGGGTTTGAAACCGACAACCATGGCCTGGTAAAACAAATGGTGGATAACAAAGCTGTGTACTACGTGGACTGCGTAGCGCAGGACTAAATCTATCAGCTACGTGATTCAATGTGTACTATTTACGCACATAGGTAACGTAGCTGAATGTCAGACCTTTTTCTGAAACATGGGCTTCACGGGCAGATTCCTGCCATTGGCTCATATTCAGCTCAGGGAAATGTGCGTCACCTGCAACCTCAAGCGCAATTTCAGTGATATAGAGTTTATTGGCAAGTTCAAGCCCATGCTGATAGAGCTCAGCACCGCCAATTAAAAAGGCTTCATCATCATTCCGACACAAAGCAATTGCAGCCGCTAACGAGTGCGCAATCAACGCACCTTCTATTTTGTATTGCGGGTTGCGCGTTACAATGATGGTAGTACGCCCAGGCAATAATCGCCCGAGCGATTCATAGGTCTTGCGTCCCATAATAATGTGGTGCCCGGTCGTTAATGCGCGAAAACGTTTTAAGTCTTCAGGCAAGCGCCACGGCAACGTATTGTTATGGCCAATCACGCCATTCTTGGCAACAGCTACAATAAGCGATAGGTTCTGCATCACACGGCAACTTGGGCTTTAATTGCTGGATATGGGTCGTAATTTTCTAAAGTGAAATCCTCAAACTTGAAGCTGAAGATATCATTCACGTCAGGATTGATACGCATAGTGGGCAAGGCTCGTGGCTTACGTGTGAGCTGTTCGTGCACCTGCTCCATGTGATTGGAATAAATATGCGCATCACCCAGCGTGTGCACAAAATCACCCAGCTTCAAATTACACACCTGCGCCACCATCATGGTGAGTAATGCATAGGATGCAATGTTGAAAGGCACGCCAAGGAAAATATCGGCACTGCGCTGGTATAGCTGACAGCTTAGTCGACCATCTGCCACATAGAACTGAAAAAACGCATGGCACGGTGGCAGTTTCATCTGGTCTACATCGGAAACATTCCAGGCTGAAACAATCAGACGTCGTGAGTCAGGATTCTTTTTAATCGCATTGACCACCTGTGCTATCTGGTCGA
The DNA here is from genome assembly GCA_002842285.1 of Betaproteobacteria bacterium HGW-Betaproteobacteria-22. Classification (GTDB taxonomy): domain Bacteria; phylum Pseudomonadota; class Gammaproteobacteria; order Burkholderiales; family Methylophilaceae; genus Methylotenera. The sequence goes on from PHCJ01000033.1 coordinate 6,749, forward strand.
TATGCGCGCCGTCAGGTTTGGGCCAATTACGCCACTGATAGCCATATACAGGCCCCAGATCACCATTTTCGTCCGCCCATTCATCCCAAATACGAACGCCATTCTCTTTCAGATACGCGATATTGGTACTGCCCTGCAAGAACCATAGCAGCTCATGGATAATTGATTTTAAATGCAGCTTCTTAGTCGTCAATAGAGGAAAACCATCAGCAAGGTTGAATCGCATCTGATAGCCGAACACGGAAAGCGTACCGGTACCGGTACGGTCTTCTTTCTTATTCCCATGCTGTAACACATGGTTGAGTAAGTCGTGATAAACCTGCATTTGATTTAGCTCGTTTTTTCCACAATAAATTGTTTGATTGCAGCTGCATCGGCATCCATCACCGTGAATTTTTGCGGCAGGTTTTCGATACCGTTCAATGCTGCCGGGCGCTCAGGCGCATGACCGAGTGACTCCACGATGGCATCTTCAAATTTGGCTGGTAACGCGGTTTCAAGCACTACCATCGGTGATTGTTGATCAAAATACTGCAAAGCCACTTTAAGTCCATCCGCAGTGTGCGTATCAATCACCACATCATATTTCGCCTGCGTTTCACGAATGGTCTGCATACGGTTTGCATGATTGCTGCTACCTGATACAAAGCCATAATCCTTGATCTTTTCAAAATAGCCATCGGCTTTCAGATCAAAGCTGTTGCCGTTATCCACCTTGCTCCACAAGGCACGTGTTTTTTCACTATCGCGACCTACGAGGTCAAATACAAAACGTTCAAAATTTGAAGCTTTGCTGATATCCATTGAAGGACTTGAAGTATGGTAGGTTTTTGCTGAGCCGCGCGGACTGTAAACACCAGTTTTAAAAAATTCATCCAGTACGTCATTCTCATTGGTCGCGACAATCAGCTTGTCAATCGGCAAGCCCATCATGCGCGCAATGTGACCTGCGCAGACATTGCCGAAGTTACCTGACGGCACAGAGAAACTGACTTTCTGCGCATTATTCTGAGTGACTGCCAGATACCCTTTGAAGTAATACACCACTTGCGCAACGATACGCCCCCAGTTGATGGAGTTCACCGCACCAATTTTGTACTGCGCTTTAAAGGCAGCATCATTGGACACGGCTTTCACCATATCCTGACAGTCATCAAATACGCCATTCACTGCGATATTGTAGATATTGTCATCCTGCAAACTGAACATCTGCGCCGTTTGGAACCGACTCATTTTCTTATGTGGTGACAGCATGAAGACACGGATACCTTTTTTACCGCGCATCGCATATTCAGCTGCAGAACCGGTATCGCCTGAAGTCGCGCCAAGGATATTGGTAGTTTTACCTTCCTTGGTCAACACATATTCAAACAGGTTACCAAGCAACTGCATTGCCATGTCTTTGAATGCAAGTGTAGGCCCGTTAGAAAGGCTCAACAGATAAAGATTATCTTCTAGCTTGAGCGTAGGTGTTATATCCGCTGCATTCTGGCCTTTACGCGTATAGGCATACACATCCGCACGGTAAGTCTTATTGATGATCGCTTTCAGGTCACCCGCCGGAATGTCATCTATAAAGCGGGAAAGAATGGCATACGCAAGTTCAGCATAGCTCATGCCGCGCATAGCCGCCAAATCAGCATCGCTGATTTGCGGATAGCTTTCTGGCAAATACAAGCCGCCATCCGGCGCCAGGCCGCCAAGTAAAATCTGACTAAAACTTAAAGCAGGCGATTGCCCGCGTGTACTGATATATTTCATTTAATCTCTCAAACCTTCTTACGTCATACCGAGAAAAGTCGGCATCCTGGGTCTTTATTCACGGTTCCTAGACGCTAGATTCCGGGGCAAGCTTGGAATGTCACGTTCTATTTAAATAATACTTGGGTACAAATCATTCCAGTACGGATTGAGTTTCTTAATCAATTCTAACTTCCACTGACGTTTCCACTCTTTAATCTGCTTTTCTCGCAAAATAGCAGATGCCATATCATCAACCAACTCATACCCTACCAAATCATTTTCATGCTGCATGTAAACTTAACCAAATCCGCAGTAACACCTACATACAAAATATCACTTCTCTGACTCGCAAAAATATAAACATGTCGCTGCATGAAATACTGCAACTCCACCATTGCAAATTTATATTGACTGTCATTCCGACTCGCACCGAAATGACGATAAGTGAATTATTTAGCCAGTTCTTCCATGCGGATACGGACCACTTTGCCTGTAATCGCTGAAAGTGCTTCAATTGCCGCAATCGCGGCATTCATATTTTCCTCAACCGTGATGTGAGTCAAAATCACAATATCTGCTTCAGTTTCATTTTCTTCGGGCTCTTTTTGCATCATGGCATCAATTGAAATCGCACGATCACCGAGAATTTTAGTCACTTCAGCCAGCACACCAGGCTTGTCACTGGCACGCAAACGCAGGTAATAGGCACTTTTCACTTGATCAATTGGCAAAACAGGCAAGTCTTTTACCTGATCAGGCTGAAAAGCCAGGTAAGGCACACGCTGAGCGCTACTTGCATCAATCAGTCTTGCCACATCCATTAAGTCTGCCACAACCGAGCTGGCTGTAGGCTCAGCACCCGCACCTGCACCGTAATAAAGCGTAGGGCCAACTGCATCTCCCTTCACTACAACGGCATTCATTGCGCCATTCACATTTGCAATCAGACGCTTCTCAGGAATGAGCGTTGGATGCACACGTAATTCAACGCCATCATCAGTACGTTTTGTAATCCCAAGTAATTTAACACGGTAGCCTAACTCTTCCGCATACTGAATATCAACTTGCTCCAATCTGGTAATGCCTTCTGTATAAGCCTCGTCAAATTTCATCGGCATTCCAAAAGCAATTGCTGACATAATCGTGAGTTTGTGGGCTGCATCAATCCCTTCCACATCAAAGGTCGGATCAGCCTCTGCATAACCCAAACGCTGTGCTTCGCCAATCACATCCTGATAGCTTAGGCCTTTTTCACGCATTTCTGTCAGTATGAAATTGGTCGTACCGTTGATAATACCAGCCACCCACTCCACGTGATTAGCGCCCAACCCCTCGCGCAATGCTTTGATAATCGGGATGCCGCCAGCCACAGCTGCTTCAAATGCAACAATGACATTATTAGCACTGGCTGCAGAAAAAATCTCATTGCCATGTACGGCGATTAAAGCTTTATTTGCAGTCACAACATGTTTTTTATTGGCAATCGCGGCAAGCAGCAATGCCTTACTTACGGTATAGCCACCGATAAGTTCAACCACAACATCTACCGATGGATGATTCACCACCGAGAAAGCATCATCCGTCACCACCACATCAGCAGCAACTTGTGCTTTTGCCATCTCGATGTTTCTATCGGCCACATGTGTTACCTTGATATTAACGCCTGTGCGCCGTGAAATTTCTTCTGCATTTCGTGTTAAAACCTTATACGTACCGCCGCCAACTGTGCCTAAGCCCAATATGCCTACATTCAACTGTTTCAAGCTTTTGCTCCATCTACTATTAATTCATGCTTTTTTCTGTAATTTTCCAAAAATCTGGCAATACGTTTAATGGCCTCGGTCAAATCGTCCACATTAGGCAAAAACACTACGCGGAAGTGATCTGGCGTTTTCCAATTAAAACCGGTGCCCTGCACCAGCAACACTTTTTCTTCCAGCAACAAATCTAGAATAAACTGCTGATCATCTTTAATTGGATAGACCTTAGGATCCAACCTTGGAAACAGATACATTGCCGCCTGCGGTTTGGCACAGCTAACACCGGGAATCGCTGTCAGCAACTCATAAGCCACATCCCGTTGCTTACATAATCGCCCCTCGGGCGCGACCAAGTCCTCTATGCTTTGATAACCACCCAACGCGGTTTGTATCGCCAACTGACCTGGCACATTGGCACACAGACGCATGGAAGCCAGCATATTCAGACCTTCAATATAGTCTTTCGCGTGCTTCTTCTCACCACTAAGAATCATCCAGCCGGCACGATAGCCACAGGTACGGTAATTCTTGGACAAGCCATTGAACGTCACAAATAAAACATCATCTGCAAGCGATGCAATAGAAGTATGCACATTACCGTCATATAACACCTTGTCATAAATCTCGTCGGCAAAAATGACCAGACCATAATTGCGTGCAATTTCAATAACGCCTTCTAAAATCTCGCGTGAATATAATGCACCGGTCGGATTATTGGGATTAATCACAACAATGCCGCGCGTATTGGCTGTGATTTTCGATTCTATATCCTTCAAATCAGGCATCCAGCCAGTGGCCTCATCACACAAATAATGACGTGCAGTACCGCCTGCCAAATTGACCGCAGCAGTCCACAGTGGGTAATCCGGCATGGGCACCAATATCTGGTCACCATTATTCAGCAAGCCCTGCATCGACATGACTATCAGCTCGGACACGCCATTGCCGATAAAAATATCATCCACCGTCACACCCTGAATATGCTTGCTCTGCGTGTAGTGCATAATTGCCTTGCGTGGTTCAAACAAGCCTTTGCTATCCGTGTAACCGCCCGCCTTGCCCATGTTGCGAATCACATCCTGTTGAATCTCTTCAGGCACTTCAAACCCAAACGCCGCAGGGTTACCAATATTTAGCTTGATAATATGATGACCTTCCTCTTCCATCTGTCGCGCGCGCTCGAGTACAGGCCCCCGAATATCGTAGCAGACGTTATTTAATTTATTGGATTTGAGTAATGGTTGCATGATGCACAAGCGCTTGCTGTGTAAGCTAAATAGTGAAAGCTGATAGTTTACATTAGAATGATGCTTTGATTCAATGAAAGCCGTTGATAAACAAGGCCCATATCAGCAATGAAATTACATTTAACTACCGCAGAAAATAACTACCTGATTACCGCTTGTGACGAAAGCTTCATTGAAATTAACAAACAACGTTATCTGAGTAGTTTGATTGTGTTCCCAAATAAAATTATGGTCGATTGGCAAGCCACAGATTTTGCAACCCTGGATAACTTGCTCTTTCAGCCAATTGCGGCATTAAAACCGGAAGTTGTGTTATTGGGTACCGGTGTCAAACACCAGTTTTTGCACCCCAAACATTATGCATGCTTAACCGATAACGGCATCGCGCTGGAGTGCATGACTACGGCAGCTGCATGCCGCACTTACAATATACTCATGAGTGAAGGTCGCCAGGTGGCGGCGGCACTTATACTATCAAGCAGATAATGGTATTGATGAAGCAAGCCCAACATAAGTGTTAAGCCGCCCGATTCAACAACCTGAGTTCAAGATTGTTACGCAAAACAGACGCCCAATAAACTGCGCCTAATGAATGACCGTCATTATTTAACGTGAACATTTCCGCTCAATTTCGTTCACAATCGGTTTAATTCCAGCTAACGTGCCACTGACATGCGTCTCTACTTGCCCCCGAGGACTCACTCACCACTATAAAGAGTTTCCCGTCAACCACGCGAATTTAATTTTTCTGAATCAATGAGCTTATCCGCTCGCATTGATTCCGGGAGTAACGGGATCATGTGTATTTCAGGTAAAATGCAGCCTTTGTATTTTTAAGTTTGATATCACCCATGTCATTACAAGATGAAATCGCCCGCCGCCGTACCTTTGCTATCATTTCCCACCCGGATGCGGGTAAAACCACCCTCACCGAAAAATTGCTGTGGTTTGGTGGCGCTATTCAGGTAGCGGGTGAAGTACGTGGACGCAAAGCGACCCGTCATGCCACTTCAGACTGGATGGAGCTGGAGAAACAGCGTGGCATCTCGGTGACCTCATCGGTAATGCAATTCCCCTACCGCGAGCACATGATTAACCTGCTCGACACCCCAGGCCACGATGACTTTTCAGAAGACACTTATCGCACGCTGACCGCAGTGGACTCGGCTGTCATGGTGATCGACTCGGTTAATGGTGTAGAAGCACAGACTATCAAACTGCTGAACGTCTGCCGTATGCGTGATACACCAATTATCACCTTCATCAACAAACTTGACCGCGAGAGCCGTGAGCCAATTGAATTGCTCGATGAAATTGAAACAACGCTGGATATGGAATGCGCACCAATGACCTGGCCAATCGGGATGGGTAAATCTTTTCGTGGTGTGTACCACTTATATAACAATGAAATCTCGTTTTTTGACCCGCGTGCAGAAAAAGGCACCTCCGAAATTATCAAAGGCCTGGATAACCCGCGCCTGGATGAGTTGCTAGGTAAACAGGCAGATGATTTGCGCGTGGATATTGAACTGGTACGCGGTGCATCACATAGTTTTGATAAAGCGCGTTATTTAAGTGGCAAACAGACGCCGGTGTTTTTTGGTTCAGCCATCAATAACTTTGGGGTGCAATCTCTTTTGGATGCGGTGGTGGACTTATCCCCGCCACCACAGACGCGTAACACTGCAAGCCGCATCATTGCCGCTGATGAGAACAAGTTCTCAGGTTTTGTGTTTAAAATTCAGGCGAATATGGATCCCAAACACCGCGACCGCATTGCTTTCCTGCGCGTGTGTTCAGGCCGTTTTGAACGTGGCATGAAAATCAAGCAAGTAGCTTCAGGTAAAACCTTAAGTATCAACAACGCGATCACTTTCATGGCGCAAGATCGCACCACCATGGATGAAGCTTATTCAGGTGACATAATCGGGATTCCGAACCACGGCACAGTGAAGCTGGGTGACACGTTTACCGAAGGCGAAAACCTCAAGTTCACCGGTATTCCTTCATTTGCTCCCGAGTTTTTCCGTCGCGCGCGTATCAAAAACCCCATGAAGATGAAGCAGCTGCAAATTGGCCTCAAGCAACTTTCTGAAGAAGGCGCGGCACAGCTGTTCCGCCCGCTGCTTTCTAACGACCTGATTTTGGGTGCTGTGGGTATGCTGCAGTTTGATGTGGTGGCGCATCGCCTGGAACATGAATATGGCGTGGATATGATTTTCGAACCTTATGATTGCTATACCGCCCGCTGGCTCAAAGGTAGCGATGCAGACTTAAAGGCAATCGCCGACAAATATGGTTTTAACGTGGGGCTGGATGCTGCTGACGACTACGTTTATTTGGCACCAAATCGGGTAAATCTGCAAATGGCGCAGGAACGTTACCCTGATATTGAATTTAAAGAAACGCGTGAGATCGCCTAGAATCAGCCACAGTGACTACTAAAATGCAGCAAAAACCATGCCCCTGTGAAAGTGGTCAGCCTTATAGCAAATGCTGTGAGGTTTTTCATTCAGGTACGGTTGCACCAAATGCCAAAACTCTTATGCGCTCGCGTTACAGTGCTTATGTATTTGGATTAGAAAGCTATCTACTCAGCACTTGGCATCCTGACACCCAACCTGAGCAACTATCCCTATCTGGAGATAATGCGATTCGATGGCTGGGCTTGACAATCAAACGCTATGCAATGGTAAATCAGGACAATGCAATCGTGGAGTTTGTTGCACGTTACAAATATGCGGATAAGTTAGGTGAAAAAGCTCTGAGATTACATGAAACCAGCCAATTCATACGGATGAATGATCGCTGGTATTACGTAAATGGTGACTACTAATGATATCGGGATAGCATACACGTATCATACGACTGTCATTTTATATTCACACGATTAAAATAACATACCACCTCAAGTCATGCTCTTGAGGGAAATGCCGTGGTGTATGAAAAATCAGCAATTGGTTTTAATGAGTTTATCGACAAGAATCGCACATTAAACGTACGTGAACGCCAGATATTGCTGCTAGTAAATGGCGAGCGGTCTTTAGAGGATCTGGGGAAATTCTTTAAAAAAGATCTGCTGATTAACACCATTCGAAAGCTGGAGTCCACTGGCTATATCTTACGTGCCAACCAACAACAGCAAACTATACAATTCACGCAATCCGTGATTGATACTCAAGCTACTAAAGCACCAATTTGCAAGAGAAAACTAGCGGCTGTGCAAGAGATATTAGTAAGGGCATGCGATGATTATTTGGGAATTATTGGACGCAGCATAAAGTTGCGCATTGAAGATTGTGAAAACGAAATAGATTTAAAATCTAGTATCTCAAACTGGCACATGGCCATGCGCGAGTCTAAGCTAGGCCGTGAGACTGCCAGCTTTTTAATGGAAAAGATTCATCAAATACTTGACGCTGAAACATCTGATACGCTCAACCAGGTTTCATGATCCCGCTGAATGTATGTCCTCAATCAACGGCTTTATATTTTGTCTGCTTTAAAATTCTTAATGTAACAAGTGCGTAAATCGACGCCAGCTCAACCCACACCAACAATGGAACCTATCACTTCTTTAGGGATGCCGGAGGGGCCTACGGCCAGTTTAAGTTCCTCTCTTACATTCAGCCATTCGCCGTTTGCTGTTAAAAATCTGTACTCGTGAATCAGCAAGTCCATTGCATTCATATTCTGCAGATTAGCCATTACCTGTGGCAGGTCATCCTGATGAATATGCGCATGCCAAAAGCCGCTGTCTGCCATGAAGTGATCTTTGCTATAGCCAAACAGTTGACCGATATTTTTGCTCACAAAGGTCAGGATGTATTCAGGCATCGGCGTTCTTGCAAAAAATATCATGGGGATTGCGTTGACAATTTCGCCAATACGTGATGTTTCACGCTCTTTTTCCAGAACCTCCAAACGGCGCTGCTCAGACTCAATATCAGTCATGTCGTTTTGCACATTGAGGTGATGAATCTGTTCTTCCATGAGATGTAGCAACTCATGGCTTTTTAGCTGCATGGCATGCGCGAGGCTACTCACCGTTTTTAAGCTTGGCTGCTTCACCCCACGCTCTAGCATTGAAATGAACGTACGCTCCAACCCAGACAGTGAGGCTAGCATCTCCTGCGTAAGGCTGAGATCCTGACGTAATTTCTTTATGACGATACCAAATACAGATTTATGCATGCTTTCCCGATAGATTCACTAGATGATTCAGGATGCGACTGTCGCACAAATCACGGTGTTCTTACCCGCATCTTTGGCTTCATATAACGCATGATCAGCACGCGTCATTAGTCGCTTTGGGCTACTATCAGCCATTGTGGAGAAGGCGATTCCGATGCTGGCGGTGACTGACACAGTGATATCATCGAGCAATATGGGACGAGCAATCACTTCAATCAGTTTACAGGCAACATCAATGACGCCTTCACGCGCTGTCACATCTTCCAGCACTATCACAAATTCATCGCCACCAAAACGCGCGACGGTATCCTCATCACGAATATTAGCCAGCAGGCGCTCTGCCACTGTTTCGAGCACACGGTCACCGGACTGATGTCCGTATTGATCGTTGATTAGCTTAAACCCATCCAAATCAATCATCAGCACGGCGACTAAATCACCCGTACGCTTTGTACGTGATAAAGCATGGCTTAACCTCGCATTAAACAAGAGACGATTTGGCAGTTTCGTTAAAGGGTCGTGATGCGCTAGAAATTCAAATTCGTCGTGCGCTAATTTTGAAGATGTAATATCTGCAAACACTGCGATATAATTTTTGACTTGCTGATTATTATCTAAAATAGCGCTGATGGTTAGCCATTCAGCATAGGCCTCACCGTTTTTACGCCGGTTCCACAACTCGCCCTGCCAATATCCAGTGGTATTTAGTGCCTCCCACATGCGCCTGTAAAATGCTTTATCCTGCCGACCTGAACTAAGCACTCTTGGATTTCTGCCACGCACTTCGCTCTCTTGATACCCGGTAATTTTCATAAAGGCAGGGTTGACTGAGAGTATGTTCACCTCTGCATCGGTAATAATAATGCCTTCTATCGTATTATCAAAAATAGAAGCGGCCTGCTTTAATTTGCGTTCGGACTGCTTTTTATCAGTTTCATCCTGTATGGTTTGCACGTAACCTAATAAATGATGGTCTTGATCCTGAATTGGTGCCATGCGTATGTGCAGTTCAAAAGCTTCATCTTCTATCTGGTGCGTTAAATCATACTCATAGCTTTCACCTGTTTGCACTTTATCCATAGCAGTCAGCAGTTGCTCTATGGGCATTCTAGCCTTGCTAAATAATCGCTCCAGTTTTTCACCGTCTATGTGCTCACGCGCTATGCCGAATAAGCTTGAAGCGGCTGGGTTTAAATAACGCACTTTTCTATCAGGATCAGCAATGATCAAACTCACCCCTAGTGATTCATGAAGTACGGCAGAAAGCACATGCCGCTCATCCAGTTCTTTGCGGATACGCGCAATATCATCCGCCTGCCGCTGAATAATGGTATTGAGCATTTGTACATAGTGGCTCTCAATCTTTTTTACTACGTCATGCTCGCTTACCAGACCTGCAGTCTCACCTTGCTCATTCACCACGACCAAAGTACGTATCTTGCGCTCACGCATGCAATCAATCGCAAAATAAATTGAACGTTTACTCTCTACAGTAATTACAGGTGAAGACATGACATCAGCCAACAGCATACGGCCATTCGCATGATCCTGTCCCAATCTTACCAAATCTCGCTCAGTAATAATGCCTACGGGCTTAGCCGCCTCAGTAATCACAATAGCGGTTGCATTGAATTTGAGCATCAACACAAGCGCATCGTCCAGGGTGTCATGCCTGGTAAGTGTATGCACATCCCTGCGCATGAGATTTTCAATGACTTCATGGCCAGATAACACATCAAACCCGAGCAATTTAATGAAGTCGCTATCTGTAGCAATGCCATAGACATCGCCTTCGGCATCTACCACAATCAGGTGACGCAGACTATTCTGCGCACAAAGATGATATGCCTCAAATAAATCCAGATGCAATGGTGCCACAACAGGCACACTGCTCATCACACTACCAACCGCTGTGGCTTGAGTATTCAACAGTTCAGGAATAATACGCAAGGCATCCCGTTCGGTAAAAATACCGACCGGTCGCTTACCTTCAACCACCACTACGGAACTGATACGCTTGGCAGCCATCAACGCCAACGCTTCTGCAAGCGTAGAATTTATTGAAACGCAAACAGGGTTCGTAGTGCAAATTTCTCTTAAGGAAATTGAGTGATACATGCTAGCTTGGATGATTCTTTCTAGAAAGATTATTTTTAAGATTATATGAAAACTGTATCAAATAAGCGCACCTCATTCTAAGAGTTTTCTCCCTAAGTCGCTATAGACTATGGTATACATAATGAGGATAGTGACTAAGGTATAAAAACATACAGCAATTAGCAACTTATTGAAGTTTAATGATATTTACAACGAACACAGACTAAAGTAACGAGTGCTGCAGGTGAAAAAGTTCTAGCTGAACCATATTGCTCATATTCTAGAAAATCACCCTGCAACTCTAGCATTCAAACAAAACCCAACGACAAGGTTACCAGCCTCAAAGTCTGCGAGGGTTTTCTGGGATGAGGTTAGCCGCGTCTTGCAAACCTCGCTCTTCAGCGATATCTGTGCTTCATGCAAGCGATAGTGCGTAGGGGGGATATAACTGATAAGGGATTAGAAATAAAAGGTGTGCGTATTTAAAACTTAATATTTATCCAAGACAAATGAAACGCTGCACATCGCCGCAACGCTTCATAACGCTAGACTTTTATGCCCTAAACAGACTCAAATGCCTCACATAACTGGCTTAACAACTGTCCAAAAATTGGCAAAATTTCATCGCCATCATGAGGGCTTTCATCATCCGTGCCTGCGACTATAAATGAAATCACGACTTTATCCAGATTCTCTCTAAACTCAGCCCAATGCTCAACTTCCGCTTCAGCAATCAATTTGAATTTATTAAATCCTGATTCAATCACTTCAACCAACTCAGCATCAGGCAAACCTGCAAACAGCGTTTTGGCAATGGTAATTTGTGCAGTATGAAAATCCGGCTCAAGTCCCTCCTGCACTAGAGGTGAAGTAAAAAATACATAAGCCAGCAAGGCATAAGACTGATATACACTTAACATATCAAAATTTTCACTCCGCTCGGCAGCCGGAGAGCGGCCAGCAAGCTGTATTGCCTTAAATGTCACATAGCTACTCAAATAATCAGCAGCATTCAAGGCATCGTATTCGTCCAGATTGGTATTGGGCGTTTCATCATCACGCGCGGTGGCCGCCAGACATAGCGCGTGCATGAGTTTTAGTCGTTGTGAATAGTTAGTTTGCATAATCATCGTCCAATTCAAATTTTCAAAATCAAATTTTGCCACAGGTTATCTGTGGTTATCTGTGGTTATCTGTGGTTATCTGTGGTTATCTGTGGTTATCTGTGGTTATCTGTGGTTATCTGTGGTTATCTGTGGTTATCTGCTGTGGTTATCTGTGGTTAAATTAAATATCTTGATAAAGCTTCAATTAATTTCCGGCATTGCTTCCAGCTGCTCGTGTAATGCCAGCCAGCGTTCCTCGGCAGCTTCAAGTTTACCTGCCAGCTCGGCTTGCGTTTTCAAAAGCTGTTGCAACGCGGCTTTATCAGGTGCAGTGTAGAGTGTGCCATCCCCCAAACGGTCGTCACAGGCTTTCTTATCGGTCTGCCACTGCGCCATGTCGCGCTCGACACGCTCAAGTTCTTTCAATAGCGGACGACGCTCTGCGATTCTGGCCTGACGCTCGGCTTTGTTAATTGCTCGCTCATTCTTGTTCGATTTAACAACAACCTGAGACTGTGATGCCTGTTTTTCTTTAATACGCTGCTCGTTCAGCCATCGGCTGTAATCTTCCAGATCGCCATCAAACTGGGACGCTTTGCCATCTGCGACTAAAATGAACTGGTCACAGGTCGCGCGTAGCAATGCCCGATCATGCGAAACCAGTATCACACCGCCTTCAAAATCCTGTAACGCCAACGTCAGCGCATGGCGCATCTCCAGATCCAGATGATTGGTTGGCTCGTCCAGCAACAGTAAATTAGGACGTGTCCAAATCAGCAATGCCAATGCAAGCCGTGATTTTTCACCACCAGAAAAGTTCGCACACGGCGACCTTGCCATGTCACCTCTAAAATCAAAACCACCCAGATAATTTAAATGCTCCTGCTCACGTGTCAGCGGATCAAGCTTCATCATATGCTGCAGGGGTGATTCATCCGGTCGCAACTGCTCAAGCTGATGCTGGGCAAAATAGCCGATATTCAGGTCTTTTCCCTCCACCCGCTTGCCGGATAATGGTGCCAGAACATGCGCCAGTAATTTGATCAGGGTGGTCTTACCCGCGCCGTTTTTGCCTAACAAGCCAATACGCTCACCTGGCCGCACTGTAAGCTCAAGATGACTGATCAGCGGTGTATCGCCATAGCCTACGCTCATATTATCCAGCACTAGCAAAGGGTCAGGTGTAGCAACAGGCGCTCTGAACTCAAAACTAAATTGTGAATCCACATGCGCGGCGGATATCATCTCCATGCGCTCCAGTGCTTTGATGCGGCTTTGTGCTTGGCGCGCCTTGGTAGCCTGCACTCGAAAACGATCAATATAACTTTGTAAATGCGCAACTTTGCGTTGCTGTTTCTCGAACATCGCTTGTTGCAAGGCTAATTTTTCTGCACGCTGGCGCTCAAAGTCTGAGTAACCGCCGCGGTAAAGGGTCAATGTTTGCTGTTCGATATGCGCAATGTGATTCACAATTGCATCCAAAAAGTCACGGTCGTGCGAAATTAGCAACAAAGTGCCGCGGTAGCTCTGTAACCAGCTTTCGAGCCAGATCACCGCGTCCAAGTCCAAATGGTTGGTTGGTTCGTCCAGCAACAGCAGATCCGAACGGCACATCAAGGCACGTGCTAAATTTAAACGTACGCGCCAGCCACCTGAAAACGTGGATACCGGCTGCCGCAAGGCGTCCTGACTAAATCCCAAACCATTCAGCAATTCGGCAGCGCGCGCTTTGGCACTATAACCACCAATATCGGTAAGGCGCTGATGCAGTTCGGCAATTAATTCACCCTGATGATTAGCTTCAGCTTCCAGCAGAATTGATTCAATTTCACGCAGCTCAACATCACCATCAAGCACAAACTCAATGGCAGGTATACTCAGTGCCGGAGTTTCTTGCGCCACATGCGCCACTACCCACCCTGCGGGGATTTCCAAATCACCTTTTTCCGGGTGCAGTTCACCCCGCAGCATGGCAAAGATAGAAGACTTACCCGCACCATTTGCACCCGTCAAACCAACTTTATGGCCAGGGTGCAACTGCATGGAAGCATTTTCTATCAGGATTTTTAATCCGCGCGTTAATGTAAGCTGTTTAAATTGAATCAAGTGATTGCTGTCTGTATAAATAGGAGTTATGGGTTAAACGAAGGTCGATTTACTGAGTATGCTCAAAACCTCTTATTGGTCTGGAAGACAATATTCTAAATGATTCACCACTGTGTTCCTGTAAATTTTTAGCTTTATTGATGAATACATGGTAATTTTCATCAGGCTTTGCACTTCAAAACGGCTGAAACAGCTGTTATTGAAGTAAAATGCAAACTCAGATAAAGAAATATGATGTCAACATAAACGCACCTGGCAATGGTTAAAAAATCTCTACTCTGGCTTTACAAATTAACACTCTGGCTAGTGGGCTTAATTGTCACCATTGTTGTCATTACGGCTTTGTCTATTCAATTTTGGCTAATGCCCAACATAGACCATTACAAAGATGATATTGCAAAATTTGCAAGCCAATTAACAAGTCAAAAGATAGTGATTGGCAATATCCAGGCAGACTGGCAGGGGATTAACCCGCATTTATCGCTTGATAACGTTGATATTTTTGATGCGGAAGGCCGCATTGCCTTACAACTCAACAACATCGAAACTGCGTTTTCGTGGTTGAGCATTCCCATGCTGGAGCCGCATTTGGCTGAAATCACCGTACATAAGCCAGCGCTCACGATCAGACGCAACACGGATGGCGAAATATTCATCGCAGGCATATCGACAAGCGGCGACTCGAAGCCGCAACTGGCTAACTGGCTATTAAGACAAAGTAGGTTAGGTGTCAGCAATGCAAAAGTAATTTGGATTGATGAACTACGCAGCGCACCTGAGCTGAGCTTGAATCAGCTCAACATCGAGATATTTAGCCCGCCATGGAAAAGCCTGATCAGAAATCATGGCTTCATTATTACTACCATCCCTTCCGTTGGCACTACAGAACCTATCCGCATCACAGGCAGTTTTTATGGCAAAGATGTCAGCAAAACTGAACAATGGCGTGGCAATGCTAGTTTACAGCTTAAAAATGCCGATCTAGCCGCATTTAGAAGCTGGCTGGATTACCCTTTGGATTTAAGAACCGGCCTAGGTAGCACTGACTTGAATATCGACTTCGCTGACAATCAGTTACAGTCTTTAAATAGCCAGGTTTCACTCAAAAACCTGCAATTACTAATGCAGGCGAATACTGCCCCCTTAATACTAAACACACTTGATGGCAATATTACCTGGAAAAACCTGAATAAAGTCGAGCTCAAGCAGTTAAAATCGATACACTTTGGACAGAAGCTCTCTATTCAAGCACTCTCTGCAAATACCAGCCAAGGCCTTAACATCAAAGACCTATCGGCAGACTTTACACAAACCACCGATGGCGAACAGGTAATCAATGCCAACCTGGCAAGCTTCGATCTAAACAATATCGAATCACACCTCGCACTACTCCCCGTTTCAGAAGACTTGCTGCATCAGATTAAAGCGATTAAGCCTAAGGGTAAACTTGAAAACCTGAAACTCAATTGGACTACACGCAGCAAAACCGCCACACATTACGAGATTGAATCCGACTTCAAAAACTTATCCATTCATGCGCACAACAAACTGCCGGGGTTTAGCAACTTGTCAGGCACATTAAAAGCCGATGAAAACAAAGGGAAATTAGCACTCAATACCAGCAATGCGCAACTAGACTTTGCCGAGATACTGCGCTGGCCGGTGCCCGCTGACAAACTGAATGGCAAGGTCATTTGGAGCACAGCGAACCAGCAAACCAAAATTAACGTCAATGCTTTAGAGATAGCCAACCCTCATTTATCAGGCATCATTGATGCAAGTTACACCTTGGATCACATCAAAGGCGGATATCTGGATTTAAACGGCAAGTTCAACAATGGCAATGCTAAATATGCGCCCTATTACTACCCCACCATATTGGGTGAAACCACACTACGCTGGCTAGACACCTCCATACTGGCAGGACATGCTAGCGATATCAATTTAACCATCAAAGGCAGGCTGGATGATTTTCCATTCGTTGATAGCAAAAACAATCCGGATCCTGCCAAGGGCTTGTTCAGAGTCACCGCAAAAATCAGCGATAGCGTGCTGGAGTACGGCACAGGCTGGCCCAAAATTGAAAAGCTTGACCTGAACATGCTGTTTGAAGGCAAACGCATGGAGCTTAACACCACCAGCGGGCGCATTTTTGGCAACCAGATTCTCAATAGTAAAACCAGCATCGCGCAACTCGATGCTGATTATCCGATACTTGACATAGAGGCCGTTGTAACCGGCCCTGTGAATGAAGGTGTTAATTTTGTAAACCGCAGCCCAGTACTGGAAGTCACGCAAGGCTTTACCGAAAACCTCAAAACCAGTGGCAGCGGCAGACTCAACCTCAGTTTAAAGATACCGTTAGATGACTTAGACGCTTCAAAATTTCAGGGAAAATACCAGATCAGCAACGGTAAAATGGAGAGTGACAGCATTCCTACACTCACGCAAATCAATGGTGCATTAGAGTTCACAGAAAGCAGCCTGAGCGCCAAGGCGATCAAAGCGCTCGCGTTTAACTCGCCACTCACCCTTGGCATCAGCACAGCCAAAGATAAATCAATACGCGTTACAGCCAAAGGCAAACTCAGCGATGAAAGCATCAAGCAACTTCTCAGGGAGCAAAACCTCACCAAGGCCAGCAACTACGTTAATGGAAGTGCAAACTGGGTGGGGGATATCCTGATACAAAAACCACGCGTCAATATCAGTATCCGCTCGGACCTGGTTGGCGTCACCTCACTACTGCCCGCGCCTCTTAACAAACACCCGGATCAGGCGCTGACGTTGCGCGTAGATAAAAAACAGAATGTGAATACTGACCACACCTATATCAACCTGGGTAACAAAGTCATCGCCAGAGTCAGCAGTGGCGTATCCAGCGGAAAGCCCTCTTTTAAAGCAGCGCATATACATATCAGCAGTTCTGCCAATCTTTTGGACAGCAACACAGAACTTACCGATGCCAACAAAGGGTTAACTCTCACGGGTAACATTGACTACCTCAACGCTGACGCGTGGCTTCATGTAATAAAAGAAATAAACAGCAACAACCCGACTCAGCGCAATAACCTGTCCATTCAAAAAATAGCACTCGATGTAAAAGCGCTCGACTTTTACAACCGACGTATTAATCAATTAAATATTTCAGAATTAATCACCAGCCAGGACTCGGTTCAGGCACAGATCAAAAGTCAGGAAATCACGGGATTTCTGCAATGGAAAAACAGTGAAAAACTCGTCGCCCGCCTAAGCAACCTGACTATTCCAGAAACTGCCCCCGATCAGCTTTCTGCAATGAAAAACACGACTGAACTCAGCCAAACTGATGGTAAAGATTTCACAAAACTGCCGCAAGATTATCCCGCGCTGGATATTACAGCGGATAATTTCAGGTTCAATAAAAAGAATCTAGGCAAGTTTGAGCTCACAGCCTACCCTGTCAATGACAATTGGGACATACAAAAGCTCCAGCTCAGTACCGAGCACAGCACAATCCATGCAGAAGGGCAGTGGAATAACTGGATAAGAAATCCAAACACTTACCTTAATATCAAGTGGGATATCAAAGACCTGGGTGAAACATTCAAGACATTCGGCTACCCTGAAACCATCAAAGACGGCGCAGGCAAACTCAATGGCACACTGCACTGGCCAGGCAGCCCGCACCAATTCAATACCACACGCCTGAATGGCGAACTTGCCTTCACCATAGACAAAGGCCAAATTCTACAGGCCAAACCAGGTGTAGGTCGCCTGCTGGGATTATTAAGCTTACAAAGCCTGCCCAGACGCCTTACCCTGGATTTCAGAGATTTATTTAGCAATGGCTTTGCTTTTGACAAAATCAATGCAGACGTTAAAATCGAGCAAGGGGTGATGCGTAGCGACAATTTCACAATGTCAGGCCCTGCAGCCGATGTATCCATTAAAGGTGAAACCAACTTGCAGAAAGAAACACAACACCTCTATGTTAAAGTGATGCCACGCATCAGTGACAGCGTTTCACTTGCCGCATTGGCAGGGGGGCCATTGGTGGGAGCTGTGGCTTTTCTTGCACAAAAAATACTTAAAGACCCGCTCAACAAAATTGCTTCCAGCGAATATGAAATTATCGGCACTTGGGATGACCCGCAAGAAGTAAAAAAAACTGAGCCTAAAAACACTATATCTCCACTTAAATAATTTAGCACAACAAGACTCATCAAAAAAACGCATTGGAATTACTATGGCTATAACCTCACGCTTAAAAACCACAAAAGCAAAACTAAGCAACCAAAACACCAATAAAGACATTATCAAGATTGCCGCCATTCAAATGGCATCGGGGCCATACGTGGGCGCAAACTTAAGTGAGACAGAGCGTTTAATCGAGGTTGCAGTTAATCAGGGGGCAAAACTGGTAGTCCTGCCGGAGTACTTTGCCATTATGGGTTTAAAAGATACCGATAAAGTCGCAGTGCGTGAAGAAGAAGGCAAAGGACAGATTCAGGATTTTTTGAGCAACACAGCAAAAAAACATAAAATCTGGCTGATAGGCGGCTCAGTACCACTCGTGAGCAACTTACCCAACAAAGTACGCAACAGCTGTTTGGTCTATAATGACAAAGGTAAACAGGTTGCCCGTTATGACAAAATTCATCTGTTTGGTTTAAGTCTGGGCAATGAACGTTACCATGAAGAAAAAACCATAGAACCAGGTGACACAGTTAAAGTGGTGGATACGCCTTTCGGTAAAATTGGACTCTCCATCTGCTATGACTTACGCTTTCCTGAGCTTTATCGCGCAATGGGAGAGGTCAGCATCATCGTAGTACCGTCCGCTTTCACTGATACCACAGGCAAAGCGCACTGGGAAAGCCTGATTCGTGCCCGCGCCATTGAAAACTTAAGCTACGTCATCGCACCCGCACAAGGCGGCTATCATATTTCTGGCCGTGAAACCCATGGCAACACCATGATAGTAGACCCTTGGGGCGTTATTTTAGATAGATTGCCACGTGGTTCAGGCGTTGTCATGGCAAATATGAATCCCAAATATCAAGACAGTCTCAGAAAAAGCCTGCCCGCTCTTAAACATCGGACGATTAAAACAGTCGTATGATGCATGATACGGACTGATTGAAAATATTGTTTGAAATTATTAATTGAAAAAACGCCATGAAAACGCACGAAACCCCTACTAGCTCGAGCCCTGCCAGAGACTCACATTTTGACGCTGCGACAGAGACATTATTAGCGCCAGCCAATTTGGAAGTCGCGCATTTGCAAAATGTGCTGGGTGACATCATGTCACACCAAATTGACTACGCGGACTTGTATTTTCAATATAGCCGCAGCGAAAGCTGGGGGCTAGAAGAAGGCCAGGTTAAATCAGGCAACTTCTCGATTGACCAGGGTGTTGGCGTGAGAGCGGTAAGTGGCGAGAAAACTGCATTCGCCTACTCTGACGACATCACGCTCAACGCCTTAAATCAGGCGGCAAAAGCAACCAGATCAATTGCCAGCCAAGGAAGCCAACAAACAGCAGGCAGCATAATCAAACCTCAGGCGCCGCAGCTTTATCTTCCCCACGACCCCATCGCCTCACTCTCGGCAGATGCAAAAGTAAAATTATTGGAACATCTGGAATCAATCGCCAGAAAACTAGACCCGCGCATCACACAAGTGACAGCTTCGATTGCCGGTGAATATGAAGTGATCATGATCGCTCGCCACGATGGCATGATGGCAGCTGATGTACGCCCACTGGTGCGTGTAGGCATTAACGTAATCGCTGAAAGCAATGGTCGCCGTGAGCAGGGCTCCGCAGGCGGTGGTGGGCGCTTTGACTACAGCTACTTTACCGATGAAATCCTGCACGATTACGCACAAAAAGCCGTGCATCAGGCAACAATCAATCTAGAAGCCCGCCCTGCCCCTGCCGGTAGCATGACCGTGGTGTTAGGATCTGGCTGGCCGGGCATTTTACTGCACGAAGCCATTGGCCATGGTCTGGAAGGTGATTTTAACCGTAAAGGCAGCTCTGCCTTCAGCAATATGATTGGCCAGCAAGTGGCCGCCAAAGGCATCACCATTGTCGATGATGGTACTATTGCCAACAGACGCGGCTCGCTCAGCATTGATGATGAAGGCAACCCCACCAACAAAACAGTGCTGATTGAAGATGGCATTTTGCGCGGTTATATACAGGACACCCTCAATGCACGCCTTATGCACATGCCAGTAACAGGCAATGCGCGCCGTGAAAGTTATGCACATATTCCGATGCCGCGCATGACCAACACCTATATGCTCAATGGCACATTACCACCTGAAGAAATCATTAAATCAGTCAAAAAAGGCCTTTATGCAGCTAACTTTGGCGGCGGACAGGTTGACATCACCAGCGGTAAGTTCGTATTTAGTGCAGCTGAAGCCTACATGATTGAAGATGGTCAAATCACTTACCCCGTCAAAGGAGCAACGCTGATAGGTAATGGCCCAGAGGTACTCAAACGCGTTTCCATGATAGGCAACGATATGTCACTTGATAGCGGGGTCGGCACTTGTGGCAAAGAGGGTCAAAGTGTACCTGTAGGCGTTGGCCAGCCAACACTCAGAATTGATGGGCTGACGGTAGGCGGCACAGTCTGATATTCAAATCTATCTATTTATTCAATAAGAAACAAACGTTTCTGACATTTTAAAACGACGCTAACAACGACCTTTTACAATTCTTTACATTCACGCATTCTGACTAATGGAATAATTAAGCAATTAAATTATAAATCAATGCTGGTTGCTATATTTAAATTATCACACTTGCTAGTTCAGATATTGATTGTTGGAGAGTTAAAATGAGCAATGCGCCCGATTACGATACGCCCCACCGGTTAACTGCCCCGCATAAAACTTATCTTGGTGCAGATAAAAAAATCATAGAAGCGATAGACAACCATCAGCACTATGAACTTGGCGACAATAAACTGACAATGCATGTCAATACGCCTGGCGCATTAGCTCCTGATGACCGCTATGTCAAAAATGAAGCGCTGGATAGTGCACGAAAAAACGCTGAAACATGGACAAAAAAAGTGGCAGACGCCAACGGAGGCAGCATCTCTAAGGAAATTAAAGAAGGTTACGCCTCTGCGATGGCTAGCTTACGTAATGTACATCATGAAATTTTGCCTAAACTACCTTTGGATGCGGATCTGCATGCCAGAAAAGACATTGAAAAAGTAATTGAAAAAACAGCACATGCACTGGGCAAAAAAGTCACTGTAGTTGTTGGACTTCTTGCCTCCAGTGCGTCTTTTGCAGCTGAAGCCATTGATATAAGCGGCAAAATCTTGAGCGGTGAAGAGGCGCAAACGTCAAAACTTAAAACTTTAGGCTCAGCCGTTATAGATAAAGGTGTAGAAGCTACGGTTGGTGTAGTTGATCCATTGGGCCTGATTGAAACCAAAGAAATCAGTCGTCAATTGCAAAATGGCAACCTGACAGCTGTCGCGGAGTCTTTCAATGAGGCGCGCTTAAACACCGCCTCGGAAATTGCAGATGCAGTCATCGAATACTCAAGATAACCAGCCATGCCGACGCGCCTTCTGAAGCACACCATCTAAAGGCGCGTACACACCTAACTTACAGCGCTAAAACGTTGCAACATCGACGTTATCACTGCCTAACGGCTATAATACCGTATTATTTTTACTGATACGGCATCCTCTTTCCATGCAGTTCTCCTTGCAACACACTTGGCGCATCCCTCAATCCGGCCAACATAGCCGCCTTGAACTCTCTAACAGTGGCGAAGATGCTTTTGCACTCGCAAAACTTGCCACCGACGTCAACGCAAGCAAACAGCCATTGGTCGTCATCACGGCCAATGCTTTTGATGCGCAGCGTTTGCTGGAAGAAATCCCCTACTTTGCACCACATCTGAGCGTGCATCTATTACCCGACTGGGAAACACTGCCATATGACCAATTCTCGCCGCATCCTGACCTCATTTCTGAACGACTGACAACGCTGTATCACATCACCCAGAATGCGTGTGATGTGATCATTGTACCGCTTTCAACTGCACTGATCCGTTTGAGCCCCAAGGCTTATTTAAGTGCGAATACTTTTATGCTAAAAAAGGAACAAAAGCTGGATATCGAAGCTTTGCGCCTGCAATGTGCCGAAGCGGGCTATCACCACGTGACACAAGTCATCTCACATGGTGAATTCAGTGTACGCGGTGGCCTGGTGGACTTATTCCCTATGGGTTCATCACTGCCTTATCGCATTGATTTGTTTGATGATGAAATTGAAAGCATACGCACCTTTGATGTAGACACGCAGCGTAGCCTCTACCCGGTACCTGAGGTCAGGTTATTGCCGGCGCGCGAGTTTCCGCTGGATGAATCTGGCATTGCATTATTTCGCAGCCAGTTCCGTGAAACGTTTGAGGGCGACCCGCAACGCGCGAAAATATACAAGGAAGTTAGCAAGGGCATTGCGACGGGGGGGATTGAGTGGTATCTGCCCCTCTTCTTTGAGCAAACAAACTCTCTGTTTGATTACATTTCAAATGACAGCATTATTTGCTTATATGGCGATTTAGACCTTAGCGCACAACAATTTTGGCGTGAGGCGCAATCTCGCTACCGCACACTGGCACATGATACAGAACGCCCATTGCTGACACCTGAAACACTGCTGATTAAAACTGAAGATTTTTTTGGCCAAACCCACCGCTTTGCACGCACTTCACTCAGTATCAGCAAAGCCGGGACTAAACTGCCTGCACTGGATATTGAACGTAGAGCAGAACAGCCCATCCATAAACTAACAGACTTTATCAGCCAGTTTTCAGGACGCATTCTCATAGCGGCTGAAAGCTTGGGCCGCCGCGAAACCATGCTTCAGCTATTTACCGAACATGGCCTAAAAGTTAATGTTTGCGAAACATGGGCAGCATTTGCACAAGCGAAAGACAGCGTGATGCTAGGCGTTGCACCATTACATACCGGTTTTACCCTTGACCCCAGCAGTGACTCCCCGCTACCAATCGCCATCATCACAGAAGCTGAACTTTATGCCGCGACCGTGCGGCAGCAACGCCGTCGCGAAAAGGAAAAAGTACGCAGCACCGAAGGCATGCTCAAAGACCTATCCGAATTGCGGATCAATGACCCGGTCGTCCATGAGCAGCACGGCGTAGGCCGCTACAAAGGCCTAGTAAATCTGGACTTTGGCGAGGGTGAGACAGAGTTCCTGCTGCTGGAATATTATGGCGATGACAAACTGTACGTGCCTGTTTCCCAGCTATTCCTGATCTCACGCTACTCAGGCGGACCTCCGGAAAGTGCGCCGCTGCACCGCCTGGGCAGCGGCAGCTGGGAGAAAGCCAAGAAAAAAGCACTCAAACAGATTCGTGACACCGCCGCTGAGTTGCTTAACCTTTATGCGCAGCGTGCAGCACGGCGCGGTCATGCCTTTACGCTTAGCCTGCATGATTACGAGGCATTCTGTGAAGGTTTCCCGTTTGAAGAAACGCCAGATCAGCTGGAAGCGATTGAAAACGTCATCAAAGATATGCAGTCTGGCCGCCCGATGGACAGGCTGGTGTGTGGTGACGTAGGCTTCGGCAAGACAGAAGTCGCTCTACGCGCGGCATTTGTTGCAGTAATGGGTGGACGTCAGGTAGCAGTACTGGTGCCGACCACCCTGCTGGCAGAGCAGCATTACAATAACTTCAGTGACCGTTTCGCAGAATGGCCTATCAAGGTCGCTGAAATATCGCGTTTCAGGACAGCAAAAGAGCAAGTCGAAGCATTACGGGGCCTGGAGACCGGTGAAATTGACATCATCATCGGCACGCACCGCCTGATACAAAAAGATGTCAAATTCAAAAATCTTGGGCTTGTGATTCTGGATGAAGAGCACCGCTTTGGCGTGCGTCAGAAAGAGCAGCTCAAAGCCCTGCGCGCCGAAGTGGATGTACTCACCCTGACCGCGACCCCTATCCCACGCACCCTGAGCATGGCGATGGAAGGCCTGCGTGAATTCAGCGTGATTGCCACGCCGCCACAAAAACGATTAAGCATCAAAACGTTCCATACGGAATATTCCGAGGGCATTATTCGTGAGGCAGCGATGCGCGAATTTAAGCGTGGCGGGCAAGTGTACTTCTTGCACAATGAGGTAGACACCATCCACTCCATGCGCGAGAAACTGGAGCGCATCCTGCCGGACGCACGCATCGCGGTTGCGCATGGTCAGTTGCGCGAACGTGAACTTGAGCATGTCATGCGTGATTTCTATCACCAGCGCTATAATCTGCTGCTATGCACCACGATTATTGAAACCGGGATTGATGTCCCTACCGCTAACACCATTATCATGAATAAAGCGGATATGTTTGGCTTGGCGCAGATGCATCAGCTGCGCGGCCGTGTCGGGCGTTCACATCATCAGGCCTATGCCTATTTACTGACCGAAGCCGGACGCAAGATCACGCCCCAGGCGCAAAAACGTCTGGATGCGATTCAACTAATGGAAGATCTGGGCGCAGGCTTCCACCTAGCCATGCATGATCTGGAAATTCGCGGCGCAGGCGAACTGCTAGGCGACTCGCAAAGCGGTGAAATGCAGGAGATTGGCTTCCATTTATATGCCGACATGCTGAATCATGCTGTGAAACAACTAAAAGCCGGCAAAGAACCCGATCTGAATGCACCGCTGGGGGTGACTACCGAAATCAACCTGCACACGCCTGCCCTGCTCACGAATGATTACTGCCCCGATGTGCACGAACGGCTGGTCATTTACAAACGCCTCGCCAACTGCAATGATGACGACGCGCTGGACAACTTACAGGAAGAGCTAATTGATCGTTTTGGTCTGTTGCCGGAACAAGGGGAAGCGCTGATGGCCTGTCATCGCCTGCGCATCGCGGCAAAACCTTTAGGCATTATTAAAATTGATGCCAGCGATGCCGCGATTCAGTTACAGTTTAACCCTAAGGCAGATATAGACCCGCTTAAACTCATTAACTTATTACAGCGCGACAGACGTTGCCGCATGAATGGGCCTGATAAGCTAAGAGTGACTGTTGGATTGGAAGAAATCAACCTCAGAGCCGATTTTGTAAAATCACTACTCAAAGAGTTCATATAGAAGTGTTTATGATAATTAAAGACGATTGTGACAATCATGCCTAAAGTATCGGCAGCAAAAATCCGCATTCAATTAACAAACCCTGCTGTTATAAAATCGGCAGACGCGCATATTGAAACTTTATTAGGATTTACCGCGCAGGATTTTTTGTCAGGCAAAGTCTTGCTGAATGAGCGCATTCATCGCGACGATCAGGATATTGCTGATGTGTTGTTTTCAGACGCACCCTGCCAGGTACCGCAAAGTGTGAATTTGCGCATTAGACACAAAGATGGCCATATATGCTGTATCAAAAGTACCTACACTAAAAAGCCGCATGACAATCAGCTAGTGCTCGAGCTTCAGTTGCAGGATGTAAAAAGTTTATGGCAGCCGCACACCGAGCAGCACATGCAAAGCAACTTTAAAGCCATGATGGATAATACCGATGACTTTATTTATTTTAAAGACCGCAATCATGTGTTTACAGGCGCGAGCGAGTCATTGGTCAAAACGGCACCGCAATTAGCGCACTGGGAAAACTTTTTAGGACGCACCGATTACGATGTTTATCCGGAAGAATACGCAGATATTTATTACAGTTTAGAGAAGAAAATATTTGCAGGCGCAAAAGTGGCGCATGATATTCAAGAAATGCCATTACCGGATGGCGAAAAAGGCTGGGTGAGTAACAAGAAATTCCCGATTAAAAGCGCACAAGGCGAAATTACAGGTTTATTCGGTGTTGCCCGTGATGTAACAGAAAGCAAGCTGACAGAACTTGCGCTGCTTGAAAGTGAAACCACGTTAAAAGAGTCACAAAAAATCGCTGAGCTAGGCAACTATGTGTTTTATATTCCGGAACAAATCTGGACAAGCTCTGAAACACTGGACCATATACTTGGCATTGATAGCAGCTACCCACGCACCGAAGCCAGCTGGGACGCGCTGATTCACCCTGATGATCTAATGCAGGCCAAGCATTATTTACGACGGAAATTTGCCAAAAAAGCAAAAGAGTTTGACCGAGAATACAGGATTATCCGCCCAAGTGATGGCGAAGAGCGCCACATACGCGGTTTAGGCAGACTCGTGCTGGACGCGCATGGCAAGCCTTTGCGCATGCATGGCACCATTCAGGATGTCACGGTGCTTAGAAACGAACTTCTCAACGAGAAGCGCGCCATATTGGGCAACCAGCTGGTAGGGGCACTTGCATTAAAGCAGCGTAAAATCATTTGGGCCAATCAGGCATTTGAAACCATGCTGGGATATACGCCAGGTGAGCTTGTGGGCGTTTCCACGCGCCGTTTCTATACCAGCGAACAGGCTTTTCAATCTGTGGAAGCCACCTATGCCGAGATTTCAAAGTATGGCATTGGCCACACTCAGCATCAATATGTACGCAAAGATGGCAGCCTGATCTGGCTGGCACTAAGTGGCACATTGCTCAATAAAGAGAACGAAGAATCACTGTGGACATTTGTCGATATTTCACAGCAGAAAAATGCAGAAAGCGAGCTGCGCATTGCAGCCGTTGCGTTCGAATCGTATGAATCCATGATGATTACCGATGCCAACAATATCATCCTGCGTGTGAATCGCGCTTTTACTGAAATGACCGGCTATAAAGCACACGAGGTCATCGGCCGTACGCCCAAGCTGCTTAAATCAGACCTGCATGACGTAAGCTTTTACGCTGAGATGTGGCGTACACTGCTTGCCAAAGGTAAATGGCAGGGGGAGCTATGGAATAAACGTAAAAATGGCGAACTTTACCCGGAGCTTTTAACAATTACCGCGGTTAAAAATTCAGAAGGCGATATTACCAACTTTGTTGGCAGTGCAACTGACATTACCCACAGCAAAGCTGCCGCAGCGCAAATTGAAAATCTCGCCTTCTACGACCACCTCACCGCTTTACCTAATCGCAGGCTGTTACTCGACAGATTAAAGCAGGCATTGCTATACAGTGCAAGATACAACAAGGACGGCGCAATCCTGTTTCTGGATCTGGATCACTTTAAAACCATTAACGATACTTTAGGTCATGATGTCGGGGATATTCTGCTAAAAGAGGTAGCGAAGCGATTAACAGCGTCTATCCGCGAGGGGGACACCGTCGCACGTCTTGGCGGCGATGAGTTTGTCGTGATGATTGAAGGTTTGAGCGAAAACAGTGCTGAAGCCGCCGCCCAAACTGAAGATATCGGTGAAAAGATATTGGCCTCGCTGAATGTGCCTTACTTGCTGGCAGGCAAGGAGTATCAGATTGGAGCAAGCATCGGTGTAGCATTGTTCAGAAATCATCAGGAATCGCTGGACGACCTACTCAAGCATGCAGATATTGCGATGTATCAAGCCAAGAAAACTGGCAGAAACAATCTACGCTTCTTTGACCCCATCATGCAAGCCAACATTAACGCACGCGTTGCAATGGAAAATGATTTACGGCTGGCAATCAAAGCGCAGCAATTCGTGCTTTATTACCAGCCTCAGGTTTATCACAATAAAAAAATCACCGGGGCTGAAGTGCTGATCCGCTGGCAGCATCCAAAACTAGGCCTGGTACCACCGCTTAATTTTATTCCTCTGGCTGAAGA
This sequence comes from Betaproteobacteria bacterium HGW-Betaproteobacteria-22, assembly GCA_002842285.1. Taxonomy (GTDB): domain Bacteria; phylum Pseudomonadota; class Gammaproteobacteria; order Burkholderiales; family Methylophilaceae; genus Methylotenera. The sequence goes on from PHCJ01000033.1 coordinate 34,735, forward strand.
AACAGGACTCATCATCCCCATAGGGGAGTGGGTGTTAAAAATGGCATGCATGCAAATTAAATCGTGGGAAAACAACGTCCACACTCAAAATCTGCAACTAGCTGTCAATGTGAGTGCAAAACAATTCTTCAAGCCGAATTTTGTCGAATCTGTGATTGAAATCATTCGACATACGGGCATTAATCCCGACAAACTGAAGCTGGAACTCACTGAAAGCCTAGTGCTCGATGACATCAAGGACACCATTAGCAAAATGCAGCGTTTGCAATCCATTGGTGTACGCTTTTCCATGGATGACTTTGGCACAGGCCAATCTTCACTGGCTTACCTCACGCAACTGCCTTTAGACCAATTAAAGATTGACCAGTCCTTTACGCGTAACATCGGCATTAAACACAGTGATGCCGTCATCGTACAGACAATTATTGGCATGGGACATAATCTCGGCATGGAAATTATTGCCGAGGGGGTTGAAACCGAGGCTCAGCGTGAATTTCTTCAAAAACACGGTTGTCCGGTGTTTCAGGGTTACCTGTTCAGCAAACCCGTACCCATCGCATCACTCTCAACCATGCTTGAAGACAATTAAGCTGAAACAGCGCTAACCATATCTAGCGCCTCTGCTGGCGTAACAAAGCAGGCAAACTGAAAAAACGAATTTCAGCATAGTGTATTCATGCTATATTCCCCATCAATCACAAATAAGCGGGTAACAGCATGATTTCATTACGTTCGATGCTCACCATCTCCACGCTGCTTGTGGCTTT
>PHCJ01000008.1 GCA_002842285.1 Betaproteobacteria bacterium HGW-Betaproteobacteria-22
CTCCTATAGCTGGACGCTATTTGGCGAGTATTTTTACCTTAGAACTAAACCTGAATTTAGCCAATAGCCAGCTTGCGAAAAAGCTTCTGATGATTGGAAAAAACCAACCGATCAAAATAAAAACCGCCGCAGCCAAACCAAATATCCAGCGCGCATCACGCTCAGCCATCGCTTGTTTTTGAAAGTCGCTATTCTTAAGCGCATTAACGGCGTCTGTTGGTGTGTTGATGCGCACTAAGGCAAAGCCTGAGGCTTGTGAAAGTGCTTGCATAAACACTTTATTGAAAGATGAAATATGCTCGGTGACTTCATCTAACATCCCTTCTGGGGCGCGCTCACCTGGGGCTAGGTTGCGCACAGTGGGGAGTAAGTTCGGGTGATTGCCTTCTAGCACGGCATCTTCGCGCGTCCAGTAGCCGATAATTTCATCTTTTTGATTTAAGCGTGGGATCGGCTGTAAGGCATCGCCGCCTACGCCTAGCAATAGGCCTTTGATTTTGCCCCTAAGTTTGGCAAGCTCCGTCACAATAGGGGCAGAGCGTTGTGGCATTTCATCACCATCGGTAATCATGACTAGATTAAGTTTTCTTTTATCCGCTTCAACAATGGCGGCGGTGAGTACATTAGTCACCCATGAATCGCCTATCCAACGCATCCGTCTATCCAAGCCTGAAACCACTTGCTCGATGGCTGGAAAATGACGGCAGACTTCAAGTGGCTCAAATAACACCGTGACTTCATCACCCGCAAACAAGCCAAGCGATACTTTTGAACCACAAGGCAAGCTTGCCATGCCTTCACGCACGGCTAACTTGGCGAGTGTTAAACGGTCAGTTTGAGGTTTTGGGTAATCCACATCACGCACATTCATACTCTCGCTGATGTCAATCACAAACAGTGTATCCTGCACCACGCTTTGCAATTGCGATTGTGGCTCAAACCAAACGGGCAATAAAGTTAAGGCCGCTAGCCAATACCAAATCGCGCCATTTTGAATGGCATGACGCAGGTGTACACGGAAGTGTCCCCACCAATGTTTTAGGTTATGGTGCATTAAAATCACTCAAAAAATTTAAGCTACTAAGGCAGTCAAGGCGCGAGTGAAAAATGGCGACGCGGCATATATTAAATATGTAAGGAGTCATTTTTCACTCGCAACGCCGCATGGCGACGTAGATTTAATTTTTTCAAGGCAAACCTCTGCGCGTATTATCTTTCATCAATGCCGTGCCATTTTGCTGATACGGCTGCAAACCGATAGTGCCATCGGGCGAGTTTTCATAACCTTCACCGCGCTTTTCTGGGCTAAGTCTGTCGATTAACTCTAAGTTATAACGTGCGTTATACATATCAGGCTTAATGCGCAACGCACCTTTATAGGCCTCACGCGCCAGTAGAATGCGCTCTACAGAACGTCTATGTGAGCCGCCATGTTCAATATCACTTGATGCTATTGCTGATTCAAAATGCACATTAGCAATGGCGTATTTAGCGCGGGCGCGGAGTTCTGGGTCAAGGGACACCTCCGCGATGTTGAAGGCTTTTGCGGCTTCAATGGGTTTATTTTTACTCGCCAGCAAATAACCTACACTATAAGCCTTGAGATACTCATCGTTTTTAATGGATTGTTTTAATATGGATTGATTATCATAAGCGCGGTTCAGCTGCTGCGCTTTCCACCATAAACTGAATTGATAGGCGGCAGCTAGCAATAGTAAGGCAGTGAGCACCAACAAGGCCGTGGGCAGCTTTTCTATTAAATGTTGACGTATTTTATGGTGTATTTTCATGTTTCGTTTTCCTGCCGTTTTTTCATTCTTCATGCAAAATAAATCTACGCTTTCCAAGCCTTAATCTCGATTTGCTTCAACCAAAATAATGCGCCTAATAACAGCAAAGTTAGCGCGTATAAATACACGGCATAATCTTGGCGCGGCAGGCGAAACTCATAGCGTGTAGGTTTATTGGTAGCGCGGCCAATTTCTGCCACGGCACGTTGCAAGCCCGCTTCGCTATTCACTTCAAACGCTTGATAGGGAATTTCCAGTTCTTCAAACAGACGATTCATGGCAACGTTTTGATTCATTTCAACTTGCTGTTTTTCAGCATTGGTGATGATTTCGTTATCCCCCGCAATCACGCTATCTAAAATATTTTTTTCAACGCCTGCGTGTACATAGACCCAAATAAGCTTGGCTCGGGTTTGTTTAAAAGCATTTTTTAAAATTTCTCGATCTTCTTTTTCAATCACAGCATCGCCATCAGACACCAACATAATCAGGCGCGTGGCGCTGAAAGGGCGTCCGTTAAAGTAATCCAGCCCCATTGCCAGTGCGCGGTTTAACGCGGTAAACCCTGAACTATTGCTTTCTGCACTTTTGAGTGCTGCTTTAGCAATTTCTCTATCAGATGAAAGTGGCGCAACACTGATGGGGGCGGCGTTAAAAACCACCAAGCCAAAGGTGTCGGCTGGGCGTTGCTCCATAAATTTAAGCAGCACTTTGCGCGAAGCTTCAATTTTACTCACGGGTTTGTAGCTGACACTTTGATTATCAGTTTGCAAGTTTTCAGACATACTGCCGCTACGGTCTAGCACCACCACAATCTCTGCGCCTTCGCCCACTTTAGTGACTGTACCGCCCTCGGTAAATGGCGCGGCAGCGGCGATAATTAACACAGCAAGCGTAAAAGCCGCCAATGCACGCACGCCCCAGCGCAGCCAATCTGACAGAATATCTTTAGGCCAATCTTCTAAACCAGGAAAGCTGAATTGCTTAACGCCATAAGAAATAAGCGGCAACAAAGCCAGCGGCAATAACCACAGTAACTCAGGTTTGGTAAAGTGCAAGGCGTTCATGGTTAAGCTTTAGCCGCTTTATTTACTACGGTTTTATTTACGATGGTTTTATTTAAGACAGTGCGTTTATTTTTTACTTTAGCTTGGCTAGCACGAAACAATCGCTCGGCAATGGCGGCACGTTTGACCCAAGCCAGAGTGTCTTTTACTTGTATGGCTTGATGATTATTGGTAAAAAACTGCTGCCATGTGGCGTTAAAAAACTGTGTAATGGCTGGTTTTTCTTGCGCTAAATAAGGCGCATTTTCAAACAGATGATCTAAGGTATTTGGGTAAAGTGATTGCCCAGCACTCTCGGCCAAGGCTTTGTGAATGGCACGTAAATGCGCTGGGCTAAAGTTCGTTTGCTGCGCTATGTCTGTTTTATTTAATACGCCTGTTTTATTGAATTGGCGATTGAGTTGCGTTATCGGGCCAGGGTTGCGCGGCCACCACACAATTTTATCCATCAGCCACAACCACAGTGCGCCACACAGTAGGCTTAATCCTAAGCATAGCAAGCCGATGGTAAGCGGCGTGCGCGTATCAAAACGCAAGGGCGGCGCATGTGGGCGATGTTTTTTTTCAGTAATGCTAGGCGGCAACACAGGCGATAAATGAAAGCCTTGCGCAGGAATGATGATGGTCAGCGGCTTAGTGTTGCCCGTTGCTGGCGCTAATGTTTGTAAGGCAATCGCAGGAATTTTGATCACTTGTGCATGTTCTACTGTGCCAAAAATCTGCCAAGTAAAATCAATGCGAATATGACTGCTGTCATCTGAATTTTTGCTTTCAATCATCGTCACATCGCGCAAATCCAACCAGTTGTTCACTGGGCCTTTGAGCGGTACGCTATTAGGGTCAAACACCAAACCTTTGGCGAGATTAAATTCAGCTTGCATGGCAATAGTGTCGCCTAGTGTGTAGCCGTTATCGCGCATGGTGACATTCACTTTGGGGCCAGTGATGGTGGGTGTTACAGGCGTGGCGGCAAATGCGCTTGATAATAAAAACGTCAAACAAAGTAGCCATGCAAATTTTATTTTCATTACGCGCTACGCTCCATAAAATACTTGGTTAAAAGCGCAGTATTAAATTCGCCTTTTACCACAAACGGCTTGTTACCATACAGTCGGCTGGCTTCTTCCACCTGCTTAATATGTTGCGCGCGCAAGTCTTGCATTTGTTTTTGCAGGCTTGCGCGCATCCACACAAATTGCCCTGCGCCTGTTTCTGCATCACGCAAAATGGCGATGCCGCTTTTGGGCAAGTCATCCATTTCGGCTGGGTCTTGCAACATCACAGGCACGACATCGTGATGACTGAGTTTTTTTAGCAATTGCTTTAATTTACCTGCTTGCCAGCGAAAATCTGACACTAAAAACACCAAGCAACGGCGTTGCGGTAAATAAGGCACACTCGCCAATAATCCATCCGCATGTTGACCTTGGGGGACAAGTTTTGAAAAATGATGATTCACCCACAGCCACGCGCCACGATTCGCTTTTGGTGGCAACATACATTGTTTATTGATGCTTTCACCTGCGGCAAATAAGCCAAAGGAATCGCCCGAACGATAAGCAGATAAAGCCAGTTGCGAGGCGATTTCTTGCGCCACGTGCATACGGTTGACTCTGCCCACATAGCCCATAGAGGATGAAGTATCCACCAACACAATCACTTTTAAGGCGGAGTTTAAGTTAAAGTCGCGCACCCAAATGTGTTCAAAAGGGTCACGCACGCTGGCGCGTAAATCTAAGCGTCGTGGGTCAGGGTTGTCGCGTAGCAATACGACTGAGCGCAGTTGATCACCAAGTCCTGCCACCAAGCCGTGGCTTGCCCCAGGTTGATGCCCCGAGGGTCGCCAACGAACGTGATAGTGGATTAAAGGTTGCTGTGCCATGGTTGATTTTGGCTAGAGTTAAGGCGTAGGCACGCTATGCAAAATCGCTTGCGTATAAGCCTTTGCCAGCCAGCTACGTTGCAACTCATAAATCGGCGTAAAAAATACCCGATGTGCGACTACTTGGTGAAACACCGCCGCCACATCTTGCGGTGCCAGTGTTAAACGGCCATCTAACCAAGCTGAAACCTTGGCCGCACGCACCAACATACTGGTGCCACGCGGCCCCATGCCAGCAATCATCAGTTCATCCATCTCCACATCTGGCAGTTGAATACCGTAATCTTGCGGGCGGTGTGTGGCTTTGCGTAAATGCTCAACAAAATCTTGCACGGCTTCACCTGCGGTCACTGAATTTTGTATCACGGGTGCAAATGGCGTAAGCGCATCAAAGCCCACATTACCTGCCGTGACTTGCTCAATCAATTGATCGGTATTATGAAAGCGCGTATCAAACGTGAGTGCTTTATGCACCGCGCTATCATTGGCGGGGTTGATTTCCAGCTCCATCAAAAAGCGGTCACGCGCCGCACCTGGCAACTCGAAGGTTTCTTCTTTTTCTACCGCATTACGGTCGGCAAATACTAATAAATGCGGGAAGTAATATTCTTTGTTAAATGCTGTCACGCTGCGCTCTGCCATTACGCGCAATAACAGTGAATGCACTTGCGGGCGGGCGCGGTTAATTTCATTAAAGAAAAATACCGATAATTTTTCGCCTTGCCCTAAAATTGGGCCAGGATCCACGCGCGGTTTACCATCTTGGTCAATATAAGTGTGGTAGATCAAATCTTGCGGCATTAAATCAATCGTACCTTCAATACGCTGATAACCACCGCCCAAGCCGCGCGCCGCCGCACGTAATAACGTGGTTTTACCCACCCCTACATTACCTTCAAGCAACACATGACCACGCGCAAAAATAGCAATCACTAAAGACCTTATCGCAGGCGCTAAACCTATGACCGTGCCATTCAACTCATTTTCATAGGTTAAAGCGCGATTGCGCCAATCTTCAAGCATTATTTCCGACATAGTAGCCCCTGAAATTTTTAGCCGTATTCAACCCATACGGCGCTAGATTTATTAAGTGGCTCTATTACACGCTAAAGACAGATTTTAATTTAGGGATAAATTCCTGATTTGCGCTGGGATATTGGCTACTTAGCGTAGTCCAGTTTGATGATTTTTAATGGTCCAAGTACTCGTTTTGCTGAGACTTAAAACAGATTTCTTAAAGCAGATTGAATGCGTGTTGCCTGTTATCTAATAGCAAGCTTGGGATAAATTCCTGGCTATTTGGTGGATTGTTCCCTTATCAGCCCAAATATGAGCGACTAGAATTACACCTAGTTAATCTCCAAAGTTAACTAGCAACAAGTTAAAAGCCACGCAAAGCAATTTGCGTGGCTATTTTTTCACATCCTAATGCGAGGCTGGTTTAGCATCAGCAGGCAACTTTGCATGCCAGTTGCTTGCGGCGAGTTTAGCGGCGGCGATGTCTTCTGCTTTCATGGTTTTAGCCATGGCGTCTGCGGCTTGCTTTGCACCTACGTGGTCTTGCTTAGCAGCTAGCTCAAACCACATATACGCCTCTTTAGCATCTTTTTTTACCGCTATGCCGTCACGGTAGAGCAGGCCTAACTCATATTCAGCTTTATGATGGCCTTGCTCGGCGGATTTACGTATCCATTGTTCGGCCTGCTTTACATCTTTTCGAATACCGTTACCATCTAGGTAATTTTTACCCAAGGCTAATTGCGCTTTATAATGATGTTGCTCAGCCGCCTTTCGGTACCAGTCGTTTGCCAATTTACCATCCGCTTTCGTACCCCGACCTACCGTGTATAGGCGTCCTAGCGCAAATTGCGACAAAATATGGCCTTGCTTCGCGGCTTTTTCAAACCACTTGAACGATTCCACATCATCTTGCTTCATGCCTTGCGCTTGCGCGTACATCACACCAAGATTATATTGTGCATCTTGGTGACCTTGTGCACCTGCTTTTTTATACCATTCAGCGGCCTGCGCGTAATCTTGTTTTACGCCTTGCCCTTCGTCGTACATCATCCCCATAATGTGTTGCGATTGTATATCGCCTTTTTCTGCCAATGGCTTGAACTCTTTAAGTGCAGTGGCAAAATCACGCGCTAAAAAAGCGGCTTTACCTTCATCAAAGCCTGCAAAGCTTTCACATGATGCAAACGCCATAAATGCAACCAACATACTGTTAAGTAATTGTTTTTTCATAACTTCCCTTTGTTAAAATTTGGTTATCCTTCAACTAAGCCATGACGTATGGCAAGACGCACCATATCAATGGGGCTAGCTACGCCTAATTTTTGCTTAATCATGGTGTAATAATTGGCCACGGTTTTTTGGCTGATTTTAAGCATTTCAGCGACTTCTTCCACTTTCTTACCTTCTGCCAACAATCTAAATACTTCAAATTCCCTGCCTGAAAGTTGATGAATCGGGTCATCCTGACCAGAAAGTGTTTCTAGCGCTATTTTTTGCGCGATTTCTGTACTTAAAAAGGTTTTTCCATTCGCGACTTCTAACACTGCGCGCGTTAAGTCCTCCGCTGTATCAGTTTTTGTTACATAGCCTTTTACTCCAGACTTGATGGCTTGAGAGGCAAATGATGCGGTTTCATGCATCGAGAAAATGATGATTTTTGCCGCTGGATAGCGCTTAATAATGCGCCTAGCGGATTCTAAGCCGCCCATGCCAGGCATAGAAATATCCATCACCACAATATCTGGCTTCAGCTCCCCATAGTACTGATAAGCTTGCTCGCCAGAATCAGCTTCAGCAATGACTTCTACCCGTTTATTAAGCTCCAATAATCGGCGCAGTCCTGACCTCACCACGGCGTGATCATCAACCAGAATCAGCTTAATGGTCATCATTAAGCGACGCTTTCAGTAATACTCGCTTGTTTGGGTAATTTAATCATAATTCGGGTTCCTTGATTTACAACGTCAGGATTTCCAGTATCAGATTTTTTAGATGACTCAATTCTCATCTCACCCATCAAACCTTGAATGCGCTCTTTCATCCCTGCCAGCCCAAAACCTTGCGGAGTAATTGTCGTGTCAAAACCCACGCCGTCATCCTCAATATGCAAATAGAGGAATTGCTCGTCTTGTTTCACACTAATGGTGACTCGGCGCGCGTTTGCATGTTTTGCGATATTGGTTAAACACTCTTGCACCACACGGTAAGCCGTAATCGACACAGCCTCATCAATCGCACCCACATCACTTGTAATACTTTGAATGATGTTGATATTTCTACAACGCTGACGCCAGTGATGTATGAGTTCACCTAAAGCCAAACTGAGGCCTAATTCATCTAAGGCGCGAGGCCGTAAACGCTGTAGAATTTCATGCACCATGTCCATCATTTGGCGCGTTACGCTACTTATGGCTTGTGCGCTTTCTTTTGCTACAGATAATTTTCTACCATTTAAAATGACGCTAGCATCCACATGAATGGCTGTTAAATACTGGCCAATTTCATCATGTATATCTCTCGCTAGGTTTTTACGTTCATCTTCTTGTAATCGGATGATTTGCTGCGTTAAACGATGATTATTTTGCGTGCTACTTTGCAAAGTATCCGCCATCGCATTAAACTTTTGACCTATCGCGTTTAGCTCTACTGGCTTAAAGTCAGGTAACCTGCTACTAAACCGTCCCTGCTCCATTTGCGTTAAAGCCTCTAATATTCTATCGACTGGCTTAAATGTATATTTCACCGCGAAATAAACTAACACGTTGATCAACACAAAAAATATCGCCGCCAAACCTAGAAGCCCTACGGTGTCATCCCATACTTCTGCAATCTCATAACTCGGGTCTGGCGTCACCACCAACTCACCCACATAACGCCCGCTTAAAATAATATTTCTAGTTTGCTTTTGCATGTCCGAGCCCGACAAGCTCATTGCATTTGTAAACCAATTCGGGGGGGCGTTTGCCTCTAATTTCTGCTGGCTTTTGCGATTACTCTCACGCAATTTACCGTTAATATCGTAAAAATCTATTTTTAGATGCCTGATATTATTTAAATTTTGTAACCTAAAAATTGAAGCGTCTTCAGCGCTGTTAATCCAACCAAAATCAGAAGAATAATGCAGTATTTCAGCATCCAATAAATGTAATGCTAAATTTGCTGTAGAGGCAACCTCTGCACGTACGTCTTCGCTTGCGTTTTTCACGACAAATAATGCACTCACACTTAATAGCACAAGCAGCAAGCAGGTAATCATCAAATTTAGTTTAAGCTGAAGACTCATATAAGCGTATTTCCCAAGACTTACGTATAGTATAGATTTCGATAACTTTCTTCATGGGAGAAATTCCCGACTGGGTCTTTTAGATTCTAAACACAATTAAAAAGTAGTTTTAAATTATGAATACAAAATCCGAAAGTCCGACCAATAACTTTATCCATAAGTCACTTCTTTGAGTTGGTTGGTTGATAGCCCTATTAAGCCGTTAGTTACTATTATTTGAAAAAAATTGTTTAATCTCATCCGCATTAAGCGCAGCCAGCTGATAGTCAGGAGGAACTTCAATCTCTAAATTAACAGCCACCCTTATATCCTGAATCACATATTGCATAAGACAACTTCTTACCATCAATCTTCTTGAAACTGCACCATTGAAAAATTCATTACGAATAACATTAATTGATCATCACTAAGTTTTGTGATGCGCCCCTAGAATCAAGGGCACCTTCCTATTCAAGACGTTATCTTGCTCAGCACCATGTAAAGTCGACTTCTCATAAATCTTTGCTTTTTGAATTCGTCCAATCACAAAATCACGGAATGCCAATTTATCCGTACACCAGGCGCGGATGTGCTATCTACGTCCAGCACGTACAATGGAATGGGGATATATTAGCCTTTGTGACCCCGCAGGGTTAGTCATGGACAGGTAATGGATAGTCAATCCGACACGATTGCGTATTGCCAGAGACACCTTTGAAAGAATATCCGGGGTCGGGGTCGTAAGATCGTATCGCACATCAACAATCAGCGCTTCAGCGCCATCAACAAGACGAGACAATGCAATGTATTCATCTACGGTTCCTAATGAGTACTTAGGTCTGATACTCGGCGCTGATTTATATAGAGACCTAGTTGTATCTCTAGATACTGGCTCTGGATTATGGCTAATGTATGTAATGGCCTAACAATCTGCCACACAAGCTAAGGTTTTTTGCTGATACTTTTGCTCGTACTCCGCTGGCGATAAGTTGCCTAAAGTGGAGTGTCTACGCCTTTGATTGCAAAACGGCTCAATATATTCAGCAATATCTTTCATCGCCTCATCTCGAGTTTTATATTGCGCCAAAATCTAGTAAAAAACTTTATTTTTCAGGAAATGACTTTATTTTATGAGAACACCGACAACAAATGCCTTTCATGACTATTCAACCGTTACGCTCTTCGCCAAATTCCTCGGCTTATCCACATCCGTGCCTTTTAACAGTGCTGCATGGTAAGCCAGTATCTGCACTGGTATCGTATGCAGAATAGGGGAGAGCACGCCTACATGGCGTGGTGTGCGGATGACATGCACGCCTTCTGACTCCGTGAAATGACTGTCACTATCGGCAAATACAAACAATTCACCACCACGGGCTTTGACTTCTTGCATGTTGGATTTTACTTTTTCCAGCAGGGTGTCATTAGGCGCGATCACCACCACCGGCATATCGCTGTCTACCAGTGCCAGTGGGCCATGTTTAAGCTCGCCGGCAGGGTAGGCCTCGGCATGGATGTAAGAAATCTCTTTGAGCTTTAGCGCACCTTCCAGCGCAATCGGGTAGTGTATGCCGCGACCTAAAAACAGCGCATGCTGCTTGTTGGCAAATGATTTTGCCCATTCACGAATCTGTGGCTCGAGATTCAGCGCATGCTGCACGCTGCCCCCTAACTGACGCAGGGCGCTTAAATGATCCTGCTCAGCTTCGACACCCAGCAAACCGCGCAGTTTTGCCAATGTTGCGGCCAGTGTAAAGAGCGCTACCAGCTGGGTAGTAAAGGCTTTGGTTGATGCCACACCGATTTCAGCACCTGCACGCGTGTAGAACACAATCTGTGATGCACGTGGAATGGCGCTTTCCTGTACGTTGCAAATGGCAAGCGTCAAATTCTGACCTAATGCCTTGGCATGTTTCAACGCTTCCATTGTATCCAGCGTTTCACCGGATTGTGAAATGGTCACAATCAACTGCTTAGGATTTGGCACAGATTCACGGTAACGATATTCACTGGCAATCTCAACATTGGTAGGCAGCTTTGCAATGCTTTCCAGCCAGTATTTTGCAGTGAGTGCGGCATAATAGCTGGTACCTGCGGCCAGTATCAGAATACTATCAACCTGTTTAAATATTTCTTCGGCATTGGCACCAAACAATTGCGCAGAGAAGCTATTATCATCAATCAGCGCTTCAATCGTATCTGTCAGTGCACGCGGCTGTTCATGAATCTCTTTTTGCATAAAATGCGAGTAGGGGCCTAATTCCATACTCGCCAAAGAAACGTCACTCATATGGACTTTACGTTCCACGGTATTACCATCGCAGCCATAAATCGTTATGCCGTCACGGCGGATATCCGCAACATCGCCATCTTCCAGATAGACCACTTTACGCGTCACAGAAAGTACGGCAGAAACGTCAGAAGCAATGAAATTCTCGTCATCACCCAAGCCTAACAGCAACGGGCAGCCCAAGCGGGCCGTCACCATATGCTCAGGCTCTTTAATTGAAACTACACTGATCGCAAATGCACCCGTCAGCTCACTCACCGCTTTTTGTGTTGCAGCTAGCAGGTTCAAGTCTTTATGATAATGATGAATCAGGTGCGCAATTACTTCGGTATCCGTCTGCGAAGTAAACTCATAACCCAGCGTTTTCAGGCGAGTACGCTGCGCATCGTGATTTTCAATAATACCATTATGCACCACTGCCAACTCACCTGTTGAGACATGTGGATGCGCATTGCTTTCAGTAACGCCGCCATGCGTTGCCCAGCGCGTATGACCAATGCCGACCTGTCCGCTCAGATTAAGCTCATTGGCTTTTTCTGTCATGGCTGTCACACGGCCTACAGAGCGCACGCGCTCGATGCCTGTGCTATTTAACACAGCGATACCGGCTGAGTCATAACCACGATATTCCAGACGGCTCAAGCCCTCAATCAGCGTTGAAACGACGTTTCTATTTGCTACTGCACCTACAATGCCACACATAATTGTTTAATCTTTCTTTGGTATTATTTTTTTATTTTCTGTGGTCGCTTCCAACCGACAATTGATTTTTGTTCTTTAGCTCGGCAGAAAGTGAGCTGCTCTGCCGGAGCATCTCTGGTGATCGTTGAACCAGCAGCAATCGTAGCGCCCCGGCCAATCGTGATTGGCGCCACCAGCTGTGAGTCCGACCCGATGAAGGCATCATCTTCAATCACTGTCCTGAATTTATTTGCGCCATCATAGTTACAGGTAATGGTACCGGCACCGATATTAACGTTTTTACCAACCGTGCTATCACCAACATAACTCAGGTGATTGATTTTGCTGCCTACATCAACCTGCGCATTTTTAATCTCAACAAAATTGCCGATATGAGTATCGGCTGCAAGCGTAGTGCCGGGACGCAAACGGGCAAACGGACCGATACGTGCATTCTCACCGATCTGCGTATCATCAATATGCGTGAAAGGCGCAATATGTGTGCCAGCTGCAATTACTGCATTTTTAATCACACAATTCACTGCGATCTTTACATTGTCACCCAGCGTTACAGTGCCTTCAAACACGCAGTTAATATCAATTTCCACATCACGGCCACAGCTTAATGTACCACGTACATCCAGGCGTGCTGGGTCTCGTAACGTAACGCCTTGCTGTAATAACTTCTGTGCCATACGACTTTGGTATACGCGTTCAATCTGTGACAGATCTGCTTTGGAGTTGATGCCGGTCACTGACCACTCATCCGGCGTGATTTCAGCCACCACATCAACATTATCCTTAACCGCTAATGCCACGATGTCCGTTAAATAATATTCACCTTGCGCATTGTTATTGGTTAGCTTTGACAGCCATTGCAGCAAATAAGCATTCGGCATCGCCATGATGCCAGTGTTCACCTCGGTGATTTTATGCTGCTCCTCAGTAGCATCTTTATGCTCTACTATTGCCGTTACGCCGAAAGTTGCATCGCGCACAATACGCCCGTAACCGCTAGGGTCTGCTTTATTAAAAGATAAAATCGCCAGCTTGTTCTGCGCTTGTGCAACTAAATTTTGACAGGCCTGCGCATCTATCAACGGTACATCACCTAACAGAATCAGTGTGTTGGCATCTGCATCCAGATGTGGCACAGCTTGCTGCACTGCATGACCTGTGCCGTGCTGCTCGGCCTGGTTTACCCAGATGATATTTTCATCGGCAAACGCCTGTTTTACTGTCTCGCCACCAAAACCGTACACCACGATTATTTTTTGTGGGTTAAGTGATTTAGCGCTATCGATCACATGGCCTAATATCTGCTTTCCACCAACCGCATGTAAAACTTTTGGTAGCGTAGAATACATACGGGTACCTTTACCCGCAGCAAGAATGACAATATTTAATTTGCTCATGATAATTGTATACTGGCCCTAAAATAAAGTCATACCGGCTAACGCCGGTATCCAGACAAGGTGGTAGTAGGGATAGTTTGTTTATTGAAATAAAGCTAGCATCCTATGTTTCCTAGATACCTACCTTCGCAGGAAGGGCGGAGGAGTCATTAAAAAACAACGCCTCAAAGCAGCTTTATTAGTAGTTACAGAAAATTAGCAACTACACCATTCACTTACACTAACCACACCTGTCATTTACACTAAAGTATAACAAAAAAGGCAACCGAGGCTGCCTTTTTGCTTGTTACACCATCTGCATTACTACGATTAATGCGTAGTTTTACGTAAGCGTTCAATCGTTTGAATCTGGGCAACCGCTTCAGACAATTCTGCTTGAGCTGTTGCATAGTCAATATCTGAACTTCTGTTTTTGAGCGCTTCTTCTGCTGCGGCTTTTGCTGCAATCGCTTTAGCTTCATCCAGATCGTGACCACGCACCGCGGTATCTGCCAGCACGGTAATCACGCCAGGCTGCACTTCCAACATGCCGCCTGAAATGAAAATCAAAGTCTCTTCCGCTTCATTCGCTTGCTTGATACGCAATGCACCAGGTTTGATGGTAGTAATCATAGGCGCGTGATTCGGGAACAAACCCACTTCACCGGCACTGGCAGGGGCTACCACAAACTCAGCTTCACCTGAGAAAATGCTTGCTTCTGCACTCACTACATCAATATGAACAGTATTTGCCATAATTTTTTCTCTTTATCCCACTAATTTGTTTTGACTAAGCATAGCTAGGCGCACGGAACGCAACGACGAAGATAGTACACACAGTACAGCAAGGAAGTGAGTACCGCGCAACGACGCTATGCGACGGCAAAACTAATTAGTTAAGTGTTTTTGCTTTCTCAACAGCTTCCTCGATACCACCAACCATGTAGAACGCTTGCTCTGGCAAGTGATCGTATTCACCAGCAACAATCGCTTTAAAGCCTTTGATTGTTTCTTTTAGTGGCACGTATTTACCAGGTGCACCGGTAAACACTTCAGCCACGTGGAATGGTTGTGACAAGAAACGTTGAATCTTACGTGCACGACCAACAGCCAGTTTATCTTCTGGTGACAATTCGTCCATACCCAGAATCGCGATAATGTCACGCAATTCTTTGTAGCGTTGCAATGTTTGTTGTACTGAACGCGCTACTGAGTAGTGCTCTTCACCCACAACTAACGGATCCAATTGACGTGATGTTGAATCCAATGGGTCAACCGCCGGGTAGATACCTAAAGAAGCGATGTCACGTGACAGCACAACTGTTGAATCCAAGTGTTGGAATGTTGTCGCTGGTGATGGGTCGGTCAAGTCATCCGCTGGCACGTAAACCGCTTGGATAGAAGTAATAGAACCCACTTTAGTTGAAGTAATACGCTCTTGCAGACGACCCATTTCGTCAGCCAGAGTAGGTTGGTAACCCACAGCTGAAGGCATACGGCCTAGCAAAGCTGACACTTCAGTACCGGCCAATGTATAGCGGTAGATGTTATCAACGAAGAACAATACGTCACGGCCTTCGTCACGGAATTTTTCAGCCATGGTCAAACCTGACAACGCTACGCGCAGACGGTTGCCTGGTGGCTCGTTCATTTGACCAAACACCATCGCTACTTTTGATTCTTTCATGTTATCCAGTTTGATAACACCAGCATCGGCCATCTCGTGGTAGAAGTCATTACCCTCACGCGTACGCTCACCCACACCCGCAAACACTGATAAGCCTGAGTGCTGTTTAGCAATGTTGTTAATCAGTTCCAGCATGTTCACTGTTTTACCTACGCCAGCACCGCCGAACAGACCAACTTTACCACCCTTAGCAAATGGGCAAACCAAGTCAATCACCTTGATACCTGTTTCCAACAGGTCTACAGATGGAGACAACTCTTCAAATGTAGGTGCTTTTTGGTGGATTGAACGATGCTCGTTTGAATCGATAGGACCAGCCTCATCAATAGGGCGACCCAACACGTCCATGATGCGGCCCAATGTACCTTCACCAACCGGCACTTGAATTTGTGCGCCTGTAGATTTGAACGCTGTACCACGTGCCAAACCATCAGATGAGCCCATGGCAATAGTACGCACAATGCCGTCACCCAATTGTTGTTGCACTTCCAATGTCAAACCAGCTTCCGCTTGGCTTGATGCATCATCGATAATCAACGCTTCAAATACTTTTGGCATTTGATCACGTGGAAACTCAACGTCAACCACCGCGCCAATACATTGCACTACTTTACCAATATTTGCTGTACTCATCTTTTTTCCTCGACTCAAACGTACTACTGTTAGTCAGATATTACTTAAATTAAATTCCTAATGCTGCCTACGCTACCGCCGCCGCGCCACCAACGATCTCTGAGATCTCTTTGGTAATCGCTGCCTGACGCGCTTTGTTATAAACCAGTTTCAATTCTGCAATCACGTTCTTCGCATTATCTGAAGCTGCCTTCATCGCCACCATACGTGATGATTGCTCAGACGCCATGTTCTCTGACACTGCGTTATAAACCAGTGATTCAATGTAACGTACCATTAATTCGTCGATCACTGGCTGCGCTTCTGGCTCGTAGATATAGTCCCAATGGCCTTTCGCTGCACCAATTTGAACCGCACTCTTAACCACTGCGCTTGCGCTTAACTCTTCAGCTTTTTCAGCAGTAGGGTGTGTACCCAGACGCTCGGCAGTCAATGGCAGCAATTGCTCCATCACAGGCTCTTGCTTCATGGTGTTGATAAAGCGCGTATAGCAGATATGCAACTGGTCAATTTCACCAGCAGTGTAAGCATCCAGCATCACTTTAATGGTCCCGATCAGTTTTTCCAGATGCGGTACATCACCCAAACCGATAATGTGTGATTTTACGTTGGCGCCAACACGGTTCATGAAACCGTAGCCTTTGTTACCAATCGCACTGACAGCCACTTTCTTGCCTTCAGATTCCCAGTTTTTCATCTGGTTAACGGTCAAGCGCAGTACGTTGGTATTCAGGCCGCCGCAAAGACCTTTGTCAGAGCTTACAACAATCACGCCAATATTCTTAACATCTTCACGCTTTAACAGGAAAGGGTGCTTATATTCAGAATGTGCAAGTGAAAGGTGCGCTGCTACATTGCGAATCTTTTCAGCGTATGGACGTGATGCACGCATTCTGTCCTGCGCTTTACGCATTTTAGATGCGGCAACCATTTCCATCGCCTTGGTGATCTTGCGTGTATTCTCTACACTCTTGATCTTGGTTCTAATTTCTTTACTTCCAGCCATTCCAATACCCCTAGGTAAGTTTTCCTAATAGTTAGATATTAGTAAGCAGTCGTCGCTTTGAAGTCTTGAATTGCTGCCTCAAGTGCTTTCTCGTTATCTGCGCTCAAATCTTTAGAAGTTTCGATTGCATCAGCGATTGCTTTGTATTTCGAAGCGATAAAGCCATGCAACCTGCCTTCAAATGCCAATACTTTATTGATTGCAACGTCGTCAAAGTAACCTTTGTTCGCCGCAAACAAGGTAATTGCCATGTTTGATACGCTTAAAGGTGCATATTGCGCTTGCTTCATCAACTCGGTAAACATTCGGCCACGTTCCAGTTGCTTACGTGTTGCTTCATCCAGATCAGAAGCGAACTGCGCAAACGCTGCCAATTCACGGTATTGCGCCAATGCCAGACGTACACCGCCACCCAATTTCTTGATGACTTTAGTTTGTGCTGCACCACCTACACGAGACACTGAAATACCAGCGTTGATCGCAGGACGGATACCGGCGTTGAACAAGTCAGTTTCCAAGAAGATCTGACCGTCAGTAATAGAAATCACGTTGGTTGGAACGAATGCAGAAACGTCACCCGCTGCAGTTTCAATCACTGGCAATGCAGTGAGGGATCCTGTTTTACCTTTAACTTCACCGTTAGTGAATTTCTCTACATACTCTTCGTTTACACGAGCAGCACGCTCTAACAAACGTGAGTGGATGTAGAACACGTCACCCGGGTAAGCTTCACGGCCTGGTGGGCGGCGTAACAGCAATGAAATTTGACGGTATGCAACCGCTTGTTTTGACAAGTCATCGTATACGATCAATGCATCTTCACCACGATCACGGAAGTATTCACCCATCGTACAACCTGCGTATGGTGCGAGGAACTGCAACGCTGCTGAGTCAGAAGCTGCTGCCGCAACTACAATGGTGTATTCCATTGCGCCATTTTCTTCCAGCTTACGCACTACGTTAGCGATCGTTGAAGCCTTTTGGCCAATCGCAACATAGATACAGGTCATGTTCTGACCTTTTTGGTTGATGATTGCATCCACTGCAACCGCGGTTTTACCTGTCTGACGGTCACCAATGATCAATTCACGTTGGCCACGACCAACTGGAACCATTGAGTCAACAGATTTCAAACCGGTTTGCACTGGTTGTGAAACTGATTTACGTGCAATCACGCCAGGTGCCACTTTTTCAATCTTGTCCGTCATTTTGGCGTTAACTGGGCCTTTGCCGTCGATTGGCTGACCTAACGCGTTCACAACACGACCGATCAACTCCGGACCAACCGGCACTTCCAGAATGCGACCTGTACATTTACATACGTCGCCTTCTGTAATGTGCTCGTAATCACCCAATACCACCGCACCTACTGAGTCACGCTCAAGATTAAGTGCCAAACCGAATGTATTGCCCGGGAACTCGATCATCTCGCCAGACATCACGTTTGAAAGGCCGTGAATACGAACGATACCGTCGGTCACTGAGATGACTGTGCCTTGGGTGCGCGCTTCGCTACTTACCGAAAAATTTTCTAATCTGCTTTTAATCAGTTCACTGATTTCTGATGTAGATAACTGCATTACTTAGTCTCCTGTGCCTTATGCTGTGAGCGAATAGGCTAAATTTTGTAACTGGCCTTTGACGGATGCGTCTATAACGGTATCGCCAACAATAATTTTGATGCCACCGATAATCTCTGGGTCTACAGAAACACTCGCTTCAATTTTCTTGCCGAATTTTGCTTCTAAACGTTTTATCAAGTCTTTGGTATCTGCTGCGCTAATCTTAGCTGCGGCAATGATTTCCGCCTCCAAGGTACCTTCATCCTGTGCTTTTAATGCTTCAAATGCGCTGTAGATTTCAGGCAAAATAGACAAGCGGCCATACTCAACCAAAACTTTGATTAGATTCTGTCCGTTTTCATTGAGGTTATCGCCGCATGCTTTCAAAAAAGTTGCTTGCAGTTCACTGCTCACCACTTTAGGGTCTTGGATGTAAGCCTTGATTTGCGCATCACTTGCAACCGCAGCAGCAAAACTCAGCATCTCAGACCATTTACCCAATGCCTTTTGCTCACGACCTAATTTATAGGCAGCAACTGCGTAAGGCCTTGCGATGGTTGATAATTCAGCCATGTGTTTTCCTTTATCTCTTAGCCTTGGGCCTTAAAGTTCTGCTGCAAGTTTAGCCAACAATTCGCTGTGTGCTTTTGCGTCAATTTCTTTACGCAGAATCTTCTCTGCACCAGCAATCGCCAGTGTAGAAACTTGCGCACGCAAACCTTCTTTAGCGCGGTTTACTTCTTGCTCAATTTCCGCTTTAGCGCCTGCGATAATACGATCACCCTCAACCTTAGCATTACCTTTAGCTTCTTCAATGATTTGTGTGCCGCGTTTTTCAGCTTGCGCAATGATCTCAGACGCCTTTTGTTTAGCCTCAGCCAATGTTACTTCTGATTTTTTCGCTGCAGCCTCAAGCGCGTTTCTGCCATCTGCTGCTGCTGCCAAACCATCAGCGATATCTTTTTGGCGCGTTTCAATCGCTTTTAACAGCGGCGGCCAAACGAATTTCACTGTGAACCAAATCAGCGTAGCAAAAGCTAATGCTTGCGCAATCAGTGTAAAGTTAATGTTCATTTTTGATCCATTTTGTTAATCATAAAAGCACTAGCCATTAATGATTAATGGCTAGTTAGCTTAATTTTGCCAATTATTGAGCAACTACGCTTAATAATGGGTTAGCAAATGCAAACATCATTGCTAGACCAACACCGATAATGAATGACGCATCGATCAAACCCAACAGCAAGAATACTTTACCTTGCAAAGCCGGGATCATTTCTGGTTGACGCGCAGCGCCTTCCAGGAAGCTTGCACACATAATACCGATACCGATACAAGCACCAGCAGCACCCAAACCAATAATTAAACCAATACCAATGCCTGTGTAGGCTTGAATCAAAGCTAATGCTTCCATGTTATTACCCTCTCTAAAATTAAACTTACTACTAAACCACTCAAAAAATAAAACAACCCAAAAACCAACTTACTTAAAAAACCTTAGCGCGATTATTTAGTGCGACTCATGCGCCATAGCCAAGTACACCACGGTCAGCATCATAAAGATAAACGCCTGCAATGCCACAATCAGAATATGGAAAATAGACCAGCCCGCACCGAGAATTGCACTAGGCAGTATCCAGGCAACACCGGAGGCCGCCCACATGCCCAGCAACAGGAAAATCACCTCACCTGCATACATATTGCCGAACAGACGCAACGCATGCGATAAAGGTTTTGAAATGTACTCAATCAGATTGAAAGCAAAGTTGGCTAAAAACAGAAGAGGGCTGGCGATTAAACCAATAAAACCCATCACGCTTTTTGGCACAAACAACTTTGGCGTACCGAATGGCGCAGCAAATAATTCATGAATCCAGCCAAACAGGCCTTTGACTTTGATTGAGAAAAACAGCATCAATAACCAAACCGCCAGCGCCAGGGCAAATGTCGTATTAATATCTGAAGTTGGCACTGCGCGCCATGTCGCATGGTGCCCGCCGAAGAATGCAACGATACCGGCCACCCAGTCTACAGGTAAAAAGTCCATTGAATTTAGCACCAGCACCCATAAAAACACGGTTAATGCAGTCGGTGCAATAAAGGCATGGCGATTGCCGTGAAAAATGTTTTTTACCTGATCATCAATAAAGCCAAATACCAGCTCTACAAAGGCCTGGCCTTTAGTAGGCACGCCTGATGTTGCCTTGCGCGCAACTAGCCACACCAGCCCCATCACGATCAAACCAAGTGCAACTGACATGACAAATGTATCTACATGCAATGTCCAAAAAGCACCTTCACCTAATGATTGGGCGTTAAAAGCCAAATGATGCTCAATATAACCTGACGGGGTCAGCGCTTGCTGTACGTTACCTGCGTGTTCTGTAGCCATATTTATATTTTCTAAAACTAATTAATTAAATTACACGTTTAATTTACTAAGCGCCGCTCCTGAAAACAAGGCCGCCGCCGCCAAACCGGCAATTAGTGCAAACGGCACCAACTGCTCAACTACTTTAAAAATGATAAACAATAAAATGATTATCACCAAAATCTTTACTGCTTCCGCTTTTAGCAGATTCACCAATATTGCGGATGCCTCTGTGCTTTGGCTGCTGCGCTTAGCCACAAGCGATGCGACATAAGCGCCTATAACTACGGTTACACCACCCAGTATCGCAGAAAAGGCTGCATTAACACCAGAGAAAGCCAGCACGGTTAGCGCTACCGCCAAGGTTGCAATTAGCTGTATTTTAAGCATTTTGCTAAAAACTTCTGTTGGCTTTAATGCTGACAATGACTTGATCCAGTTAATTTTGAACACAATACCACGCTGCAGCTATAACTACCGTAGCTAGCAAAGACCGCGATTTTGAATTATTACCGCTTTCTAGTCAAGCTTTAAGTTGTATCAATTTAGTTACTTGTTTAAGTAAAATGAAACACTTAGCGTGTAATCTTATGAATAATTTCATCCAGCTGGTCAAGATTGGCGTAGCTGATTTTCAAGGTGCCCGCGCCGTTGCTACCCGCTTTAATGCTCACCGCAGCCCCTAATTGGTCGCTTAACGTAGCTTGCAGGCGCAAAATATCCTGATCAGCCTTGAGCTTGGTCGCCGCTTTTTTTTCAGGCTTCACAATTTGTTCATTGAATTTTTTTACTAGATTTTCTGCTTCGCGCACCGATAGATCGTTATAAATAATTTGTTCTGCCAGCATCACTTGCTGTGCGCCATCCAAACCTATCAACGTGCGCGCGTGGCCCATATCTAATTTGCCTTGCATTAACATTTCCTGCACAGGCACAGTTAAAGACAGCAGACGCAATAAATTTGATACTGCGACACGTGAGCGTCCCACAGCCAGCGCTGCTTTTTCATGTGTCATGGCAAATTCATCAATCAGGCGCTTGATGCCTTGCGCTTCTTCCAGTGGATTTAAGTTCTCACGCTGAATATTCTCAATCAAGGCCATGGCCAGTGCTGACTCATCCGCAATTTCCCGCACCAGCACCGGCACTTCTTTCAAACCAGCTATCCGGCTCGCACGCCAGCGACGCTCACCGGCAATAATCTCGTACTGCTCATCTGTCAATTGACGCACCAGAATAGGCTGCATAACGCCCTGAGTTTTGATTGAATCCGCTAAAGTCTGCAGGGCAGTTTCATCCATATAGCTACGCGGCTGATATTTTCCGGGCTGCAACTGCTCAACCTTCAGCATCAGCAGTGAATCCGCTTCGCCTACACTCCCCATATCACCTGCCAACAGGGCATCCAAACCACGTCCAAGGCCTTTTAACTTAACCATGTTTTTTCTCTTTATTCACATGTTGTTTACTAATAATCTCACGCGCCAATTCCAGATACGCGACAGCACCCTTGGAACTTTTGTCATAACTCAATACTGGCAAGCCATAACTTGGCGCCTCGGCCAAGCGTATGTTGCGCGGAATCACCGTTTGATAAACCTTATCGCCAAAATGATCAATCAACTGCGCGGATACCTGCTGCGCCAGCATGTTGCGGTTATCAAACAGGGTTCTTAACAAACCTTCGATTTCCAGCGCTGGGTTTAAATGTGCACGTACTTTTTTAATCGTGTTGACCAGATCCGACAGGCCTTCCAGGGCATAATACTCGCACTGCATGGGAATCATGACTGCATTGGCTGCTGTCAGTGCGTTCACCGTTACAAGATTCAGAGCAGGGGGGCAGTCTAGCAGCACGACATCATAAGCATGGTTTAATTTGGCAATGGCCACCTTCAGGCGGTTTTCCCGGGCAAGTTCATTCACCAACTCGACCTCAGCACCCGCCAACTCTCGATTAGATGGTGCAATGTCAAAACCGGCTTTCTCGCTCTTAACGATTACCTCCTGTAAAGACTTCTCACCAATCAGCACATGATAAATGCTTAATTTCAAATGCGCCTTATCAACACCGCTACCCGTACTCGCATTACCCTGCGGGTCCAAGTCAATCAATAATACACGCTGACCCAAACTCGCGAGGCTTGCCGCCAGATTCACACACGTGGTTGTTTTGCCTACACCACCTTTTTGATTGGTAATCGCCAGTATTTTCATTAATGTTTACTCATGTCTCTTGCTTTAACACGATTAAATGCCGCTCCGCAACTAAACCTGCCACTTTTAAGGGGATAATCTCACTGGGCTGGATGCCACTCTTTGCAAACTCATGTTCGGGTATCGTGCCCTTCATGGCCAGCCACTTACCACCTTCTTTTAACAAATGCTTTGTCAATTTCACGAACAGACCAATTTCTGAAAAAGCGCGGGAAGTGATGACATCAAACTTGTCTTTCATGGCTTGCTCGCCGATTTCTTGCGCTTCAATGCGCCCATGAATGACATCAAGATTAGCCAGGCCAAGCTGCGCTTTTACCTGACGCATGAAACTCACTTTTTTCAACACCGCATCAATGGCTGTCACCTTTAGCGCAGGCAGGCATATCGCCAGTGGAATGCTAGGCAAACCCGCCCCGGCGCCCACATCAAGTAAGTGCTCACACTCTATGTGAGGCAACAATGACAAGCTATCAAGAATATGCAATGTCATCATATCCAAGGGATCGCGCACTGCCGTTAAATTATGCACTTGGTTCCATTTATATATCAGCGCCACATAATCCAGCAATTTTTGCTGTTGTTCCCGGGTTAAATCCAGCCCCATTTCCTGCAGGCCTGCTGCCAGTTTTGTAGCTAGCTGAGCGCGTACATCCGCTTTTAAATTGGCTGGCATATTACCCGTCATGCCACGTTACCCACATCGGGGGCATTCTGCCCAACCTCATTCTCGCGCAGTACTTTCATGCGGGATTTGCGCTTTAGGTAAACCAGCAACAATGACACCGCAGCCGGCGTAATGCCTGAAATACGACTGGCCTGCCCAATCGTTTCCGGTTTATGTGCATTTAACTTTTGCTGCGCTTCTATGGGCAGTCCGTGAATCTCTCGATAATCCATGTCTGCCGGCAGCTTGGTATTTTCCTGACCTCGGCTACGCGCCACCTCATCGGCCTGACGGTCGATATACCCTTGGTATTTTGCCGCAATCTCCACCTGCTCCCGCACTGCCGGATTTAACTCCCCCAGCCCGTCGGCTCTCAAGGTGAGGAGGGCGTCATAACTCACTTCCGGGCGACGCAATAATTCAAACAAACTATACTCATGCTCCAAAGGCTTACCAAAAAGCGCCTGCATGCAATCTGCACTTAAACTTGCGGGTTGTACGAAGGTCTTTTTCAGGCGCTCCTGTTCACGCAGAATCGCCTCTTTTTTGCGGCTAAACGCCTCCCAACGCACGTCATCCACCAACCCTAATTTGCGGCCAGTTTCAGTCAGGCGCATATCGGCATTATCCTCACGCAACTGCAAACGGTATTCCGCGCGGCTGGTAAACATGCGGTAAGGCTCGCTGACGCCACGTGTAATCAAATCATCTACCAACACGCCTAAATAAGCCTCATCACGTGCGGGACACCAGGCCTCTTTTTCCTGCACATATAAAGCGGCGTTCGCCCCTGCCAGCAAACCTTGCGCCGCGGCTTCTTCATAGCCTGTAGTACCATTAATCTGGCCCGCAAAAAACAAACCTTTCACGGTTTTGGTTTCTAGACTGGCCTTTAAGCCGCGCGGATCGTAATAATCGTACTCAATCGCATAACCGGGGCGCAAAATGTGCGCATTCTCTAAACCGCGTACCGAACGCACCAGCGCCAGCTGAATATCAAAAGGCAAACTGGTCGAGATACCATTCGGATAAATCTCGTTGGTTGCCAAACCTTCTGGTTCCAGAAAAATCTGGTGCGAATCTTTATCGGCAAAGCGATGAATCTTATCCTCGACACTTGGACAGTAACGTGGCCCCACACCTTCAATCACACCGGTATACATCGGTGAGCGATCTAAACCGCTGCGAATAATCTCGTGCGTACGCGCATTGGTATGTGTTATCCAGCACGGCAGCTGTGTGGGATGTTGCGCCGCGTTTCCCATAAATGAAAATACCGGCACCGGATCATCGCCCGGCTGCACCGTCATCACAGAATAATCTATGGTTCGGCCGTCAATACGCGGCGGCGTGCCCGTTTTTAAACGCCCAGCGGGTAAGCCGATTTCACGCAAACGCGCTGCAAGCGAGATGGCAGGGGGGTCGCCTGCGCGCCCGGCACTATAATTTTGCAGACCCACATGCACCAAGCCACCCAGAAATGTGCCGGCAGTGAGTACAACTGACTTTGCCGCAAAACGCAACCCTATTTGCGTCACCACGCCTGCCGCTCTATCGCCTTGCAGTATGATGTCATCCACCGCCTGCTGAAACAACCATAGGTTAGGCTGATTTTCTAAACGGTGGCGAATCGCAGCCTTATATAAAACGCGGTCTGCCTGTGCACGTGTAGCGCGAACGGCAGGCCCTTTACTGGAGTTCAAAATGCGAAACTGAATACCGCCCTCATCCGTCGCGGCCGCCATTGCGCCGCCTAGCGCGTCTATTTCTTTGACTAAATGCCCTTTACCTATCCCCCCGATGCTGGGGTTACATGACATTTGCCCCAATGTTTCGATGTTGTGCGTAAGCAATAAGGTTTTTTGCCCCATACGCGCAGCGGCCAGCGCAGCCTCGGTGCCGGCATGGCCGCCACCAACAACAATCACATCAAAAATATCAGGATAATCCATGGGTTAAATTCTACAATCCAAAATGCCAAGCTAGATTTTATGGTTCACTAAATTTCATGGTTCAAAAGTTACGGTGCAATCAAAAAAAACCGTCACCGCTCAAGAGGTAGAAGTTTAACTTAAACTCTCGCTCAGGTCATGCGCAACACTACTTTTAGTGCTTATTTTTTGCACAAACATAAGCGCATTACAACATCGTCATACATTCTTAACAAAATTGGCATACAATAACCGTTAATCGCTTTAATCTAGGTCAAATTAGTTTAGAATTAGGCAAGTTACAATAATCTTAAAATTGCTACTTTAATTATTAATATACTTATGGAGATTTATATGAAAACATTCAACATCGCATTAGCTGCCATGTTTGGTTTTGCCGCTTTTACTGCCCAAGCCGCAGAGAAATCAAGCATCACCAACGCTGAAGCGCTCACAAAAAAATATGTCACCATTGCACAAACGGTGAATCCTGAGTTCGTATCTTCAGTGACTGAAGGCAAAATATTCTTTAACCGTAAATTTAAATTGAGCAGTGGCAAAGAAGCCGCCTGCGCTTCATGCCACACACAAAATCCGGCTGACCAGGGTAAAAATATCATTACCGGCAAAACTATCGCCCCGCTTTCTCCGGCAGTGAATAACAAACGCTTTAGAAGCCTGGACAAAGTTGAAGAGAAATTTACAGAACACTGTAATGAAATTTTAGGTACTGATTGCACGGCCGCAGAAAAAGCAAACTACATTGTTTATCTTTTAACTGAAAGAACACCAACAGCTAAGAAATAATCAGCCAGCGTTATTAAAAAGCAGTGTTTCACGTGAAACACTGCTTTTTTTACGCCTAGATTTTCACCTGCATAAAAGTTAAAGTAGCCTCGATTTCACTGCGTTACATCGAGACTACCAGATCGACGGTATCTCGGCGTGCTTAAATTTTTCTACGCGCCTTCTTCAGTTTATCCGCAACCGGCAACAAACTGGTGATTTTTTGATACCGCTCAAACAAAAACGCCACGCGCGCGGCATCTGTGTTTGCACCTTTGTAACCATACGCCGCATCCACCGCTTTATCTAACGCCTGATGCGCTTTGAGCAGATTCGCCGGCATAGTCAGCGGATCGTACAAATCCGCCAGTGAGGCATTGGGGTGGGCGGCACGCGCATCCAGCACCGCTTGCGCGGCAGCTTCTATGTTTTGGTAGTAGCGCAATTCATTGCGCAAAGGAGTGATGGTTGCCCCATCGCTATTCGCGATCTGAAGATCGCTCCTACAATCTGGCCACGGGAAGTTGTTGTAAACAATGCCAGCCGAATATCGATAACGACTTTCCAATCGCCCGCAAACAGCACGCACCCAAGAGTTATGCATATTCGAAGTTAGAATGCCGAAACTAAAAAGTGTGGCCTCTGGAATAATATAAATTTGATTTGATGCGATAACTTTAGCATCTAGAAATGCTATTGGAATATAGGTTCGCCTTTCAGAAGAGACAGTAGGAAAGGCTAAATAATTTGAATCAGGCTGTCGAATTTCAGCAAACAATGCAGGCGTCGTAGCTAAATTTTGAGTGGTTTTTCTATTGCTATTTTTACGCCAAATTTGCACTGCCTCAATACGTTTAAGCACTACCGGCATTGATGATAAAACTTGAGGCTCAGCGTCACGAAGCCATAAACAGTATCGAGCCTGATTTCTAATCAATTCTTGACCACCAACGAATGGTCTGATGTAATTCTCAGCGTTTTTGTATAAACCAATAAGCTCTAACCTCTCTTCAGGTGACAAAGTATAATTTCCATCATCAAGCGCAAAACTTCCATACCTAACTTCCGGAACATTACTTATTGGAAATGACGAGCTACTTAACAATAAATCGGTAGCATCTACAAGATAAGGGTTGATATTGCCAGCCTTTACTGCATGTGGCTCGCCCTTAATATCATCATATTCATAAATCGTTTTGTCTGCTACATCCTGCAAACCAAAACCAATAATCACGCAATGCACAGCGGCTTTGCCTCTTGCTTCATTGCTCCAACTAAACGTGCGGTGTGCAAAGTGAATTTTAATGCCTTGTGCCAACATCCAGCCCCACAACACACCCACTTGCTCGCCTTGGGTGATGCTGTTAGTGGAAACAAACGCGCACTTGATTCCAGACGCTCCGTCCCCTGATCCTGTCGAAGGGGGCGCATCATTTATAGCCAAAGTTTTAGTATTCGCAATCCCGTCGACAGGCTCAGGGAACGCGTTGCTGTGCATATACCGCGCTGCTTTAATATACCAAGCCGCTACAAAATCCAGCAAGCCTGCATTTTTAATATCACCGCACACCAATTGCATATCCGATTTTTGTGCTGTACTTTGTTCCTTTTTACCTAAAAACGGCGGGTTACCCAGCACATAACTGCAACGCGCTGGTGGCAACACGCTTGCCCAATCGGTTTGCAGGGCATTGCCACACACAATGTGCGGCGTGGCTTTGAGCGGGATTCTTGCAAAATAAGCGCCGAACTCTTCAGAGATTTTCATATTCATCTGGTGGTCGGTCAGCCATAGCGCAACCTGCGCGATTTGCGCGGGGAACTCTTCAATCTCGATGCCATAAAATTGGTCAACATCGATGTTAATTAAAGTTTGCACATCCAGCACCTGCTGGCCGCTTTCACGGCTGGCGCGTAATACTTCTAACTCTAGCAGGCGTAGCTCTCTATAAGTAATGACCAAAAAGTTGCCGCAACCGCAGGCAGGGTCAAAAAATGTGAGGCTGCGTAGTTTTTTATGAAACTCAAACAGGCGGTTTTTATTACCTTTTATTTTTTCAAATTCAGTCCATAGCGCATCTAAAAATAAGGGCTTAATCAGTTTTAAGATATTTTCTTCACTAGTGTAATGTGCGCCTAGATTGCGTCGCGCTTCGCTATCCATAATGCTCTGAAACAAACTGCCAAAGATGGCAGGGGAGATTAAGCTCCAATCCAGCGCGCATAAATCCAGCAGGGCTTCGCGCATTTTGCTGTCAAACTGGGCGGGCGGTAGCGTTTCGGAAAATAGTTTGCCGTTAATGTATGGAAAAGCACTCAGGCTTTCATCCAGATTGGTCAGGCGTTTTTCTGGCGCTTGATTTAGCACATAAAACAAGCTGGCGAGGTGGTGCGCCAAGTCACTGCCATCTGCGGCTGTTTTGGCTTCAATGTAATCTTGAAATAAACGCTTTTCAAAGATGGTGGTGTCCTCGCTAAACAAACAAAATAGCAAGCGCACCAAATAGACTTCTAACGCATGCCCGGTATAACCTACGCCTTTGAGTGCATCGTGTAGCTTACCCATGCGTTCTGCGGCTTTGATATTGATAGGGTCTTGCGCCTTGATAACCTGCGTTTGATACCCAGCAATAAAACCAAATGATTTTACGTTTTGGTATAAATCTTTAAGCAAAAATTCAGTAATGCACCCTGTGCTTAAATCATGCAACTGAAAACGCTGAAAATCACACACCAGCACATAGCGCGGAACATCACGCTCTTTAATGCCAGAAAAATAATCAATGGCTTGGTTATAAGCACGCTTGAGGTCTTTACCGCGTGATTTCATTTCTACCAATAATATGCCAGGCCAAAATAAATCCACATAACCATCGTTACCGCCATGTTTTTTAACCGCATGCTCAAAGGTGGCCACACGCTTATTAGTGATACCGAATACTTCAAAAAAACCGATCAAAAAAGGTTTCGCTTGGCTGTCTTCATTGGCGGCATCATGCCACTCTTTAGCAAAAGCATTTGCGCGGGTTTTAATTTCGTTCCAAGACAGAGCCATATTGTAATCAAGCGTTTTTATTAGTGGTTTAAAGTATACACCGCATATAGTGTGTTTCACGTGAAACACCGATTTTTAACGGCCAGTATTTAATATCTAATCTAGGGCGATTAAAAATAAAAAATTTACAATAATTTACAATGGGTTTGCGTATTCGCTTTTACTATTGACGAATAAGCATGAGCGCACTTATAGTGTTGCAAGCAAGACGCACTTGTTTTGTCGTTATTTATTACTTGGGAGCATTTTATGGCGGGTAAATTTGAATTAAAAGTAGCAAAAAGTGGTCAGTTCCATTTCAACTTGTTGGCCAGCAATGGGCAAGTTATTTTGCAGTCAGAAATGTACGAAAGCAAAGCCAGCGCACAAAATGGCATTGCCTCAATTCAAAAAAATGCCGCGGACGATGCGCGTTATGAGCGCCTGGTATCAAAATCTGACAAACCCTATTTTGTGTTAAAAGCGGCTAATCATCAGATTATCGGGCAAAGCCAGCTATACGAAAGTGTTGCTTCACGCGACAACGGGATTGAGTCTGTTAAGAAAAATGCGCCTGAGGCCACAATTGTAGATTTGACCGCATAACTCAGAGTGTATTGCTAACGCGAAATTGGGCGGGTTAAACTAATACTCGCCCAAAAAAACTTGGCCAAAGCAAACTCGCTTAAATTTCACCACACCTGTCATGGCTGGGCAACTTTTGAGTATTATTTACCAATACAAAACTTACTAAAAATTTCACCTAGCAAATCATCAGGCGTAAATTCACCGGTAATGCTCGCCAGCGCCTCTTGCGCCAAACGCAACTCTTCCGCCACAAGCTCTGCCGCATTGATTTGATGCGCCGCATTCTGCAAACGCAGATTTACCTGATCCAGCGCCTGCAAGTGCCTGGCTCTCGCCATAAACACGCCTTCCGAATTATCCTGAAAGCCTGCCAGGCTTAATAAGTGATTTTTAAGCAAATCCAACCCTGCGCCTGTTTTAGCAGAAAGATAAATATGCGTTGTGTGGTTTTCTTCTGTAATTGCAGGTAGTTCGCCAGCCTGGTCTATCTTGTTGTGCACCCATATTTTTGCAATTCCTTGTGGCAGGCGCTCTAGAATCGATTTTTCTTTACCGGTAATACCATGAGCTGCGTCTACCAATAATAATGCGATATGAGCCGTTTCTAGAATCGCCCAAGTGCGCGCGATGCCGAATTTTTCTACTTCATCATCTGTATCGCGCAATCCTGCCGTGTCTACTATGTGCAATGGAACGCCATTAATTTGTATCGCATTTTTTATCGTATCGCGTGTTGTGCCTGCGATGGGGGTGACGATGGCGACTTCCTCTCCTGCCAGTGCATTCATTAGGCTAGACTTGCCTACATTGGGCTGACCTACTAAGACGACATTAATGCCTTCTCGCAGCAAACTGCCTTGTTTGGCCTTGCTGAAGACGGTATTTAACTCCGTGATGATGGACGCCAGTTTTTCGGCTACTCGACCTTGTGTAATGAAATCAATTTCTTCTTCAGGGAAATCAAGGCAAGCCTCAACATACATACGTAGATCGATGAGTTTCAAGAGTAGGGCATGAATGCGTTGGGAAAACTCTCCCGCCAAGGATCGCACAGCACTTTGCGCTGCCTCGATGGTTGCAGCATTAATCACATCCGCCACAGCTTCCGCTTGCGCGAGATCCATTTTCTCGTTTAGATAGGCACGCCGCGTAAATTCGCCCGGCTCTGCCTGACGTGCGCCTAATGCAATACAGCGTGCCAGTAATATTTGCATCAGTGCAGTGCCACCGTGCGCCTGAAGTTCTAATACATCCTCACCGGTGTACGAGTGCGGATTGGGATAAAAAATCGCAATGCCGCGGTCTATCAATTGACCGTCGACCTGTCTGAAATCTAAATATGCCGCATGGCGCGGCGAAGGGCAGTGGCCCAATATTTGAATGGCAATAGACTGGCTAAGTGCACCTGATACTCTGACAATGCCAATGCCGCCAGCGCCACTCGCAGTGGCGATGGCGGCGATTGTGTCGGTTGTATTAGTGATGTTCACCTGGTTTTTTAACGTGGCCCTGCTTTTTAGCCACGGTTTCTGCGTGTATCATTTTGTTCACATACCACTGCTGAGCAATTGATAAAATATTGTTCACCAACCAGTAAAGCACCAAGCCGGCTGGGAAAAAGAAAAAGAAAATACTAAACACAACCGGCATCCAAGTCATGATTTTTGCCTGCATAGGATCTGTAGGCTTAGGATTAAGCTTGGTTTGAATGATCATGGTAGCGCCCATGAGTAGCGGCAGGATATAGTAAGGGTCGATTGCCTGCAGGTCTTGAATCCATCCAAAAAACGGCGCATGGCGCAACTCTACCGAACCCAGCAACACCCAATAAAGTGCAATAAAAACAGGCACTTGAATCAATATTGGGAAACAGCCCCCCATAGGGTTGATCTTTTCTGTTTTGTACAAATCCATCATGGCCATTTGCATTTTTTGGCGATCATCACCAAATTTTTCTTTCATGGATTGCAGGCGCGGTGCAAGCTCGCGCATTTGCGCCATACTGCGATACCCAGAGGCGGATAATTTGAAAAATACCGCCTTTATAAGAATTGTCAGCAAAATGATGGCCACGCCCCAGTTGCCGACTAAAGAATGAATTTTTGAGAGTAACCAAAATAGCGGTGTGGCAATCACGGTAAGCCACCCGTAATCTACGGTGTAGTTTAAGCCCGGCGCTGAAGCTGCCAAATCTTCTTTGGTTTGCGGTCCTGAATACAGGCGTGCCGGAATCGTTAAACGCTCACCCGGTGCAATGGTGGTTAAAGTGCTTTTAGTGCCGATTCTGTAAATTTTATCCGTTAATTTTTCGGTATAGAACTTGCGCGTTAAATCATTTTGCGGGATCCAGGCGCTGACAAAATAATGCTGCAGCAAACCAACCCAGCCATCTGTAGTGGTGATATTCAGTGGTTCTTTTGCCATGTCGCTAAATGCGATCTTTTTAAATTTGGTGCCTTCAGTATAGTAAGAACCACCGGTGAACGTTGGCATAATCTTGGACCCTTGATTGGATTCGCTGTCATGCACAATTTGATAATAAACGGCCGGCGTAATCGCGACACCTGACCCGTTATTAATTTCGTAATTCACTTCAATTTCGTAGCGGTTACGGTGGAATGTGTAGATTTTATCTACCGCTACGCCATTGCTGTTAGACCAGCTAAGACGCACCTCTAACTTATCCTGACCTTCTTGTAGTGCATATTGATTGGCAGCACTGGTAAACGCTGCCTGATGAGAGGGTAAGTCCGCACCAATCAAGCCAGTTTGCGCCACATAAAGCATGGGATTGGCTGCATCGTCCAGCAGTAAAAAGTTACCTTTGCTATCTGCCGCACGGTGCTTGAGTAATTCTAGACGACGTAAGTCACCGCCAACGCTACTGATATTGAGTTTATATACATCGGTCGTTACCGTGATGACTTGGCCTTCTTTTAACCGATAACCTGATTCCAAAGGCACATCAGCGGCCTGTGAGGGGGCAGCCTCAATCTCGGCTTTAGGTACGCTATCGGCAACCACGGCAGGTGTCGTTTTAACCGGCGCATTTTGTGATTGCCAGGCATCCCACAGCATTAAAATCGACATTGAAAAAATAACGAATAGTACTAACCTTCTGGTATCCATGTTGTATTGGCTATCTGTATGTAAAATTTACTAATATTAAAAAATCAAGGTATCGGATCATGGCCACCCTCGCACCAGGGATGACAGCGGGCAAGTCTACGTACCGTGTAAATGCTGCCACGAATTGAACCATGCTTTTGAATCGCTTCAATAGCATATTGTGAGCAGGTGGGGTAAAAACGGCATTGCTGCCCTAAAAAAGGGCTTAATAAATACTGATATGTCTTGATCAACCAAATTAACAGGCGTGCCATGATATTAAAGCCATGATGATAGCAAGAGTGCTATAGTAACAGCTATCAGCGCGCATGATTAACTTCTGTATGCTGATTAATCTTGAGAATCAGACTATCAAACTCTTTTTTTATTGATAAAAAGTCTTTTTTGCTGAACTTTTTTTGCGCGCGAATCACCAAATCCACCGGTTTAATCCCTAATAGCTGCGTTCTGAATAGCTCACGCAATACTCTGCGCATATAATTTCTGCCTACTGCACGTTTATCTATTTTTTTGCCTACAACCAAGCCCAGTCTGGCATGCGTTAATGTATTTGGTTGGTAATGCACGACAAGGTAGTGCGCAAAAATACGTTTGCGGAAATTAAAAACGGATGAAAATTCATCCGTTTTAATGAGCTTAGCTTGTTTAGCAAATCTAAGCACGCGCATTTTTAAATTTTTAATCAGTTAAAAATTTCAATTGCTGTAATTTATATTGCTTTACAAAAGTGCGCCGCAATTTTAATCAGGCGGCATAACCATTCAGCAATAGTTTTGTAATGTTACCATTACAAAACTGAAATCACAGACCTAAGCGTGAGCGGCCTTTAGCGCGACGTGCAGCAATCACAGCACGGCCACCTTTTGTTTTCATGCGAACTAAAAAGCCGTGTGTACGTGCGCGGCGCACTTTGGATGGTTGATATGTACGTTTCATGTGTATCTCCGACGAGCAAAATGCTACAAAGGGCGCTATTAGACACGATAAGCCACTAGATTGTCAATGTTTATTTGGCGTTTATTCACTATGTTAAGGTCTTCATTTAATTCAACATTTATTGCGGATGTTTTTTATTTCATAATATTGAAATTGGCTGTGGATAAGTTTTGCTAAACCAGCTAAAATGGAGCGATCAATTGTGGCTGGCAATAACCGCTATGATTCATAAAAAATAAAATAAAAACAATGCGTTACAATCATTCGGTCTGCGTTGTTAATATTCTGGGGTGTTGACTCCCGGGGTGTTGAGAGATTGTAATATTTTTAGGTATCTTAAAATACTATTGATGGAAAATTTCTGGCCTTCTTGTCTTAGTCGCTTTGAGCAAGAGCTTTCTACGCAACAATTTAACACATGGATAAAACCTCTGCGTGCAGTGATTGAGGATGAGTCTTTGCGTGTTTTTGCGCCTAACCGTTTTGTGATGCAGTGGGTCAAAGATCGTTTTCTTAAAAAAATTGAGCAATTTGCTGATGACCTGAATATCCCCAATATTAAAATTGAGTTTTTATTGGATGATGTCGCCAGTAATGGTCAAAATAATGCCAAAAAAAGCCATCCTGCAAGCCAAAATGGTTTGGGTATGGAAATACAGGCTACGGATGCTAACAATCAGGATTCTCCTGATCACAAGTCAGCTAAAGTAAACCTGAATCTAACACTGAAAAATAATATAAAAAAAACCAGCGCGGCCCAAACCTCTCAAGCCAACAGGCATGTTGATCATTCAGGACTTAACCCCGCATTTAATTTAGCCAATTATGTGACAGGCCGCGCCAATCAGTTAGCACGTGCTGCCGCTATTCAGGTTGCTGAGCATCCAGGCAGTGCCTATAACCCTTTGTTCATTTATGGTGGGGTGGGGTTGGGTAAAACCCATTTACTTCAGGCTATAGGTAATGAATTAAAGCTACATAATCCTGAAGCTAAAATCCGCTACTTACACGCTGAGCGTTATGTTTCTGATGTGGTCAAAGCTTATGAACATAAAGCATTTGACGAGTTTAAACGGCAATATCACTCATTAGATTTATTATTGATTGACGATATTCAGTTTTTTGCAAAAAAAACACGTACGCAAGAAGAGTTTTTTTATGCATTTAACTCTTTGATAGAGGCTAAAAAACAAATCGTCATTACCTGTGATACTTACCCTAAGGAAATCGCAGATGTTGATGAGCGCTTAAGAACCCGTTTTAGCTGGGGATTAACGGTTGCTGTAGAACCGCCAGAACTTGAAATGCGTGTGGCTATCCTATTAAAAAAAGCTGAAGCGGTTAAGTTAAACTTACCAGAAGATGTGGCCTTCTTTATTGCAAAGCAGATCAGATCGAGTGTACGTGAGTTGGAAGGTGCTTTAAATCGCATTATAGCGATGGCTAAATTCACAGGCCATGCCATTGATGTTAATTTAGCAAAAGATGCATTACGTGATTTAATTGCTGTGCGCGGCAGGCAGGTGACCATGGAAAATATTCAAAAAACCGTGGCGGATTATTACAAAATTAAAGTCGCTGAAATGTATAGCAAAAAAAGAACACGTAATTTTGCCAGACCCAGGCAAGTTGCAATGGCATTGGCGCGTGAACTTACCAATCATAGCTTTCCTGAGATTGGTGAGGCTTTTGGAGGGCGCCATCACACTACGGTGATGCATGCGTGTGATGAGATAGATAACTTAAGACAAAATGACCCTACGCTTGCCAGAGATATTGGTTTTTTGATTCAGGTGATTCGTGATTAAATTAAAAAAATGAAAAGTTAAGTTAAGGATTGCTTGTGGATAATTTAAGGATAAAGTCGTATTAATTCATTTAATTAAATTTAATCAACAAATCATCCACACTAGACTGGACTTAAAACCAAGGTGTAAAAAAAAATTTAACTCATTGATTTTTTAATTAATTATCCTGTTATACACAAAAAGTCATCACATTATTATTGTTATTATTTATATATATATTATTTAGGTTATAAAGATGAATATACAAATCAATCGTGAAACACTACTGAAACCATTAACTTCAGTAACCAGTATTGTTGAAAAAAGACACACCTTGCCTATTTTGTCCAATCTACTATTAGAAGCTAAACAAAATAAAATTCATCTCACCGCAACTGATTTAGAAATGCAAATTTCACTGACCGTTGATACAGCCACCACAGGAGATTTTGCAACGACACTTTCTGCAAAAAAACTATTGGATATTTGCAGATCGTTGCCTGAAAGCGCAGAACTTAATATGGCAACGAACGATAGCCGTATTACGGTAAAAGCCGTGAAAAGCCGGTTTAACCTGCAAACATTACCAGCGGCTGATTACCCGGTTATGACCAAAACAAACAATGAAGCGACACTCGTTGTGATTAGTCAAAGCCAGTTGAAAGACCTGTTTAAGCAAGTTGAGTTTGCAATGGCGCAACAGGATATTCGATATTACCTGAACGGTTTGTTATTTGAAGTCATCGGCAATCGACTGAATATAGTTGGTACTGATGGACACCGCTTGAGTTTCACATCTACAGAACTAGAAAAAAATTATGAAAAACAAGAGGTTATACTACCTCGTAAGACGGTGATAGAGCTAATTAAATTGCTGGAAGACAGTGATGATTTGGTTAACATTGAAATATCAAGCAATCAGGTAAACTTTAATTTTTCCAATATCAAATTAATCTCAAAAGTGATCGACGGTAAATTTCCCGATTACAATCGGGTTATCCCTATAGGGCATCAGAATGCATTTACAACCGAAAGAGTGAACGTATTACTTGCGATGCAACGTGCATCTATCTTATCTAATGAAAAATACCGTGGAATACGTATGGTTCTCAATCTAAATAATTTAAAATTAATAAGTACCAATAGTGACCAGGAAGAAGCAGAAGAAGAGCTCGAGATCAATTACACAGGCGACGCACTGGACATTGGTTTTAATGTAACTTATTTAATTGATGTTTTAAATAATACCAATAGCGACCAGATTACATTTTCATTTGCAGATGCAAACAGCAGCTGCCTAGTCACTATACCAAACAATGTTGACTATAAATATGTTGTGATGCCTATGCGTATTTGAATTAGGTAATGTTTCACGTGAAACAGATTTAAACTAAATAAATTTAAAGTAAAGAAAACCAGCATGACTGATAAAAAACAAGTACCAGCGGATTATGATTCTTCAAGTATTAAAATACTTGAAGGTTTGGATGCAGTGCGCAAGCGTCCGGGCATGTATATCGGGGATACGTCAGACGGTTCTGGCCTGCACCATATGGTGTTTGAGGTGTTGGATAATGCAATTGATGAAGCATTGGCCGGGCATTGCGATGATATTAAAGTGATTATCCATCCTGATAATAGTGTAAGTGTTTCTGATAATGGCCGTGGCATACCAACTGACATCAAATATGATGATATTAAAGCTGTGAAACGTTCCGCAGCTGAAATTGTGATGACAGAATTGCATGCCGGCGGCAAGTTTGACCAAAACTCCTACAAGGTATCAGGTGGTTTGCACGGTGTGGGTGTTTCGGTTGTTAATGCTTTATCAGATTGGTTGAAACTTAAAATTTACCGCAATGGTAAAGTGCACCAAATGGAATTCCGTCGCGGAGAAGCGGTGGCGCCATTGCTAGAAACAGGTACGACGGATAAAAAAGGCACAGAAGTTCACTTTTTAGCCTCTACTGAAACATTTGGTCTGGTTGAGTTTCATTTTGAAATTTTAGCTAAACGCATACGTGAATTATCATTCTTAAATAACGGCGTTAAAATAGAATTAATCGACCAGCGCAACGGTAAGAGCGAAAACTTTGCCTATTCGGGCGGCATTAAAGGTTTTGTAGAATACATGAACCGCAGTAAATCAGTGCTCCACCCCAAAACTTTCTATGCCTCTGGCGAAAAAGAAGGAATGACCATAGAAGTGGCTATGCAGTGGAATGATTCATACTCTGAGACAGTGCAATGCTTCACCAATAATATTCCACAGCGCGATGGTGGTACCCATTTAACAGGCTTACGTACGGCAATGACGCGTACACTAAACCAGTATATTGAACAATCAGAGTTGGCGAAAAAGGCCAAAGTTGAAACCACGGGTGATGATATGCGGGAAGGGATTACTTGCGTACTATCCGTGAAAGTACCAGATCCAAAATTCTCATCACAAACCAAAGATAAATTGGTTTCAAGTGAAGTACAACCCGTAGTGTCAGAAATTGTTTCGGCAAAATTAGCAGAATTTTTACAAGAAAACCCAGCAGATGCAAAAATTATTTGCGGAAAAATAGTAGAAGCAGCAAGAGCACGCGAAGCAGCGCGTAAAGCACGTGAAATTACACGCAGAAAAGGTGTGATGGACACTATGGGACTGCCGGGGAAATTAGCCGATTGTCAGGAAAAAGACCCCGCATTATGCGAACTATACCTGGTGGAGGGTGATTCTGCAGGCGGTTCGGCAAAACAAGGACGTGACCGTAAAAATCAGGCGATATTGCCATTGAAAGGCAAGATTCTGAACGTGGAAAAAGCAAGGTTTGATAAATTGCTAGGTTCCCAGGAGATTGCAACATTAATCACAGCGTTAGGCACCAGCATAGGCAAAGCTGATTTTAATGTAGAAAAACTACGTTATCACCGTATTATTATCATGACCGATGCTGATGTGGATGGAGCACATATCCGCACACTACTACTCACATTCTTCTACCGTCAAATGACAGAACTCGTAGAGCGTGGCCATATTTACATTGCACAGCCACCACTTTATAAAGTTAAACAAGGGCGAGATGAGCGTTATCTCAAAGATGAACAAGAGTTGGATATCTATCTACTGCAATCAGCACTCAAAGGCGCAGAAATAGAAACCAAATCAAGTGCTGGCACACTCACAGGTGATGCATTGGCCGAGATAGCCAAGCAAGTAGTGCTGACAGAAGCGGTAATACGCAGAATCTCTTCCTTGTATGATGAAAGCGTATTGCGTGCCATTCAAGATGCCGGTGAAATTAATTTAAGCGACGAATCAAATGCAAATGCTATCGCAGAAAAACTACGCCCAATTCTAGGTGCAGTAGGCAGTGAAGTGATTGTGGCATTCGATGCCGAAACCAATGCTTACCGTCTGGAAATCAATAAATACGTACACGGCAATTTGCAGAGCTGTGTAATAGACGCCGAATTTTTAAGTAGCGGGGATTATAAGCAGATTTTAAAAACCTCCACTTTACTCGCGGGTCTGCTGGGTGAGGGGGCTATCGTTAAACGTAATGAAAAAGAACAGACAGTTAGCAACTTTAAACAGGCACTAGACTGGCTGCAAAGCGAAGCAAAAAATACGCTTAATATCCAACGTTATAAAGGATTGGGTGAAATGAACCCGGAGCAACTATGGGAAACCACCATGGACCCCAAAGTGCGCCGCTTATTAAAAGTGCAAATTGATGATGCGATTGCCGCGGATGAAATATTCACTACATTAATGGGTGATAACGTAGAACCTAGGCGCGCATTTATAGAAAGCAATGCCTTGGGAGCCAGCAACCTGGATATCTAAATGTAGGTTCTCTCTAAAGCCGAGATAATTCGCAAAAAGTGAGATATTGAGAGAATTAAAAAAAGCCCGAAAGGGCTTTTTATTGACATTTAAATGCTGTACGCCTATATATACATACATGCGTACGTATAGGCGATTGAGTCATGTCACAATTACATTTTTACGTGCCTGACGAGGTTGAAATGCAAATACGCATGAAAGTAAAACAGGCGAATTTACCACTTTCTTAGTATCTTGCAGAGCTTGTTACGCGCGACAGGCGCACAGAATCAATGGCCGGCAGGTTATTTTGCGCTATTCAATGCATGGCAATGCGAGCCACAGGCAAGACCATCTGAATTAGCGCTCGAAACAAGGTGGAGCTGTTGTTTGATGCGCTGTGCAGTGAACAAAAAGAAAATAATCTGCAACTGTTAAACAAGTTATTTGCGCCATTACATAGCGTTGAGTTTGACGATAGCGCCGGCGAACATTACGCACATATACGCGCAGACCTCACAGCCCAAGGTAGTTTAATCGGCGCGAATGATTTAATGATCGCTGCAATTACACGCGCCAATAATGCAACACGCATTACCCACAAAGCTGGTGAGTTTAGCAGAGTGCAAGGTCTGCAAATTGAAGACCGGGAAGTTTAATTATTTTCGCGTATGCGAAAATGAGGCTGAAGAAAAAACATGGTAATTATTTACTAGCCTAACTTTGATAAGGTGCATAACTTGAGAAAAAACAGATGTTACGTTTTGATTTCACCCCATTTTAGTGGATTGGGTTAGGTAAGGTAATCACTTTAAGAACAGTCCAGCTTTGCGGGGCCACCTCTCTTTGTTGTGGTTTACACTAAACGGAAAGAGAACCTAAAAAATTTTTAGGTTCGCATACGCTAGACAATTTCCAAAACTCTATATTTTGAGCACATTATGATTAGCTTAAAAATCAAAGCGAAAATTATCGGGCTCTTGGTATTTTATTTTGTAGTGGCTTTGATTGCGATAGGCTCAACGTTGCTTGTGTCCTGGCGCTTGGAGGGGGGAGCCGCTGCGATTAATGATGCCGGGCGTGAGCGTATGCGCTCGTATCGCATTGCCTATTTGCTGGAACAGTATGTGAAGGTGCAACAGCTTACAGATGCCAGAGAGCAATTGCGCAGCGACATTCAATACGAGATGAATTTGTTTGAAAACACGCTCAGTGAATTGGAGTTTGGTAATCCGGCACGCCCGCTCTTTTTGCCCAAGGATGTGAATGTGCGCGCGCAGATGGTGCAGTTGCGCCGGTCATGGCAGGATGAAATTCGACCTGAAATCATGCAGATTCTTGCCAGCTCAAGTATGGATGAGCAAAAATCCGATCTGATTAATTACCGGCCTATGCTAGAGCGCTACGTGGCCGGCATTAACGAACTGGTGACCATGGTGGAGCAGAGTAATGCCCACGCGACTGCACTGCTGCGCTTTTTGCAGATAGCGCTGGTCAGTTTGGCGCTGGTGGGTACCGTGGTGCTGGTTTACCTGTTTTCGCATATGGTAGTTCGGCCTGTAACGCAGCTACGTGAAGGGATCAAGCGTATGGCAAGTGCAGATTTTGATGTGCGCTTACCTGTGACCAGTCAGGATGAGTTGGGTGAACTGGCAATCGGTTTTAATAGTATGGCAAATCAGTTGCAGGATATTTATGCCACGCTGGAGCAGCGGGTAGAAGAAAAATCACGCAGTATCGAAGCTAAAAATAAAGAGCTCGCAGCACTTGATAAGGAAATGGCTGTTTCTGAAGAGCGCAACCTTCTGGCGCAGGAACTGCATGACAGCATTGCACAGTCGCTGGCTTTTCTGAATATACAGGTTCAGTTGTTACAAGAAGATTTGCAGCAAAACCGTAGCGCAGATGCGATGAAAAGTCTGGTGCAGATTCGTGAGGGCGTGCAGGAAAGCTATGACGACGTACGTGAGTTACTGGTGCATTTCCGCACCCGCATTGGCAGTACCGATCTGGAAACTGCCCTGCGCATCGCACTCGAAAAATTTGAAGGGCAGACGGGGATTGAAACTGTCTTTAATACGCAGGGCAGTGCGCCGGAACTGCAGCCCGAGCACGTGCTGCAGATTATGCATATTGTGCAGGAGTCGCTTTCTAATGTGCGTAAACATGCCAAAGCCTGCCGCGTTGACGTGGAATTGTCCTGTGCAGAGCAGTGTAAGATTGATATTCGCGATAACGGCGCCGGTTTTGATACCTCGCGGGACGCAGGAGACAGTCATGTGGGGCTGCGGATTATGCGTGAGCGTGCCCATCGCGTAGGTGCAGAATTATCTTTTGAATCTGCGCCGACAAAAGGAACGCACATTTGCCTTATACTTCCTGAAAACCAGCCAGAAAAATAGATCATATGAAACCACCGATACGCATCCTGATTGTTGATGACCATACCCTGTTTCGCAGCGGTATCAAGTTGTTGTTACAGCGCCAGGAAAGTTTTGAAGTGGTGGGAGAAGCGGGCGATGGACTCGAAGGCGTTAAGCGCGCCAAGCAACTTAAGCCAGATGTAGTGCTGCTGGATTTGCACATGCCGGGCACCAGTGGCTTGCAAGCCATCCCTTTGTTGCGAGAAGAAGCGCCGCAGAGCCAAATTATTATGCTGACAGTGTCTGAAGATGCCGATGACTTGCTGGAGGCCTTGCGTGCCGGTGCACGTGGCTATCTGTTGAAAAACATTGAGACCGATTTTTTGCTGGACTGCATTCGCCGCGCCGCGGCAGGCGAATCCGTGATGTCATCGCAAATGGCCGGTAAGTTGGCGGACGCCATGCGCATGCCGCAAAAGGGTAGCGCCAAAGAAGCCGGGCTTGAAAAACTCACACCGCGTGAGCGTGAAATCATTGTCATGCTGGCGCGCGGCGCCAGCAATAAAGAAATCGCACGATCGCTTGACTTGGCGGAGTCTACCGTCAAAATCCATGTGCAGGGCATTCTGCGTAAGCTCAATCTGGCCAGCCGCGTGCAGGCCGCAGTCTATGCAGTAGAGCATGGGCTGCTAGCATAACCGCTGGAAATCCTGCTTTTCCTGAGGCGCTACATATGCCGATCGTGCAAGGCACCGCCATCGAGTGCTGTCATGTCCGGCGTGATTTCATCAAATTTATACACTTTGCCGCCATTAGCGCTGACAAATTTTTTGGCATCTTCTTCTTTAGCAAATGAACCGAATGTTGGGCCCATTGAACCCATTTTTTTTGAGCCGACAACATAAAAAGCCGTTTTTGCGTCAAACCACGCACCTTTTGGCTCTTCCCAGCTGGTTTTTCCCATATCTTGCACGTACAGAGCCGTTACTTTGCGTGCTTGCTCAGGTTTAAGATAGATATCAAACATTTCCATCAGATCGCAAAAGTATTCCGGTGCTGATTGTGTGGCAAAATGAATCTGTGCTTTGGGACCCGGATAATCCGCCAGGGTCATGCCATCCAGGCTGCATGCGGTTTCACGTGTAATTTCTATGGCTGCTGTATTTTGTGCGGCTTGCTGGCCGCAAGCCGTCAGTAAGGTGATGGCAAGGAGCCAAGCGTGACGTCGGCCTAAAAAACAGGGTGTAAGTAATTTCATCGTTTAAATCTCCAAAGGGCAATTGAAAGTGGTGTTGCAATCCATAGCAGCATAATGCCGCCCAATAACCATGGGTTGGCTAGCTCTTCGGGAAAGACTGTCGCCATGCCATACAGGGTACGTACATCATCCAGGTTAAAAATATTCAGTACACGGAAAACATCCGCAGGGTTGAGCAATAGCAGATACGGAAAGATTGCACCGCCATAGTGCCCGCCCGTTGCAACTAACGCGCCGAGCAATAGCAGGTCAAACACCAGCACAAAGAAAAACCACAAAGCAATGGCCAGTCCTGAAGCACCGGCGCGGTCGGTGGCAAATACGGAGATCATGACTGCAAGACTGAGGAAAGTCATGCCGAGCAGCACCGAGCTTAGTATAAAGCCGCTGTAGTTCAGCAGCGCGTAAAGATCCAGCTGATTTGCCATGGCAATGCCCGCCAGTCCGAAACCAGCCACGGTAGAAAGCGCCAGCGCGGCGGATAAGCCTAAATATTTGCCTAGTATCAACTCCAGCCGGGTGATGGGCATGGTCAGCAACAAATCCAGCGAGCCGCGCTCTCGCTCGCCGACGATAGCATCAAAGCCCAGAATCAAGGCAATTAACGGAATCAGATAAATGACCAGGCTGACCAGGCTGGCAATAGTGATTTCAATGGAGCGAAAGCCCACCGCACCTTGTTGCGCAGCGCCAAAATAGGCAATCACCAGTGCGAAGGCTGCAAACACAACCGCAACGGCCAATACCCAGCGATTGCGAATACGATCCCGAAATTCTTTTCCGGCAATCGTGCCGATTTGTGCGAGTTCAATCATTATTCTGATAATCCAAAAAATACATCTTCTAAAGAAGGTTCCCGCACGTGCAGATCCTGCATCCCGTTACCTATTGTCATGAGCCGGGCGAGTGCTTGCATCTTGGCTTCGCGCGGCAATTTTACCCATAGGCGACCAAGTCGAGTCTCTATTGAAACGACAGGCAGGCCGTCCAGCATCTGTGCCACCTGATCAGCTGTTACAGTGCCGCCTATTTCCATTATTAATGGCAGGTTTACCGTTTCGCGG
This sequence comes from Betaproteobacteria bacterium HGW-Betaproteobacteria-22, assembly GCA_002842285.1. Classification (GTDB taxonomy): domain Bacteria; phylum Pseudomonadota; class Gammaproteobacteria; order Burkholderiales; family Methylophilaceae; genus Methylotenera. Next base: position 44,223 of record PHCJ01000008.1, read on the forward strand.
AGTGCTTGTACGCTGCCACAGCTCTGGATTTTGCCGTTTTTCATGATAGCCAGCCGATCCACGCGCTCCTGAATATCGGCAAGAATGTGCGAAGTAAGAATCATGGTAACGCCCTGCGCCTGCAAATCGCGCAGTATGGCAAAAAATTCGCGGATGGCTTCCGGATCGAGGCCATTGGTTGGCTCATCCAGAAATAGCAGTTTCGGTTCACCTAGTAGGGCCTGTGCAAAGCCAAGACGCTGACGCATGCCCTTGGAGTACTCGCGCACACGTCGGTTTGCGGCATCGGCAAGGCCAACGCGCTCCAGTTTTGCTGCACATGGCTGCACGTCTGCACCTTTTAACCTGGCAAAAAAGTGTAGCGTTTCCAAACCGGTCAGATTGTCATACAACGCCAGATTTTCTGGCAGATAGCCGATCTTCCGCCGTACATTACGGAAGTTATTTCCGCTGACCGACTCTCCTTGAACGCGAATCTCTCCACCGGTTAAGGGCAGTAGCCCCAGCATCATTTTGAACAGGGTGCTCTTGCCAGCGCCGTTGTGGCCGATCAGGCCGAATAGTTCGCCTGTTTGAATGTCGAGGTCAACGCCATCCACTGCGTGTATCGCACCGAAATGGCGTGTGATGTTACGCCCCTCAATGATAGTATTTGCCAAGCCATTGTCTCCAGTTGCTATGTTGCGGTGTTGTATGCGGTGCAGAATCTACCACGCTGGGTGCGCGCAACAGGGGAAATTGTCGAGCAATCAATCGCAAGCTTTGCACTGCTGGGCTGCCAAGCAGCAGCTTCATCATCGGGTGCTTCCAGGAAAGCCTGTCCACCATGTCGTTCGCTTCGTAGGGAATATCGCCGCGGCCGTTACCATCACGATCCCAGCCTAGGTAGTTGCTCCAATAATTACCCTCTTTCACGCCCCAGGCTTCGTCGCGCGAAGCAACGTACTTGACCTGCTCGCGGTTGGCAATAAAGTCATTCGCCTCAACTGCATTGCGTGTAGAGCCCGCCGACAAATGTACGCCGATCTGGTTGTCCACCACCAGATTACCGCGCAGCGTAATGTATTCCGCGTCATAGATAAAAAAGCCACGCGCATTGCCGGCGACGATATTGTTTTCAATCACCGAATCCTGAATAGTGCGCAGCATGATGCCGTGATCGGAGTTGCCCCAGGCTACGTTATTGCGTACTACCTGGTTTCGTACTTCCATTAAAGCCAAGCCACCACGGTTGAGGTAAGTCTCATTACCTTCCCACACGTTATTGTACGAGTTCATATAATGGGTGCCATAGCGGCTGTGGTGCAGGCGGTTGTTGCGAAACTGCGCATGATGCGAAACATCCACATAAATCGCGTCGCGCACAAAGCTGATATTGTTGGAGATGATTCTGGCGCCTTCGGTGTTGTAGAGTTGAATGCCGTTACCGCGCTGGCTGGAAAAGAAATCGCGCTTGCCAGTAATGATGTTGTGTTCCACTACCACGTCATTGGCGCCCTGTATCCACAAACCAAACAAATTATAGCTGAGGTCGCAACGCCGAACTTGGGCACGATGTGCATCTGGCTGAATATAAATGCCAGCATTTTGCTTGCCTAAGTCGCCACCGGAATTGGTGACTATAATGCCCTCAATCCTCACATCGGGCGCGGTAACGCGGATAGTATCGCCGATCAGGCCGCCGGAAATAGTTGGCCGGTTAATGCCAAGTAAGTGTAATGGCTTATCAATTTTGAGGTTTTCTTGATAATGTCCTCGCGCCACCAAAACCGTATCGCCTGGCGCTGCCTGGGCAATGGCGTCCGCAATGCGCTGCCCAGGCGCGACACGCCACTCGGCAGCTTGTACGCTTAAAGCGGCGAGGCACAGGCACACAAAGAAGAAAATATTAATGCGATAAAAAAACATCAGGCTCACATTTGCAGCAAACCGAGCGTCTTTAACCCAACAAACAGCGCGGCGCCGACAAGCAGATTTTTGAAAGAGACGTAGCACAGCATGTCCATGATACTTGCAGGGCGATAATGGCGCTGCCACCAAGGACCTTCTTTGATATAAGGTTTGGAATACATGCGAATCACAATCTCAAACACACTCCAACCTGCCCACCAGCCAATTACCGCACCGGCAGTCATTCTGCCTAGCCCAGCCAGCACCCAGACCATGCTCACCGCCAGTGCCAGAACAAGGCCTATCGCCAGCACCCATTTGTGATGCCGAAATCCACGCTGGCTCCATGGCCATAAGTGATCCACCGCTTCATGCAGCAGCCAGGCGTGAGCCGAGTCTGCATAAGGCGGTAACCGATATGGATCTAGATCAGAGGAGCTCATTCGTTGTTTCCTAACGTTTTTCTTCAGCGGGTAAAGGCATAATCGGGATATAGTGGCCATCTGCACCGACCGGTGTCAACGGCAACCCGGCGCGTTCCCGGCGCTTGCGCTCCTGCGATAGCGGCGGACAGGCATGTTCGTCATAATACATGACCATGCAATCCAGACATAGCATGCATTCGCGCTGATCAATCTCTCCCTTCGGATTGATCGCCAGCGAACCGCAGCCCTTGGCACAAGCGCTGCAGGTGGTGCAAGCTGGTTTACGCTTGAGTCCGAACCAGCGGAAAGTGGTTGGGATTGCCAGTGCAGCACCTAATGGACACAGATATTTGCAGAAAGGCCGCTCTGTGAATATAGACAAACCGAGCAAAATTGCAACGAACAAAGTATAAGGCCAGGCGCGATTGAAAATGCCGACCAGGAACGTGGTCTTGAACGGCTCAACTTCTGCCAGTTTTTCTGCTAAGCCCATAGAGAAGAACGACACTGCCAATAATCCATAGAAAATCGCGTATTTCAGCCATTTCAGTTGGTGATGGATGCGTTCCGGCAGCAGGAACTGGAAGCGTTTGAGGCCGACCCATCCGCCCATTTTGTACAACAGTTCGGACAGCGAGCCAAACGGGCACAGCCAGCCGCAGAACAGGCCGCGACCCCAGATAAACACGGTGATGATGATGAACCACCAGAAGATGAAGATAAATGGGTCAGTCAGAAACAGCTCCCATTCCCAATGGAACAGCAGGGCATGGAACCAAGTCAGCACCTGCGTGATGGAGGGTTGCGCCATCATGGCGAAGCCGACGAAGCCGATACTGGCTATCCAGCCGAAGTACTTGAAGCCATCGACCCAGTACTTATTCTTGCGTGTGCAGCGCCGCACCAGCCAGTCGCGTTTGGCGTATACAGTGCCAATCAACAGCAACAGTGCCGTGAAAGCCACGATTCCCCAAGCCTTGTCCTTCCAGATTCGCAGCCAGGTTGGTTCAGGCACGATGACGACAGGACGGCCACCCTGCAAATAAGCATCCGGCAGCCAGGATTCGGCGTCGAAGCTGGTAAACGTCCTGTGTCCGGTGCTCTTGTCCATCTTGTTTGCGAGAAACACCAATTTCCACGGATAAGCGGCCGAGAAACTCTTGGAACGGATAATGAAGATGGCGGATTCATTGAAAGCGGGTGCGCCCGCCGCCTCGATGCCATAGAGGTTTAGATAATCCAGGTCACGGAAAGTGAAAGTATCCATTTCCTGCGCCACCTGAATACGGTCGTAAATGCCACCGCGCACAAAGCCTGAGCCCTTAAATGATTCGCCGCCGCCCGTGCGGATAATAAAAATTGCGTGCTCATCCGGCTTGAGTCGCGTCATCAGGCTTTCGTAATTGCTTTTACCAAGAATCGCACGGCCCAGCGTTGGCTGGTTCAGATAACCGAACCACAAATCAAGGTAAGGCGTGCCCGTGGCTTCGAGGCCGACATCTTCGCGTTTGACCAGCAAACGCTGCACGCCGCCTTCAGTAACCAAATCGTCCCAGGTTGGTGATTTGGCAAGCTCTGTAAATTTCGCCTGGGGCCGTATGGTGGGTTTCAGAATGCCCACCTGCCTGGCAATCTGCACGCCGCAGCGCATCATCACCTGGTTTTGGGCGACCACCGTCACGGTAGCACCGGTGATGGCATCCAGGCCGATATAGCTCTGCCCCTCACGCGGCTTGCCGATTTCGATCTTGTCACCGACGAACTTGCCTACATACTGCTTGATGAATTTGGTTAACTCGCCCTCTGGGATACCCAGCAGAAGAATCGGCTCACTATGACGCAGCACTTTTGCGCCAGTAATAATGCCCTTGGTATCCATGCCAATTAGGGTGACCACAGGCTTGCCGGAGTAAGCCGGAATATCCACAATATCTGTGGAAAGAAATACATAGCCAATCAGTTCACGGTCGTCATTTTTATCACCGTGATGATTGCCCCCTTCTTGAGAGTCACCATTACTTTCATGGTCATCAATCTTGCCATGATCGCCTTTTTTACTACGATAGGCCTCGACATAAGTGGGTTTGCCCTTGCGTTCTGAAAAACTATCGGCGCCTGCAATAACATCACCGCAAGGGACGTAGGCACATAAATCGGGATCTGTGGAAAGCTCTGCCGGCAAGGGTGCCTCATAGGAGTTGGCATAAACTGCTGATGCGAACATTAACATCAGCATACTTATCCCACCACGTAGAAGATTCAGAAAACGCATACAGCTACCGCCAATTTTTATAAGGTAGAAAGGGGGAGGCTAGGCCTCCCCCAAGATGATGCCGTTGACACTAAATTACGCTTCTACAAGCATCCGTGAGCGCATTTCCAAATGCAATGCATGGCAGAAGTGTGAACAGTAGCACCAGTACATGCCAGGTTTATCTGCTTTGAAGGTGACAGATTTGGTTTCCTGCGGATTGACGATAAAATTGATATTATATTTCTCAATCGCAAAACCGTGAGTCAGGTCTTCCACCTTATCCAGATTAGTTAAAATGATTGTGACTTCGTCGCCGACTTTAACCTTGAAGTCGCTCAGGTAAAAGGCTGGCGCCATACTGGTGATTTTTACGGTGACTTTATTGCCCTGACGGAAAACACCGCACTCTGCCGGATCTTTCACTGCATTGGGGAATTCGTCAAGATTGTAAACCTGACGCGGTTTGATGATGTCGCGCTTAACGATGATAAAGTCATGTGGTTCCGGACGTACAGGATGCTCGGACACCATCACCATTTTTTCACCGGAAATATCAATCAGTTGTTCATTTTCGGGATGCAACGGGCCGGCCGGCAGGAAGCGGTCTTTAGAGAATTTGCAACCTACTGCCAGCCATTTGCCATCAGCGTCTTTAGTTTCGGACATCGACGCATTCAAGTGGCCTGGCTGGTACTGCACGTCGATACGATCGACCACATACTTGGCGTTCTTGTCGCCTTTGTAGAACTTGATGGCGTTTTCCAGATTCCATTTCACTACCTGACTGTCGAGGAAGAGTGTGGTGAAAGCATTACCGCGGCCGTCAAACGCAGTGTGTAATGGACCTAAGCCCAGCTCAACTTCTGCGACAATTGCTTCGTCGATGCTTTTCAGTTCGCCATCAAACCATTTCAGTACCAGGCTCAGGTCGATGATGGTGCCGGTTGGGGACAGTTTTCCTGCACAGATGAAGTATTTACCCTCTGGCGAGGCGTTGACGCCGTGCGGGTTTTTCGGCACCGGCACTGAAGCGACCAGTGCAGTTTTTGGATCCTTGTTAGACTCAAGCGTGCCGTCCACTACTGGCACTTTTGATTTGCCGTATGTTTTGAATTTACCGTCTTTGACTGCCTGCTCGATGCGGGCAATGTTAAAGAATAAGCAGGCATCTTTCTCTGCGTTCATCATATCCACGTACTTTACGCCGCCCTCAGTGTTGTACTGGTTAGTCGCAGCAAGCTTGCCATCGTATGAGGTTGCTACCAAGTCACAGTTGCCGTCAATCAGTACTTGCCAGCGCACATCCATGGTCTCTGCGTCAACGCAGGTGAATAATGCGCGGTACTTGGTCAGGTCGTCCATGTCATGGCCGTCATTAGGCAATGGGGCATGAAACTCGGAGCCGCAGAATACGCGCGTGGTGTAATTAATCGCTTGATCTACCGGGTCGCGCTTGTCCGGAAAAATGCCGTGGAAACCCTGAATGTTTGGGATCTCGGTAATTTTGTCACAGTCCATCACATCTAAGCGCATACGTGCAATACGGCAGTTGATTTTGTCGTTCACCCAGGCGTACTTGCCATCGTAAGTGCCATCTTTATAGGAGCCATGCACATGGTGAGTATCTGCTACGTGGTATTTCAGACTGCCGTCAGAATTGGTGCCCATGATGGCCTTGGATTCATTGGTGATGCCCCAGCCGACCAGCGCATCGGGGTTGAATACCGGAATACGGTGAATTTCACGGCCAGAAGGTAAACCGAGCACGCGCACGTCGCCCATATGGCCGCCACTCCAAAAGCCATAGTATGAGTCAAGTTCACCGGGTGCAACTTCGTGTGAACTGCCTGCAGTAGCAGATGCAGCCACACCACCGGTAGTTGAGGTACCTTCTTTTTTGCAGCCAGCTAACCCTCCAACTGTGAGTAAAGTCCCTGCGACGCCTGCCACTGCCGCCGTATTCAGGAATTTGCGGCGATCGAGATCGAGTGGGCTGTCATTTTTGGGGTTATTGTTGTCCGCTGACATGGTTGCTCTCCTTGTAGATATTGCATTCACCCCTTATTTCTAGGGTGCGACATTTTGTCACATGTTAACTATACCCCCATGTTCAACTCTATGCTACTAGCCGAAAGAACTAGTTCTTTTTATTCAAGCTACTTATCCTTTAGACGAATAGTTCCTATGCGCTCATTGCTTTAGTCTTGCACCATGTGGTTAATGGGGGAGAGGGACGATGGCAACGCAAGAATACAAAGCTTGGTCGGTAGTGGTCGCGAGTACGCTGGCTTTTACTGTTTGCTTCATGATTTGGATGATGTTCGCTGTGATTGGCATCCCGATCAAGGAGGCGCTTGGCCTGAATGAAACCGAGTTCGGTATTCTGATAGCTACACCGGTGCTCACTGGATCGCTTATACGCCTGCCACTTGGTATGTGGACGGATAAATTTGGCGGTCGCATCGTATTTTTCGTGCTGATGCTTTCTAGTGTTGTTCCTATTTTTCTGATCTCAAAATGCACCGAGTACTGGCAGTTTTTGGTGACAGGTCTGTTTGTTGGGGTGGCAGGCGGGTCGTTTACTGTTGGTATTGCTTACTGTGCCCGTTGGTTTCCAAAAAATCGTCAAGGTTTGGCCATGGGAATCTTTGGCGCCGGTAACACGGGAGCCGCCGTGACTAAACTGGTGGCGCCGATTATCGTTGTCGGCTTTGGCTGGGCGATGGTGCCGCAGGTTTATGCAGTCCTGATGCTGGTGACGGCTATTTTGTTCTGGTTTTTTTCTTATACAGACTCTACACATGTGGCGGGTAAAACAGTGACCGTGCGTGAACAGTTGCTGGCACTTAAAGACCCAAAAGTTTGGAAATACAGTCAGTATTACTCAATCGTGTTTGGTGGGTATGTGGCTCTGGCGTTATGGATGACCAAATACTATATCGGTGAATACGGTTTTGATTTAAAAACCGCCGCACTGATGGCTGCTGCATTCAGTATCCCAGGTGGTGTGCTGCGCGCGGTTGGCGGCCACTTCTCAGACAAGTTCGGGGCGCATACCGTAACCTGGTGGGTGCTGTGGGTTTCTTTAGTGTGTCTGTTCTTTCTCTCATATCCTCAGACAGACATTTCAATTGTGACGGTTAAAGGTCAGCAGACTTTCCATATTGGCCTGAATGCGACATGGTTCACTGTCATCATGTTCACCATGGGTATTGCATTCGCGATTGGTAAAGCATCTGTATTCAAATACATCTCGGATGATTATCCACATAATATTGGCGTGATTTCCGGCGTGGTTGGCCTTGCTGGTGGCTTGGGCGGTTTTCTGATGCCTATCATGTTCGGTGCGTTGCTGGATTTCACCGGCGTTCGTTCTTCAGCCTTTATGTTGATGTTCGGCATTGTCTGGGTATCGCTTATCTGGATGTATTGGACAGAAGTGCGCCCAGTAAAAATCGGCCGTCACCATGAACGTCAAGCGGCAAAAGAAGCAGCATCAATTTAAGGAGTGTCATATGTCAACCAATGTAGAAGTCTGGAACGTCGAAGACAACAGTTTTTGGGAATCCACAGGCAAACGCATAGCTTATCGCAACCTGTGGATTTCAGTGCCGGCTCTGCTATGCGGATTTGCTGTGTGGCTGATGTGGGGCATTATTGCTGTGCAGATGAGTAATTTGGGTTTTCCGTTCACTAAAGATGAGTTATTTACGCTGACGGCGATTTCCGGCCTTGCTGGTGCGACCATGCGGATTCCTTCTTCCTTCTTTATTCGCTTGGCCGGAGGCAGGAATACTATATTTCTAACGACGGCAATGTTATTGAGCCCGGCAATCGGTACTGGTATAGCCTTGCAGCATCCTGAATGGCCGTTGTGGGTGTTTCAATTGATGGCACTCTGGTCAGGTGTAGGCGGTGGTAATTTTGCCAGTTCCATGAGTAACATCAGCACGTTTTTTCCTAAACGTCTTCAAGGTACGGCACTTGGCCTTAATGCCGGTCTGGGAAATTTTGGCGTGACCACGATGCAGATATTGATCCCATTGGTCATGACGGTTGGTGTTTTTGGTGCATTGGGCGGTGATGCCACGCTGTTGGTAAAAGATAGTGGCTGGATCTTCGGCAAGATTCCAGCAGGCACACCAACTTTTATCCAGAATGCTGGTTTTGCCTGGGTACTGTCATTGGTGCCATTGGCTGCATTGTGCTGGTTTGGCATGAACAATTTGCTGCCAATTTCTGCTGATGCGCGCGGCACTGTATTGTCATTTATAAAAATCACATGGCTTTACACTTTGGCTTTTGTACCAGCAATTGCAGGGCTATATCTGTACTTGCCTGCACCTTCTGGCCTGGGGCTGCTGAATATGTGGGTGGTGATGCCGCTAATCATCGTATCAACCTTGCTGGTAATGAAGCTTGCCGCATTTGGCACAATGAAAGAGAACATCGCCAAACAGTTCGCGATTTTCAAAAACAAACACACATGGTCGATGACTGCGCTGTATCTGGTGACATTCGGCTCATTTATCGGGTTTTCAATGGCTTTGCCACTGTCCATTACCGTGATATTTGGTGAGCAGCATATCTTTGACGCTGCAACACAAACCTGGTCGCACATTAAAAACCCGGCAGCGCCTTCAGCGCTGACTTACGCATGGATAGGGCCTTTTGTCGGTGCTTTGATTCGCCCGGTAGGCGGCTGGATTTCAGACAAGGTAGGCGGCTCTATCGTGACGCAGATTATTTCAGCTGTCATGGTTGCAGCCTCTGCTTATGCCGGCTACATCATGATGCAAGCCTATCACTCTGCCACCCCTGAGATTTATTTCACACAATTCTTAATCGTGTTTGTGGTGTTGTTTGCAGCAACTGGTGTGGGCAATGGTTCAACTTTCAGAACGGTCGGTGTGATTTTTGATCGTGTGCAGGCCGGCCCCGTGCTGGGCTGGACATCTGCTGTTGCCGCCTATGGCTCATTCATTGCGCCGGAAGTGATTAAAGGGCAAATCAAGGCAGGCACCCCTGAAATGGCGATGTATGGTTTTGCGGTGTTCTATGCGCTGTGCCTGATATTGAACTGGTGGTTCTACCTGCGTGCAGGTAGCGAAATCAAGAACCCATAAATTTAACCAGTAGAACTGTTAAAAGAATTAATCAAGGAGTCTGAGCGATGAGTCACTTTCTGGATAGGCTTAAATTTTTCGATAAGGTTAAGGCAACCTTTTCAAATAATCACGGCATCGTTACTAATGAGGATCGTCAGTGGGAAGACGTGTACCGTCACCGCTGGCAGCATGACAAGGTCGTGCGTTCCACCCACGGTGTGAACTGTACCGGCGGCTGTTCATGGAAAATCTTTGTAAAGAATGGTTTAGTTTCTTTCGAAATGCAGCAGACGGATTATCCACGCACCCGTGATGATCTGCCGGATCATGAGCCACGCGGTTGTCAGCGAGGCGCATCATTCTCCTGGTATCTGTATAGCCCTCATCGCATCAAGCATCCGCTCATTCGCGGCCGTTTGATTGACCTGTATCGCGCCGAGCGTAAAACAGGTAAAGATCCGGTTGAGGCGTGGGCAGCCATTCAGGCAGATGAGCAGAAACGCAAATCCTACACGGCGGTACGCGGTTTGGGTGGTTTTGTACGCACTTCATGGGATGAAGTGAATGAAATCATCGCGGCTGCCAATGTCTACACGATTAAAAAATGGGGTCCAGACCGCATTTTCGGTTTTTCACCCATCCCCGCAATGTCGATGATTTCTTACGCCGCAGGCTCCCGATACCTCTCCCTGATTGGGGCTGCCTGTGGTTCTTTCTATGACTGGTACTGCGACTTGCCTGCTGCAAGTCCGCAGACATGGGGCGAGCAGACTGACGTGCCTGAAGCTGCTGACTGGTATAACTCTACCTACATTATCATTACCGGTGCCAACCTGCCAATGACACGTACGCCGGATGCACACTTTGCTTCAGAAGTGCGCTATAAGGGTGCAAAAATCGTAGCAATGGCGCCGGATTATGCTGAGTTCTGCAAGTTCTCTGATTTATGGATGCCAATCAAACAGGGGACGGATGCTGCAGCCTTTCTGGCAATGGGACACGTTGCCTTGAAAGAATTTTATATCAACAGTCAGGATCCATATTTCCAAGAATATGCGCGTAAATATACCGACATGCCGATGCAGGTGATGCTGCGTAAGCATGACGGTACTTATGTTTCTGATAGATTCTTGCGTGCTTCTGATTTTGACGGTGCGTTGGGCGAAACCAATAACCCCGAGTGGAAAACGATCGTTTTTGATCGTAAATCATGTGCATTTGTTGCACCTAACGGCAGTATCGGCTATCGCTGGGGTGAAGATGGCAAGTGGAACTTGCTGGAAAAAACCGGCAGTCAGGAAATTACAGCTGAACTAACCTGCATCGATGATCGAGATGAAGTGGTGTCGGTCGGCTTTCCGCACTTTACACATGGTGAAGGTGATTTGCTGTACAGAAATGTACCTGCAAGAAAAGTGAAACTGGCAAATGGTGAAGAAGTGCTGGTTGCGACAGTGTTTGATTTGCAGGTCGCGCAGTATGGTATAGACCGCGGTTTGGATGGCGGAAACGTTGCCAAGGACTATAACGACGCTAACGTAGCCTATACACCAGCATGGGCTGAAAAGGTGACAGGTGTCAAAGCCGCTGACATTGAGCGCACAGGCCGTGAATTTGCCTACAATGCCTCAAAAACCAAAGGTAAGTCCATGGTCATCATGGGTGCCGCGATTAATCACTGGTATCACAATGATTTGGCGTATCGTTCAATCATGAACCTGCTGCATATGTGCGGCTGCGTAGGCCAAACAGGTGGTGGCTGGGCACACTATGTGGGTCAGGAAAAACTGCGCCCTCAGGCAGGCTGGGCACCGATTGCCTTCGCGCTGGATTGGCATCGTCCACCTCGCCACACTAACTCTACCTCATACTGGTACTTCCATACCGATCAATGGCGCTATGAAACGCTGAATGCTGACAGTTTGCTGTCACCTGCCGGTAAAGGTAAGAATCGCGGTAATTCCATTGCCGATTACAACGTGAAGGCAGCACGTATGGGCTGGTTGCCATCGATGCCAAACTTCAATGCCAACCCGATTGAACTGGCTGAAGAAGCGATGAAAAACGGCGCTACAGATGAAGCATCGGTTGCCAAATACGTGGCAGCCAAGTTGAAATCCGGCGAGCTGGACGTCGCTTATGCTGACCCTGACAACCCTGTGAACTGGCCACGCAACCTGTTTGTGTGGCGTGCCAACCTGATTGGCTCTTCTGCCAAAGGGCATGAGTATTTCCTGAAACATCTGCTAGGCGCACAAAATGGTGTGTTGCAGGAATCAGGCGCTGGCCGTGGCAACAAAGAAGTGAAATGGCATGAAGATGCGCCCATCGGCAAGCTGGACTTGATGGTGGATATCAATTTCCGTCTCAATTCTACCGGCGCCTATTCAGACATTATCTTGCCAACGGCAACCTGGTATGAAAAAAATGACCTGAATACGACAGATATGCATCCGTTCATTCATCCGCTGTCAGAAGCGGTGTCACCAGGCTGGGAATCTAAATCAGACTGGCAGATTTTCAAGACCATTGCCAAGACCTTCTCACCGTTAGCCGAAAAGCATCTGGGCACCAAAAAAGAGGTGGTGGCTTTACCGATGCAGCATGACTCAGCTGCCGAGCTGGCACAGCCCTTTGGTGAAGTGAAAAACTGGAAAGAGGGTGATTGTGAGCCGATACCAGGCAAGACCATGGCGATTATCAAACTGGTGGAGCGTACTTATGGTGACACTTACCGTAAGTTCATTGCGCTAGGCCCCTTGATGACCAAGCTTGGTAACAACATCAAAGGCATCGACTGGAATACAGACAGTGAATACGAGCAACTGAAAAAACATAACAGCACGGTGAAAGAGCTAGGCGTTTCCTTCGGCATGCCGTCATTGGCTGAAGATATCGAGGTGTGCGATTCTGTGATGCGTATGGCACCGGAAACCAACGGTGAAGTGGCGCATAAATCATGGAGCGCGCTGTCACATAAAACCGGTATTGACCATCATCATCTGTATGCAGGGCGCCATGAAGATAAGTTCACGTTCAAGGATATTCAGGCGCAGCCACGCAAGATCATTACCGCGCCAACCTGGTCCGGTATTGAATCCGAGCATGTTTCGTACACTGCCGGTTACACCAATATCCATGAACACATTCCGTTCCGCACACTGACCGGACGTGCACATTTCTATCAAGACCATGAATGGATGCTGGACTTTGGTGAGGGCTTCTGTACCTACAAACCCATGGTGGATTTAGGTGAACTGAATGCCTTGCCAAAACATGTAACAGCCAAGCCACATCTCGAGCTGAACTGGATCACACCGCACTCTAAATGGGGTATTCACTCATCTTATCAGGATAACCTGCGTATGTTGACATTGTTCCGCGGCGGCCCATATGTCTGGGTGTCTGAAGACGATGCCAAATCAGTCGGCATTGAAGATAACGACTGGGTCGAGGCAGTGAATCACAATGGTGCAACGGTAGCACGAGCTGTGGTTTCTCAGCGTATTCCACGCGGCATGGCCATGATGTACCACGCGCAGGAAAAAAATATCAACGTGCCCGGTTCGCCCACTACAGGTAAACGTGGCGGTATTTTGAATGCCGTGACTCGAGTCATCATGAAGCCAACCAATATGATTGGCGGCTATGCGCAGCTTTCTTACGGCTTTAATTATTACGGCACCGTAGGTTGCCAGCGCGACACGATGGTGGCATTGCACAAGATAGCGGATAAGGATGTGGATTGGCTGGAACGCCCGCTCACCCCGGAACGCGAAGCCCAACTCAACCCTGTCGGTATCGGCGCTAAATAAATAAGGCATCAGGAGAATATTATGAAAGTACGTGCCCAATTCGCCTTTGTCTTTAATCTGGACAAATGCATCGGCTGTCACACCTGTTCGGTGACCTGTAAGAACGTATGGACGAATCGAAAAGGGGTGGAATACGCCTGGTTCAATAACGTTGAATCCAAACCCGGCGTCGGTTACCCGAAACAGTGGGAAAATCAGGAAGTATGGAAGGGTGGCTGGGAGCTTAAAAACGGCAAGCTGGAGCTTAAATCCGGCAGCCGCACATCTAAATTGCTCAATATTTTTGCCAACCCAGATATGCCGCAGATTGACGATTATTACGAGCCATTTACCTACAATTACGCACATTTACAAAATGCACCGTTGTCGGAAGCTACGCCAACGGCACGCCCGATTTCACAGATCACCGGTGAAAGCATGGAGAAGATCAAATGGGGGCCAAACTGGGAAGATGACCTGGCTGGCGAGTACCATAAACGCAGCAAAGACAAGAATATGGATAATATCCAGAAAGAGATGTATGGACAATTTGAAAATACTTTCCATATGTATCTGCCGCGTATCTGTAACCACTGTCTGAACGCCTCCTGTGTTGCGGCCTGCCCATCAGGCTCTATCTATAAGCGTGAAGAAGATGGCATCGTGCTGGTGGATCAGGATAAATGCCGTGGCTGGCGTATGTGTGTCAGTTCATGCCCATACAAAAAAGTGTTCTATAACTGGGAGTCAGGCAAGGCTGAGAAGTGTATCGGCTGCTATCCGCGTGTTGAGTCTGGCATGCCTACCGTGTGTTCAGAATCCTGCGTCGGGCGTATCCGTTACAACGGCATCATGCTGTACGATGCCGATCGTATCGAAGAGCTGGCCAGCATGGAAAACGAGCAGGATTTGTATGAAGCACAGTGCAAAATCTTCCTCGACCCGAATGACCCTCAGGTTATCGCGGCAGCGCGCGCTGAGGGCATTAATGAAGACTGGCTGGATGCAGCACGTAAATCACCTATCTGGAAAATGGCCATGGACTGGAAGATTGCTTTCCCGATGCATCCTGAGTTCCGTACCTTGCCGATGGTTTGGTATGTGCCGCCACTTTCGCCCGTGCAGTCACAGATTGACCAGGGCAATTTACCGGTTGGTCCGGATGGTGCGATTCCTGTTTCCGGCACAATGCGTCTGCCAATCGAATATCTGGCAAACCTGTTAACAGCAGGCAAGACCGCACCGATTGAAAGTGCTTTGAACCGTTTGATTGCGATGCGCAGTTATCAGCGTTCAGTGCATGTGGAAGGCGTAGCGGATACACGTGCGCTTGATGCTGCTGGCATTACAGAAGAACAGGCTAAAGAGATGTATCGTTATCTCGCGATTGCCAATTACGAAGACCGTTTTGTGATTCCGACTGGCCATACAGAAGAAACACTGGATGATGCGTTTGGATTCCAGGGCCAGAATGGCTTCAGTTTCGGTAACGACAGTTCACATGGCGTTTCCAAGATCACGTTATTTCCACGCCGCCGTAAAGACACGGTGGAACCAAAAGAACTCGCGCCATCAAGCGATAACAGTTAAGGGGCAGGCATCATGAAAATCTATAAATTGTTATCAGTATTACTGGAATATCCAGATCAGGAGTTGATAGACCATATTCCAGAACTTCAGCAAGCAATGGCGCAACTGGACGCTGATGTTGCTGAGATTGAAGCTTTGCAAGGTTTTATCAATCATTTACAAAGCATGCCAGTTACCGAGTTGCAGGCAGACTATGTGAAGACCTTTGACATGGTGCCCGAGCATAGTCTGCATCTTACGCATCATTTATTCGGCGATGACAAAAACCGTGGCCCGGCGCTGATTGATTTGGGTGAGTTATATAAGGATTACGGTGTGGAAGTAGTCACGAACGAGTTGCCTGACTATTTGCCATTGATTCTTGAGTTCACGGCCTATCTGGATGACAACGAAGGCACGGTGTTTTTATCCGATGCCAAAAAAGTGCTGAGTGTGCTTACCGAGAATTTAACCAAAGCTGAAAGCCCATACGCAGCATTGCTTTCAATTGTTGAAAATCGGGCAACACTTAGCAAGCTGGCAGCATAAAGGAGAACAAAATGGACCTACATAATTTTCTTTACGGCATTTACCCTTACATCGCATTGAGTGTGTTTTTGCTGGGTAGCTGGTTGCGCTTTGACCGCGAGCAATATACCTGGAAAAGCGATTCCAGCCAGTTGCTTTCAAAGGCCAACATGCGGCTGGGCAGCAACCTGTTTCATGTGGGAATTATCGCGATATTTTTCGGGCATTTTGTCGGCTTGCTCACGCCGCATAGCTGGTTTCAGGCGATGGGCGTTTCCGATATGGCGCACCAGATGGTTGCGATCTGGGCAGGGTCAATTTTTGGCATCATGTGCTTAATTGGCGGTGCCATATTGTGGGTGCGCCGCATGTTCAATGCGCGTGTATCCGCTGCGAGCCGCGGCTCAGACAAGTTCATCCTGACCTGGCTGCTGATTACCTTGCTGCTTGGGCTTTCTACCATTCCTGTGTCTATCGGGCATGCCAACCATGACAATCCTGCCGTGATGATCGCGCTGGCGGAGTGGGTACAAAGCATTGTTTACTTGCGTCCAGACCCTGCACTGTTAAACGGCGTGGATACCATTTTCAAAGTGCATCTGTTCTTTGGCATGACGGTGTTCCTGGTGTTTCCGTTCACGCGTATGGTGCACGTCTGGAGCGCGCCATTCGGTTACGTAGCAAGGCCTTATCAAATAGTTCGTAGCAAACGTTTCCGTTAACGAGCGTTGCAAACATGCGTGATGTTTCGAAATTTCTAAGCGGTTTTCGGCGCTTTCAGCAGAATTATCTGGGCGAACGGCATGAGTTGTTTGATCAATTGATCCAGCAAGGCCAGCGCCCTAGGGTGCTGATGATTGCCTGCTGTGATTCGCGCTGCGACCCGGCTTTGCTGACGGATTGCGATCCTGGTGATATGTTTGTAGTGCGCAATGTTGCCAATCTGGTTCCTCCCCATGTTCAGGCGACTTACTTTGCTGCGACAACATCAGCGATCGCATTTGCTGTGCATAATCTGGAAGTCGAGCATATCATTGTGATGGGGCACGCGCAGTGCGGCGGCATCCGCGCCCTGATGGAGCATAAAACACCAACCTGTAACGAAGAGGAATTGATTGCCAAGTGGTTAGGCATTGCCGAAGATGCGCGCCAGCAGGTACTGAAAGAATTTCAAGATAAGCCTATGCAAACACTGACGCATGCATGTGAGCAGTCTGCCATTCTGGTGTCATTGGAAAACCTGATGTCTTACCCATGGATCAGCAGTCGTGTACATCAAGGTAAACTTGCATTGCATGGCTGGTATTTTGATATGCAAAACGGCGAACTGTATGAATATACGCCTGAAACGGGTGCTTTTCAGGTATTGGTAGATAAGCTGGAAGCGGCAGTCAGCGAGACCTAAATATCATATTTACCTTTGACAGCTGAGAAATTAAAAAATAGTAAGTTTAAATTCAAGTAAAGGACATCACGATGAATCGTCGATTAAAAATTTCTGTAGTTTCAGCTCTTTTGGCCATGTACGTATTGCCGGCCATGGCAGAAGAGGCAGCGCAAGCCGCTTCATTAAAAGAGGCGATCACGGAGGGTAAACCTACGATTAACTTTAAGTTTCGTTACGAAAATGTGAATCAGGAAGGCACGCTGGACACGGCAGAAGCCTTCACGCTGCGCAGTTTGATTGGCTGGAAGACCAAGCCTTTTCATGACGTCAGTGTCACCGCTGAAGTGTATGGCCTGAGCCCATTGAATGATGATTATAACGATGCCAAGAAAGGCAAACCAATCGTCAGCAGAAAGAAATACTCCACGATTGCTGACCCGGAAGACTACGATTTTCATCAACTGTATGTAGAGTGGAGCGGGCTTCCTGATTCTTCCTTCAAATTAGGCCGTCAGGCGATGGTGCTGGATAACTGGCGCTACATTGGCGATGTGCGCTTCCGTCAGAACTGGCAAGTATTCAATGGGCTGTCATTTTTGAACAAAAGCCTGCCGAATACCGAAATTGCACTGGCGCACTACGAACAAGTAAAAACAATCAACACCAAAATTGAAAATGCCAATATTGAAATCGCCAATGTGAAATACAGTTTCACGCCTACTACCAGCTTGGTCGGATATGGTTATTTAATTGATTGGGATGGCAAAGCGCAACAGGCAAAATCCAATAAAACCTTCGGCCTACGTCTTGATGGCAGTCAGAAACTAGATGGTCACTGGAAAGTTTTATATACCGCTGAATATGCCAAACAGGACGATTACAAAGACGGCAGTAAACTGATTGACAATCATTATTACCGAGTCGGTGCAGGTGCAGGCTATGGCGACTGGTTCCTGCGCATCGATCAGGAAAAACTATCCGGCAACTCTGATAATAAAGCTTTCCAGACCCCACTAGGCACCAATCACCTGTTTCAGGGCTGGGCTGACTTGTTCCTGGTTACGCCTAACCAAGGCATAGAAGACACGATATTGATTGCCGGCGGTAAGGTGATGGATGCCACGATTAAAGCAGAATATCACTTTATCAACTCAGACCGTAATTTTGCTAAAGTGGGCGGCGGCACGGGTGACCGATACGGTAAGGAGTTTGACTTGGGTGTGTATTACAAATTTACCAAACAAATCTCAGGCTCTGTTGAGTATGCTAATTTCAGAGAAGATGATGAATACAAAGCCGGTCGCAAACGTGACACCGAGAAGTTCTGGTTAACTGCGGTATATGCGTTTTAACTAATCCGATGAACTGCGGCACCTATCCACCTGCTTTAATAGACAGTTTTGGTCGCAAGGTGGATTACATCCGCCTGTCGATCACAGACCGTTGTGATTTCAGATGCGTGTACTGCATGCCCGAAGATGTGCAGTTCTTGCCGCGCGACGAGCTGCTGTCGCTGGAAGAATGCGCTCGCATTGTTAAAGCCTTCGTATCGCTTGGCGTAAAAAAAGTGCGCATTACCGGAGGCGAGCCGCTAGTGCGCAAAGATGCGCTGTGGCTTTTTAATGAAATTGGTCATTTGCCAGGCTTGAATGAGCTGGTGGTTACCACCAACGGTTCACAGCTGGAACATCAGGCTGAGGCACTCAAGCGGGCCGGTGTACGTCGCGTCAACATCAGTCTGGATAGCCTGGATGCTACACGTTTTCGAAGAATTACGCGTGTAGGTGATCTTGGCAAGGTGTTGCGAGGCATCATGGCAGCCAAGCAGGCAGGTTTTGAAAGTGTCAAATTAAACACGATCCTTATGCGCGACATCAATGAAGATGAAGCTATTTCCATGGTTGGATTTGCAATCGTACAGGGTATCGATATTGCCTTTATAGAAGAGATGCCGCTTGGGCAGGTAAATTATGCGCGAAACTCTACTTATGTCAGCAATGAAGAAACACTAAAGCTGCTCAGGGCGCGCTATGATCTGATTGGCAGCGTGGAAACCACGGGTGGCCCCGCGCGCTACTGGCGTGTACCGAACACGGATACCAAAGTTGGATTTATTTCTCCGCATAGCCATAACTTTTGTGAATCCTGCAATCGGGTGCGCGTCACCAGCAAAGGTGAGTTGTATCTTTGCCTGGGACAGGAAAACAAGGTTAATCTGGCACCGTTTCTCAGACAGTTCCCTAATGACGATCGGCCATTGAAAGAAGCCATCGTGAACAGCATGCGGGTTAAACCTAAAGGTCATTACTTCAATCTGAAGCGCGCCGAGCCAGCTGTAATCCGATTTATGTCACATACAGGAGGCTGACAGCACCGTTGAACCCATAAGCCCATCAACGCCTGTGTGAAAGCCTGTTCAGGTGTTAGATGGTGTATGCCGAGTCGCTTTTGTTGAATGGGTCGATGACTTTTCGAAGGTGTCAAAATAAAAAACACCGCATATAAGCGGTGTTTTTGTATCAGCTTGTGGGGAGCTGATGATGCCAGTTTTGTACTGGGAGCATTGTTACACTAAATTTTTAACTGCCGAAGTGTCGATATAACCCTCCTTATTTACTGCAATTTACTTTAAATCCAGCTTGCAACAACCACAGTTAATTTATACACCTAAACTTTCATGAATTCAATACACTTCACAAAAAAACTGTCTAGAGGGTGTTTTAATCTTTTTTTTGTTCATGAGTGGTTGATTTTATGAATGGATCGTCAAAATCCTGATCATGTGCTTCAAACAGGGCAATCAGCTGGTGATAAAACTGATTAAAAATTTCGGGCGTGTTGCCTTTGCTTCGCAATGCCAGACACTCGTCAGATAACACATATAGCTGGTCTATGATGGCTTTATGTGCTTGCCGATGCGCGCGAAAATATTCGTAATCCTCGGTAACATGGGGGCGGTTGAGCATGATGGTTTCTTCATGTTGAAAATGCTTGCTTGCAAGATCAAGAATGTGAAACAAAAATGACGGTAAACGCCCCTGACAAGAAGCCTGTTTCTCGTGATTGCACTGTTGGCAATCGGGTGGCTGTATCGTTTTACTGCACGCACACGCATCACGCAGGTTTTCAAGGTACTGTTCAAGTAACTTGTGTTCCTGCTCAATGATAAGGTAGTCGGCGGGGGATAGTGCTTTAATCGCTTGACTATGAACTAGCATAGAAAACACTCACCAATCTTTACATATAAAAACTTACCAATGTTGATAAACATCATATCGCTGAATGATTAAAAAGTACAGGGTTAGACTTTAGCCCAGACTTCCCATATATGGACGCCCGCATTTGCCAAGGTTTCATTTGATGATTTTGAGTAGGTAAAGATTGCAGCCATATATCCGGATTTTGAAGGTGTAAATAATTTTATGTGAAGCGCATTGCCTCTATCCCTGATGGAGTTTGCTGAGTAACGCCAGATCATCAGGACGCACTCTCGGTGCGATGGAAAATACTGTTTAAGTTACTCACGGTCTGAGCTGTCTCGCGATCATTTCATGACTGCCTGTGTAATCGGAGTGGAATGTCTTGTCTTTGGTCAGTGGTGCCCAATGATGCGTGCATTCTTGTTCCGTCGCGCCATGAGCTTCCCTAGCCAGCGCTCTAGCGCTACTTAATGCCCAGCAGATTCTGCCTTGCCACCACTGGAATACTGCCTAGGCACCATTCTAGCCGCCCGTTGCTTGTGTGGCGATGTTATCAGGTAGCACTGTTAGTGCAGATGCGTAAAAACTCGTTCTGTCTTCGCTACGTCGGCTAACGCAAAGTGACTTTCTGTACCACCAGGCTGCCGACGATGTCGCCTTCCACATTCACTGTAGTGCGTACCGTATCCAGCAGCCTGTCTATTGGCAATAAAATTGCAATCGCCTCAGCTGGCAAGCCAACCGATTGCAACACCATCACCATGGTGACCATTCCTGCGCTCGGAATCCCAGGAGCACCAAGCGCTGCAACCATCGCCATCGCAAACACGATACCCTGCTGCATCATACTTAATTCGATGCCTACGAGATTGGCTATAAACAGCGCGGCTGCAGCTTCGTATAAAGCGGTCCCATCCATATTAATGGTGGCGCCCAAAGGCAGGACAAAGCCCGCTATTTCCGGTTTTACATGTAAATGCTGAGTAGCACAGCGTAAACTGATAGGCAAGGTTGCCGCGCTTGAACTGGTTGCAAACGCTGTCACCAGCGCGGCACGCGAGCCACGCCATAACTTTACCGGTGAGATACGTGTCAGCCCATATAGAATCAGCGGCAGCACCACGATGCCATGCAGTAATGTTGTTGACACTACGACAGCAACAAATTTAGCCAAGGTGCCAAGCATGGCGACATCCTGCAATGCAACCAGCTTAATCAGTAAAGCCATAATCCCGAATGGCGCAAGCTTCATCACCCAGCCCACTATCAGCATGGTAATATCCAATGCCTCCTGCAGCAATTGACGCACATGCGCAAACCGCTCTCCACCCATGACCAGTGCAATGCCCAGGATGAGTGAGAATATGACCACTGCCAGCACATTGGTTTGCGCTAACGCTGCAAACGGATTCACAAATAAACCATGAAGAAACTGTGCAAAGAACTCAGGCAGTGGCAACTGCTTAGCCTGAAAGTTCTGCATGGCATTTTCAAACATCGTAATTTGTAAACCACTGCCCGGATTAAAATAATTACTCGTCAGCAGTGCGAGCGCAATTGCCAGCATCATGGTTGCAACAAAATAGGTAAGCGCACTTATCCAGACCCGATGCATTTGCTGGTGCTGGCGTAAATTAGCAATTCCAACAGAAATTGAACAGAATACCAGGGGGATCAGTATCATCTTAAGCAGGTCTATAAACAGCGTCCCCACCAAGCTAGACACATACAGGCCACTCACAACCGCGGCATGGTTGGCGCCTAAGTCCTGAAAATAGGCACCTATAGCAACGCCAAAAGCTGTGCCTAATAATATCTGTAAATTCAGACTGGGCCACTTCATGCGTGGTCGATGCTTTCTTTGCCTTTTGTTTTTTTAGCGGCGTTTTTTTTTGCAGCGTGCTTAGCAGCTTGAGGTTCTGTTGTGGTCTCGGTAGCAGGCTCAGGTTTTGCAAGTTGAGGGCTATCCAGCTTTTCAAACACGGCGGCAAAAAAACCATCTGTATGGTGGATATGCGGCAATAATTTTAAATAATTACCTGTATCCAGCATAATTTGCTGCTGCGCCAATATTTCAGCCGCGTTCAACAGCTTAAAATCAGGGTGTGTTGCTAAAAACTGTGTTGCGATTTGCTCGTTCTCATCACTTAATAAACTGCACGTTGCATAGATCAGGCGACCACCTGTTTTGGTCAATTTGGCCGCGCGCGCTAAAATATTCTCCTGTTTCACATTTAATTCTGCCACATCCTGCGGAGTCTGACGCCACTTTAAATCCGGGTTGCGCCGTAGCGTGCCAAGACCGCTACACGGTGCATCCACCAGCACCCGGTCAAATTTACCATTCAGGCGCTTGAGCTTAGGGTCGGATTCGCTGCTAATCACTTGTGCATTTAAATTACTCAAACCGGAACGCTTAAGACGCTGCCCCAGATTATGTAAGCGCTTTTCAGATACATCAAAGGCATACAATCTGCCGGTGTTGCGCATCAGCGCACCAATCGCCAGACTTTTACCTCCCGCACCAGCACAGAAATCAGCCACCATCATACCGCGTTTAGCTGCCACAAGATGCGCCAGTAGTTGGCTACCTTCATCCTGCACTTCAATCTTGCCTTCAGTAAACAGCACATGACGGCCAATATTCATTCGATGCGGCATGCGAATACCAATCGGCGAGTAGGGTGTTTCCGTGATGGTGGTTTCGTTTGAAGTATTTTCCGCCAGCATTTTCTTGAGCACTTCGTCGCGTGTGCCTTTAATGGTATTCACTCGCAAGTCCAGTGTCGCCTGTTCATGCATACTACGTGCAATCGCAAGCGCTTCGGATTCGCCATATTGCACCACCAACTTATCCCACAGCCAATCACGCACATCCGCCTGCACAGCTTGCGGCAAGTTCTCTGTGGATTTTGCCTTAATCATGTGCGCCCACTCTTTTTGCTGCTCATTGAGCATAGGCTCAAGCTCTCGAATGCTCATGCCCTGCACACGCAACAACCAGGCTAAAATGAGTTTACGCGCGTCGTCCGGGTCATTTTCATCATTGGCGGTTACCGTGCTTAAAAATCGTAAGCGACGCAGAACACCATATACGCTCTCCGCCACAAAGGCGCGTTCTTTAGTACCTAAATCTCGGTTGTTGCGAAAAAACTCGCTTAATTTGGCGTCGGCCGGTCCACTAAAGGTCAGTAAATTGGAAAGGACTACTGCAGCTTGCCTAATCAAATTGGGCGTCATATGAATTCTCTTTTATTGTTATTGCGGGTAAACGTGTCGTTAAACAAACTACTCGACTTTTAGTTCCGTTAAGCTTTGCTCTAACTTCTGACCATTGTCATCTACCATTAAAATACGCACGGGCAAGTAATGATGCTCGGTTGATAGCCATAACTCCTTGGTTTCCGACGCATCTTGCTTTGGCTGCACCAGATGTAAGGTTTTATATTGCACCCCGGCATTTTCTATAATTTCAATTTCCGGCTTCACTATGTATTGATAATGATTGAGTTTTTTGCCGGTTGTGAGCGATACAGTCAATGCATCTTTCAACGAGGCAGGTACATACATAAACTGATAGGCGTAACTTGCAAGGTCTTGCGTACCTGGTGTCAGCACAGCTTGTTTTAGCTTGCCCTTCACCGTCATATTGAGGTTTTGTTTAGGCCAGTCAAATTCGGCTCTCAGTAACTTTTTAGGCTGATCGCTCTGCTGCAACTCAAAGTGGCTAGGTTTCAAGCCCTGCGCGTTCACCTCACCAATGCTTATCAGGACACGCTCACCAAACAAAGCATAAACACCAACGCCTTTGGTGACACTTTCAATTTTGTAAGTATCGCCCGTGACCACAAACTGCTCGCGCACATTTGCAAATGGCAGCCCGTTTTTAGTAACTTCATAAGTGGCCAGAATGCGTTTTGGCAATACAGTCTGCTGAGCGAAGACAATTGAACTTACTGAAATAAGTACGGTAAAACCTAACATTATGATGTGATTGAACACAATGGCTCCTCTTATTTTAAGATACATCACAAGTAACGCTTCACGACGGTTTTGGTTATCAAACCTATTGCTTAAAACAATTGCTTAAAAACAATTCCCACAGCCCTTAAACTACGACCGTAGGCGCCTCGCCTGCACGCTGCGCTCGGATCTGACCTATTTCAAACACTGTTTCACCTGATGTTTCCAATAGCGCTCTAGCTTCTGCTGCGTGTACTTTATCCACGATGACCGCCATACCGATACCGCAGTTAAATGTCTTATACATTTCACTTGGCACAATGTTGCCCTGCGCCTGTAACCATTGGAACAATGGCGGCAGCTGCCAGCTGGCAGCCTTGATTTCAGCTGTCAAGCCTTCAGGCAGTACACGTGGGATATTCTCAGTGATGCCGCCGCCGGTGATGTGCGCCATGCCTTTTACAGGCAGTGTATCAATCAACTTCAGCAAAGGCTTCACATAAATACGCGTAGGCGCCATCACCACATCTTTGAACTTACTGCCATGAAAATCGGACTCAAAATCAATGCCTGACTTTTCAATCAATTTACGAATTAGCGAGTAACCATTTGAATGCGCACCACTTGATGCCAGCCCTAACACCACATCACCGGGTGCAATCGTTGAGCCATCAATCAGCTTGGATTTCTCAGCGCAACCTACCGCAAAGCCTGCAAGATCGTACTCTCCAGCCGGATACATGCCCGGCATTTCCGCTGTTTCACCACCCACCAGTGCACAGCCTGACTGCTCACAGCCAGCAGCAATGCCCTTAATTACCTGTGCTGCCACGTCTACTTCAAGCTTGCCGCACGCAAAATAATCCAGAAAGAATAATGGTTCTGCGCCTTGTACTAGAATATCGTTCACGCTCATCGCGACTAAATCAATCCCTACGGTATCATGTTTATTGAGCTCAAACGCTAGCTTGAGCTTAGTGCCGACACCGTCGGTGCCTGACACAAGCACCGGTTCTTTAAACTTTTTCGGCACGGCAAATAACGAGCCAAAACCACCAATCCCACCGAGCACTTCCGGACGCATCGTACGTTTGGCAAATGGTTTAATCTGTTCCACCAAAGCATCGCCTGCTTCAATATCTACGCCTGCATCACGGTAGCTAATAGAGGTTTTATCAGAATTATTGGCGCTCAAGTGAGTTCTCGCTTTCTACAAAAAATGTTTTCTACGTCTATAATGGCATTTTAACTGAAATGATGCGTTAACCGAAATTTTAGGCTGGCTCATATTGCGTAAATTTTTAGAGAATACAAATGGATAAGCATGTCAACATGGTTTGGCTCATCGCTATTTTGTTATTTAGTGGCCTGATTTATCTGTTAGGGCCAATCCTCACGCCTTTTTTAATAGCAGCCATCCTGGCCTACATCGCCAATCCGCTGGTCAATAAAATTAACGGGTTCCAAATCAAAAAATTCAGCCCCAGCCGCACACTGGCCACGCTCATTGTCATGGCGTTGCTACTTGGCACCCTGTTACTGCTGCTTTTGATTGTAATACCGCTACTGCAAAAAGAAATTATATTGCTTGCACAAAAACTCCCTGTTTATTTCAACGCAGCAAAAACACTCCTTGAGCCATGGCTGTTAAAAAACTTTGGCATTGCCCTCACCGTTGATTTTGTCCAAATTCAGCAGATTTTGACTGACAACTGGCAAACAGCAGGTAACTTTGCTAAAAATATTGCCCTAGGCTTAAGTACGCACAGCATAGCAATTGCAGGATGGCTCGCCAATCTGATATTGATCCCGCTAGTGTTATTTTATCTGTTGCTTGATTGGAACATCATCATCGAGAAAGTAAGTCATTTAATTCCGAGAAAACGCATTGCTAAAACACAGTTAATCGCCTCTGAAGTTGATGCGGTTCTTGCAGAATTTTTACGCGGACAACTGACCGTAATGCTACTGATGAGCGTGTTTTACGCAGCAGGCTTATGGCTTGTGGGGCTGGAACTCGCCCTGCCTATCGGAATTTTATCTGGATTATTAGGTTTTATCCCTTATTTAGGCTTTGGCCTGGGTCTGTTGCTAGGCATACTTTCAGCACTGCTACAGTTTGGCAATCTCCAAGATTTGATTCCTATTTTAATAGTATTTGGTTTAGGACAAGTCATCGAAAGCATGGTACTTACCCCTTATCTGGTGGGCGATCGCATTGGCCTGCATCCGCTGGCAGTGATTTTTGCGCTTATGGCAGGTGGACAGTTATTTGGTTTTGCAGGCGTACTGCTGGCGTTGCCAGTTTCTGCAGCCATAGCGGTGGGGTTCAGGCATGCCAGGACACAATATTTACAGAGTCAATTTTATACAGGCAATCATTCTTGAAGCAACTTTTACTCGATATACAGCCGTCAGCCCCGCAAACATTAGACAACTTCATATCCGGCCGCAATGATGAAGCGCTTCATAGCCTCAAGCAAGCACTTACTAACGTAGCGGAGGCCCGCTTTATTTACCTGTGGGGATCAAAAGGCAGCGGAAAAACGCATTTACTGCAAGCCTGCAAACGCCGTGCAGCAGAGGCAAAATTGCCGCTCCACATTGCGGATGACGTGCACAACCTGAATGAAGACGCACAAATTGCCTTGTTTGACCAATTCAACCAGTTACGCGCAACCGGCGGCATACTGATTAGCAGCGGCATTGCTGCCCCCACGCAGATGGGCTTGCGCGAAGACCTGGCAACCAGGCTTGCCTGGGGCCTGGTATATCAGCTTCACCCGCTCACGGATGAAGAAAAAGCCAAAGCACTCAAAACCCATGCACAAGACCGAGGCATGAAACTGCCGGATGAGGTTGTAGATTACTGCCTGCGCTATCTGCGCCGTGACTTACCTACGCTCATGGCAGTGTTGGATGCATTGGATGAATGGTCACTAACAGAGAAAAAACCGGTGACCGTGCCTATGTTGAAAAAACTCTTACAGCTTAAACTTGAATACTAAATGAGCCACGGACACCATGCATATATGTTTTTCTTTAATCCGGATTTCCATTAAGACGCGCAGAGTATACCTGCTAAAGCAGCACTGGATTGGTGGTGATGCGCTTTGCGGTTAAGCGCACATATATTCCACGGATATGCACCTGCGGTCACTCTAGCATCTCTGCCTCAGGCATGGCACTTGCTAACCGTAGCTGCTATCCACTACCGCTTGCTGGCTTAACGCAGCGTCCGCTATTAAGCCTGGGGGTAATTGGCCATGCTATTGCTTGCTTACTTGCACCAGTTGCTGGTTGATGTCGGCCAGATCCACCTCCGCCACAACGCCAGCCGCGGCTTTTAGACGAATGATGTTCACCAGATACTGATAACGTGCTTCCAGCAATGTCTGCCTGGTTGTAAATAACTGCTGCTGTGCATTGAGCACATCGACACTGGTACGCACACCTACTTCATAGCCTAGTGTAGTTGAATCAAGCTGACTCTGCCCAGAAATCAATGCCTGTTCCAGTGCTTTGATTTGTGCAATGTTGCTACTCAAGTCCAGATACGCGCGTCTTGTTTCCAGTTCGGTACTACGCCTAGCTATTTCAATATCGTTTTGTGCTTTTTGCTGATTTAAAACCGCCTGTCTCACGCGCGAACTTGTTGCACCACCCTGATAAAGTGGAATCTGCAACTGCAAACCGATGGTGCCTGTTTTAAGATCATTGCCCGTACCAAACACTGACACGCTACCATTCGCATAACTATTGGTATAGCTTGCAACGGCATCAAGTGTAGGCAGATGCCCCGCTTTTGCACGCTCGATTTCCTGTTCGGATAACTTCACAGTGTCTTGCTGCACCTGAATGTTCAAACTATTTTGCAAAGCCACTTCCAGCCATTTATCTATGCCTTGCTCAAGCTGACTGGTGACAAGGTCGGCGCGTACACTTGCCAACCTTTGCGGAAAAGTCCCCGTAATCGCTTGAACTGCATGCCTGGCAACCTCATAAGCATTGACCGCAGCAATTTCTTGTGCAACGGTCAGATCATAACGCGCCTGCGCTTCGTTCACATCAGTAATGGTTGCGTTGCCCACTTCAAAATTTGCATTGGCTTGTTCAAGCTGGCCTTTGATAGCGGCCTTCTGTGCTACGATTAAATTAATTTTATCCTGCGCGATTAACACGTCAAAATAAGCTTGCGTGGTACGCAGAATCAGCGCCTGCTGCGCCAAGTGCAATTGCTTGTCAGCAATGCTCACTTGCGTTAGGCTTTGCGCTATTTGCACCAAGTTTTGTTTGCTGTAAATAGGCTGACGTGCGTCCACGCCTACTTTGTAGGTCTCAAAACTAGACCGGCCAGATGGCAGTGGTGAATCTAAATAACGGATATCAGATCGAATCGTATTAGCATCCGCATTAAAATTAACCGTGGGCCTATAAAGCGCTTTGCCCTGCTCAATAATCTCCTGCGCGGCCTGGTTGGCACTCAACGCAGAGGCTAAAGTCGGGTCATGCGCCAATGCCTGCTGATAAATATCAAGCAAAGTGTATGACTTTTCTGCCGCGTTAGCTTGCGCGGCGAGCACTAATACACCTATCAACACAAATACTCGAATGAAATTTTTAAGCATGGTTGTAATTAAAATTTAAATTGGTTCACTTGCGGCGCATTCTCCAGTGGCGGCAGGCAAGTTTCAAAAATCACTTCGTGCCGATAGGCATCTTCAGCTACGCGTTCGGTTATCGTCGCCTGCATGATCGGATAATCACCCACGACCGCAAACAAGCGGCCGCCTACATTTAACATTTTTTCCGCAGCGACCGGTCTTAATGGCAGTGAACCTGTAAACACAATCACATCATAAGGCGCGGAGGCTGCATAACCTGCTGCCGCATCATCCACGTGCAATGTGACGTTATGTATATTCTGGGCCTGTAACCGATATTGTGCGATATTAGACAACTCAGGATAAATTTCTACGCCGTGTACCTCTTTAGCCTGCATTGCAAGTAAAGCGGTCAGATAGCCACTGCCTGTGCCTACCACTAATATTTTGTCGGTGTTTTTAACAGCGACTGCTTGCAGAATACGCCCTTCAAGCTTAGGCGACAGCATGGTCTGCCCTTCTCCAATCGGCAGCTCTACGTCTGCAAATGCCAGTCCTACCTGAGATTCCGCCACGAACTGCTCACGAGGTACTTTATCAAGCAAGGCCAGCACTTCAGGATCCAGCACCTCCCAGGTGCGAATCTGCTGTTCTATCATGTTAAAGCGCGCGGCCTCAAGCGGGGTTTTAAATCTTTCCAACTGATTTACGGTGTGTGTCATATGATGCTCTTTTATTTTTTATTTAACTTTAAAAGTTATCTCAGGGTGATTATAACGCAAGCGCCTAATGATTAAGGTGTTTTTACCCTGAACCATGCGGCATATAATGCAGGTAAAAACAGCACAGTAAGCAAGGTCGCAACCGCAAGCCCCCCCATAATTGCCACCGCCATCGGGCCAAAAAATACACTTCTGGTTAATGGTACCATGGCGAGTACTGCGGCGGCGGCAGTCAGCACAATTGGTCTGAACCTGCGTATGGTTGACTCTATAATCGCATGCCACTCTGACAAACCGGAGGCTTTATCCTGATCTATCTGGTCTACCAGAATTACTGAGTTGCGCATAATCATGCCAGACAGTGCAATGGTGCCGAGCATCGCCACAAATCCAAACGGCTTATCAAATAAAAGCAATGCAGCTGTGACTCCAATTAAACCCAAAGGTGCGGTTAGCACCACTAAAAAAACGCGTGCAAAGCTTTGCAACTGCAACATCAATATCGTCAGTACGGCCAAGATAAACAGGGGTATGCCTGCCGCTACCGAAGCTCCACCTTTTGTTGACTCTTCTATCGCACCGCCAGTTTCGAGGCTCACGCCCAAGGGTAGGGTTGCTTTTATGGCGTTGAGCTTATCCTCAATTTGCTGTGACACCACAGGCGCCTGCAACTTCCCTTGTAAGTTTGCACGTACTGTAATCGATGGCTCACGATTGCGCCGCCAGATAACGCCTTCCTCAAAGTCGGAGTTGATTGTGGCAAATTGCGACAAAGGCACACTCACGCCACTGCTGGTATTAATCATTAAATCAGGCAAGCGCGACAAACGGCTGCGTTCAATAGCAGTGCCTCTGGCAACCAAATCAATACGCTCATTACCCTCTCTAAATTCCGTAATATACAACTCCTGTACCGCACCGTTCAGCATATTCGCTACATCTACGGAGCTTACTCCCAACAGTCGTGCTTTGGCTTGATCGACATGCACCTGTACGACTTTGCTCGGTTCTTCCCAGCCCAGCTGCACGTTCGTTAAATTTGGGTGCGTGTGCATGATGTCTGCAATCTGGTGCGATACTTCGCGTATTTGCGCAATGTTGGTTCCAGAGACCCTAAACTGTACAGGAAAGCCAACAGGCGGGCCATTTTCCAGACGCAATACAGAGGCGCGCAACTCAGGAAAATCCTGTTCAAACAACTTCAGCAACGCCTGACGCAAATGCTCTCTATCAGCCAAGGTTTTAGTTAAAATCACAAACTGACCAAACCCGCGATGCGCAAGCTGAATATCCAGCGGCAAATAGAAGCGTGGCCCGCCGGTACCTACATAAGCTACAAAATTATCAATGCCCCGATGTTGATCGTTCCAGCGCTGTAACCAAAGTTCCAGTTTCTTCGCCTGAGCATTCGTTGCCGCATATGAAGCACCTTCTGTCATGCGCAAGTCCACAATCAATTCCAGGCGTGTTGAATCCGGAAAAAACTGCTGCTGCACTTTACTAAACCCTAACATTGCCACTACAAACAAAGCCATTGTGATGGCAATCACTGTTTTTCGGTAACGCACGCACGCTGTGAGCACTGCACGAAATGTGCGGTAAAACGGCGTGTTATAAATATCGTGATGATGATGGGCGTGATCTGCCAGCTTAAACGTGCTACGCAACCACTGCTTCAATTTTGCGTGTTTTAATTTCGAAGATTGCGAGACGTCTGAATAGTCAGGAAGCAGGTGATACCCTAAATAAGGTACAAAAATGACTGCAGCAAACCAGGAAACAATTAACGCAATTGCTGACACCTGGAAAATCGAGCGTGTATATTCACCTGTGGAAGATGCTGCCATGGCAATCGGTAAAAAACCTGCAACAGTCACCAAGGTGCCTGTCAGCATGGGCATAGCCGTAGATTGGTAGGCAAAAGAGGCTGCTTTGGCTCGCGCCCAGCCCTGCTCCATTTTAGAAGACATCATCTCCACTGCGATAATGGCATCATCCACCAGCAAGCCTAAAGCCAGAATCAGCGCACCCAGGGAAATTTTATGCAGGCCGATATCAAGCCAATTCATCATGACAAAAGTTGCAGCCAGCACAACGGGAATGGTGATCGCGACCACTACGCCACTGCGCAACCCCAGTGAAATCAGGCTCACCCCCAGCACAATCACCAGCGCTTCAATCAGCGCTTTCACAAAGTCGTGCACTGAGTCAGCAACAATTTTAGGTTGTGAGGTGACTGTATTTAACTCCAACCCTACCAGCAACCGCTGTTTGATACGTGCAATTCCATGATCCAAAGCTTTGCCCAGAGCAATGATGTCACCTCCTTCCTTCATGCTCACCCCCAATAGTAAGGCGTCTTTGTTATTAAACCGTATCTGGCTTTTGGGCGGGTCTTCAAATCCGCGATATATGTGCGCTACATCCCCTAGGCGAAAATCCTGATCGTGTGCGCGGAACCGCAGATCATGCAAATCTGCCAATTGATCGTAGCGGCCTGATACGGCAATCCGTATACGTTCGTTATCCGCTTCATAGGTGCCGCTTTTAACGACGGCATTCTGTTGTCGCAAAATGTCGATCAGGGTAGTGGTATTGATGCCCAACGTGGCTAGTTTCGCATTGGATACCTCAATAAAAATACGTTGCTGCTGCTCTCCGAAAAACTCCACCTTGGCGACGTCTTTTATTTTTAACAGTTCAGATCGAATAATCTCCGCATGTTTTTTTAATGCCGCAAAATCGAAGCCGTCACCCGTCAGTGCGTACATGCTGCCATAGACATCACTAAACTCATCATTAAACGTCAGGCTTTCCACGCCCTGTGGCAGGGTGTGCCGAATATCGCCAATTTTTTTGCGTACTTGATACCATACAACGGGAATGTCTTTTGATAGGGTGCTGTCTTTGGCAACAACAAACACCATGGCTTCGCCTGCGCGAGAATAACTGCTGGAAAAATCCAGATACTCGATTTCCTGAATCTTCTTTTCAAGTTTATCTGTTAACTGCTGCGCCACCTCTTCTGCACTCGCGCCTGGCCAGGTGGCATGCACCAGCATCACTTTGAAAGTAAAAGGCGGATCTTCAGATTGACCAAGTTTACTGTATGCAATGACGCCCGCTACCAGCAGCACAATCATGAAATACAGCACCAGCACCTGGTGTTGTAGTGCCCAGCCCGACAAATTAAACCCTTGACTGGCTAGGCCAGCTTCTTTGGCGACGGGGGTTTCTTGCTGATGAAGATCGGTCATGGCAATGGTTGAATGATGGGCTTAATTAATTGATTTTTTGTGAGGGTATGCACGCCCGCAATGGCTATCTTCTCGCCCAACTGCAACCCCTTTTTCACCCATACGCCACTTTCGCTAAAATCCCCTGCCAGCACCTCACGTGGCTGTGCTCTGTTATCTGCATCGATCACCCAAACAATTTTCCTATCTCCTACTTTTGTCAATGCAGTCGAGGGGATTAAAAAACCAGTAACTCCCTGCTGGTTAGCCTCGTCAAACCTCACCCCCGCTGTCATACCCAATCTTATTGCTGCATCTGTATTCTGAAGTGTAATGCGCACATTAAATGCGCGTGTTGCAGTATCAGCCGCCGGTGCAATTTCACGCACTTTTCCCACATAACTTTTTTCAGAGTCAGCCCACATTTTTACGGTGACAGGTGCATTGATAGCAACCAGATGCATGCGTGACTCAGGCACGGCAACCTGCACTTCGGTCTCATTCAAGTGCGCAATTTTCACAACCACCTCTCCTGCATGTACCACTTGCCCAGGTTCCGCTTTAATCCAGATCACAACGCCATCTCGTTCTGCTATTAATTCCGTGTAGTGCATCTGGTTTTTGGCAATATCGGCCTGCGCTTTCACCTGATTTAGTTTTGCGCTCGCCGCCCGGTACGTCGCCACATGCCCATCCAGCGCCGAAGCCGAGATGAATTTTTTTGCAAACAATTGTCGCTGTCTTTCCAGTTGGGCTAAGGCCAAATTATGATTAGCTTCAGCCGCATGCACGTCGGCAAGTGCTGCCAATGTGACAAGCCGCGAGTCTGTGGCATCCAAACTCGCAATTACCTGACCTTTTTTTACCAGTGCACCTACATCTAATTGGCGGCTGATTATTTTGCCACCCAGTCTGAATCCTTGACCTGACTCATAGCGTGGCAAAACCTCACCCACCAGTGTCATCGCATTGTCAAACTTTACATTGCCAACTGCCATGACCAAGGCAGGGCGGGGTGGTTGTGGTGGTTGAGGCGGCTGGTCGCAAGCGACTGGTAGCAAAAATAAAATCCATAATAATTTTTTCATGTATCCCCTTTAGATAGGCGCATCAGGATGGCGCAACATGCCTTGCAGCAAGGTTTTTTGCATCAGCGCCAGGCGCGCATCAATGTTGACCCACTCAACCCAATCTTCACCTCCCAATGCAATCTGCAGCGCGCATACGCCATGAATCCCTGCCCACAAGGTTTGGGCGATTAATGCATCATCCGTTAATTCTGGCTTGAATAAGCCTGCGACAAATGCTTCATGGACAACCTGCTTGAGTTGCGCATAGGCATCCTGTTCAGTGTTGCCACGTTGAATACGCGTTTTTTCAACATCACACGGAGCGCGTGGCGTCATGAACATCAACCGGTAGTGGCTGGGATTCTGCAAAGCAAATTTGGCATAACCATGCGCCAACCCCTCAATGCGTTTGATCAGATCCGGTAATTGCATAATTGCATGCATGCTACTGGCCAGACTTAAAAAGTCCTCATCACAAACGGCCTGTAACAGTGACTCTTTATCTGAAAAATGGTGATACAAGGTGGTTGCCGAGTAATTAATTTTTTTAGCAATTTCACGCATCGAAACTGCCTCTATGCCCCGCTCGACAAATAGCATGCGCGCAGCCTGCATAATGCGGCTGCGTAACGCTTCTCGTTCTGCTGCAGATTTTATTCTGGGCGGCATGTCAATGGATCGCAAATAAACTTAACAACGTTAATTTAACGATGTTAAGTGAAAATGTAAAGCGTTAAACCAATTGTTTTTAACGCTACAGAATGTAAACAATTGTTAAGTTTGCCTGCCATGCATATTTTCACCTGAAAGGGTAGGTTATTATTCTGCAAAAATAACCTGGCCATTTGGCCATCAAACTCAAATTATGAAAATAATAACAATACAAATCATGCGGATATGTCTCATGATGCTGTGTTCTTTTGTACCAATGCGTGGCTTGTCTGCGACAGTGGATTCATCAGAAGCAAACGCGCAAGAGTTAATCCGGCAGCAGGAAAGACTGCGTTTGCTACGCCAGCAACAAGAAATCAAACCAGATGCGCGTGATGCGGGGCAGCAGCTTGAAAGCACAGCACCTGTCGCTACTGACATCATCCCGGATCAGGAAACGCCTTGTTTTATTATTTCAAAGATCGAATTGATTGGTGACTCTGCTAACCAATTTCAGTTTGCCTTAAATGAAGTCCTGAACAATACACGAGATGGCAAACCTGTTTTAGGCCGTTGCCTGGGTGTAATCGGCATTAACGCCGTCATAGCACGCGTACAAAATGCCATCATTGCCAAGGGTTATGTCACCACACGCGTATTGGCCGCACCGCAAGATTTAAAAACCGGCACGTTACAACTCACGGTGATTCCAGGCCGCGTAAATACCATACGTTTCACCCCTGATTCCAGTAAACGTGTCAGTGCATGGAATGCACTCCCGATCAATACTGGCGATATTCTCAACCTGCGCGATATTGAACAGGCTTTAGAAAACTTCAAGCGCGTACCAACAGCAGAAGCCGACATTCAAATCGCGCCCGCCAGTGTAGGGGAGGATGCCTCACAAAATAACGCAATGCCGGGTTTTAGCGACATCGTCATCCGCTACCAGCAACGCTTTCCTGTGCGCATCTCGGTCGGGCTAGACGACAGCGGTTCCAACAGTACCGGCAAATATCAGGGCAGCACGACCTTGTCCGGTGACAATCTGCTCGCGCTCAATGATCTGCTCTACGTGAACTACAACCATGACCTCGGCGGTGGCGATTCTGGTAAAAGAGGCACTAAAGGCTATAGCGCTCACTATTCTATTCCATGGGACTACTGGCTATTGGGCACCACGACTTCCAGCAATGATTATCATCAAACCGTAGCAGGCGCATCACAGACTTACCTCTACAGCGGCACTTCACAAAATGCTGAAATCAAACTGAGTCGTCTGATCTATCGCAACAGCATCAATAAAACCAGCCTGTCGTTGCGCGGGTTTCTGCGTAAGTCCAGCAACTATATTGATGACACCGAAATTGAAGTACAACGCCGCCGCACTGCGGGCTGGGAGCTTGGCTTTAATCAAAGTTGGTATTTAGGTCAATCTATCCTTGATTACAACCTTGCCTATCGTCGTGGCACGGGCGCACAAGATGCACTCAAAGCCCCTGAAGAAAGTTTTAATGAGGGCACCTCGCGTATGAAGATGCTCCTCGGCGACCTTAACCTGAACGTACCGTTCTCAGTCAATGCGCCTTGGGGTAATCAACCGCTGCAATATAGTGCCAATCTTCGAGGTCAAGCCAACTATACCCCGCTCACGCCGCAAGACCGTTTCAGTATCGGCAGCCGCTATACCGTGCGCGGCTTTGATGGACAGCAAACCCTGCTGGCCGACCATGGCTGGTTAATCCGTAACGAACTGACAGCACCGATTGCCGGCAGCGGACAGGCTGTTTACTGGGGCTTGGATTATGGCGAGGTGGGCGGACAGTCTTCTGAAAATCTTGCAGGCAAATATTTAGCCGGCACGGTGGTTGGGTTGCGTGGCGGCGGGGGAAGCCGTTTCGGCAGATTGAATTATGACGTGTTTATGGGTAAGCCCATCAACAAACCGCAGGGCTTTCAAACGCATCAGTCAGTGGCGGGATTCAGTTTTAATTACGCGTACTAGACTGGTTTTAATTAACCGCATTAACACAAAATATTGACGGTTGTAAGTTAAGGGGTACTCAACATGAATAAGAACCGATTCCGCATCATTTTTAACCAGCTTCGCGGCTTGGTCATGGTCGTTGCAGAAAACGTCAAATCGCACACGGCGACGGCGGAATCTGGTCTTACTTCATCAGCAGAATCTTTGTCGCCCCCTTTCACAAAAGACACCACCGTGAGTATGCGCCCGCTGGCGTTCTCGGTGATGCTGGCACTGGGCATGGTCGGAGTCGTGCCCAACCCGATTGCAATCAATCTTGCCTATGCCGACATCATCGCCGACCAATCTGCGCCGGCTAATCAACGACCAGTCATTATCAATGCACCTAACGGTGTACCCTTGGTCAACATCCAAACCCCAAGTGCTGCCGGTGTGTCGCGTAACACCTACAGCCAGTTTGATGTCAATGCGAATGGCGCCATTCTCAATAACAGCCGTACTAATGTACAAACGCAATTAGGCGGCTGGGTACAGGGCAACCCGTATTTAGCCACCGGCACCGCACGCATTATCCTGAATGAAGTCAACAGCAACAACCCTAGCCTGCTCAATGGTTACGTTGAAGTTGCGGGTAGTCGCGCGCAAGTGGTCATTGCCAACCCGGCTGGCATTTCGTGTAACGGTTGCGGTTTTATTAACGCCAGCCGCACCACACTCACCACGGGCACACCAATGATGAACAATGGAGATTTAATCGGCTATCGTGTCGGTGGTGGCGCCATTCACTTTTTAGGGGCAGGGCTGGATACTGCTAACAGCAACTATACCGATGTGATTGCACGTGCCGTCAACATCAACGCAGGGCTTTGGGCGCAAAATCTAAATGTGATTACTGGCAGTAATCAGGTCAATGTTGCCAGTAATGGTGATGTCACTGGCATTACCACGATCAGCCCAAACGCTACGTTGCCGGGTGGCAGCAGCAACCCCGCGCCCGGTTTTGCGATTGATGTCGCAACCTTGGGTGGCATGTATGCCGGTAAGATTCACCTGATAGGCACCGAGGCTGGGGTAGGGGTGCGTAATGCGGGCAGCATAGGCGCCAGTGCTGGTGAAGTGACGATTGATGTGAATGGCAACCTGACCAACAGTCACCATATTAGCAGTAGCACACAAACCAGTATCAATGCTGGCGACATCAGCAACACGGGGGGCAGCATTACGGCAGGCCAGCAGCTTGATGTGACAGCCAACAGCCTGAGTGGCGATGGTGCGTTATTGTCAGGCGGCAATATTGAGATTCAGCTCACGACAGATTACACCCAAGCCTCAACAGGCCAACTGCAAGCCAACGGCAATTTAAACCTCACCACAACAGGGGATATTGCTAATCAGGGTAGCTTGTTAGCAGGCAACACCCTCACACTGCAAGCTGCCAATATCGACAACAGCGCACATGCCCAAATCATAGGACTTAACACCCAACTCACCGCAAGCAGCACGCTCACCAACCGCGGCATGATTGACGGCAGTGAGACCTTGATCAATGCTGTGACGGTCAATAATATCGGCACCGGCAGCATCTTTGGCGATCATATCGCCATTGCCGCCAATACACTCAATAATCAGGATGAAACCGTCAATGGTACCAATACGGCGGCAGTGATCGCCGCCAGAACCCGTTTGGATATCGGTGCCAGCGACATCAGCAACCGCAACGATAGCTTGATATTTAGTGCAGGCGATATGGCTATTGGTGGCAGTTTAGATGCGAACCATCAAGCCACGACCAGCAGTGGCAGCGCGCAAGCAGCTACACTCAACAACGCAGGCGCAACCATAGAATCTTTGGGCAATTTGAGCCTGAATGTTGCACAGATTAACAACACCAATACCAATTTCACCACGCAATATGTCAGAACCAGCATTGCCTCCACACTGGCTGAATCGGTAGATGTAAGAGGCAATATAGGC
>PHCJ01000009.1 GCA_002842285.1 Betaproteobacteria bacterium HGW-Betaproteobacteria-22
CGCTACCTGCTTTTTCTATGCATAAGGTTTTTATGTAGGAGCAACTCTTTTTTACGCAGCGTTGCTCCTACATAAAACCTTTAAATTTAACTTAACTTTTAAATAGCTAAATTATCTTAACGTGCTATTAAAATGCAATAACTTCTGCTAATTATTCAATAAATAATCAATTTTTAGTAACCAATGTTTTATACAAAATGGGGTGTTAAATGTCCAGTAAATCAGTTTTTAAGCTCACTTTAATAGCCGTT
This sequence comes from Betaproteobacteria bacterium HGW-Betaproteobacteria-22, assembly GCA_002842285.1. GTDB lineage: Bacteria > Pseudomonadota > Gammaproteobacteria > Burkholderiales > Methylophilaceae > Methylotenera. The sequence goes on from PHCJ01000009.1 coordinate 252, forward strand.
TCTCTTGCGGCATTAGCCTTGCCGGTAATGGCAGATGAGGTGCAAGCACCAAATTTAATTAAACAAATGGGTTCTCTACGTATCTGCGCCGATCCGGGCAATATGCCAATTACATCAGATAAAGGGGATGGTTTTTCAAACAAAATCGCCACAATTATTGCCGAGGGCATGGGTACGCATACCAGCTATTTTTATCGCCCGTATTTAGAGCGCGGCCTAACGCGGCAAACCTTTGATAACAACGAATGCGATATTTTAATGGATATGTCTCCCGATGATGATCGCATGATGACTACTATTCCGGTTTATCGCAGCACCTTTGTATTGGCGTACAGAAGCGATAAAGGGATCGCCATTAAGTCGTTGGATGATCCTAAGTTGTTGAATGATTACAAGGTTGGTGTATTTCAGCACTCGGCGATTCGCACCGTATTGCAAGAACACGGTATTAACCGCCATAACACGGTAGTACGCACTATTGCGCATGATGCTGACCTTAGACCAGAGCGTCAACCGCACATGGATGTGCAACTAATGATCGATGGCAAGCTTGATGTGGCTGCCATTTGGGGGCCGATGGCAGGATGGTACAAAACCATGAAAAACGCACCGATTGAAATAATACCGGTGAATATGATGGAGGATAGAACACCCATGGAATTTTCATTAGCGATTGGGATGAGAAAAAACGCCAAAGACCTGAAAGCGGCTATAGAAGCGGTGATGATTAAAGAAAAAGACAAAATCAAAAAAGTGTTAGATGAATACGGTGTGCCGTTGGTGAAGTGTGAAGATTGTGTGGTTTCAGGCGACTTACCTTCACATGGCGCATATAAGTCACTTGTAAGAAAAGCATACGCACCATTGCAGTCAGATGTCGCCACATTGCCCGCCATGGTAGATGATGCGCTTAAACAAGGCTCAAGCTTAGAGCAGGAATTACACAACGCCACTATTGCACGCGACAACACGCGTATTGAGTATTTACTCAAACGTGGGGCCAAAGTCGATGCCAAAGATACCGAAGGGCAAACACCGTTAATGGTCGCGGCAAAAAGCGGCGATTTAAGCGTGCTTAATGGCTTGCTTGAATATAAAGCTAACCCTAACGCGCAAGATAGCGACGGCTGGACGGCCGCTATGTACGCAGTGCGTTCAAATGAGCCTAAAATTTTCCGCTTATTGGGTAAACACAAGGCAGATTTTAATCTCACCAATAAAGACGGCATAACCGCGCTGGCAATGGCTGTGAGTGACAATAAAGCCAATGCCGCCGTGGCGATGTTAGATAACAATGCTAACCCGGATTTTGCGATGGGTGCCGGTAAATATAATGCCTTAATGCTGGCCGTAACCAAAGGCAACCTAACTATGGCACAAACTTTATTGCAATATAAAGCTAACCCCAATGCAAAAAATGCAGGTGGCGTAACGCCGCTGATGATTGCCGCGCATAAAGATCAAGACATGATTGTGAGCTTGCTGTTAAAAGCGGGCGCAAAAGCAAATATGAAAGATGACGAAGGCAAAACTGCATTGCAGATAGCCAAACAAAACGATTCAGAAAAAGCGGTTGTGATGTTAGAAAAACCTGCGCAATAGCTTGGTGAAAGCGGGTGGGATTAAATCCTATGCATCTTTAGGATTTAATCCGTCATAGCAAACCATCTGCTAGGCGTTAAATGTAAGGTAAGTTGAAAATCAATTTTTATATTGCAAATTGGCAGTCATCAACCAGTTGGAATTTAGTGTTATTTAAATGAAAGGTTTTGAAATGAAACTCCGTTATGTGGGCATTGTAGCCATATTTAGTTTGTTATCCATGGCGGCCTATGCCGTAGGCACAGATAAAACACCCGAGAAGATTATAGCTGCCGCTGAAGATTCAGCAGCAGTAGGTGCAGATGGCTTCAGGTTGCCTGAACAAAAAGTTAAATCTACTGCGGCAGAAATTCCTCCAATGGCTTCAGATAAGTCCCCACATGATGTGGCGATGACTGCTGAAAAAGGCAGTCTTAAAAATCCATACAATTACAAGCCTATGAATCAAGATTTGGTTGCAGCAGGTAGAAAAAAATATATGAGTGTAAGCTGCAACGGTTGCCACGGTGGCAACGGTGGTGGTGGCATGTGCCCACCTCTTTCTAATGCTACTTGGGTCTATGGTGCCGATGATGACACTTTATTCCGTTTAGTAGCATTAGGTAGTGATGAGCTTCTTAAACAAGGCTATACACGTAAAGGTCGCGAAAATGTAGTGGGCCCTATGCCTGCGCACGGAAAAATCGTTAAAACAGAAGATGATTTGTGGAGAATTATCTACTTCATTCGCGGTAATTTTCGCGGTGAAGAAAGAGACGTAAAGTGGTAGTTGCTACATGTGTTTAAGCGAACATCAGTCTAAGAGGCTGCCCGTATTGCTGGGTAGTCTTTTTTTATTAGCTTCAAGTGGATTGTTTGCAGCCCCCTTTGCCTACATTACCAATCAAGGAGCAGATAGTCTTTCTGTGATTGATTTAGGTATTGACAAGGTGGTGGCAACGATACCAACAGGAAAGGCGCCAGTGGGGGTTGCAATAGACCACTTTCTTAACCGCTTATATGTCACAAATGTGGAAAGTCGTTCAGTCACAATCATCGACATGCTTACAAATAAGGCAATAGGTGAAATAAAGTTAGAAATTGCGCCAGTAGGCATTACCTTGAGTAAAGATGCCTCACAGTTATTTGTAGCAGATTGGTTTCATGACCATATTTGGGTGTTTGATACCAATAAAGCATTAGATGCTGGCGCAGGTCAGCATTATAAAAAAATCTCTATGGGTAAGGCCCCCGCAGGGATGGTCGTGAGTCGCGAAGGCGCGAGTTTGTATGTAGCAAACCGTGATAGTAACGAAGTAGGTGTAATTGATGTACGTTCATTAAAAGTAGTGAATAAAATTGCCGTGGGCAAGCATCCATTCGGCATGGCGCTAGGTGGCGATGGGCGAAATTTATACGTGGTGAATGTTGAAAGCAACTCGGTTTCAGTCATTGATACACGTCGAGATATAGTGACCGCCACCATCAAAGTAGGTGAGCATCCCTATTGTGTGGTGACCAACCCAGATGGCTCACGGGCATATGTGACCAATACCGGGGCTGATAGTGTTTCGGTGATAGATACCAAATTGCAAAAAGTCATTGCAACCATCCCTGTAGGCGGTTTTCCAGAAGGTATTAGTTACGACGCCAAAAGTAACCGCGTATATGTCGTTAGTTGGATGGAGGATGCTGTGGACGTGATTGACGCCAAAACCAACCAAAAGACCAACAGCATTGCTACGGATTCAAAAAGCCGGGCATTTGGGCAGTTTATTGGTAACCCCCTTTAAGCTTTACAACTGTTTTCAAAATCTTCAAGGAGTAATAAATGAAAGTCACAAAATATATGTTATTTGCGTTATTAAGTGTCTCATCAGTGAGTGCATACGCAGATGCTATCACCGCACAAAAAATTGCGGATAAATATGCCGCTACGGCAAAAGCTGTTGATCCAAGCTACGTTGGCCTATCTGCTGAAGAGGGCAAGACATTCTTTAATCGCGAGGTTATACAGTTCAAAGGGGATGTAAATAACCCTGGTAAGGCAATTGCCTGTGCATCCTGTCACACATCAAATCCAGCAGACCCAGGTAAACATATTGTTACAGGTAAAGCTATTAAGCCATTGTCTCCAGTTGTAAATTCCAAACGATTTAGCTCGGTGAAAGATGTGGAAAAGAAATTTACTAAACATTGCAATGAAGTAGTGGGAAGTGATTGTACTCCGCAAGAAAAAGGTAATTATATTGCCTATCTGCTTACTGAAAAAACGCCAAGTAAGAAGTAATGCGATTGATGATTAAGAGGCGTTATCGTTTTTTAGTGACGGCTGTTTTAATAGCCGTCATTTTCACTCCTTTATACGCTAGCGCTTGCGGACCGAGTCCTCAAAAAGTCACCAAAGAAATTGTCATTAAAGCCCCGCCAAAAAAAGTCTGGGCATTGATAAGCGATTTTAGTGCAATGCAAAAATGGCATCCAGATGTGTTATCAAGTGTGCTAGAAACTAAAGCCGATCCAGATGGTAAAGCAGCCAACTATCGCACGCTAACACTTAAAAATGGTGGCGCTATCATTGAAAAACAACGTGAAATGCAAGCAGGAGAAATGAAATTAGGTGCGGTGATGGAGCAAGGCGATATTGCAGTCAGCAATTATTCAGATGTTATTGCCGTAAAACCTAGCTTAGTTGCAGGCGAAAGCGTGGTGACGTGGGTTGGGCGATTTAACAATAAAGCCAATTTGATGCAAGCCCCTGTAGGACAAGACAACGCCACGGCTATTGCCGCTGTTGAATCTTGGTATGACACTGGCTTGCAAGGTTTGAAAGAAAATGTAGAAAAAAGTCATTTGTTGATGGTGCGTTAAATAAGCACCGTCGTAAATTTTTAATTTTTAGGAGTTTTATAGTATGAAATTGTTATCTATTCTTTTTTCAGCAACATTCTTATTGCCAATGTCAGCCGCAGCTGCCAATGCACCTACCCAACAAAAAGTGATTCGTGAAGTGGTGATTAAAGCAGAGCCAGCCAAAGTATGGGTGATGGTGAAAGATTTTGGTGGCATTCATAAATGGCATCCAGCCGTAGAAAATACTATTACCGAAACTAAAGCCGATCAAGATGGCGTTAAATTGCCGCACCGCCTACTCACGTTAAAAGGTGGCGGTACAATTTTAGAAAAACAAACCATCAACTCAGATGAGGACATGAAGTTGGAATATAAAATCGTAGAAGGCGTATTACCCGTAAGTGGCTATCGTGCAGTAATGACTGTAAAAGCTGGCCCTGCGGCAGGTGAATCAACTGTAACTTGGACAGGCCGCTTTTACAATAAGGCGAATGATGTACACCCGAAACCTGGTGAGGATAACGAAACCGCCATCAAAGCCATAGAAGGCGTATATGACACAGGATTACCAAACTTAAAAAAAGTAATTGAAGCGCAATAGTTTTTTCAATATTTTGAGTCAAAGGATAAAGTGCGAATGAAAAAGTTTTTAGCAATGTTAGCTGTGGTTTGTTTAACACCTGTAGCTGCGCAAGCACATGGGCCAAGTGGCCAAAAAGTGGTAAAAGAATTTGAAGTAAAAGCCGAGCCAGAAAAAGTTTGGGCTTTACTCAAAGATTTTGGTGCAATTGATAAGTGGCATCCTGATGTCACTAACGTTAAATTAGAGGACAGAAAAGATACTGAATCAGATAAAACATTGCCACACCGTTTAGTTACCCTTAAAAATGGGGCTACTCTCCTAGAGAAGTTGCGTGAAGCTAATGATACTGACATGAAGCTAGACTATAAATTAGTGGATGGCAAAGAAAGTACGATTGCCGTGAGTAACTACCGCACCGTGGCGCAAGTAAAAGCAGGTAAGGCGGCAGGACAATCTACCGTAACCTTAACCGCACGTTTCTACAACAAAGCCAATACGATGGAAGCACCAGCAGGCGCGGATAATCCAGCAGCAAATAAAGCAATTAATGAGCTTTATGATGCAGCGGCTATAGGCCTAAAAAAAGCATTAGAAACTGGGAAATAGTTCTGTGCTTAAATTCGGGAATTTATCCCATGCTATTTTGGGATTTATTAAGTATCCAGGTTGCCAACACCAGCATTAATATGTACTTAATCACACTCCAAAGTGTTTACGCCAGACACCTAAACCGTGCCTGGCTTTTTTACAAATTTAGCAAGGTGAATTGATGATGAAATCAAGCAAGGCAACTTCCATGAAGTTTAAGCAAACTACCATATTGCTTGTGGCGGCTTTATCTGCCAGTGGCCAGGCGTTGGCAGCACCGTATGCATACGTACCTAACGAGAGGGATGGTACGGTCTCGGTGATCGATACTGCCACCGACCAGATTACACATACTTTACCAAGCAAAGGACGGCTGGGCAAAAAAATTCAAGGGCTTGCGCTTGATTCTGCAGCTAAAACTTTGTTTGTGGTCGATGCAGAAAGTGGTGCACTGAAGGTGGTGGATGTTACCTCGCATAAACTTCTAAAGAATATACCTGTTGGTGAAAGCCCGGAGAGCATTAATCTATCGCCTGATGGCAACACCATGGCGGTCTGCTTAGAAGAAGAAAACGCTGTGGCCTTTGTCGATATTGGCTCATTGAAAATTTCACATAAGGTTAAAATTCAAGGTAAAAATCCTGAGCATTGCGTGTATTCGCAAGATGGAAAATGGCTGTTAGCGAGTAATGAGGAAAGTAGCGATGTTGACGTACTGGATGTGTCGACTCAGAAGTCTGTTGCACGCATCAAGTCAGCTGGGCATCCGAGAGGTATAGGTTTTATGCCAGATGGCAAATTTGCATATATCGCCAATGAAGAAGCTAACTTAACGGAAGTGATAGATACAAGCAGTTGGAAGGCGATAAAAAGTATACCAACTGGTTTAAGAGCAAATGGAATTGCTGTTTCGCCAGATGGTGCCAATGTGTACGTTTCAAATGGTGGTGATGGCACGGTGAGCGTGATTGAAACTAAAAGCAACACAGTTGCAGCAACTATCAGGGTCGGCAAACGACCATGGAACATGGCCCTGACGCCTGATGGTAAGAAACTTTATGTTGCTAACGGACGTTCTGACAATATTTCCGTAATCGACACAGTTACACAGCAGGTGGTACAGACCATAGCTGTTGGCAAGTTACCGTGGGGGGTAGTGATTCGCTGATAGAGTTCTGCCTACACAAGATGACTTCCTAGGTTGCTATGGGTAGCTATGCACAGGGGTTAGCTGGGAAGGTCAGCTAATTATAAATTTGATAAATTGCCAGTGGTGGCTTATGTGCTTTTAACAGAGACTTAAAATTTGAATCCGCCTTAGTTGATATATTCACGATACAACTTTATTTTTTAGTGCGAAATTACGAACACCTAAAATCAAGGAGTTAACGTGATTTTTAGGGTACAACTTTAATATGAGCGAACACGGAGGGTAATAAAGTTTCATATCAAGTGTAGAATCTCAGCATTGGTAGATAAACACTATCCCTGAGGTTACCCATGTTACGCATTACAGAAATCAAACTCCCGATCGAGCAGGCTGATACGCTCAAGCACCAGGATGACCAAATCAAGGCAGCGTTACTTAAGCGCCTGGAAATTCCTGAAAGCGACCTGGTACATTTCGACATCTTTAAGCGCGGGGTGGATGCGCGCAAATCACATGCAATTTTGTATGTCTACAATCTCGATGTAGAAGTGAAGAACGAGGCGAAGATACTGGCCAAATTCCGCAAAGATCCGCATATCAAGCCGGCGCCTGATACTGAATATAAGTTTGTGGCGGTTGCAAGCTCAAAAACCGTTCACTCTCCACACTTTTCTAGCCAGTTCACTGGCTTAGAAAATCGGGGAAGACCTTTACGGTCTGAGCTTGTCGAAGGGCTTAGTGGTTCGACAGGTTCATCACGAACGGAGGCTAATAGACCTGTCGTGGTGGGTTTTGGCCCAGCTGGCATTTTTGCCGCATTGATTCTTGCCCAGTCAGGCTTCAGGCCGATTGTGCTGGAACGTGGCAAGGCGGTACGCGAGCGCACTCAGGACACTTGGGGGTTATGGCGTAAAAACACATTAAACCCGGAATCCAACGTGCAGTTCGGTGAAGGTGGTGCCGGCACATTCTCGGACGGCAAGCTGTATAGCCAGATCAAAGACCCTAAGCACTACGGCCGCAAGGTAATACAGGAGTTTGTCAAAGCCGGTGCACCTGAAGAAATCCGCTACGTCAGTCATCCGCATATCGGTACCTTCAGATTGGTCGGCATGGTAGAAGAAATGCGCAAAACGATTATCGAGCTGGGCGGTGAAATCCGTTTCGAGTCTCGTGTTGAAGATATCGAGATTGAGGATCATGCCGTTCAGGGCGTGGTGCTGCAGACCGGTGAGCGTATCGCAACCAACCACCTCATATTGGCAGTGGGCCATAGTGCGCGCGATACTTTTGAAATGATTTACAAACGCGGTGTTTATGTAGAAGCTAAAGCGTTCTCGATTGGCTTCCGTATCGAACACCCGCAATCACTGATTGATAGAGCTAGATACGGCAAGAGCTACAGTGAGGACTTACTCACCAAGCTGGGGGCGGCAGACTACAAGCTGGTGCATCATGCCAAAAATGGCCGCTCCGTGTACAGTTTCTGCATGTGCCCGGGCGGCACCGTCGTCGCTGCGGCATCAGAGCCTAACCGCGTGGTGACGAATGGCATGAGCCAATATTCTCGTAACGAACGTAATGCCAACGCAGGCATTGTGGTCGGCATCACGCCCGAGATCGATTATCCTGACCATCCGCTCGCCGGCATGGAGTTACAGCGCAAACTGGAAAGCCATGCTTTCATTCTGGGCGGTAGCAATTACAACGCACCAGGTCAGTTGATTGCTGACTTTTTGGCTAACAAACCTTCCACCCAGTTTGGCAGCGTCACACCTTCATACAAACCTGGCGTGCACCTGACCAATCTGGATACCGCTTTGCCCGAGTTTGCGATTACCGCCATCCGCGAAGCCATTCCTGAATTTGCCAAACAGGTCAAAGGTTTTGACCTCGCCGACGGGGTACTGACTGGTGTGGAAACACGCACCTCGTCACCGATTCGTATCAAACGTGATGATGAAACGTTACAAAGCATCAACACCAAAGGCTTATATCCATGCGGCGAAGGTGCTGGCTATGCTGGCGGCATTTTATCTGCCGGTGTTGATGGCATTAAAGTAGCTGAGGCGGTTGCACTTAGTCTTGTGCGCAAATAGCGATGACAATCAATAAGTTAAAAAGGTACAAATGAAGTGTTGGCTTATTTTGGTACGCGCCACAAATACCAGCTGGCAATCGTGCGGTAAGGTTGCCAAACAGTTGCAATTTCGGCCATAAATTTTGGCTTGGGCGCCGTATCTAGTTTCTTAAGTCTTTTGTATCCTTGTAAAATACCCAAGTCATTTGCGGGCAAAATATCCATGCGCTGCAAAGTAAATATCAGCATCATTTCCACTGTCCACTGACCGATGCCCTTTAAAGTAACTAAACGTTCAATCAACGCCTCATTGCTCATGGTGTCGGCAACTTCGCGCGAGGGGATCACTTGGCTTAAAGCGCCTTCGGCAATCCCTTTGAGCGTTTTAATTTTCATACCGGAAAAGCCTACTGCACGCAGGTCATCAAACTCAGCATCAAGTAGCTGTTCTGGCTGAGGCAAGCCTGAAAAACGTGCGAGCAATTTTTTTAAGATCGCATCGCCTGCCAGTGTGCTAAGCTGCTGGTAGGCAACTGCACGCACCAGCGCCTCATACGGTTCACGTTCAGGTCTTGCTGTTAACTGGCAAGGCCCTACCTTGGTAATTAATGATTGCCAGTCACTGTCTATACCACTTAAAAACTGAGTGGCCTGCTGATAGTTTGAATCCAAAATTTAGCGTTTTAATGCAAGTTTAATTCGGCGGTATATTTGGCCAAATTTGGAGCCGTCTAAGTGATAATGTTTGTGTAGCGGTTGCTTTACCTCCCAGCTGGCAGTCATACCTGCTGGGAAGGTCACCAGGTCCCCCTTGCCAAAGCTCACCGGACTGCCGCCTGTCGGGGTGATGACACATTCACCCGCTAATATGTAAGCGATCTCCTGCTCCGGGAATGTCCATGGAAACACCGACACCTCTTTTTGCCAGGTTGGCCATTTGTTGACATTTAAAGTGTCCAGCTTTTGCTGGCTTGGGTTTTTCTCAACGGTAATTTGTGTCATTTGTATTCCTTATCAAAAGAAGCATTTTATCCTATCCGCATATAAAGCCGAAATTTTCAAATGATTGTAGTCGCCACTTAACGTAGTAAAATGGGGTTTTAAGATTTGATAGAAACATCATGCGCATTTGTTTAGAGCAGGCCATTGCCAGACTAAAACATGGAGAGGTGGTGGCGATTCCTACTGAGACTGTATATGGCTTAGCCGCAGATGCGACCAATGATAGCGCGCTCAAAAAAATATTTGAAATCAAGCAGCGTCCCGCAGACCACCCGTTAATCGTCCACATAGGCGACATTAGTCAAGTGGAAAACTGGGCTGCGTGTTTCCCCGAAACCGCGCGCAGGTTAGCAGCGTGCTATTGGCCAGGCCCCTTAACCATCGTGTTGCCAGCGAAGGAAAGTGTGTCGCGTGTGGTGCGTGGTGGTGAGTCTACCGTTGCCTTGAGGGTGCCTGATCATCCGGTTGCATTGGCATTGCTTCAGCAGAGTGCACTAAGTTTGGCCGCGCCGTCGGCTAATTTGTTTACGCAATTAAGCCCGACTACGGTTGAGCATGTGGAAAAGGGGCTGGGGGATGCTATACCCGTCTTGGATGGCGGCGCCTGCCAGGTGGGTATTGAATCTACCATTGTGAGTGTCACGGCCAGTGGGCAGTGGCAGGTTCTCAGGCCAGGCGTCATAGGCGAAACCCAGATTGCCAAAATGCTTAATCAGCCAGATTTGAGTCAAAATCCATTCAGTCAGCTCCCTAAGGTGCCAGAAATACTTGCGACGGATCTCAAGTCAACACCAAGAGTGCCAGGTCAGCACGCTTTACATTATTCGCCGCTCACGCCATTATTACTCTTTAAACAGCGGGATGCATTGATACAGTGCAGTCAGGCACTGAGCGCGGCACATTTAACCTATGCGACGCTTATGATAGGTGAAGGTTTGCAACCGCAAGGGTTGGTCATCCGCCTACCAAATCAGCCGGACAAAGTGGCCGAGCAGTTGTATGATACTTTGCATCGCTTGGATGCCTTAAAATTGGATCGACTACTGGTGGCGTTGCCGCCATCGCAAGCACAATGGTCGGCAGTGAGTGATAGATTGAGCCGAGCTGGGCAAGTGCAAGATTGAGCAGTTTATTTTTATAATGAAGTCGTTAGAGCATAAATATGATCAAAAAAAATCGTCAAGTGCCTTTAATCCTGGTTTTATTGCTGAGCCTGCCCGCGTGTAGTTCACTTAGTTTTAACAATCCATTTGGTTCTGGGCAAAAAGCGCAGGCGGGTGTGCCGCAAAATGCTACTGAATACATCTGCGAAGGTGACAAGCGGTTTTATGTCAGAATACTGAATCAGGGAGCTGATGCGTGGCTCATTTACCCGCAGCATGAAGTGAATCTGGCTAAAGTAAATGCGACAGGCAGCCGTTATGCAAGTGGTGCGATTACATTAGAGCTTGATAATGACAATGCCAGTTTGAATGACGGTGAAAAAATTGCTTATACGTCATGCAAGCCGCAGCTAACCACAGTAAAAAAATAAATAAAAAGTGATTGAAAAAACTGGCCAATCAACCCTTGTTACTTCCTGGCATAAATTCATTTCGAATTATGATAGGATGCCCTTAAGCTTAAGCCAGCATACCCCATATGCAAAATAAAATTTCTACAATTTGGCGCATCTTCTTACCCGCTTTCATTCTGTTTGCGGTTGCGCCTTTTGTATTTACCTGGCAGCAAGCGTCCCAGCAGCTAGACAACATTCGCACGAGCGCGCAGCAGCAGGCATTCACGCTGGTGCGGTTACTGAATGTGACCGATAATCTGGTTGGTGAACAGGCGCATGCTGCAATACAGCTTTTGCGTCAGCGCACTAAAGCCTTAGGTCGGCCGGCGTTTAGTGGCAAAGTGTTTGTCGGCACTCAGCAGTTGCCTAGCCTTCAGATGGGCGAAACCCAGATAACCAACAATATAGAGTTGGTAGATGGTATCAGTCAAGTGTTTGGCGGCACTGCCACCATTTTTGCAAGACAGGGCAATGATTTTATTCGTGTTACCACTAACGTTGTACGTAGTGACGGGCAGCGCGCCATTGGCACAAAATTGGACCCGGATGGCGATGTCATTCTTGCCTTGCGCCATGGTCGTACCTTTCAGAGGGTGGTGGATATATTGGGTGAGCCTTACATCACCATATACGCCCCAATGTTTAATCAAAGCAATCAGGTGATAGGCGCGTATTACGTAGGCTATAAAGTAGACATGAAAGTGCTGCGCGAAGCTGTTGAAAACGCACGTCAGCTTAAAACGGGTTTTGTGGCAGTGCAGGATCATGCAAATAAAATACGTTTTTTATCCGCACATATCACTGTTGATCAAGCCTCCGCACTCCTGGAGTCTAAACCTGACTCATGGGTTTTTGTGACAGAAACTGTGCCGGAATGGGGTTTTAATGTTGTTGCCGCCTATCCGCTAAGCGAAGCACGTACCTTAAGTTTTGCAAATTCCTGGTTAGTGATTACAGCAGGACTTCTGCTCGTGGCTATTCTGATTGCATTGGTTCTGTGGCAATTCAGACGATTGATTTTTGATCCTATCGGCAGTGATCCGGCCTTGGCGATTGATGTTGTGCAGCGCATTGCTTCGGGCGACTTGGCTCAGGATGGCACGCAGGCAAAACCGCACACGCTCATGGCCAATGTGTTAGACATGCGTCAGAAGTTGCGCGAGTCCATTGAAACTCTGCGCCAGAATGCTGATCGGATGAGCTTGTCGGCCAGCGTGTTTGAGCATGCACGGGACGGTATTTTTATTACTGATGCCCAAGGCAGGCTAGTAGAAGTTAACCCGGCATTTATCGCCATTACTGGGTACACCCGAGAAGAAGCATTAGGTTGCAGACCGGAAGAGTTGGGATTTTGCACATATGACGAGGCATTGCTGCCCACATTGTGGCAGTCAGTAGAGAGCGATAACGAATGGCGCGGCGAAACCTGGAGCAGACGCAAAGATAATGAAGTCTACGCTTCATGGCTGGATGTGTTTACCGTGCGTGATGATCAGCGCAATATACGTAATTTTGTCGGGCTGTTTTCAGATATTACCGAAGCCAAGGAGCAACAGCAAAACTTGGAGCGCATGGCTTATCATGATCCGCTTACCCAATTACCCAATCGCGCATTGCTTTCAGACCGTTTGCAACAGGGCTTGGCTCGCACCGAGCGTTCTGGAGAGCTGCTCGCGGTTTGCGTGTTAGATCTGGATGGATTCAAGCCTGTCAATGACACCTTGGGTCATGAAGCAGGCGATTATCTGCTGGTGCAATTGGCGGTGCGTATGAACGCCTGCCTGCGTGATAGCGACACGGTTGCCCGTCTCGGTGGCGATGAATTTGCAATTTTATTAAGCGGATTACAGGGCATTGATGAATGTAAACAAACCCTGACACGATTGCTGCAGGTGATTAAAACACCCTATCAGATTGGTGATAAATCAGTCACCGTTTCTTCAAGTATCGGCTATACCATTTTCCCCGATGACGGCAGTGAAGCAGACACATTGCTACGACACGCTGATCATGCCATGTATCAGGCCAAGGTCAACGGTGGAAGCCGTATTCAACAGTTTGACGCTGCGCATGAGCGCAACTTTAAAGGGCTCAGGCAAGATCGGGTTAGGATAGAGCAGGCGTTAGCAAGTCAGGAGTTTTGCCTGTTTTATCAACCTAAAGTTAACATACGCGAGGGAAGAATCGTAGGTATGGAGGCGTTGATACGCTGGCAGCATCCTGAGTTAGGATTGCGTTCCCCCGCAACATTTTTATCTATTATCGAAGAAACGGATTTTTCGATTGTGCTAGGTGAGTGGGTTGTGCGCACTGCATTACAGCAAATTAGTGTATGGCAAAAACTGGGGCTGGAGTTTCAAGTGAGCGTTAATATTTCGGCCAAGCATATTGTACAAAATAACTTCACGGAGCGTTTGGGGTTAATGCTAGCCGAGTTTCCTCAAGTTGCGCCACAAAAACTCGAGCTGGAAATTACCGAAACTGCCGCAATTGAAGATGTATCAGGCGTGGCGCAAACAATACAGGGCTGCAAGCAACTTGGGGTGAGTTTTGCCTTGGATGATTTTGGTGTGGGTTATTCTTCTTTAACCTATTTGCGCCGTTTACCAGTCGAGACCATCAAAATTGATCAGTCATTCGTTAGGGATATGCTACAGGATGTGGATGACCTGGCCGTAGTAGCCGGTGTAATCAGCCTTAGCCGGGATTTTAAGCGTAAAGTAGTCGCTGAGGGGGTGGAAACTTCCGAGCAAGGGGTGTGGCTGTTAAGAATGGGTTGTTCGGTGATACAGGGTTATGGCATTGCAAGGCCGATGCCTGCAGATGATGTGCAGAACTGGGCAGCCAGTTATCAGCAGGACGCAAGCTGGACGCAGGGGTTGGTGTAGATTAAGGCCTTATGCAAATCTCTGGATATCTGCATAAGGCATCTGCTAACGCTTGCTCAATGGGTCAAAAGAGCGTAACTTGATCAACATAGCGCGTACCTAAAGTATAAGGAGTTAGCTATGGATAACAAATACGGATTGGGCAGCACAAAGGTTGCAACGGAGCATCATCGCGTGCACCATAAAGAGGCTGATCAGCATCGTCAATGCAAGTTTTGTGGAAGTACGCATTTGGTGCTAAGTCCCACGATGCACGATCACAGCTGTGCGGATTGCGGTGAGTGGCAGAATGATCTCCCTACAGGATATTCCACCGGTAGAAGTAGCGATTATTAATCAAGCCGGGAGATGTTTTCCTTGTGGCTGTGCTTTGGTGGTGATGACCTTTGCGGTATTGTGAACAGTGGGGCCTGTTATTTTGCAGTCTAGCTATGGACGCCTCATAAACCACAAAAACCCCTCAAAACTGCCTCACCATCATTGCGCGTCCTAATAGAAAATCTGGGTTAAAATAAAAAAATTGTAAGTTCATGCTATTTCTTGTTGGAAAAATATGACTTATGTTGTATTATGCCGACCTCGTTAGCAAGACGCGGGTGCTTAGCTCAGTTGGTAGAGCGTCGCCCTTACAAGGCGAATGTCAGCGGTTCGACCCCGTTAGCACCCACCACGTTTTTTCTAATGAGTATCTAAAAAAATCGTAGCCAATCGCTGCGTCAGTTTTTAGGAGTGGTAGTTCAGTTGGTTAGAATACCGGCCTGTCACGCCGGGGGTCGCGGGTTCGAGTCCCGTCCACTCCGCCAACATCAGGAAAGGCTGTTAGGTCATAGACTTAGCAGCCTTTTTTGTTCCCCCCCACCCCCGGTAGCATGAAGCCAGATTTTCCATCAGGCAGATTTACTCTGCTTGAATGTTAACTTGCCCATTCTGCGCTTTTTTGTGCAAATATTGTCTGTTAATAGCATGACGATTGATCATGAAATTTGCACAAAAAATCCATCAAACTGTGCGGCGTTGCCATTTTTAGCAACACTTGCCAACTTGTTGGCATTAGTGTTGATTATCAGCTGCTGTGAGAAATCCAAGTGCTTGCTATAAAAAGATGTCTCTCTAAGTTCAGAATGACATAAGTCACTTGTTTCGTGAATCCTTAAATAAATGGCTGAATCAGTTTAAAAGTGCGCGCCGTTGCCCCTTGATTGGCAAGGCCCACGCTTTGTGCCGCTTGTGACATCTGCTTTTGCCTGGATGGGTGGCTGAATAATGCGTTAATGTGGTGAGTTAGCTCAGTTGTATCTTGCACTTGTATGGCAGCCCCCGCCCCCGTTGCGAGCTTGCATACCTGCTCAAAATTAAAAGTGTGTGGCCCAATCAGCACGGGTTTACCCATGCGCAAAGCCTCTATCAAATTTTGCCCGCCTAGCGGTAATAGACTGCCGCCAATAAACGCAATATCGCAGGCTGCATAATAGGTGAACATTTCTCCCATACTGTCACCAAGGATATACTTAACCTCTTTTCCTACAGCACTGGCATCAGTTAGAGTTGAGCGTCTTAAATAGTTAAACCCGCGTTTCTTGAGTAAAGCATCTACGTCGTCAAAGCGTTGCGGGTGTCTTGGAACTATCACCGTGAGCAGATCTGGCACAGTCGTATTGCAGACTGCATCCAGAATCATCTCCTCCTCGCCTTCTCTGGTACTGGCAGCCAAAAATACGGGCCGCTTCTCACCTAGGGAATGGCGCAGTAGTTTGCCTTGTTGTGCAGCGTTGTCAGGAGGGGTAACTTCAAATTTTAAATTACCTGTGATGGTGATGTTTTTTGCGCCCAACGCTTGCAGACGCTCTGCGTCTACGTCGGTTTGTGCTGCAATGGCAGATAAAGCCTGCAACCCGTCCTGCGTTAATTTTGCTAATTTGGCGTAACCACGCGCCGATTTTTCAGACAATCTCGCATTGACGAGCAGCAATGGTGTGGTTTGTTGTTTGCAAGAGGCAATCAAGTTAAACCAAAGTTCGGTTTCCAGAATGACGCCAACGACAGGTTTGAAGTATTGTATAAAGCGTTTGACTGCAAACGGCAGGTCATACGGTAAGTATACACGTGCAACCTTGTCGCCAAAAATTTGCTCGCTTGTCGCACGTCCTGTTGGTGTGGTATGTGTTAGCAGTATCCGGTGACTGGGATATGCGTCGAGCAATGCGCTGATTAATGGTACTGCTGCGCGTGTTTCGCCCACCGATACGCAGTGCAGCCATATGACGGGCTGCGTGATTTTAATACGGTAATGCCCATAACGCTCTTGCCAGTGGTGCAGATATTCGGGTTGTTTTCTCGCGCGCCATAATAACTTGAGGGGCGTCAATGGTAACAGCAAAAAAAGTAGCAAGGTGTAAAGCGTGCGTGTCATGACAATATTTTCTCACAGATTGAGATATCGTAAAAAAGCAATTGATAAGGCCTGGATGGCTACAAGCCAGATGGCGCCTGATGTTTGAATTTATCAAGTGATTTTAATTAAAAATAGTCATAAAAATTGCTTGACCTACCACTACCAAATGATTAAATTAACAAAAAAACACAATATATTGTGGTTTTGTTACAAATTTGGTTTCTTAAACCAATCGTAATAAACATTGCAATAAGTAATTTGAATCAAAGTTTAAGAATCACAAAATTCAGGTCATGTTGAGCTCTAAATATGCAAGAGTCTGACCTGTATTCAACAAAAAGGGATTGTTCATGCTAAAAGCCGTAGATGCAGCTAAAAATATCAGTACTGATGTCGAAAAAGAAATTCCGATTCAACCAGTATCACTCGATATTTGGGATAAAAAATACCGCTTAAAATCCAAACAAGGTGACAATGTCGATGCGGATATGGATGCATCATTTGCGCGGGTAGCGCGTGCTTTGGCTGATGTGGAAACCACAGAGGAAAAACGTGCCGAGTGGCATGAAAAGTTTTTGTGGGCATTGCGTCGCGGCGCGATTCCGGCAGGCCGTATCACTTCTAACGCAGGTGCGCTAGAGCATAAACCGGCAACTTCAACCATTAACTGTACGGTTTCTGGCGTGATTTCAGACAGCATGGACGACATCCTCGGTAAAGTGCATGAAGCTGGCCTAACCTTAAAAGCAGGCTGCGGTATCGGCTACGAGTTTTCAACACTGCGTCCGAAAGGTGCTTTTGTGGCGGGTGCGGGTGCTTACACCAGCGGCCCATTGTCATTCATGGATATTTACGACAAGATGTGTTTCACCGTATCTTCTGCAGGCGGCCGCCGCGGTGCGCAAATGGCCACGTTCGATATCTCACATCCGGATGTGACAGATTTCATCAAAGCCAAGCGTGAGAATGGCCGTCTTCGCCAGTTCAACCTGTCATGCCTGATCACCAAAGAGTTCATGGAAGCGGTAAAAGCAGACGCCGAATGGAAACTGGCTTTCCCCGTGACTGAAAAAGAAGCCATTATTGACGGCTTAAATGTCAATGATGACAACCAAGTAGTTTGGCGCGAGTGGCCGATCAAAGGCAAATATCTGGCTAAAACAGAAGGTAAAGACGCTGGCAAAGTAGCTTGCCGTGTGTATAAAACCATCAAGGCGCGCAGGTTATGGGATGTGATTATGTCCAGCACTTACGACTTTGCTGAGCCTGGTTTTATCCTGATCGACCGCGTGAACGAGATGAATAACAACTGGTTCTGTGAAAATATCCGCGCCACCAACCCATGCGGCGAGCAGCCATTGCCGCCTTATGGTGCATGTCTGTTAGGCTCTATCAACCTGACACGTTTTGTCAGAAAACCGTTCACGGATGAAGCGCACTTCGACTGGAAAGAATACCGTGAAGTGGTGGCTGTGTTCACTCGCATGCTGGATAACGTGGTAGAAATCAACGGCCTGCCCTTGCAGCAGCAGCGCGATGAAATCATGCGTAAACGCCGTCATGGCATGGGCTATTTAGGTTTGGGTTCCAGCCTGACCATGATGAAAATGAAATACGGTGAAGAAGATTCGATCAAATTCACCGAAGAAGTCACCCGCGTGATGGCGGAAGAAGGCTGGAACGTTGGCGTGCAGCTGGCTGAAGAAAAAGGCCCGGCGCCAATTATGGATGAGAAGTTTGAAGTCACTGCTGATATGCTGGCCAAACGCCCAGAGATGGCGGCAGATGGCGTTAAAGTGGGTCAGAAGATTGCCGGCAAAGTGTTGCTGGGTAAGTACAGCCGTTACATGCAGCAGTTCCCGGAAGGTTTGCGTAACCAGATCGCCACCAAAGGTGTGCGCTTCACCCATCATAGTTCAATTGCGCCAACTGGTACGATTTCATTGAGCTTGGCGAACAATGCAAGTAACGGCATCGAGCCATCTTTCGCGCATCACTATGCACGTAACGTGATTCGTGAAGGTAAAAAATCGAAAGAAAAAGTCGATGTATTCTCTTATGAGTTGCTGGCTTATCGTGAACTGGTGAACCCGAATGCAATGCCCTTCAGCGACAAGGCAGAAGAGCAGCTGCCGGATTACTTCCTGGATTCATCCACCATCATGGCTAAAGCCCACGTGGATATTCAGGCGGCATCACAAAAATGGATTGACAGCTCAATTTCAAAAACCATTAACGTGCCAACAGATTATGATTTTGAAGATTTCAAAAACATCTATTTGTACGCTTACGACAAAGGCCTGAAAGGTTGCACCACATTCAGGTTCAACCCTGAAGCATTCCAGGGCGTGTTAGTGACTGAGAAAGACCTGGAAAACACCACTTACAAATTCACGCTGGAAGACGGCACTGAAATTGAAGTAAAAGGTAATGAAGAGATCGAATACGATGGCGAGATTCATAGCGCGGCCAATCTGTATGATGCGTTGAAAGAAGGCTATTACGGTAAGTTCTAAATTTAGCTGCTTAAAACTACTACGCTCGCGATTGCGTTGTTAAAAAACAGTTTTAAATCCTCATGTACTCCTTGTACATTCCGGTTCAAAACCATTTTTCGCCTAGCATTCGCATCGCGCGCTACGTTTTAATTCAGCTAAATTAAAGTTGGGTAGACCCCGCGAAAAGGAAAACAAAATGACTATTAAAATTGAAAAGAAAATCGTCGGTTACAACCTGGTAACAGAAGAAGATAAAGCCAAAGCGGCAGAGGCTAAGGCTGCAGAAACCGCTACTAATGTCGTGCAATTAGGTGAGCCGCTAGGCCGCCCCGAGAAACTGGTTGGTAATACCTATAAAATCAAAACGCCTGTGACCGAGCATGCGCTGTACATCACCATTAACGACATTGTGATGAACGAAGGCACACCACAAGAACATCGTCGCCCATTCGAGGTGTTTATCAACTCCAAAAACATGGAGCACTTTCAATGGATTGTTGCCCTCACCCGTGTGATGTCAGCGGTATTCCGCAAAGGTGGTGATGTAACATTCCTAGTGGAAGAGCTCAAAAGCGTATTCGAACCAAGCGGCGGATACTTTAAAAAAGGCGGCAAGTTTGTGCCTAGCCTAGTGGCTGAAATTGGCGAAGTGGTTGAACAGCACTTGCAGGAAATCGGCATGCTGAAAAAACCTGGCCTAGATCAACATCAGCAAAAACTGATCGACACGAAAAAAGCTGAGTATCTGGAAAAACATGCCAAATCAGGTGAGGAAATGAATGACGAAGGCTTCCCTAAAGGCGCGCAGCTTTGCAAGAAATGCAACACTAAGGCTAGCATCATTATGGATGGCTGCCTTACCTGTCTAAACTGCGGTGAAAGTAAGTGTGGTTAAAGTGTGAGGTTCGATGCTGCTTTTGAGCTAGCTTTGTAGTGCATCAGAGACATAATAGCGCGCAATAAAAAACCGGCCTAAAGCGGGTTTTTTATTGCGGTTAGATTACCTAAACTTCGAGTTGCGGACGACCGGCTTCGGGCCAATCCAGATGGAAGAATTGGCCACGTGGCTGATCTTTACGCTCATAAGTGTGCGCACCAAAATAATCACGCTGACCTTGTAACAGGTTAGCAGGCAAATCTGCGCTACGGTAGCCGTCATAATAAGCTAAAGCTGCTGCAAAACCTTGAGCCGGAATACCATTCGTCACAGCAAGCGCAATCACTTTACGCCAGCCGGCTTGACCTTCATTCATTGCATTAGTGAAGTATGGGTCTAACATCAGATTTTTTAAACGTGAGTTCAGTGCGTAAGCATCAGTAATTTTTTGTAGGAAACGCGCGCGAATAATACAACCACCGCGCCAGATTTGTGCAATTTCACCGAAGTTAAGTTTCCAGTTATAGGCTACCTGTGCTTTATCAATGAGCTGGAAGCCTTGTGCATAAGCGCAGATTTTTGAGCAATATAAAGCATTTTTAATGGCTTCAATAACTGCTTTTTTATCAGCTTCTACTTTAAGTAGCGGGCCTTTTAGAATCTTACTTGCCGCTACGCGCTCTTCTTTTAAGCTTGATAATGCACGCGCATATACCGCGGCAGCAATTGCATTAGCCGGTGCGCCCAACTCAAGCGCATTGGCTGCTGTCCATTGACCAGTACCTTTCTGGCCGGCAGTGTCCAGGATTTTGTCCACAAGAAAGCCAGGACCTACAGGGTCTTTTTGTTGCAGAATATCAGCTGTAATCTCTATCAGGAAGCTGGACAACTCGCCTTTATTCCACTCTGCAAATACTTTGCCGATCTCATCCGCAGGCATACCCAACAGATTTTTCATCAACCAGTAGGCTTCACAAATCAGCTGCATATCGATGTATTCAATACCGTTATGCACCATTTTCACATAGTGCCCTGCGCCATCGGGGCCGATGTATTCAGCGCACGAAAAACCACCTTCAACCGGCTTGCCAGGTTTACCCCCCTCAAGAGGTTCACCTGTTACAGGGTCAACCTTGGCTGCAATATCGCGCCAGATTGGCTCCAGGCTCGACCAGGCTTTACGTGTACCTGATGGCATTAATGAAGGACCAAAACGCGCACCGGTTTCACCGCCTGAAACACCAGAACCAATGAAGTCAATACCTTTTGCTGCTAATTCTTTTTCACGACGAATTGTGTCTGTCCACAACGCATTACCACCGTCAATGATAATGTCGCCTTGCTCCAGAAACGGTAGCAAAGCATTAATGGTAACGTCGGTTGCACTGCCCGCTTTCACCAGCAGGACAATTTTACGAGGGCGCTTGATACTTAATACAAATGAGGCCAAATCTGCATGGCCAACCACATTGGCATGAGAAGGTTCGTTTTTCTTGCATTCTTCAATGAAGTTCACCATTTTTTTAGGATCGCGATTGTAAACCGCAATGGTGTAGCCGTGATCGGCAATATTGAGAGCCAGGTTTTGGCCCATAACGGCAAGGCCCACCAGGCCAATATCAGCATTTTTCGTAGTCATTTATCTTCTCTTTTGGAGTTGTTTAATGGAAAGTTTTTTTGTACGCAAGATTATAGAACTTTTTATGGCAGAAAATCCTGATTTTCTACCATCAATGACAGATTTATTTTGATTTTTTACATTTTAAGCTTGGGAGTGTCTGTTTAGCCCAGATTACCCATACATGGAATGGGCTATAGATCATAAAGTTTGCACAAAAAATCCATCAAACTGTGCGGCGTGCCATTTTTAGCAACACTTGCCAACTTGTTGGCTTTAGTGTTGATTATTAGCTAGCCGCAGGCGAGCCTTAATGGCAAGTCTGGGTTAAACTGCCTCAAAATGTCATAGCCTCATTTCCCGTTCTAATGGAAATACGGGTTAAAGCTGTAAATAAGTTAGTGATGCCGGGTGTGTTTGCCAGTCTTAGCGCGCTTGCCTGTTTGCGGGGGAGAATACACCGAAATATCATGGTGAGCTTCAACTCCATCTAAGCGGTGGCGTGATTTTCTTTTAAAAACACCCTGACGTTACGAGGGTAAATAAACACATGCTGTGCCGCTGTTAAATCAAGCTCGCGGAAGCGTTCCTGCGTGAGCTCGGCTTCAATCAATTCAGTGTGATCTGCACGCTCAAGCTCAACACGTACCAATGGTCCAACGGCATTTACATAACGTACAATTGCTTCAAATCCTACCTTATCGGGATGCTGAGTGTTGTAAATTTCTATGTCGTGTGGCCGTACAAAAGCCAAGGCAGGTGAGTTTTGGGTGTCTGGGTGCGCGTTAATTTTAAGGCTGATTTCGCCAATTTTAGCCGCACCATTGTGCACTTGGCTGTCAAATTGATTCACGTTGCCCAGAAACTGATAAACAAAAGGTGAAACCGGGTGATCATAAACCTCTTGTGGTGAGCCGATTTGCTCAATCTGACCCTTGTTAATCACAACAACACGGTCGGCGACTTCAAGCGCCTCTTCCTGGTCATGCGTGACAAAAATGCTGGTGATGTGCAGTTCATCATGCAGGCGACGCAACCAACGGCGCAATTCTTTGCGTACTTTTGCATCCAAAGCCCCAAAAGGTTCATCCAATAACAGGACTTTAGGTTCCACCGCCAAAGCGCGGGCCAACGCAATGCGTTGACGCTGTCCGCCAGACAATTGTGGCGGGTAGCGATCAGCCAGCCAGTCGAGCTGCACTAGGTTTAATAGCTCATGTACGCGACGCTTGATTTCAGCCTCATTCGGACGGGTTTGCTTAGGACGCACACGCAAACCAAAGGCCACATTTTCAAAAACTGTCATGTGGCGGAATAAAGCATAGTGCTGGAATACAAAGCCAACTTCGCGTTCACGCACCTGGCGTTCGGTGGCATCGTTACCGTAAAACAGAATATTGCCGGAATCTGGGGTTTCCAGGCCGGCAATTATGCGCAGTAGCGTGGTTTTTCCGCAGCCGGATGGACCTAACAGCGCCACTAGCTCACCACTGGGCACATCCAGGCTTACGTCATTCAGGGCGCTAAATTGTCCGAAGTTCTTTTTAATGTTACGTATTTCTATACTCATGGTGTTATTCCAAATTTAAGATTGAGCCTTTAATGCAGGGTAAATTAGGTGGTGCGTATTATTTTGATGCGTCTTCAGCTAGGCTGGCATCGTGCGCGGCGTGCCACTCCACATAGGTTTTGAGTGCTAAGGTCACCAAGGCCAGCAAAGCCAGCAGTGAGGCAACGGCAAATGCGGCAGCATAGTTGTATTCGTTATATAAAATCTCTACATGCAAGGGCATCGTGTTGGTCATGCCGCGGATATGCCCTGAAACTACAGAAACCGCACCAAACTCGCCCATTGCACGGGCATTGGTTAAGATGACGCCATACAGTAGTCCCCATTTTACGTTGGGCAGGGTGATGCGCCACAGAATCTGCCAGCCTGACGCCCCTAACACCAGGCCTGCCTCTTCTTCATCTTTGCCTTGCGCTTGCATGAGCGGGATCAGCTCTCGTGCAACAAACGGAAAGGTGACAAAAATAGTGGCGAGTACAATGCCGGGTACGGCAAAAATAATTTTGATGTCATTATCGACCAGATAGCTGCCAAACCAGCCCTGTAAGCCAAAAATAAGCACGTAAATCAAACCTGCAATCACCGGAGAAACTGCAAACGGCAAATCAATCAAGGTAATCAGTATGCTTTTGCCTTTAAACTCAAATTTAGTGATGGCCCATGCCGCAGAAACACCAAATACCAGATTGAGTGGCACGGCAATGATGGCGGCGATAAAAGTCAGTTTGATGGCGGCAAGTGCATCAGGATCTACCAGTGCAGTGACATAAGTATCAAAGCCTTTACGCAACGCCTCTGTAAATACCGCGGCAAGCGGGACAAACAGAAACAGGCTTAAAAAGCTCAATGCAGTGCCTATGAGCAGATAGCGTACCCATGCAGGTTCAGAGGTGGCGCGGTTGCGTGCAACTTTGCTATGGTAATGACTGTATTGCGAAGTGGAAATGCCTGACATAAAAACGACCTAAAATTTAGATGAGGTTAAATACGTAAAGATGCACGCAACTTAACGCTCGGCACCATTATTGCGGTTTGCCCACCACTGCAGGCCGTTAATCGCCAGCAGCAGGATGAATGAGATCACCAGCATCACCACTGCCACAGCAGTGGCACCAACGTAATCATATTGTTCAAGTTTGGTGATAATAATCAGCGGCGTAATTTCGGACACCATTGGCATATTGCCTGCAATAAAAATCACGGAACCATATTCACCAATTGCCCGTGCAAAAGCCAGGGCAAAGCCGGTGAGCAATGCTGGCCAAACAGCAGGGAGAATGATTTTAGTGAAAGTCTGCAAACGGTTGGCACCCAGGCTGGCAGCGGCCTCTTCAGTCTCTGCTTCTAAGTCTTCTAAAACTGGCTGGACGGTGCGTACTACAAACGGCAAGCCAATAAAAGTCAGGGCAATGATGACACCTAAGGGCGTAAAAGCCACTTTAACACCTAATGGTTCCAGCCATGCGCCTATCCAGCCATTGTTGGCATAGATGGCAGTGAGCGCAATGCCAGCCACTGCTGTAGGCAGTGCAAAGGGCAGGTCTACCAGCGCATCGATGAACTTCTTGCCGGGAAACGTATAGCGTACCAGCACCCATGCAGTAAGCAGGCCGAAAACCGCATTGATCAGCGCGCCAATGAACGATGCGCCAAAAGTAAGTTTGTAGGAGGCGACCACGCGAGGTGTGGTGACAATCTGCCAAAACTCTGCAAAGCTGATTTCCGTGGTTTTAATAAAGGCAGCTGACAACGGAATGAGTACAATTAAACTCAAATATAGGAGGGTAAAGCCAAGTGATATATTAAAGCCCGGTAGTATATTTTTGCGTTTTGCCATAATTTTTTATCGTTGTGTGATAGCGCGCTAATTTAACAGATGCCGTTGTAGTTAATAAATAATACTTATCTATATGAATATATAAAAAAAGAATAAAGAGCCAGGCGAAGAGTGAATTGTTTCATCACGCCTCATCACATCACGCCTTATGCTGCTGGCGCAGATTGCTTTTTAACAGACTGCTTTTTAAAGTAGCCGGCCGGTTGCAACTCCTTGGCAGTAACAGGTCTGGCCAGGAAATAGCCTTGCACCAAATTGGCACCAGCCTCAATTGCAATATCCAGTTGTGATTGCGTTTCAATGCCAGTCACCACGGGCTGCGCATCAATGTCCTTAATCATCTTAATCAGACCCGGCAGTAATTTCTGCAAACGCGGGGTATGCTCCGCTTTTTGTATGATGCTCAAGTCCAGTTTTACGTAGTTGGGCGCGAGTTTCCACAGGCGATCAATGTGTGATTTGCCGCTGCCAAAACCATCAAGCGCGATCAGATAGCCTCTGTCACGGTAATTTTCAATCGCCTCACCCACTTGTTTTTCGTGTGCAATCAGGCCCTCTTTAATTTCAATCACTACGCGGTGCGTAGGCACAGAATTCGCGTGCAGTATGCGCTCAAACACCTTGCCGTGCGCATTAACAGACGCTAATAAATCCTGGTGTACATTTAAAAACAACAGGCCATTTTCGGCATAAATCTGTTTGAAATTGAGCACATGCAATGTGCGGGTGACGCGGTCAAACTGCACCAATTTACCAGCCTGCTCGGCGTAGGTAAAAGCAAAGCCAGGCGTACTGGGCAGTTCGCCACCTAATGAAGGTCTTAACAAGGCCTCATGGCCGATTAAATCACCTGCGACTGTATCGTAAATCGGCTGAAACGCACTATTTAGCTGCACGCCTAAAAAAGTACTGTTGAACTCACCCGTTGATTGCTCAGCCAGGCCATAGTCATCAAGATCCAGCAGCAGTGCATCTTTAAGCTGTAATCTTAGCTGTTCAACGTGGGATAATTGAGTGTCGAGTTTTAATATTGCCATTTCTATTAACCTTTAAAAGGGCGCCAATCTTACCGATAAGCGCCCTTGGTCTATGTCAGATCATTTGTTGCCTGTTTGATGATGATTGATTTATCTTAACCAATCCAATCCAATCCAATCCAATCCAATCCAAGCATTACTTCTGATAAATCTGGTCAAATACACCGCCATCAGAAAAATGTGTTTTTTGTGCTTTTTGCCATCCGCCGAACACATCATCAATTTTGATTAAATTGACTTTAGGAAATTGACTTGCATATTTTTCAACGTACTTAGGGTTAGTTGGGCGATAGTAGTGCTTACCAGCGAGGTCTTGGCCAACATCTGAATACAAGTACTCAAGATAAGCCTTAGAAACAGCTTCTGTACCATGTTTTTTCGCATTTTTATCTACCACAGTCACAGGTGGCTCAGCCAAAATTGATACCGATGGCACAACAATTTCAAATTTACCCACACCCAGTTCTTTTTGCGCTAAAAATGCTTCGTTTTCCCATGAGATAAACACATCGCCAATACCACGCTCAACAAAGGTAGTTGTTGAACCACGTGCGCCAGAATCTAGTACAGGCACGTTTTTATAAATTTTGCTTACAAATTCACGCGCTTTGGTATCATCATTATTATTTTGTTTTAGCGCATAAGCATAAGCAGCTAGGTAGTTCCAGCGTGCACCACCCGATGTTTTTGGATTTGGCGTAATCACAGAAACACCTGGTTTTACCAAATCATCCCAATCCTTGATATTTTTAGGGTTGCCTTTGCGCACCAGTAAAACAATGGTTGAAGTGTAAGGTGAGCTGTTATTTGGCAAACGTGCCTGCCAATCTTTAGGAAAAAGTTTGGCCTTCTCAGAAATCGCATCAATATCATAAGCCAATGCCAGAGTGACAACGTCTGCCTGCAAGCCATCAATTACTGCACGTGCCTGTTTGCCTGCACCACCGTGCGATTGTTTGATTGTGACGTTATCGCCAGTTTTTTCTTTCCAGTGTTTAGCAAATTCTGCGTTAAATTCTTTGTAGAGTTCACGTGTTGGGTCGTAAGAGACGTTCAAGATTTCAACATCTTTGGCAAGGGCTGCGGATGGTGCAGTTGCAGCAAACACTGCACCAAGCAGCGCTAAGGCTAAGAGAGATTTTTTCATTTGTAATTCCTTAAATTGAAACAAATTTTTGTTAAAAAAACTAAGCTGTACAGTGTTTATACGTTTGCTTTTCAATACGCCTCGTTGTGTTTAGCGAAGCGTATTTGTAGAAATTAAACTGATTAATAAGCAACTTGGAAACGTGTAAACAAGGCTTTTTCATCTTCGCGGTCTTTAATGCCCGCAATGGCGCTATCGAATGAGGTATGGTCATAAGAAGTTGCGATTTTTACGTTTTTGTTTAAATACCAGTTCAGCCCCAGTGTCCAGGTGCTGGCTTTGTCGGTAATATTTTGACCGAAGTTTGTCGTTGTATTGGCTGTCCCTGCAAAGCGCTGAGCACCTGTGCCAGTAAACGCATCTTTATCGATTTCAAGTTGGTGGTAACGTGCGGCCACTTCAAATGCGCCCCAACCCTCTTTGTTAGGGGTGTAGTTTGATTTAGGTGTAATACCGCCAAAACCATTGTCTTCGCCTGTTAATACCCAACTTGCCGCTATTTGCCATGCGTCATTATCTAATGTAGCGCTTCGTGTTCCACGTTTTACATCAGTAGAGCTACGTGCATACTCAGCTAATACGCCAAACGGGCCATAGTAGTAGTAGGCTTGTGGTGACCAGCGTACTTTGTCACCATCAGTTAGCGTTGCAGTGTTATATTGGAAGAAGGTTTGCAAGCCTGGAGTTCTATAGCGGTCTGTTACTGGGTCTCCTGAGTCATCGCCCCAAGTGCCCGCTAGGCCAATACCTAAACCAGCTAATGCGCTGTCGCTGCCTTTGAATGGTTCAGCAAAAACACGCGCCGCAAACTCTTTACCAGTGTTGGTATCACCGCCTTGTGCGCCACTGCCGCCATCGCCGATACCGTTAAAAATCCCTACTTTATAGTTTAATTTTTTGTCTAAAACATCACCGTGGATTTGAATGCCAACATCACGGTTGGGTGAGATTGAGTCGGCAACATAGGAACGCTCCGCAAAACGAATCCAGTTGCCGCTTTGTAAGCGCTCTAAACTGAATGGGCTTTTAAATTTACCAGCCTGTACTTGAAACCAAGGTTGAAAACGCGCGTTAATGTAAGCATCCTGAACGGTTGTAGTATTTGGCGCAAAGTCGGTGTTGATGTCAAAATCAAAAATATTGTAAAGCGTACCTTGAAAGCGTGGGCGCACACGACGCAACACATTGTCATTTTTTAAGCTGGGATTGTCGTCACCAAAGTAGGCCCGATTATCAGCTTGCAATGTGCCGCGAAGTTTAAATGAGTGAGCACCATCACCCGATTCAATGCCAAAGCCACCACTATTCGCTTTAACAACGGGCTGTTTTTTCTTTTCTGCTTTTGCAGCATCTTCGTTAATCTCGCCTTGACGTGCCAGGATTTTTACTTTTTGATCCAACTCCTGCACCAGTGCGCGTAGTTGCTCAAGCTCAGAGCTATCGTTAGCGTTTGCGGCAAAAGGCAATGACAGCAAACCTGTTGCTAATAATGCCGAGGCAAATTTTGTATATTTAAATTGCATTTTTATCTCCGTAAAAAGCAGCCAAGTCGTTGGATGCTGATTTAATATGGGTCGACTAAACCTTTTATTGGGGCTCTGCTGGTGCAGTTAGCTTAGGTTTTGAATCAGGCGCTACTCTAAACTTTTCCCGTTTTTCAATTTGTGTGACGCGTCCTTCATGTAAGGTAACTTCAACCGAACCATAGCCCGTGCCTTGTTTGATCAGATCAACCGCCCGCAAAATCTCTTGCGTGGTTTTATCATTTGCATCGGTTTTAGTTGTGTTGTTCGGTAATGTCATGAATTAAAAACGGTTAATTAATAGCGAGTTGCGTAATATAGCCTCGGCGATAAATAATTTAAAATAATTTCTTTTTATAAATTTATAATTAAAAAGAATAACGAAGGGTAATGTGAAAAAAGGCGGGGTGGTTTGCGGGTGGCTAACAGGCTTGTCTAAGAGATGGGGCTTACCGAAACTGGCAAGTATCTTACGCGTTTTGATATGGCAGTGAGATGGTGACCGTTTTATAAAATCCGGCTAGGGTTTGAAGTCACCGGTTGCGTGTAAGTGCTGGTTTTAGGCGCTTGTGCTTATTGCGATCACAGCAGGATGGCTGGCGCGACGTTCCACAGAAATCGCATATACACGTTCAATGACTGCGTCGGTCTGTCCGATTTTAGTAACACCGTGCTGTTGAATCACTTCATCTTCAATTATGCTCGGTGCCGTGAATATGCCGACGCCAGCCTGGCCAAATGCGCGCATCAAGGCGCTGTCATCAAATTCACCCACGATATTTGGCTGAATACGCTGTGCCAGTAGCCACTGCATAAGACGTTTTCTTACTGCGCTATCTTCGCCCGGTGCGAGTAGCGGCGCACCATTGATATTATTAGGGAACACTGTATCAGTTAGTTGCAGCAAGTTTTTAGTAGCAAAAAAGCTAATACCGCATTCGTTCAACAGGGTGCTGAAGCCTTTAATATCCATTTCATTTGGCATGGGTCTATCCGCCAGGACTAAATCCAGTTTATGGATGGCGAGATCAGCGAGCAAGGGCTCCAGCTTGCCTTCGCGGCAGATCATCTTGATGGGTTCGTCCAGGTTGATTGCGGGCGCGAGCAGGCGGTGTGCAATCGATTTGGGTACGGCATCAGATATGCCGACCCTAAATAGACGGTAACGTGCTTTGCTGCCGGCGCGCAGTGCCTCTTCCAGCGCATTGCCAGTCTGGAAAATATCTTCAGCATAAGTGAGTGCTAACTCGCCAGTTTCTGTGAGTTCAATGCCGCGGCCCACGCGGCGGAATAAAGAAACACCTAACGCCGACTCCAAAATACCGATCTGACCGCTAAGTGTTTGTGGTGTGATGTTTAATTGTTTGCTGGCACGTACAATGCTGCCAGCCTTTGCCACGGCCCAAAAATAATGAAATTGTTTGTAATTGATCATGTTGACACAATAGCTCGAAAAAACCGAATAATCAATCAGTAATACTCTGCTTTTGTTGTGCATAAAAACCAATTACAGTATGCGATGTAATTTGTGTGTATTGTATGCATTTGCATATAATCGAGTGATACTTCAACGCATAAAGGTAATACACAATATTGAAGGAGAAGTGATGAAACGTATATTGTATTTTTTAGCAACCAACCTTGCGATTGTGCTGGTGTTGTCTGTTACGATGCGCATTTTAGGGGTCGAGCCGTATTTAAATGCGAACGGCCTGGATTTAAGTAATTTATTGGTATTTTCTGCCATCATGGGTTTTGGCGGTGCGTTTATCTCGCTGGCTATTTCAAAATGGACGGCTAAACGTATGTCAGGAGCAGTGGTCATTGAATCACCGAGCAATCCGACGGAAGAATGGCTGGTAAGAACCGTGCGCGCGCAAGCCGACGCGGTGGGTATCAAAATGCCGGAGGTGGCGATTTTTAACTCGCCAGAAGTCAACGCATTTGCCACAGGCATGACTAGAAACAGTTCATTGGTGGCAGTGTCTTCAGGCTTATTAAGCGCTATGACCAAAGAAGAGGCAGAGGCAGTGCTGGCGCATGAGGTATCGCACGTGGCGAATGGCGACATGGTAACGTTAACGCTCATTCAAGGGGTGGTGAATACGTTTGTAATGTTCTTGTCCCGCGTGATTGGCTATGTGGTAGATAAGGTGGTGTTCAAAACGGAGCGAGGCACCGGTCCTGCATTTTTCATTACCATGATGATCGCACAATTCGTGCTTGGTATTTTAGCTTCGATTATTGTGATGTGGTTTTCACGCCAGCGCGAGTTTCGTGCCGATGCGGGCGCGGCTAAATTATCTAGCACTAAAAAGATGATTGCGGCGCTAGAGCGTCTTAAAGCACAGCATGAACCTTCAGCTTTGCCCCAGCAAATGGCCGCTTTCGGCATATCCGGGGGTATGGGGCAGTTGTTTTCAAGTCACCCGTCATTGGATGACCGTATTGAAGCATTAAAGGCAGCACAATAATTAGAACGATAAACCGAGTGGCTAACGCGCGCCATGCAACGGCACGGCATTGCGCACTCGGTTTTTTATGATAAACCGATTAAGACTTAAATATGACTGAATTACAATCTATCGGCAGCAGCTGGATGTGGGCAGGTTTTGGCATGTTTGTACTCGCCATGCTGGCAGTTGATATGTTCGCACTGGGGCGAAAAGGCGCGCACAGGGTTAGTGCAAAAGAGGCGCTTACCTGGTCATTAATATGGTTTAGCATGGCCATGCTGTTTGCCGCAGTGCTGTGGGGTTGGCTGGATTACAGTGCGGGCCGAGAAATAGCTAATACAAGGGTGATGGAATACCTCACGGGCTATCTCCTGGAAAAAACTTTAGCAATGGACAACATTTTTGTGTTTGTGATGCTGTTCAGTTATTTTGCCGTACCATTGGAATATCAAAAACGGGTGCTGATTTATGGCGTCATTGGCGCGATTGTGTTGCGCGCATTGATGATATTGCTCGGCGCATGGCTCATTGCCCAATTCCATTGGGTGCTTTATCTGTTTGGCGCATTTTTGCTGATCACTGGCATCAAGATGTTTATATTTGCAGACCATGAGCCAGATCTAGCCAATAATCCACTATTAAAGTGGCTACGTAGTCATATACGCATTACAGAGGAATATCATACGGATAAATTCTGGGTGTATAAAAATGGCGTACGCTGGTTCACGCCAATGTTTCTGGTACTGGTACTGATTGAGTTTTCTGATGTGATTTTTGCGCTGGATAGCATCCCCGCCATTTTTGCCATTACCAACGACCCATTTATCGTATTTACATCTAATATCTTTGCGATATTAGGCTTGCGCGCACTTTACTTTTTGCTGGCAGATATGGCTGAGCGTTTTCATTTGCTGAAATTTGGTTTGGCACTGGTGCTGATGTTTGTCGGCACAAAAATGCTGATTGTAGAATGGTTTAAGATTCCGGTGGCGGTTTCGCTAGGGGTCATTATTGCAGTGCTGGGAACGAGCATACTATTAAGCATGCTTGCGACGCGTAAGTCAAAGTGAAACTGCGCCACGTTATTTTGATTGCCAAGTACTGCGTACCATTAGCATTTTAGCCTGTGTTTAACTAAATCAAGACGTTAAAACGGAAAGTCAGGTATGAAATACGTTGTTCAGACTCCTGTAAAACTTTCATGGTTCATGATTTTACTTAGCCTTTATTCATGACTTGCTATAAGGCAATATTTTTGTAATCAGCGCATAATGCAATCACTCGAACAAGACATGTTGTCAGTTCAAACAGATTAAAACATTGGAGAATTATTATGTGGACTACACCAGCAGCTACTGAAATGCGTTTCGGTTTTGAAGTAACAATGTATGTAATGAACAAGTAATTGTTCTTGCGATGCAAAAAAGGAGCTTAGGCTCCTTTTTTGTTTTGTAAGATCAAGCCAATCTGCTAAACATAAAGACGGTTATTAATACCTGAAAGCGGCTAAGCAGTTATTGGTGGCCCGAGTATGCATTGTAAAAAGAGGTCGGTTAGCCTTCCTTGACCATTCACTGAGTAGCCTGATGTAAAAATTTAATGCGTACTATCATTTCTCAACTTAGCATCCCAACTTACTCCCGGCCATAGCGGCTTTTGATGCAAGGCAACAAGATAGACAGCTAAAGTAAAATTGATATATTAACTTGAATGTTCAAATTTTATTGATATGCTATACCTATCAATAACACTTGATCAGAGGCGGTACATATGACATTGAGTGAATTAAGGTTTGTAGTCGCTGTGGCAAAAGAGCGTAACTTCAGGCGTGCGTCAGAAAAGTGCTATGTGAGTCAACCAGCTTTAAGTCTGGCGATCAAGAAACTGGAAGAGGATCTGGGCGTGACGATTTTTGAGCGCAGTCGCACCGATATCAGCCCTACGCCAATTGGCGAAAAAATAATAGAACAGGCAACACGTGCGCTCGAAGAAGTCAACCAAATCCGTGCAATTGCAAAACAGGGCAATAATCAGCTAAGCGGTGTGTTCAGGCTTGGTCTGATTTATTCTGTGGGCCCCTATCTACTGCCTGAAGTGATTCCAATTCTGCGTGAAACAGCGCCTGAAATGCCTTTGGATATTGAAGAAAATCTCACCGCCGTTCTGGAAACCCAGCTTAAAAATGGAGTTATTGACGCTGCCATCATCGCGCTACCGTTTGATGTGCCGGGCGTTAATACCTTAGCGCTGTATGATGAACAATATGTGGTAATGGTACCTGCAAACCACCATTGGAAAAATCGTGAGCGGGTTAGTGCCGATGAACTGGGCGATGAGAATGTATTGTTGCTCAACAGCGGCCATTGTTATAGCCATCAGGTATTGGAAGCTTGTCCTGATTTATCTCGTAAAGGGCAGGTGTTGCAGGGTAACTCACTAGAAACCATACGCAATATGGTGGCGTCTAATCTGGGCATTACGGTACTACCAAGCAGCGCTGCAAGCGAGCGCTACACTAACCCGCTGGTGAAAGTGATTCCATTCTCAGAGCCTGTGCCAGTGCGGCGTATTGCCTTAGGGTGGCGAAAAAGTTATGCAAGAGAAGTGGCGGTCAATTGCGTTGCAGAGGCGATCAGGGCGATTCGCTCAGATTGTCTGAAAATGATTGAATAGTGCTACCGTCAGCAGGCTGGACTTCTGTGTCATGAAACTTAAAACACCCACGCCCAGCGCGTTTGGCTTCATACATGGCATTATCAGCCACACGTAACAGGTCGTTTGTATCAGCACCGTGCATGGGGTAAATACCTATGCCAATGCTGCATGAGATATTAATGACGTGTGCGAGTATCGAAAATGGCTGTGTAAGACTTTCAATGATCGTCACAGCCACGTTTGCTGCGTCTTCTTCTGCCTCAATATGTGAAAGTATAACCACAAATTCATCTCCGCCCACACGCGATACCGTATCCGTCTCTCGCCGCACGCAGCTTTCAAGCCTTGCAGCTACTTCTTTAAGCAGCAAGTCACCGATATCGTGTCCCAGAGTGTCGTTCACGGGTTTGAAATTGTCTAAATCCAGAAACATTAAGGCCAGCTTGTTTTTTTCACGCCTTGCCTGTGCCAGTGCTTGATGCAGCCGGTCACTGAGCAAGGTGCGGTTAGGCAAATCCGTCAGCACATCGTAATGCGCAAGGTGATGTACACGCTCCTCAATAGCCTTGCGTGCCGTGATGTCTATCATGGTGCGACCGCCCCATCGGCATCTTTTACAGCAGTGATGGTGAGCCATTCAGGGTAAATTTCGCCATTTTTTCGTTTGTTCCATATCTCACCCTGCCATGCCCCGTTATTGATGATGTTTTCCCACATGGCTTTATAAAAATCTGCACCATGCACTCCGGACTTAAGCAGCTTCATTTTTTTGCCAACAGCTTCTTCGGGTGTAAAGCCGGTAATGCGTGTAAAGGCGTGATTAATTTTTAAAATGATGCTATTGGCATCCGTCACAATCATGCCTTCCTGAGATTCAAAAGCTGTTGCAGCAATGCGTAATTCGGCATCAATTTTTTTTCGTTCTGTAATATCCTGTGCAAAGACGAAGCCATATTCCTGATTCATACTGCTGATAAAGTTGGCAGAAATCAACATATTAAAGAGAGTGCCATCTTTATGCCTAAGCCGTGTTTCCAGCTTGAACGTACCATGGTTTTTTAAATGCACCCAAACAGCCGGCCACATGTCAGCTGTAAAGTCAGGGTCTATATGCCAGGGTGATAAGGTAATCAGTTCTTCGCGTCTGTAGCCCAGCGATTCACAGGTAAAATCATTCACAAATACAAAGCGACCCTCCGGGTCTAATATAAAGTAGGCGGTTTTACATTTGTCGATGATTGATTTCATTAACCATAGGCTGTTTTCAAGGTTTTTTCGCTCGGTAATATCAAATAAGGTCACAATCTGCGTGCCATTAAACTCATCATCAAGCGCAACGGCATTTACTACTACCGACTTTATGCGTCTATCTTTGGTGCAGATGTTGACGTCAATCGGCTCAGACGCAAGCAGTTTCTGCCTGGCGGACTGAATGTTGTCAGACCAGAGTGCAATGACTACGCCGCGATATTCTGGATCAGGATACGCTTTTGACCACCAATCGCTTAATGTAGGAATATCATCAAGCGTATAACCGAACATATCGATAAATTCACGATTCAGGTTGACAATATTGCCATCAGAATCATTAATGACAATTGGTACCGGACAGGCATCAATCATGTGCTTGAGTTGTTGATTGTCGTGCTCAAGTTGTACATTGATGCGCATAGCCCCTATGAGCATGCCACTCACAATGTACGACACCAAAATAGAGGCAATGATGCCGGTGATGATGTAGTTAGCCGTGACTTCACCGGTCAGCATAAACTCGACACCAGCCACAATCGGTACTGACAGTACCATGGCCGCTGCAACAGATATTAGCCTGAGCTGCCAATTACGGATATTTAACAGTAGTTTTGAATACTCTTTCATCAACATAGGCGATTACTCAACTGGCATATATCAACCATGCTAGACCTAATTGCCGAATAATGACTTGATTTAAATCAAATTATGGCTGGATGTTGCAGGGGGATAATGGTGCGGACTTGTGCTGAAGATATTTTCTTTCTGCGGCCGCTACAATTGACACCGCACGGAGGTTTTATCCTGCGCGGAAACAGCGTCTGCCCGATGGCTGAAAAGATGCTAGCCTGTGTTTATCAGTCGTAACTGACATAGAGGCGGTAACCCGCAACGCCGATGTCGGGAGTAGAAATCGACAGTTTGATTTTAACCTCAGAGTTTGCAGCAAAGCCCGGGATCAGATCGGTGCTGGTGGGCAGGTATTCATGTGGCCTAAATATCCGTCTTGATATCGGTTTATCATCGGTATCGGTAAGTGTAAGCTGGATATTAGGATAGGCTTGGTTGAACGCTGCTTTATTCATCAGGCTGCTGGTCAGATGCATGATGCCGCGCTGGTTGGCGTCTTCCTGCATGTCGGAGTCGTCAATGATAATCCATTGAATTTGTTGCGGTAGTGCAATGCTGCAATTGATCTGCAGGCAAGCGGTTTCGAGGTAGGGTTTGAATTGCGGGTAGTAGGTTGCAATCTCATTACGTAAAAAATAAATGCTTTGCAGGACAATGATGATAAAAAGCACAAGGTTGCTCAATAACCACAGCCAGCGCCTGGATTTCTCTGACATCTGCTTTGTTTTGCTTTTCTCTAAGGCTGCCAGATCGTCAAAGTAGCTGGATTTGTTCTCCGCGATTGCAGTTAGCCGGGTAATCTCATCAAGTGCTTTATTGTTTGTGTCGGAACGATCCGCCTCATGGCTGTCGGTTATCAGCTTGCTGTCCTCAAAGTCACCTGCCTCAATCAAGATACGGTCATTATCCGTGGCAGCGGACTTATCGTCATGCAGCGCATCATCAAAAGTGGCTATTTCATCCTGGGTGGCAGATAGCTCGATCGATTCAGTGATATGCTCCAGGTTTGTGGGTGCGTCTTGCTGGGCAGTAGAGTGAATAGGATCTGGATCGTCATCAAGTAGTGCATGCTCGATAGTAGGCCAGCCAGCATAAGTTTGTGCGCTATTAGTAGCAGTTACATTTGTCTGTTCGACGACGGTTTCAGTTGTAGATGAAGGCTGCGTTAGCACATCGGCGGCAGTGTCTACGTGAATGAATTGGGATTTTGCATCAAATACCTTTAGGCATTGACCACACCTTACCAAGCCGCCATGCTTGGTAAGCTGTGCTTCACTAACAAAAAACTCTGTTTGGCAGTTGGGGCATCTGGTTATGTTGCGCATTTTCTTGTGCCCGTCAGCAACACCCACGCATCTAAATACTGCGGCATTTCCATCTCAAACCATTCTGCATAAATGGCGGCCACATCCGCGGCCTGTTCACGCAAAATGCCTGACAGCGCGATTTTTCCGCCTGGTTTACAGGAGGCGGCTAATGCAGGTGCCAGAACGCTCAATGCGCTCGAAAGTATATTGGCAACCACGATATCAAACTCTGCAGATTGATATTGACCTGCATGGTAAAAGTCAGCGCTGACGTTGTTTTGTTCAGCATTGTATAAACTGGACTGAATCGCCTGATGATCAATGTCGGTGCCCACCACATGGCCCGCACCTAATTTTTTTGCTGCAATGGCCAAAATGCCGGAACCGCAGCCGTAATCGAGCACAGATGCGCCAGATTTTACCGTTTGCGTAAGCCATGCTAAACATAAATGGGTGGTCGGGTGGCTACCTGTGCCAAAAGCCAGGCCAGGGTCGAGCACGATATTAATCGCATCAGGGTTGGGTGATACATGCCAGGTAGGGACAATCCAGAGGGCGTCTGTAATCTTGATTGGGTCAAATTGTGACTGCGTTGCACGCACCCAATCTTGTTCCTGGATGGTTTCAGTGGAGAATTGCAGATTAGATAATTGCGTCCGCCTTTGCAAATCGGCAACGACTTGATGCACGTCTGCACCTTCGTCAAACAAGGCACTGACTAAATTTTGTTGCCAAATACCAGGCGGTGGGTCACCCGGCTCACCGAATATCGGCTGTTCATCAATGGTTTCTGCATTGGCATCTTCAATAATGGCAGACAGCGCCCCCAGCGCCATAAGCGTATCGCTGATTAAATCAGCATTATTTTCCTGTGCTTCAATTTTTAATGATACCCAAGCCATGCTATACCTAATGATTGCAAGACCTTAGCAAGAAAACTTTTGCTCAGGTCTTTTCATGTTGATTCAAACTAAACAAATATGCGCGTAGATTGAACGCAACATTGATTAGTTTGAGTGTGACATGAATTTATTTGTTATAAATACCCAGCTTTTGTTCAAGGTAGTGGATGCTGGTGCCACCTTGATGAAATGCTGCATCTGCCATGAGTTCAGCATGCAGTTCGATATTGGTTTTAATCCCGCCTACCATCATTTCAGACAGTGCGATACGCATGCGAGCGATGGCCTGCTCGCGCGTGTCACCATGCGTAATTAACTTGCCTATCATTGAATCATAATGCGGCGGAACGGTGTATCCCGCATAAGCATGGGTATCAATGCGCACCCCAGGCCCGCCTGGCATGTGGAATGTGGTGATCTTGCCGGGCGAGGGCACAAAGCTGTACGGATCTTCTGCATTGAGTCGGCACTCAATAGCATGGCCGCGCAACTGGATATCTTTCTGCTTAAATTTTAATCTCTCGCCAGCAGCCACAAAAATCTGCTGCTGCACTAAATCAATGCCCGTAATCATTTCAGTGACGGTGTGCTCAACTTGCAGGCGGGTATTCATTTCAATGAAATAAAACTCACCGTTCTCGTACAGGAACTCAAAAGTACCTGCACCACGATATTTGATTTTTCGGCATGCTTCTGCACAGCGCTCACCAATTTTGTCTCGTAATCTAGTGTTTAAGAGTGCGGCAGGAGCTTCTTCGATGATTTTTTGATGGCGTCGCTGCATGGAGCAATCGCGCTCTCCCAGAAATACCGCGTTTCCATGTTGGTCCGCCAGCACTTGAATTTCAATGTGGCGGGGCTTTTCAAGAAACTTCTCCATGTAAACCATGGGGTTGCCAAACGCAGCCTGCGCTTCGGCCTTGGTCATGTTAACAGAGGTGAGCAGG
Organism: Betaproteobacteria bacterium HGW-Betaproteobacteria-22; assembly: GCA_002842285.1. Lineage (GTDB taxonomy): Bacteria > Pseudomonadota > Gammaproteobacteria > Burkholderiales > Methylophilaceae > Methylotenera. The sequence continues at coordinate 39,182 of PHCJ01000009.1, forward strand.
GCTGCTTCCGTGTGTACAACGCGCATTCCACGCCCGCCGCCACCGCCAGCAGCCTTAATAATGACCGGGTAGCCAATCTGCTTTGCGATCTTAATAATTTCGCTAGGGTCTTCAGGCAATGCGCCATCAGAGCCCGGTACACACGGCACGCCTGCTTTTTTCATGGCATCTTTGGCAGAGACCTTATCACCCATGAGGCGAATAGTATCGGCACGCGGGCCAATAAATACAAATCCGCTTTGTTCAACGCGTTCAGCAAAATCTGCATTTTCTGATAAAAAGCCATAACCCGGATGGATAGCCTGAGCATCGGTGACTTCTGCCGCACTAATCACCGCAGGAACATTCAGGTAGCTTTGGTTAGAAGGTGCCGGGCCAATGCAAACAGACTCGTCTGCCAGTTTTACGTATTTTGCTTCGCGGTCTGCCTCGGAGTGTACGGCAACGGTTCTGATGCCCAGTTCGCGACATGCACGCTGAACTCGCAGTGCGATTTCACCGCGATTTGCGATTAATATTTTGTCAAACATAGCCATGAAATAAAATCCTGTGTATGAAAATTAGCCGATGATAAAGAGAGGTTCGCCGTATTCAATGGCTTGACCATTATCGACCAGGATCTTCTTAACCACACCTGCTTTGTCTGATTCTATCTCGTTCAATAGTTTCATTGCCTCGATGATGCATAGCGTGTCACCAACAGCGACGGCGTCACCAACTTCAACAAATGGTTTCGCATCAGGAGAAGGTGCGCGGTAGAAAGTACCTACCATTGGTGATTTAACTGCGTGACCTTCTTCAACGACAGGTGCCGCTTCAGCTGCCGGTGCGGCGGCTGGGGCAGGCGTAGCCTGCTGTGGTGCATAGTGTATGGGTGCATAATGCTGTGCAGGTGCACTGGACGTAAAGTTGCGGCTGATGCGCACTTTTTCACCATCTTCGGTGAGTTCAAGTTCTGATATGCCTGATTCTTCGACCAAATCAATCAGTTTTTTTAGTTTGCGTAAATCCATAATAGCTCCTGAAAAATCTTATCAATTATAATTTTAAGTGACTTTTGTTAATGGTTGTTTTAGTAAAGGCAGCAAGCGCGCGCTGCTTTAACGAATACAATTTAAATGAACCTGCACGACATAAACATGATGTTGTAACCTTTAAAAATTCTTAGCACTCGCCCTGCGTAATATATTGCGTGGCGTAATCCAGTGCTAATAGGTAGCCTTGTGCACCGAGGCCGCTGATCACGCCAATCGCGATATCGCTCAGGTAGGAGTGTTGACGAAAGCTTTCTCGTGCGTGGATGTTAGATAAGTGTACTTCTACAAAAGGTACTTTAACAGCACTTAAGGCGTCACGTATTGCCACAGAAGTGTGCGTGTAAGCCGCAGGGTTGATAATGACGAAATCGACGCCGTTAGTTGCGATAGCCTGAATTTTGGTTACTAGATCAGCTTCAGAGTTGCTCTGAAATGCACTGAGTTCGATATTGGCCTGCCGGGCTTTGTCTGCAAGGGTCTGGTTTATGCTTTCAAGCGTGGTATTGCCGTAGTGTTGCGGTTCTCTTAAACCTAGTAAGTTGAGGTTGGGCCCATGTAACACTAAAATGGATTTAGCTGGCATGATGCCCTGCCTTTTTTCCTGGATGATGTCTTTTGTTACAATATTTCATAAACGCAAGTTTGCCGAAGTTAAAGGGTTTTGTCCAGCAACTTTAAAGAATTTAACGGCAATTTGAGATTTGGCAGACAGCTGAAGAGGCCTTGATTTTATTGCATTAATAAGCAGCTGTTTTTTAAGGACATTAGACGCGTACCTGGCGTAAGAAAGGTGCTGGGGTTAATCTAAAGGCAAGGCCTTATGTAGTACGGGGGCGATGCTTTGTGCGAGCAGCTTGCCGTCAACCCGCCCAAAATGGGTGCTCACGATAGTGCCATCAGCATTCAAAATAACAGTATAGGGCAGTATGCCTTTATCGTTACCGAGTCGGTCGCCAAGCGCGTTCGCTTCCATTTCACCAATCAGCACAGGGTAGCTAACAGGAGTAGCCGCCAAAAATTCTTTGACGGCAGCTGGGTCATCCACTGCAATCCCTAACACTGTCACATTTTTATCTTGATAAGCGTCATGAAATGCGGAGAGCTCCGGCATTTCTTCTCGACATGGCGGGCACCAGGTCGCCCAGAAGTTCACCACCACGATTTTTCCTTGGTATTGTTTCAGATCCTGCGTCATATCGTTGCTGTCAACAAGTTGCGTGGCATAAAATGAGCTGCTCTCTGTGTGCGTTGAATTTTTGGCAGGCGGCTGACCTAGTGGCAGGCTACGGATGATGAGCACAAGCCCAATGAGCACTGTGATGTAAATAAGTGGTTTTCTCAGTTTTTTTAACATGTTAAGGTCTCGGGTAGGCAGCTGCCGCGTTGGTCAAGAATTTGCAAAAAACTGTCTGCATTTTTGTAGCCAACCACTTTTAACCGGGTTTCCTGCATGGATTGGGTGTCAAAAAAGATGATGCCAGGTGGGCCGAATAAATTAAACCTCTGCATCAGTGCCTTGTCGTCATCGGTGTTGTTGGTGACATCTGCCTTGAGTAACACGGTGTCTTTTAGCGCTGCCTGTACGCGCGTATCGCTAAAAGTAAATTGCTCTAATTCTTTACACGATACGCACCAGTCTGCATAAAAATCCAGCATTACGGGTTTGCCTTTGGCAGCCATTAATTGTGCATCCAGGTCAGCCAGATTTTTAACCAGGCTAAAATTCAAGTGACTTTGCTGGATACCCTGATCGGCTTGTGTCAATAGTCCACTCAAAGGTTGGAGCGGTGATTTGGCATTGGAAAGTGCGCCAATCAGCATGGTTAGCCCGATAGTAAGCATTATAATCGCAATGCCTTTCCAAAACCTCAGTGCGGGCTTGGCATCGCTGGGCAAGCTGTCTAATGCATGCATGAAGATAGCAGGAATAATAAGTAAGGCTGCCCATAGCCCAAGCTGAACGCTCATCGGAATGACAGGAGCAATCAGCCATACGGCAACGCCCAGCATCAGCACACCAAAAAAATTGCGTACTGCGTTCATCCAGCTACCTACTTTGGGGAGCAGTGTGCCGGCAGAGGCGCCGATTGCCAGTAGCGGTGCGCCCATGCCGAGTGACAGTGAAAACAGTGCAACACCGCCTAATACTACATCTTGCGTTTTACTGATATAGAGCAGGGCCCCAGCCAGCGGCGCGGCCACGCAAGGGCTGATAATCAAAGCAGAGAGTATGCCCATGAGAAAGTCGCTAAAGAATCGGCCGCCTTTGATGCGATGGCTCAGGTTCATGACCCCGTTTTCGAGATTGCTTGGTAATTTCAGCTCATAAAAACCAAACATGGAAAGTGCGAGCACGCTGAATATGAGTGCGCCAAACCCTAAAGCCCATGGGGTTTGCAGTGCGCTGCTCAGCATTTGCCCGGAAAGTCCAGCAATGATACCAAGCAGTGTGTAGGTGAGGCACATGCCCAAGGTGTAGGCAAGTGATAGATTAAAAGCATGTAAGCGTGAGTGGTGTGCATTTTTACCGATAATGATGGAAGATAAGATCGGTATCATGGGGAATACGCAGGGGGTGAATGCCAGCAACAGGCCTGCGGTAAAGAACCCCAGAATGATTAGCCACCATTGCCCATCCTGCAACAGATTGGCGGCTTGGCTGTCGCTCTGAGAGGCCTGATTGACGGTTGTGTCGGCTGCTTTATTGGCAGGTGCGGCAGAGGTGGCGTTGTCATTGCCATTGCCTTGCGGGGTGGGGGTGTCTGATTCCTGTATGGTTTGCGTGTTTTCAGGTGTAAGGGTAAATGTTTTACGTTGAGGCGCATAGCAAAGTCCCTTTTCGCTGCATCCCTGATAGCTCGCCTGAATGGTGACAGGAGTCCCAGCTGCCTGGCTAAGCACAATGCGCGCCGTGATGTCATTGTGATACACTTCCATTTTACCAAAGTGCGGATCATTCTTAATGTCACCGTTAGCTAGCTGTACTTCATGATCTTGTGCCGGTGAGAGCGTAAATTTTATACGTTCTTTATAGAGGTAGTAGCCGGGCGCGATTTTAAAGTGTGCGTTAATTTCTTTACCGGACTGATTAATTTCAAGCCCAAAAGCCGCATCAGGCGATAAAAACTCTTCTTCCTGTTGGGTACTGAATAAATTTTTGATGCTGCTTGCGTTGCCTGCGTAGCTGAGCGATGCAGAGATTGCCAGCACTGTGAGCACTAGAAAAGATGAAAATCTTTTTAACATGATTTGCCTTAAACGGATAATTGCGCATTGACCCATTGTAAATATTGCGATAAGCCACCATCTACGTTGATAGAGATTATCTCAGGAAGTTCATAAGGGTGCATGGACTTAATGGCATTCTCAACCGCTGGATACTGTTGTTGTGTTGTTTTAATCCGGACAGGAATTTCTTCAGACTGCGTTAATTGACCTTGCCAATGATAGATAGACTGGCAAGCGCCTGAAATGTTGACGCAAGCCGCAAGTTTCTGTGTGATTAGATGTTCAGCCAGAGTCTTTGCGCTGGTGTTATCAGGCATATTGGTGAGCACAAGCAGTAGAGTATTTGAATTTGACATTAAATTAAGGCCACACATCATGCGTTTGTTAATAAGTTTAATTTTACTCGCTTTTCCTATTGCCGAGATATGGATATTAGTGGTGCTCGGTCAGCGTTATGGCTGGCTGTTGTTATTGTATTTAGTCGTTGTGGCTGTGTTAGGCTTACAGTTAATTCGTGATGAAAAGCTGTTGTTTACAGGTCGGCTGATGCAGACTTTGAGCCATGGTGCACACCCGGTCAAGGCAATATTTGGCAGCGCACGCAATATGATCGCAGGCGGATTGCTGATAATACCAGGTGTTATTACTGATATCATAGCGGTGCTGTTGCTGCTTATTCCGGTGAAAACAGTGCCTGCACAGGATCATCAGGCGTCTAATCATCAGGCTAATCGGGGTGCAGGCGCGCACGCCGCCAATGATGATGTGATAGAGGGTGAATTTCGCCGTGAAGATTAAGTTTTAAAAACGACAACAGCACTTTCTGCACTTGCCCACACGCACTGAATAAAAAAATTCAAAGCAATAATTCAAGAAAATCAAGAGAAGATTTAGGTATGACATATCAAGTAACAATACAGCCCAGTGGGCATACGTACACTGCAAAAGCCTACGAAAGCGTGCTGGAGGCGGCGATAGATGCGGGTTACAACATTCCTTATGGCTGCCGTAATGGTGCATGTGGAAGCTGTAAAGGTACGGTGCTGAGCGGTGAGGTGGATTATGGCGATTATGCAGCCAGTGCGCTATCTGAAGAAGAAAAGGCAGCAGGTAAAGCCTTATTCTGCTGTGCGAGGCCACTTTCGGATTTAACGATTGAATGCCGGGAAATTGTGATAGGTGCCATTGCACCCCGCATTTTGCCTACACGTGTTGAGCGTAAAGAGCAGCTTTCGCACGATGTGATGGCGCTTTTTTTGAAGTTGCCCAGTAATGAGCGCCTGCAATTCTTTGCTGGGCAATATATCGAGTTTTTATTAAAAGACGGCAAACGTCGTGCTTTCTCGTTGGCCAATGCACCGCATATTGACGATTTTCTGGAGTTACATCTGCGCCTGATTCCGGGTGGTCAGTTTACTGAGTATGTGTTTAATGAAATGCCGGATAAAGCCATTTTGCGCATTGAGGCACCTTTTGGCAGCTTTTACTATCATGAAGCTTCTACCAAGCCGATAATTATGGTGGCTGGCGGCACTGGCTTTGCCCCGATCAAGGGCATTATCGAGCATATGCTACATCACCAGATTCAGCGTGAAGTGACACTATACTGGGGGGCAAGAACCAAGCAGGATCTATATATGCCTGAGTTGCCGGAAGCATGGGCCAAAGCAAATCCGCATATTAAGTTTGTGCCGGTATTGTCCGATGCGTTGCCTGAGGACGCATGGGATGGCAGGACGGGTCTTGTGCATCAGGCTGTGCTGGATGATATTCAGACATTGGGCGGTTATGAGGTTTATTGCTGTGGCGCACCCGCTATGGTAGATGTCGCACACAAGAGTTTTGTGAATGCTGGGCTGCCCGAAAATGCGTTTTATTCCGATGCATTTAATTATGCCAAGCCTGTAACGGCTAAGGTAACAGCACCTTAAGTGATGGTGAGAAAGTCATGATGAGATAACGCCGGACTAAGGTTGGCTGGTGTGATGATTTTCCAATTTTTGAATCAGTATTTTCAAATCAGCGTTCTGAATCAGGCTTTGCGCTAAATTGGCTGAATGCCTGGCTTGATCAACATTGCCCTCAGCAAGGGCGTGCATGCCTTCAAGCAAGGCGGCATTGCCAGCTTTTAAACTTAATATATTTTGTTTATGCTTTTTGTTCACAGGAATGCGTCGCAGGTAATCGATTATTTTTAAACAATAATGTAAGCCCAAGAATAAGCTTACAATCGCTAAAAGAAAAAAATTGAAAGAGATCTGAATACGATATGGATCTCGGATGATGAGCACATAGCCTTGGTTGTTGGCAATAAGCCACACCACAGTGACAAGTAGTATAAACATCACAAGCCACCAAAGTAATTTTTGCCTGATTGTCATATTATTCACTTTTCTCCAGCAGAAGTTTATAGCGGTTTACCGCTGCCAGGCTGTTACTTAGCTGAGGCAATTCAATACGGATGTTGTCACTGGATAATTTATTTAATAGTCGAAATGCGCGGATGGTGTCTTGATGCTGCGTATCAAAATATTGGTTAAGCCAGGTTTTAACGGTATTCAAGTCTGCCTTAAAGGTGGCATCATCGTGTTGTAGCAGTGCAACACGGGCAGTGAGTAATCTAAGTTTTATGTTTTCACGTAAATACAGAGCATGATCGGGTGCGAGTAGCGGCGGTTCCGGCCTGTCAATGCGTTCAACAGTGACAAGTGAGTTCACCTCCTGCCACATGCGTTGCCAGAAGTTAAGCGGCGCATCTATATTGCCCAAATCTCCATTTGAGGCAGCGGTATTGTTCTGAGTTGGCTGGCGCTCGCTAATCAAGGGTAACTGGCTGCATAGCTCAGTCAGATAGGTCAGTTGTGCGCTGATGCTAATGAGATCAATTTGCGGCAATTCGCGCAGGTTTTCAATCTCCAGGCGCAGGGTTTCGCGCAACGATATCGCTCTTGGTAAATCCAAAGGCTGTAGCCTTTGATCCGCTGCTTCCAGTGCCAATAAGGCCGATTTTACGTTTCCTGCCAGTTGTAGTTGCTGTCTGGCAATGTTGAGTAATTGCTCAACCTCTGCCACAGCAGTGGATTCCCGGTTTTCAGCAAGTTGGGTATATAGTGTTTGCAGTGCTTCTTGCTGGTCGCGTGATTCAGCTAATTTTTGCTCTAAAATAATCGTGCGTGCATTGGCCTGAGTGCTGCGCTCTTCTGCTTGCCTGGCAAGTGCCAGGCTTTGTTGGTTGAGCGCCTGATATTTTTCAAGCTTGATGCTAAGGGATTTTTCTATTTCATTAAAGCGGTGGCGGGTGTTAAGCCATTGCCATGCAAGTGTGAAGATAGCGATAATCACCAGTATGATAGCTGCCATGGCCATCGAGGATGGTTTGCGTTTTTCTACAAAAAGTGGCTCTACCTGGTCAGTCATCTTGATTAATCACGATGTTTAATACATTGAGAGATACACTGTAACATGGCTTCATCGCCAGGTGCGTCTGCCACCAATACTTTTAATCCCAGCTGTCTTGGCTGTTCTGCGATTCTCTCATGGTTGACACACAGGGTGACGTGCCTTAGCCATTGGGTTTTTTCAGCCATTTGCAGTAAATGACGCATGGCTTCACTGCTAGTGACGATGATGGCGTCTAGTTGATTGAGCCGCCATTGCGCATTCAAAAGATCAACGTTTTTTTGCGGATTAATACGGCGGTAGCACTCAGCAAAATAGACATGCGCGCCACGCGATTTTAGTGTGTCAGCCATCAGTTCACGACCGCCTTTGCCACGCACTATCGCGATGGTTTGACCAACCACATCCTGCAGCTCAGAAAGTGCCAGCAGCGTTTCACTATCAAACCGCGTGCGAGGAATGAGCACCTCGTGCACACCATAGCGAGTCAAAGTGCTGGCTGTTTGGTGGCCAATTGCTGCGAATTTAAGATTTTCTGGTAGTTTACCGTGTTTTTTCAGTATGCGCGGCATGGCGAATTCAACGGCGTTAGAACTGATAAATATCGCCCAGTCAGTCGTTTCAAGCCGCGTTAACTGTTGTTCAAATAACTGGTAATCCTCTAAAGCAGAAATTGCTATCAGCGGGAAAGGAATCGCATGTCCGCCATGCTTAAAAATAAGCTGGCATAGGCTTTGTGCTTGCTCAACAGGCCTTGTGACAGCGATATATAAGTCTTGTAACAGATGATCAGAAGACATGGTGTTTTCAAATAGGCTGCTGTCGGATATGTAGCTTTGCAAGCATGCGCGCAGGCGTCCTTAACAAGGGTGATGCTAAATCCAGTGCTATAAAGCCGCAAGTATTTTATCTGCACCTTTGGCGATTAATTGCCGGGCAAGTTTTTTGCCTAGCGCTTCTGCATGGTCGCGGCTACCAGCAGTGTTTTCAATGAGCATTTCTTTGCCATCCACGCTGGCGACAAAACCTGTAATATGAATCTGCTGATCTTTGCATACCGCGTAAGCGCCAAGTGGCACCGTACAACTACCCGCTAGCGCGCGACTCATACCGCGCTCAGCCTCCACGCAAACCTGTGTGTCCGCATGGTTGAGTGGTGCCAGCACAGCGATTAGGTCGAGGCGGTTTGCACTGATTTCAATGCCGAGTGCGCCCTGTCCCACGGCGGGAATGCTATGTTCAGGTGCGATGAATTGGCGGATTCTGCTGCCAAGCTCAAGCCGGATCAAGCCCGCTGCTGCCAAAATAATGGCAGCATACTGGCCTTCATCTAGTTTGCGCAGACGTGTTTGCAGATTGCCGCGCAGTGATTCAATTTTTAAGTGTGGAAAACGCGCCTGCAACTGGCTCTGGCGGCGCAGGCTGGAAGTGCCAACCACGCTGTTGGCGGGCAGATCTTCGAGTGAGGCGTAGTCATTCGACACAAATGCATCACGCGGGTCCTCGCGCTCGCCTGTTGCTGCCAATATAAAGCCATCCGGCAGATTCATGGGAACATCTTTCATGCTGTGCACGGCCAGGTCAGCACGGCCATCGGCCAGAGCCGTTTCCAACTCTTTGACAAACAACCCTTTACCCCCCACCTTGGCTAAGGGCGTGTCTAATATTTGATCGCCAGTGGTTGTCATGCCCAGAATGGTGACTTTAGTTTGCGGGTAGAGTGCCTGTAAACGGCTTTGAATGTGTTTTGCCTGCCACATGGCAAGCGCACTTTCACGCGAGGCGATGACGAGCGTTTCAGGAGCGGTGTATGGGGCTGAATTTTGCATGGGATGATTTTATCACAGCGCTGGATTGCGAGCATTAAGCACCGAAACTTTCTGTTTAGTGTTTAAATGACCATTATTTATGAGGTAAGCTTATGGCTGATTTTGATTAAGTCTGAATTGTTTTTTTTAATAGCGCTTGAAATAGTGCTGAGGAGAGTGATATGCAATATCAGTTTGAAGTGTTTATGGCTTCGTTGAATGCGTTTTGGTTGCAGTTGGTTAATTTTGTACCTAAATTGCTGGCGGTGGTGGTGATACTGTTTTTTGGTTGGGTTGTGGCTAAGCTAGCGAGGCTCGCAGTAAAGCGTTTGCTTGAGCTCACGCAGTTTGATAAGTTTGCGCAGAAATCTGGCCTGGAAGCCTTTATAAACAGTGGCAACCTGAATGTCACATTAAGCGGCATCATCAGCCAGGTAGTGTATTGGCTGGTGATTATTTTATTTATCACTACCGGTGCAAGCACCTTAGGTTTGAGCGAGGTGGCGCATTTGCTGCAACAGTTGGCGGGGTATTTGCCACGTATTATTTTGGCGATTCTTGTAATTATTTTCGGTACGTTGTTGGCGCGCTTTGTCAATAAACTGATGTTCGCGTGGCTGCATAGCATTAAATTTTCCGGTGCATTGGCTGTGAGTACTTCTGCTGAATATGGCATTCAAATATTAGCTATATTTGTTGCATTGGAGCAGCTGGGTATCGGCATGCAGCTTATCCATTCATTGTTTGTGATTGTGTTTGGGGCAATTTTTCTCGCGCTGGCACTTGCGTTTGGTCTGGGTGGCAAAGAATGGGCAGCTAAAAAGATTGCGGAGTTTGAGGCAAATAAAAATAAATAAATAAAAGTAGGCGGGTGATATAGGTTTAGTGCGGGTTTGTTTCCGCGCAAACATTCCACATTCCAGTCAATTCTGACGAATCAGGTGTTGCTGTCTTCGGCTAACCGTGATTGTCTCGGGCACGTGCTTGAGCAGAGCTACCCACTGCTTCTCGCTTTGTGCATCATGGCTACGTTTTTCATAGCCTAAGATGTACGCAAGGGCGACCAGGCAGTTGCGGTGCAGGCGAATAAAAGTAGCATTAAACTCCTGTTCAAGATGGGTGAGGGAGTCTTCTATGAGATATTCGCGTTCAGCGGTGCGTACCGTGACATATTTAAGCTCAGCTCTTAAATAGATAATCTCGTCGATGGGCACTAGCAAAATTCGGCCGCGCTCGCTAATGCTCAGATGCGTTCTTTGCGGGCGCAATGGAATGAGGCCTGCGAGCTGGTTAGGTTTTAATGCACGTGCCTTTTCTAGCGCGACTTGCAGTCGTTCCTGGCGAATAGGCTTTAGTAAATAATCGACTGCATTCATGTCAAAGGCCTGGATGGCATAGTTGTCATATGCAGTGGTAAAAATCACAGCAGGAGGTAAAGCCAGTTTTTGCAGATGCTCAGCTGTTTCTATGCCATCCATTTGTGGCATGCGAATATCCAGCAGAACCACATCGGGTTGGGGCTTGCTTTCCGGAATCTGGTTGATGAGCATCAGGAGTTCTTTGCCGTTTTTAGCTTCGCCTAACACATGCACATTGCCTATGTCGCTTAATAAAGTACGTAGGCGGTTGCGTGCAGGTGCTTCGTCATCTGCTATTAGAATATTAAGGTGGCTGGATTCGGACATGATATCAGTGAGAATGCTGCGGTATGGTGATGTGAACCATATATAGGCCATGGGCTTTTTTGCTGTGCAGTGAAGCCTCCAAGTCAAAATGCAGTGTCAAGCGTTCTTTTATGTTGTTTAGCGCCATTTTATTGCCGTGTTGGTGACTATTTTGCGCAAAGTATGGATTTTTAACCACAAGGTGAATTTCATGTTGTTGCGTATAAATCTGTATGGTAATCGTGCCGCCCTCCGGCATGGGTTCGATGCCATGATACACGGCGTTTTCTATAAGAGGCTGTAGCAACAGGGGGGGTACGAGTGCGTCAGGCGGCATGTCATCAATCAGCCACTCCACTTTCAGGCGTTCATCCAGGCGCAGTTTCTCCAGTGACAGATATTGCCTGCATAGGGCAATTTCCTGTGCAAGCGGCACTAAATCACGATTATCAGCCATGAGTACACGAAATAGATCTGCCATGTCTTCCAGTGCCGTTTCAGCCTGTTTGGGCTGGCTGCGAATAAGCGATAGCACGGCATTTAAGCTGTTAAACAGGAAATGTGGGCGTATTCTCGCCTGAAGTGCCTGCAATCTTGCTTCGGTGATGGCGGGTGAATAGGCACGCCGGTAAAGGTCCAGATAATATAAAATGATGCCGCTGATGGTGAACGCATAACCCAGAATACGCAGCAACGATGGCAAGTCGGTGAATATCCAAAATTGCGCCAAAAAACTGTGCATGCCGGCAGCACTTAAGGAGACGATAGCAAAAACGGCAATGATGGCTTTGAGATAGTTAAGTTTCAAGAGGTATGGATAGCAGCCATACAATAGAAACAGGCAAATCAATAAAACAGGCTGGGCGAAGGTAGAGGTGGTCGTGAGTTGTGATATGAATTCGGCCCAGTTTTGGCTGAGGATGGCTGCGCCCGCGATTAAGCCTGTGTTGGCGATAATGATGATGCGCAAAACAATGCCCAGATTGCGCATATTAGGTAAACGGCTATTTTTTTTCATGCTAGGTTGAGGCCATTCATCTTGACTTGGGGGCTTACGTTATCTTAAAAACTACTGTTATGCATTATACTAATGCATATAAGTGGTTTGTTATTATGCAAAATTTCAAAATATGCCGAATAATTCTAACTTAAAGCATATAGACAGGCAGATAAAGTGACAGAAAAAGTAAGTGCGCTCAATAAAAAAGAGTCAAGTTGGTCAGGGAGATTTAGTGAACCTGTGGCCGAGTTGGTCAAAAAATATACAGCATCGGTTGGGTTTGACTATCGTTTGGCTCCGTATGATATTCAAGGTTCGCTCGCACATGCGCGTATGCTGAGTCAGCAAGGCATTATCACGCATGAGGATCATGTGGCAATCGAGAAAGGGCTTAATGAGATATTGCAGGAGATAGCGTCGGGCAGTTTTGAGTGGTTGCTGGATCTGGAAGATGTGCACCTCAATATTGAAAAGCGCCTTACAGATAAAATTGGTGACGCAGGTAAGCGCTTACATACCGGTAGAAGCCGTAACGACCAGGTGGCAACCGATGTCAGGTTGTGGTTACGTGCGACGACGGATCATGTCATGGCAGGGTTGCGTAATTTACAATCCAGCTTACTGGATTTGGCCGAAGCAAATTTTGATACGGTGATGCCGGGCTTTACGCATTTGCAAGTGGCGCAGCCGGTTACCTTTGGCCATCATCTGATGGCTTATGTGGAGATGCTTAAACGTGATGCTGAACGTTTTTCCGATGTGCGCCGTCGTATCAACCGTTTGCCTTTGGGTGCGGCGGCATTGGCGGGCACAAGTTATCCGATAGACCGTGACATGGTGGCTCAAGCGCTGGGTTTTGAAGGCGTGTGCGAGAATTCACTGGATGCCGTTTCTGACCGAGATTTTGCCATTGAATTTACTGCCGCGGCATCATTGGTGATGATGCATTTATCAAGACTCTCCGAAGAGTTGATTTTGTGGAGTTCACCAAGATTTGCATTCATAGACATTGCCGACCGTTTTTGCACAGGCTCATCCATTATGCCGCAGAAAAAAAATCCTGACGTACCTGAGTTGGTGCGTGGTAAAACGGGCCGTGTATATGGGCATTTAACTGCATTATTGACGCTGATGAAAGGCCAGCCACTTGCCTACAATAAAGATAATCAAGAGGACAAAGAGCCATTATTTGATACAGCGGATACGTTATTAGTGACGCTGGAGATTTATGCAGATATGCTACGCTTGCCAGTGATAGAAAACGGCGTTGTAGTAAAAACGGGTTTTGTCGTGAATAAAGAAAATATGCGTAAGGCCGCTAGTGAAGGATTTGCTACGGCCACGGACTTAGCTGATTATTTGGTTAAAAAAGGCATGCCATTCAGAGATGCGCATGAAGCGGTGGCCTTGGCAGTGCGCTATGCGGTCGATAAAGAGGTGGACTTAAGTGATTTACCACTTGCGACGTTACAAGAATTTGCGAGCGAAATAGACCAGGATGTGTATGCCGTACTCACGCTGGAAGGCTCTTTGAATAGCCGTGATCACCGAGGCGGCACTGCACCAAGCCAGGTTAAAAAAGCAATTGACAGGGCAAGACAAGAAATGCGCTGATATGAATATTCTTTTTGCAATGCGAAGATGGCGTGTGTTTATACTGGCATTACTGCTGATGTCATCTTCAGTTCTATTTGCACAAGAGTCTATACCGCCATCATTCAATTGGCCTATCCAGCCGGGTGAAAGTATTGATGACCTAGCCCGTTTGTTCTATCCTAAAAACCCTGCTATGCAACGCTATTTTGCGCGTGAGACCTATCAGCTCAATCATGAGGCGTTAGCCGGCTCAGCCACAAGCACAGTATTCCAGCAGGAAACGCAGATTTTAATCCCTGATATTCGAAGCCTATCCCGATTTAGCCCACCTCGGGCGCAAGCGCAAAATGCGGCTTCAGCAAAACACTTTGGCATGCAACCCACACTAGAGCCGACAGCAAAGCAATTGGCCGAAATAGATCAACTGCATGCGAGAAATGCAGCTTTTCAGGCAGAGCTTGATGTGTTTAGCCGCAAGATAACGCAATTGCAGGAAATATTCATAAGCATAAAACAACAATTGTTGGCGTTGATCGATCGCATCGAAGCGGCAGATGCGCAAACTAAATTAAACGAGCAGCTTGTAGCTGAATCTGCGAATCAAGCGGTGACCGCAACGGCAGCAGTTGCTCCAAAGCCGGAACAAGCCCTTCAAGCGCAAACCGAATTGTCTGCAACACATGATGAAGCTTCTTCAGAAGAGCATTCAGTTGTAGGTTTACCTGCCATCGTGCCAATCGCAATTGGTTTGGTGTTATTGGCTGTTTTGGGTGCTTTGATACGCTATAGACGGCGACAGAATGCCACCATAAGTACTACGGTTGAGACTTTGCATCCCCTTGATAAAAATGCTTTTGAAGAAGAAGCCATAGACATAGACGCTGTAAAAGAGGCTGCTAGAATCAAGCGCGAGCAGGCATTCTTGAACAGTGAGCCTATGCCGGACATGGAAGAATTCGTGCAGGAGGCGTCCGATAGCATTGAACATATTGAAGATGGTGATTTGTTGCTTGAGCAGGCTAAGATCTATGTGAGTTTGGGTGACGTGACCGAGGCCGTTCGCTTGCTCGAAAGTTATGTTGCAACATCACCTGCGACCGCACTGCCTCAATGTCTTTACTTGCTGGAGATTTATCAGCAGACCAATCAACAGGCCGCATTTGCAGCATGCGCTCAGCATTTGCATGAAAACTTCAATGTAGAACTGCCGCAATGGCAGACTGAAAAAGCTGATGATAAAACTTCAATACCATGTAATAGCCTGGAAGAATACCCACACATTGTGAACCAGTTGACCCAGTTGTGGGCGGCGTGTGCACAAGAAACCGCAGATGCTTATGTCCAAAGCAAAGCTTATTTAGACAAACTATTAACGGACATCAGAGACCATGAGCGTGGCGGATTCAGCAAAGAGGTGTTTGATGAAATTATACTGCTGCGTGGGATGTTGGGTGCCCGTGAAAAATTGGCAAGGAGTGATTAGACAGTTTGATAAAATCAGGGCGTAGACACCTGATTAATCATTGAGAAAAAGTTGCAACAGCTCGTTTAAATAGCGCTGACCCAACAGTGTAGGTTTGATGTAGCCATGCTCAATGGCCAGCAGTTTTTTATTTTGTGCCTGTTTGATAGTTGATTCCAGTGTGAGGAGATTGCGTCCGGTATGCTGCTGAAATAAGCTAAGCGGCACACCGTCGATGAGTCGGAGTGCGTTCATCATGAACTCAAAGCCCAGTGCGTCCTGACTTATTAGCCACTCACGCTCAACAGCGCTACCTTGCAATGCTTGCTCCATATAGGCTTTAGGGTGTTTGGGGCGTGTTTCTCTGGTGATTTTATCGTGATAGCTTAATTTGCTATGGGCACCTGCACCTATACCCAGATAATCCCCAAATTGCCAGTAGTTCAGGTTGTGTCTCGCCTGCTGGCCTTTTTTTGCAAATGCCGAGGTTTCATAATGCATATACCCGTGGCGGGCGAGTAGCGATTCAATTTCAATTTGCATGGTAGCACTGGTGTCATCGTCCGGCAGATTGGGCGGTGCATGATAAAACGGCGTGTTCGGCTCAAGGGTTAAGTGGTAAAACGATAAATGATCAGGAGACAGCCTTAGTGCCTGTTCGGCATCCTGAAGCGCATCCTCGAGTGACTGATTCGGTAGAGCATACATCACATCAAAATTAACGCGCTCAAAGGTAGCAAGGGCCAGTGTTGCGGCATTCAGGGCCTGTTTATCATCATGAATGCGCCCCAATGCTTTCAGATAATCAGCATTAAAGCTTTGTATCCCTAGCGAGAGCCGGTTCACTCCTGCATCTTTATATCCAGAGAAATGAGCCGAATCTACGGTGCCGGGGTTGGCTTCCAGCGTAATCTCGGCATCGTATTCCAATGGGGTGAGCGCACGCACCTGACTTAATATGCGGTCTATAGATTCAGGGGTAAATAAGCTTGGCGTGCCGCCACCAAAGAATATACTTTTAATTTTTCTGCCCCAAATCTTTGGGGTGCTTAGCGCCAGGTCTGCAATCAGTGCTTCAACGTAGGCAGCTTCAGGAATCTCCCCGTTTTTATGGCGGCTTTCATGAGAGTTAAAGTCGCAATAAGGACACTTCTGCACGCACCATGGAATGTGAATGTAAAGTGACAATGGTGGCGGATTGGTTAGCCCTGACATGGTAGCTTGGCCTGTCAATGGTGTGATGGTATTGATACCGGTGGCGTTAAGTGAAGCCTCCGTTTTGATTTCAATGATCTTTTTAATAACAGTATAGCCTTGTCGAAAGTCTCAATGGAGCAATGCTAATCTAGCGTTTATAAGGGTTAACCAGTGCATCAATCATTGCATGCAGTGCCTCGCGCATTTGCTGCTCTGAAACTTCCATGAGCAGGCCGTCCTCGAGCGCATCCTGCGTGATTTGTTTAATTTCATCAAAGTTTTCAGCCATGACTTTGACTTTTTCGGTGCAGGCAACCACGGAGCCATCATCGCGCACCCATTTTGGCCAGATAACATGTTCAGATCTAGTCATGACTGAGTCTTTCAAGTTTTTGCAACAGCTTGGTCATGGCATGGCCGCGATGACTGATACGGCTTTTAATTTCCAGGGGTAGTTCGGCCACGGTTTTTTCCGTTTTTGCATCCAGAAATAGCGGGTCGTAGCCAAAGCCATCGCTACCGCGATATTCGCGCAGTATCGTGCCAGGCCAGCTGCCTTCAGCAATGATGGGTTCCGGGTCATGTTCATGACGCACCAGCACCATCACGCAGTAAAAATGTGCGTGGCGATGAGTGGCGTTGTGCATTTCGAGCAGGAGTTTGTCGTTGTTGCGCTCATCTTGCGTGAGCAGGCTATTGGGCGGATTAGGGCCCGCATAGCGTGCGGAAATTACGCCTGGCGCACCTTGCAGTGCGTCTACACAAAGCCCGGAGTCATCCGCCAGCGCGGGCAAGCCGGTGTGTTTGCTGGCATTGCGGGCTTTAGCAAGTGCATTTTCAATAAAAGTACAGTATGGTTCTGCACATTCAGGCACATTTAGTGCAGATTGCGGAATAATTTCAATTTGCAGCGGGCTTAAAATATGCGCTATTTCACGCAGCTTGCCTTTGTTGCCCGTGGCAATCACGAGTTTTTTAAACACTTAATGCCTCTTTTTGTTTGTGAACGAGCTGTGCAATGCCTTGTGACGCCAAATCCAGCATTGCGTTCATGGCGTTGCGGTCAAACGGCGCACCTTCCGCGGTGCCCTGAATTTCTACAAAGCCGCCATTGCCTGTCATCACTATGTTCATATCGGTGTCGCAGTCCGAGTCTTCAATGTAATCTAAATCCAGCACGGGCTGGCCTTGATAAACGCCAACAGAAACAGCCGCAACAGAGTCCGTGATAGGCGATTCTGTGATTTTACCGGTTTTTAGTAGTGTCGAGATGGCGTCATGTAGCGCCACGTAAGCGCCGGTAATACTTGCGGTGCGGGTGCCACCATCCGCCTGAATCACGTCGCAATCTATTTGTATACTACGCTCGCCCAGTTTCTCCAGGTTAATAATGGCGCGCAAAGAGCGGCCAATGAGCCGTTGTATCTCCTGAGTGCGGCCAGACTGCTTGCCTTTTGCCGCTTCCCTGTCCATGCGGCTGCCTGTGGAGCGTGGCAGCATGCCGTACTCAGCGGTGACCCAGCCTTGGCCTTTGCCTTTTAAAAAGCTTGGTACTTTTTCATCTACACTGGCGGTGCATAGTACGTGCGTATCGCCAAATTTGATGAGTACAGAGCCTTCGGCATGTTTGGTGTAGTGCCTGATAATTTCAATATTCCGTAATTGATCATGGTTGCGCTGGCTGGGGCGTGTGTTGGTATTAAGCGGCATGGCCTTAAGTCCTGAATTAAAATGAAGACAAGCGCGAATTATACGCGTTTGGATTTGCGCAGGGCTTGTTGAATTTCTGCGATGGTTTTTTCGATATCATCATCTGTGAACTCATGGCTAGCATCACTATCCGGGTTGGTAATGGGGTTCATAATGGTGGTTGTTGCTCCCATTGGCATGGTGATCGTAGAGACTGCCAACTGGCTGTTGAGCTTGTCCCCCCATTGCAGACCGATTGCACTCATGTTGTCGCCATGCTCCTGGCTTACGTGTTCAGCTTCATTCAGCAGGCGGGTGATGTTGTCGGAGATGGAGGTGCCGCTTAATATCTGCTTGATCTGGTCGTCCGCTACCGCTCCCCAAACGCCATCGGTGCAGAGCAGTACGGTGTCACCTTCAATCAGCTCCTGCCTGTCAGACAAGGTGATTTTAGGCGGCACATCCCCACCTAGGCAACTGTAAACTTTATGCCGATAAGGGTGGGTAGACATGTCTTCTTTGTCGATGATGCCTTTGTTATACAAAGATTGCACCACGGAGTGGTCTTCAGTACGGTACAGCAAGTGCCCATCCCTGAAGTGATACAGGCGCGAGTCACCGACATGTGCACAATAGAGCATGCCGCGCTGCACTACGGCGGCAACAATCGTGGTACGCGGCGCCTCCAGCATCTCACGCGCTTGCGTCAATTGGTCGATCATGTCATGTATCTGCTGGATATGGTCTGTTAAAAATTTTGCGGGGCTGGAAAGCGTAGGTAGCGCCAGCCGCTGGAATGCATCGGTCAGCGTGGTGACAGCGAGCTCCGCTGCAACCTCTCCGTGTCTATGACCGCCCATGCCGTCTGCCACTACCAGCAATAAAGCATCTTTGCTGTAGGAGTATGCGAGCCTGTCCTGGTTGTAGGGGCGCGGGCCCTGGCGGCTATTTTGAAAAATAGTAAATTTCATGATGGTTTATTGTGATTGAGCGAGATCGGCTTATTGAGTACATGCACAATTTTATTCACCAGACTGATTTTTTTCTCCGTCTTCGGGATGTTCTCAAGCAATGATTTCTGCAGTGAGAATACGCTTTGAGGCCGCTTCAGATAGTCCAGCTGCAGGCAGCTATCAATAATCTGCAGTAGTTCTTCAGAATAGTTGTCTTTGCCTACTTTGACGGCTGGAATCAGCAAGTCATTTTTAATGCGCAGGTTCGCCGCCAGTGGCGAGGTGCGCGTCAGGCAGGAGTACATGGTGGCGCCGATGCTGTAAATGTCACTCCAGGGGCCTAATAGTGTCCGGTCATAATATTGTTCGGGAGGGGCGAAGCCAGGCGTATAGCTCGGTGAGATTTTTGCCTGCTTTTCACTTAGGGCTTGCCTGGATGAGCCAAAATCGAGCAGTACCGGTGAACCATCAAGACGAATGTATATGTTGGCAGGCTTGATATCCAGATGTAATAATTTTTGTGTATGTACTTCACGTAAACCGGTTGAAAGTTCGCTGAACACACGGCGAATGAATCGTTCTGATACGGGTGTGGACTGGCTAAGGATGTAGTCCTGCAGGGATTTGCCGCGCTCATACTGCATGACCATGTAAACAGTTTCGTTGGCACGAAAGAAATTAAGCACGCGCACGATGTTTTTATGCTCAATTTTGGCAAGCGCCAAACCTTCATCAAAAAAACATTTCAGACCATGTCTGAATAATGCAATATCATCGGTATTGGGTAACACGGTTGCGCTTTCTGCGCGCAGTGCAATGGAGCTGGGTAAATATTCTTTAATGGCGACAATGTTCTTTTCTTTGTCACGCGCTAAATAAACAAAGCTAAACCCACCAGAGCTCAAGACTTTTGTAATTTCGTAGTCTTGTAACTGATATCCGGTAGGTAATGCAAAATTCTTAGATGCAGACACTTTTATAATTGAGTTCTTTAAGAATGTTTATCTCAGCGCATGTGATACAAAAGCTGTACATGAAATTATGCGATTTTTAGTTATCATTAGCAATATAACGCGTTATTGATTCAAATTAAAGTTTTTTGATTGTCCGCTGACCTGATGGTGTCGTAGGGCAAGTTGATAAACATGAGATTTTGTTGCACAAGAGGGGTTTCTTTTATTATTTAATCGCCACTATTTGGTAACATGTGACCGATTAGCTTTTTGGAAGTAATAGAAATGATTTTTAGTATGACAGGGTTTGCTGCGCTTGAGCAGCCTATCGAAAATGCCACGCTTTTGCTAGAGCTGCGCACGGTTAATAGCCGTTACCTGGATGTGCACTTTAAACTGGATGAAAATATCCGGGGGTTGGAGCCTTTAGTCAGGGCGCTGATTGCCGAACACTTGAGTCGCGGTAAAGTGGAATGCAAAATTAATCTAATACAGCGCACGCAATCTGCCACGACGCCACAGTTGGATGAGTCGTTAATGCGGCAACTGGCACAGTTGCAGGCAAAAGCACAAGTGCATTTTCCTGAAAGTCGCGTTTTGAGTGTGGCGGATATTCTAAGGTGGCCTGGTGTGGTCATACAAGATGAAATTACGCTGGACGCATTGGCTGAAGATGTGAGAAAGCTGGTAATGCAAGGTCTGCATGATTTGAAGGCCTCACGTGCACGCGAGGGCGATAAATTAAAGACCATTATTTTAGACCGCATTAGCCTGATAGAGGCGCAGGTGGAAAAAGTAAAACCTTTACTGCCCAAACTCAACAAAGAGTACCAGCAGAAACTGCAGGCCAGGCTACAGGAAACGCTCGAGAACATAGACCAGGAACGCATAGCTCAGGAGCTGGTGCTTTTTGCACAGCGCATTGATGTGGATGAAGAATTGGGCAGGCTGGCAGCGCACGTGTCAGAAGTTAAACGCATCTTGAATAGCAATGCACCTGCGGGCAAGCGGCTGGATTTTTTAATGCAGGAGCTCAATCGAGAGGCTAACACCCTAGGTTCAAAATCGGTATCCGTTCATACCACACAGGTGTCAATGGAGCTGAAAGTGCTGATAGAGCAGATGCGAGAGCAGATACAAAACATTGAATAATAAACATAGGGTATTGGTGTGATTTATACTAAAATATCGCGATGATTACAGGTAATTTATTTATTATTACAGCGGCCTCAGGCGCAGGTAAAACAAGCCTGATTAAGGCATTGCTGGCCGAAGATGCGCATTTAAGATTGTCAGTCTCGCACACGACACGCAGCCCGCGGCCAGGTGAGGTGAATGGTGTGGACTATCACTTTGTAGACGATGCTGCTTTTTTGCAGATGCTGGGAGAGGCTAGCTTTCTGGAGAGTGCGGAGGTGCATGGCGCGCGTTACGGTACATCGCAGGCGGCGGTGGATGCCCCTTTGCAGGCTGGATATGATGTTATTCTGGAAATCGACTGGCAGGGTGCAGCACAGGTGCGTCGTATTTACCCTCGTGCGATTAGTATCTTTGTGCTTCCGCCTTCGATAGAGACTCTAGAGCAGCGTTTAAACAGTAGGGGTCAGGATAGTCAGGAAACTATCTCTAGGCGCGTGGCGGCGGCACGTGCGGAAATGCGCCATGTAGGTGAGTTTGATTATGTTACAATTAACAACTATTTTGACGTAGCGTTGCAAGATATTCGCGCCATAGTCCGTTCACAACGCTTATTAAGTGCAGTGCAGTTGCAGCGCTATGCGGGTTTGATTCAGGATCTCACTTAGGCGCGGCTGACAGATGTGACTGAATCAGTCTTTTTCGTCATTTAATCTTTAATTTATCAATAGTTAATTTATCAATAGGAAGTTCCGTTATGGCTCGTATTACAGTAGATGATTGTTTAGAAAAAATCCCGAATCGTTTTCAATTGACTTTGGTTGCGGCTTATCGGGCACGTCAGCTGCATAATGGTTCAGAGCCGTTAGTGAATGTTCAGAATTCACGCGATAAATCTACCGTTATTGCGCTGCGTGAAATTGCTGCGGGTAAGGTGGGTACTGAAATACTCACACGTGGGCACGTTTAATACACCATGCGCGGTTAACGTTTACTACCAGTAGTGAAACTGCCATGCCAAGAACCGCAATCAACCTCAAAGCGGAATTATCAAAATCAACAACGGCTCCCTTGCTGCCTGCGGACAGCGAGGACTCTGCCCTAAGTGTTCGACTCAAGCAGTATTTAAAACCACAAGATATTACCCTGATATGGGATGGTTACCGTTACGCATATGCCGCTCATGATGGCGTAGTGCGCAAAACAGGTGAGCCTTATATTACACATCCTGTATCAGTTGCCTGCGTACTGGCTGATCTGCATATGGATGTGCCTACCATTCTGGCAGCCTTGTTACACGATGTTGTAGAAGATACCTTAATTACCACCCTGGATATCAAAGAGCAGTTCGGCCTACAAGTCGCGGAGCTGGTTGATGGTGTGACCAAGCTGGATAAGATTGAATTTCAAAGTGCCAGCCAGGCTCAGGCGGAGAATTTTCGCAAAATGTTGCTGGCAATGAGCCAGGATGTGCGCGTGATTTTG
Source organism: Betaproteobacteria bacterium HGW-Betaproteobacteria-22 (assembly GCA_002842285.1). GTDB lineage: Bacteria > Pseudomonadota > Gammaproteobacteria > Burkholderiales > Methylophilaceae > Methylotenera. The sequence goes on from PHCJ01000009.1 coordinate 61,790, forward strand.
GTGAAGCTTGCCGACCGTCTGCATAATATGCAAACGTTAGAAGCGATGCGCCCGGAAAAGCAAAAACTGATTGCAAAGGAAACGCTGGATATTTATGCCCCTATTGCGAATCGCCTGGGATTGAACGAAATTTATCAGGCGTTAGAGGATTTAAGTTTTAAATATCTATACCCGATGCGATATAACGCCATTTCAAAAGCGATTATGGCTGCGCGTGGTAATCGCAAAGAGGTCATCAGCAAGATATTGGAATCCATCAAGCAGCAATTGGCAAACTCTGGGATTGATGCTGATGTGTCGGGTCGTGAAAAGCATCTTTACAGCATTTATAAGAAAATGACGAGTAAAGCGACGCCATTTTCGCAGGTGTATGATATTTATGGATTTAGAGTGATTGTTAAGGACATGCCTAGTTGTTATTTGGCATTGGGCGCCTTGCATGCACTTTATAAGCCGATTCCAAGCCAATTTAAAGATTACATTGCCATTCCCAAGGCCAATGGGTACCAGTCGCTGCATACAACACTGTTTGGGCCTTTTGGTACACCGATTGAGGTGCAGATTCGCAGTGCTGAAATGCACAATATCGCAGATGCAGGAGTGGCCGCACACTGGCTTTATAAGGCAAGTGATGCGCAGTTGACGGCGTTGCAGCAGCAAACGCACCAGTGGTTGCAGCGTCTGTTGGACATACAGAGTGAAAGTGCGGACTCGCTTGATTTTCTGGAACATCTTAAAATCGATTTATTTCCAGACGAAGTTTATGTGTTTACGCCTAAAGGCAGCATTCTAGCTTTGCCCAAGCGCGCAACGGCGGTGGATTTTGCCTATGCGGTGCACTCAGACATTGGCAACAGTTGTGTGGCTGTGCGCATTAATGATGAATTGGCGCCGCTGCGTACAGAGTTACATAATGGCGACCATGTGGAGATCATTACCGGCTCTTTGGCCAAGCCCAATCCAGCCTGGCTAAATTATGTCGTCACTGGGCGCGCGCGCGCGCATATAAGAAACTTTCTTAAATCGCAACAATCCGCAGAATCTGCTCAATTGGGTGAGCGTATGCTTAATCAGGCGTTACGCGCACTGCATGTTGAACCCAAGCAAATCTCGGATGAGCACTGGCAGAAATTGATTCGAGATTATGGCGTGAAGAAAAAGTCTGAGATTCTGACAGAAGTCGGGTTGGGCAAGCGTCAGAGCGTCATGGTGGCACATCAGTTGCTGGCGTTGACTGATGACCATTTAGAAAAGCACAATCAGCTATCAGCGAGTTCACTTGATACTATTACCATTCGTGGTACAGAGGGTATGGCGGTGCAGTTTGCGCCATGCTGCCGTCCGATCCCCGGAGACCCTATTCTTGGGTTTATCAATAAAGATAAAGGGCTCGTGATTCACACACACGATTGCCCAAGCGTGCGTAAGTTTAAATTAGATCCTGATAAATGGCTGGATGTGGAATGGGAATCAGATAATGCGCGCTTATTTAAAACCAATCTGAATCTAACGGTGGCAAACCAACCGGGCATGCTGGCCAAAATTGCGTCAGGGATTGCTGAGGCCGGGTCTAACATTGATAATGTGAGCGTGGAGGAGGCAGACGGCAGCGCCTATGCTAACTTGTACTTTACGGTGCAAGTCAAAAACCGCGTGCATTTGGCGGAGTTGATGCGTAGTTTACGTAAAATACCGGATGTTGTGCGCATTAGCCGAACTAAAGGCAATGTCGCCAATAACGGCAGACATGTCGGCAATAAGCTCTCGCTCCAATAGTTAAGCATACATAATAAGAGCAGAATTTTTAATAACTTAAAGTGATTTTAATCAAATGACAAAACAAATTATTCAAACACAAGGTGCCCCAGTGGCGATTGGTACTTATTCGCAAGCGGTGAAAGTCGGAAATACGGTTTATTTGTCAGGGCAGATTGGTCTGGATCCTGCCACTATGCAATTGGTAGAAGGCATAGAAGCGCAAGTGCATCGCGTATTTACCAACTTGAAAGCAGTGGCAGAAGCCTCTGGAGGCAGTTTAGGTGATGTGGTGAAGTTGAATGTCTTTTTAACGGATTTATCTCACTTTACTTTGGTGAACACGATCATGGCTGAATATTTTAGTCAGCCTTACCCGGCGCGTGCGGCCGTGGGTGTGGCTTCCTTGCCGCGTAACGCATTGGTAGAAGCTGATGGCGTGATGGTGATTGAAGGCTAGTTTTTAGACTCAGATAAACGCCATTGAATACGGAATTAGTGTTGCTATCTTACTGCATTGACTCAACTTTCTGACATCAAAGGCTTTACCAAGCCCCTAGCTGCCAATTTGGGCAAGCTTGGTATAAGTAATATTCAGGCACTGCTTTTACATTTGCCACTGCGTTATATTGATGAAACGCATATCACGGCTATTCGTGATTTGCGTATAAATGAGCCAGCGCAGGCGGAGGGTGAAGTCGTGCACGCAGAAGTCATCTATAAGCCACGCAAGGCACTGGTCGCCAGACTGGAAGACGCCAGTGGCCAGCTCACATTACGTTTTCTACATTTCTATCCCAGCCAAATCGCCACCCTTAAAGTAGGGGCTAAATTGCGTGTGTATGGCGAGGTGCGGCACGGTTTTTTTGGATACGAGATGGTGCATCCAACCTTTAAGGCCGTAGGCGTTGCAACCGAGGTGCCTGAAACACTCACGCCTGTTTACCCCACCGTGGCGGGGCTTGCTCAGTCGAGTATACGCAAGGCTATCCGTATTGCGATGAAGCAAGGCGATCTTACAGAAACTCTGCCTGCTGACGTGTATGCCGGTTTAAAGCTACCGGGTTTTGGCGAAAGTCTGCTGGCTTTGCATCATCCGTCACCAGAGGTAGATCTTTATGCTTTGGAACAAAAAACCACTCCACACTGGCGCAGGCTGGCATTTGATGAATTGCTCGCGCAGCAGCTTTCCATGCGCAAACACTATGCAAGACGACGCAGTGTGAGTGCGCCGCAATTTATGCCTTCCAGACAGTTGGTTTCGGCATTACTAAAAAACTTGCCGTTTGCATTGACTGCGGCGCAGCAAAAGGTGGCGCTGGAGATCGAGCGGGATTTAACGCAGCCACACCCAATGCAGCGCCTTTTGCAAGGCGACGTTGGGAGCGGTAAAACCATCGTGGCTTGCATGGCGGCCTTGCAAAGTATTGAAAATCACTGGCAGGCTGCGTTGATGGCACCTACCGAGATTCTGGCGGAACAGCATTACCGCAAGATGTTCACATGGCTGAACCCGCTGAATATTACAATCGCATGGCTGACAGGCAGCCAGAGCAAGAAAGAGCGTGAGTTTGCGCTGGCCGCCATTGCAGAAGGTCGCGCGCAGCTGGTGGTGGGTACGCATGCCTTGTTTCAGGAGGCAGTGCAATTCAAAAATCTGGGGCTGGCAATCATTGATGAGCAGCATCGCTTTGGCGTGCATCAACGCCTGGCCTTGCGGCAAAAAGGTCAGCCAGAACCGCACCAGCTGATGATGTCGGCTACACCAATTCCGCGTACTTTATCCATGAGTTATTATGCAGATTTAGACGTTTCAGTGATTGATGAACTGCCCCCTGGTCGCACACCTGTAGCCACCAAACTGGTTGCTGACATCCGCCGCGATGAAATTCTGCAGCGCGTGCGCGAGGCGTGTTTGCAGGGTAATCAGGCTTATTGGGTGTGTCCGTTAATCGAGGAGTCCGAAGCGCTACAGTTGGCAACCGCGAACGACACTTATACGTTGCTGCAAGAGGAATTTCCTGAACTGAAGGTCGGGCTCGTGCATGGGCGCATGAAACCTGCTGAGAAACAGGCGGTGATGGCAGCGTTCAGCGCCGGTGACATTCAGCTTTTGGTCGCAACGACGGTCATCGAGGTTGGTGTAGACGTACCGAATGCCAGCCTGATGGTGATCGAGCATGCGGAGCGCATGGGGTTGTCACAGCTGCATCAGCTACGGGGGCGCGTGGGCCGTGGTGCCAATAAAAGCACCTGTATTTTGCTTTATCAGAATAAACTTTCTGAAACCGCGCGTGCGCGTCTGAAAGTGATTTATGAAAGCAATGACGGGTTTGCCATTGCCCAGGCGGATTTGCAGATAAGAGGCCCTGGCGAATTGCTGGGCGTTCGACAGAGTGGCGTGCCGATGCTGAAGATCGCCGACTTGGAACGTGATGTGGATCTGCTGGAAACAGCCAAGTCGATGGCGGATCATGTATTACAGCATTACCCCAATAATGTGGAGCGACATTTGGACAGGTGGATGAGCAGTGCAGGGGAATACGTGAAAGTTTAGCATTCAGCTGAAAAGGGCGGTAACCTTTTCAATATTGGGATAAAACTCATCGAATCATCTGGAAATAGTGCGGATATAACCTGTGTGAGTCTTTAGTCTCATAAGTCAGAAGCGTTATTCTTTTGCGGTTGATTTCAATTTCCTGTGGCGGTGGGGGTAGTTGACCAGAACGGATTTGGATGCGCTGTTCTTTTTGACCGTGGCCAGTAATCAAGAAATGGTCTATTTTAAATGAGGTTGTTTTTGGGGAGTAATCCTTGAAATCAGACCCCATGTAGGTGATAGAAAAGTCTTTGAAAGGCAAGACAAGACCTTTTACTTTGGGAATGATTTTATTGAAATCAGGCATCAGCAACGCATCTATATCCTGGTATAGCGTTTCCTCTATTTCACTTTTGTCCGAATTAAATCCGGTAGAAGGCGTTTTGAATCCTTTTCCATAGATTTCAATTGTCTGGATTTTATTTTCACAATCAAACTCAAGATCGATTGCTTCAGCATTTGGTCCGAAAGAAATCATCATGTCACCATCAGTTGGTATGGCTGAAATACGCGCTATAAAATTATTGATGGTGTTACTGTCACTGATAGTAACGGTGTGTGTAATGCGATGGTCGGATATAGATTTGAATTTGTTTATGTTGAGCAATTTGCAATCAGTGTGTTCAAACCAGACATTTTTCACAGGATGATCCTTCGCAAGTGGAAAGGTAGACAATGCCATCAAAATGAGAGAAAAAAAGCCGGCTATTTTTCGATTACACATTGTGTTGGCCATTCAAGCTAAGTAGATATAAATAAAGGACAGAATGGTGATTCATTTCATTGGTACTTGTCACCAAACTGTATTTTCAAGCATTGCTACAATGGATTTATTTTAACGCCAGTACATTGCTTTTGTGCTGGCTAACTGTAAAGAATTGTTATGGAAATGGTGGTTGCCTTTGGTACGTATACATAATGCATGGTTTGCGCATTTATCTGGTTTGATGTTGCATGGCGTTCGCCATATCGTGAAATGCTGAGTGCTGTGCGATAATTCCATAGGTGAAAATTCATAAAGTATCCTTACATTCGCGTGATCAGTGGCTAGAGTCGCCATTTTCAAGTTCCTTTTATCATTCGTGGCTGATAGAGAGGGGTTCGCTCACGGCCAGGCTTCAAAAACGCTATCGGGATTTTTTGCTGCAGTCACTGGTTATTCGTTACGCTAAGCCTAGCAGGGAGGAAGTCAATATCCTGCGTATGAGAGCGGGTGATGTTGCATTGAACCGTGAAGTAGTGTTATATGGTAATGGTCAGCCCGTGGTGTTTGCGCATAGTGTGTTGCCTCGCAACAGCTTGCGTAGCGCGTGGCGTGGTTTGGGCAAGTTAGGGAATAGGCCGCTGGGCGCAACATTGTTTGCAAACCACAAAGTCAAAAGAACGCCGTTGAGTTATAAAAAACTCTCTGCAAATCATGCCTTATATCGGCACGCGGCCAAACATCTGAAACATAAGCCGACCTATCTCTGGGCGCGTCGCTCTGTATTCAGTTTGAATTGCGCTAATATTATGGTTACTGAAGTCTTCTTGCCAAATCTCGCGCCATGAATTTTCAACAAATTGCTAAAAAAATAAATGCTTATGAACGTTTAATGCGTTTGGATAAGCCCATTGGGATTTTATTACTGCTTTGGCCGACATTGTGGGCGCTATTGATAGCAGGCAATGGCAAGCCGGATTGGATTGTTGTGCTGATATTCGTGACGGGCACTGTGTTAATGCGTAGTGCAGGCTGTGTGATGAATGACATTGCCGATAGTCAGTATGATGGCCTGGTAGAACGTACGCAGCACAGACCGCTACCGAACAACGAAGTGAGCAAAAAGGAAGCCTATGTACTTGCGCTGATATTAAGCCTGGTGGCTTTCGGATTAGTGACTTTACTAAATTTCCTGACAGTAAAGTTATCGATAATCGCTTTATTTCTGGCAGCGACTTATCCACTGACCAAGCGCTTTTTCGCGCTACCACAGGCTTATCTGGGCATTGCTTTTGGCTTTGGCATTCCCATGGCCTTTGCAGCGATTCATGACCATGTCCCACCGGTTGCATGGCTAATGTTGTTGGCTAACGTGTTCTGGGCGATTGCTTACGATACAGCGTATGCTATGGTGGATCGTGAAGACGATGTAAAAATTGGCATACGTTCCTCAGCGATTACGTTTGGTCGATATGATGTGCTGGCCGTGATGGTTTGCTATGCGATGACCATAGGCCTGCTGGCCGTTGTGGGTTATCAATTACAAATGAGTTTGCTTTATTATTTCGGGCTATTTTTTGCTTCGGGTGTGGCTGCGTATCACTATAGTCTGATCAGATTGCGAGATAGGGTCGCTTGTTTTAAAGCATTTTTGAGTAACAACTGGCTGGGTGCCTCAGTATTTTTTGGGTTGTTAGCGCATTACTTGATGTCGTTGTATTTCTAAAAATCCGGCGATTCCTGGCTATCCGTCTAATTTAGGTAAATCCCATTCAATAAGATTGCTTGATTTTTCTTTAGCAACTTGTGGCTTCTTCAGGGGCTCTGTGGGCAACGCTTTATCTCCTGTTACAGGTGATGAAAAATCAATTTCTTCCGCATGATTGTCATTGTCCGCAGCGTTTTCCAAACTAGTGATACTGGGTAAGGATTCATTGGTGTCGATGTCGATGTCGGCCTCTTTTTTCTCATCGTGATCAAAGTCCAAAAGCAAATCGACATCATAAGCAGGCACGGCCTGAAACGCGGCAATATCTGTGTTCAGAGCAACTTTCTTCCTGATAGCCTCAGCTTGCTCTGCGTCATTGATGCTGGCTTGTTCCGCTAGGTTGGATTCTTTTTCATGCGCCTGGCTACTAAAAGCGGCTTCGTTAAATGCGATATTATCCAGCGTTGGATTAGCTGACGCTGGCTGATAAAAGTCATATTGCTCAGGGGTTTGCTTGCTAGCAATTAGTTGAGCAACTTTCTTAAGCAGAAAGAGCTCATCAAATGTTGCCTGACTAAAGCCTTCCCTTGGCTGGGATGCTTGATTGTAAACAAGGTCATCAAGAAACTCCACAGCATACTGCGAGCCCCAAACCCCCTCAAGCCTGGAAACAAGATGCGGGAAATCTTCAATGGATGAAGAGTCCTTGTTTGCAAACTCTGTAAATTTCGGTAATTTGATGTTGAAGTATTGGTTGCACTCGATGGCGGTTTTTTCATACCCCTCTTCATCGTCCTCGGCGACTAATAACGCCAGTAACTTAAGCCATATTTTGGGTGATTCAGATGGAAAATCAACCAAATGGTTTTGTAGCAACTGGATGGCTAAAGCAGGTCGGCCGTGTTCGATAAATACCTCTGCATTTTCCAGGATGGATTCATGGCTATCCTCAACGGTATCAGAGAGTGACACGCCACTCGTCATGTGATTTGGATCATGAAAGCCCCGATACAGCACATCATCAAAGTAAGGATCAGAAAAAGGCGTATTGTCAGGATGGTGTTTTTCATCAGCGGATAGCGCGGGTGTTTCGTTCAAAGCATGCAGCTCTTCTTCTGCTTCAAACCAGCTGTTCTCCTGCCGGTTTAATTTTCTGTTAACGATGACGCGTCTTATCCATTCTGCGCAGACGAGCGCAGCAGTGATGCCGATGAGAATGAGCAAATAATTTAACCAAGAGAATTTCTGTTCATCCAGCAAGCGCTTGTTTTCCGCGTTTTCATGCATTAATTGGGCATTTCTACTTTGCAGGCCAATCAACTGTTTTTCTAAATGCGCGAGACGGTTGGCCATCACAGTCACTTCATCTAGAACCTCTTCATTTAAAGGACTTGCGGTGGGTGCTGCTCTATTTAAGTCAACTTCAGTTTCCAGACGCAGTGTCAAATGTGGTAGCTGGGTATCAACAAAATTTCCACTGGATATTTTCAGGTAAGGCCTACTGGTTTCTTTGGGCATTATGGCGGGTGTTGCCGGGCTGCCTGCGGCGTTTTCAAGCGGCAGGTTTGTTGTAGGCGCTTGCTTGCCAACATAAGCATCCATTAATTTCTGATCTATGGTGTCAGAGCGACTGCTTTTTTTTGGTCGCTTGGCTTTTATGGCAGGCTTGGGCGCGATTGCCTCCTGTGTCGCAAATTTTGCGGATGAAGGTGCAGTGTTGCCGATGGTGACAATACTTGCGACATCACTTTCCACTGTGGTTTTTTTTAATGGGGCAGGGTCGAGCAATAACACATATTCACGGTTGATTTGTGGCGTGCAGTGGTGAGTAACTTTAAGATTAATAATGGGATCATTGATGATATTTGTAGTGTTCACACTGAGCCAGTGTTCAGTGCCTTTGGCGTTTATAGTGGCGCTGATCTTTCTGAACACAGGAATCTCACTATTTTCAGTGACGGTAAAACAGGCGATGTCTGTCGATTTCTCAACATCAGTGAGGTGAATTGAGGCGGAAAACACCTCGCCCAAATATGACTTGAGCTTGGCATCGCCGAGGCCAAGTGCTAGGCTGGCATTGCTATATACAAAAAATAGTAGGATTAAATATCTCAAAATATGTTTTTTTTCAGTATGTTAAGACTACTTCGCTAATGTTGGGTTACAATAAGGCATTCTAACATCTTGAGTAATCAGTCGATATTTGTAACATTACTTCAAGTGAATGAAAAGCACAATTTGTGCCATAGTACTCGCTTTTAAAGTCCTTAGTGTTATAGCATGCACGTAACAGGCACGCAGTTTGCTGTGGTTTCAATGTAAGCACATAACATAAATGTTCAGTAGTACGAAACAGCAATACAAGAGTAAGCGTGAATAAATATATAATTATATTTGACAGGATGTATTGCTTTGGCATAAAATCCGCCTCTTAATTTTTTTAGCTCATAAGTATTGGGCTTAATATCAAGGTATTAGTAAAGCGATGAAAACTTTTTCAGCAAAATCACATGAAGTGAAGCGCGACTGGTTTGTGGTTGATGCCACAGACCTCGTGCTAGGCCGTTTAGCTAGCGCAGTTGCACACCGTTTACGCGGCAAACATAAAACTATTTATACGCCTCACGTTGATACAGGTGATTATATTGTCGTGATTAACGCCGACAAATTAAAAGTGACTGGCAATAAAGCAAATGACAAGCTTTACCACAGACACTCTGGTTATCCGGGTGGTATCACAACAACAACATTCTCTAAAATGCAGGACCGTTTTCCAGGCCGCGCTTTAGAGAAAGCAGTTAAAGGCATGTTGCCTAAAGGTCCTTTAGGTTACGCAATGATCAAAAAACTGAAGGTTTATGCTGGCAGTGAGCATGACCATGCGGCGCAACAACCGCAACCATTGACCATCTAAGGATAAAAAATGATTGGTAAATATAATTACGGTACAGGCCGCCGCAAAAGCTCAGTAGCCCGTGTGTTCTTGAAAGCAGGCAAGGGCAATATCATTGTGAATGATAAACCTGTGGATGAGTACTTTTCACGCGTGACATCACGCATGATTCTGCGTCAGCCACTTGAGCTCACTAACAACACAGCAAGCTTTGATATCATGGTAAACGTAATCGGCGGCGGTGAGTCTGGCCAAGCTGGTGCGGTACGTCATGGCATTACACGTGCGCTGATTGATTACGATGCAGCACTAAAGAGTGCATTGTCACATGCAGGCTTTGTGACACGTGATGCACGTGAAGTCGAGCGTAAAAAAGTTGGTTTGCGTAAAGCGCGCCGTCGCAAACAATTCTCTAAACGCTAATGTACTAACCTGCTGGTGTTTAATAAAAAGGTCGCTTAGGCGACCTTTTTTATTGCATGAAAAACTTTATTGCATGAAAAACTTTATTGGATGAAAAACATAGTGCGCTTATAATCACCTAATTAAATTATTTGAAAAAAAATGGCTAGCAACAAAATTAAAGTAGGCATCGTCGGTGGCACAGGCTATACAGGTGTGGAGTTACTACGCCTGCTGGCTCTGCATCCGCACGTGGAGTTGATGGTGATTACCTCTAGGGGAGAGGCAGGGTTGCCCGTAGCCGATATGTTTCCTAGTTTGCGCGGTTATATCGACTTGGCATTTTCTGATCCTGCTACCGCGGATTATAGTGCATGTGATGTCGTGTTCTTTGCAACACCCCATGGGGTCGCCATGAGTCAGGCACAGGCATTGCTGGATGCCAATGTAAAGATCATTGATTTAGCGGCAGATTTTCGTTTGCAGGATACAGCAGTTTTTGAGCAGTGGTACAAAATGCCGCATAGCTGCCCACAGATTTTGAACGAGGCGGTTTACGGCCTGCCGGAGATTAATCGTGCGCAAATAAAATCGGCAAAGGTGGTTGGCAATCCCGGTTGCTATCCGACTACAGTGTTACTCGGATTGGCGCCCCTGCTGGAACAAGGTCTGGTGAATCTGTCTGTGCCCATTATTGCGGACTCTAAGTCTGGTGTGTCCGGCGCAGGTAGAAAGGCCGAAGTGGCCACCTTGTTTGCAGAATCGAGTGACAGTTTAAAAGCCTATGGTGTATCTGGCCATAGGCACCATCCTGAAATACATGCCCAGCTTAGTAAGCTGGCAGGCGACAGTTTTCAGTTAATTTTTGTGCCACATCTCATTCCCATGATACGTGGTATGCTGTCCACACTCTATGTGAAGCTGTCTGATAAAGCTGCGTCCGTAGACATTCAGGCCTTATATGAGTCTCGGTATCAGGATGAGCGTTTTGTGGATGTGTTGCCAGCAGGAAAATTGCCGGAAACGCGTTCCGTGCGTGGGTCGAATATACTCAGACTTGCGCTGCAAAAGCAGGATGCTGCCGGTTATTTAACTGTGCTGGTGGTGCAGGACAACCTGGTTAAGGGAGCTGCGGGTCAGGCTGTGCAAAATATGAATATTATGTTTGGTATCGAAGAGCATTGCGGTCTGGCAATTGTGCCACTGTTACCCTAGTCGATGAAACCAGTACGCCGAAGAATCCGTCGTCATTTTGGTCTTACTGCCAGGCAGGTTGCGGTGCGCTCGCAACGCCCATGGTATTTTCAGGTGGGTGTTATATTGTTTTTATTAGGGCTAGGTTATTCAGGTGCTTATCTGCAATTCTCAGGTGGCTATGAAAAGGTTGGCAAGCTGACACTTGAAAATCAAGCCATTAATACCAATCTTATTAAGCTGGAACGGCAATTACAAATTGAACAGGCAGCACAGGTGAACCTCAACAAAGAGCTGAAGGAGGTGCAGGATGAGAATATTCACCTAAAAGAAGATTTGGCTTTTTATAAAAATATGCTCGACAGTAAAAAATAAAGGAAATTCGGAATAAATCGAGGTTGCGGTACCGCCAAACCCAGAAATTCACTCCTACAGGTACTTAAATACCGTGTTTCCTCAAATTTTTGGTCATTGATAGCCAATCATTAAATAGGGAGTCAATATGTTTTTTAAAAGAAGTGACCGCGTTCAGAATACGATAGACACGCTGGTTGGCGTTGATACAAAAATTGAAGGCAATGTTTGTTTTTCTGGCGGCTTGCGTGTTGATGGCACGGTGCAAGGTGCCGTGACTGAACCTAATGGGAGCCCTAGCACACTAATCTTAAGTGAGCACGGGCGCATTGAGGGGGCTGTCACCGCCTCTAAATTGGTGATTAACGGCACAGTAATTGGGCCAATTAAAGCCAATCAGTTTATTGAGTTACAGACAAAAGCAAGAGTGACAGGTGATGTCTATTACAATTCGCTAGAGATGCACACAGGGGCGGTTATAGAAGGCAAGCTCGTTTATTTGGATGAGCCGCAGGTATGATGGCCGGTTTAAACTTAGCGCTCACACAAGATGATTAGCTAGCGCTACAACAAACAATTTAATTGAATTTAGGAGTAAGTTATGAGTACAGCAACTGATGTTCAAGCATTAGACATTCCAGCCCCTTTGGTGTTTACAGACAATGCAGCCAGAAAGGTAAAAGAATTGATAGAGGAGGAGGGAACTCCCGACCTTAAATTACGTGTTTTTGTAAGCGGTGGCGGCTGCTCAGGTTTTCAGTACGGCTTTACATTTGAAGAAGAAGTCAATGAAGACGATACGCAGGTAGAAAAAGACACGGTGACATTATTGATTGATCCGATGAGCCTGCAATATTTGATGGGCGCTGAAATCGACTATCAAGATAGCTTGCAGGGTTCGCAATTTGTGATTCGTAACCCTAATGCCCAAACCACCTGCGGTTGTGGATCTTCATTTTCGGTATAGTTTTCTATCCTAAATAGAATGTTATTATTTATTAGATTCAAGGCCTTGTTTTAATTTACAGACTTGGGTCTTACGCGCGGATTGCTTAACTCAAAGTGGTCACTAGAGCCATTCGCTTCGTCTTGGGTTCACTTTATTGGTGTTTCTAAGAGGATTTACATTTAACCCAGATTTTCCATTAGGACTTGCCAGCGGCTGATAATCAACACTATAGCCAACAAGTTGATATTCAAGTAGATGTAAAATCGCCTAAAGGGAAATCTGGGTTTAACATTGATTGCTGAAAGACGAATATTCAAACTATGGCTAAGCATCATCAAGAAGTAAACAGTTATGAAGAAGGTGTGATTTACGCACCATGGGAAAAAAAATTTAGCCGCATTCTAACGCCATTTCAGGAGTTTGTGCACGGACAAACGACAAGTGGTTTCCTGTTGATGGGTACTGCGATTATCGCGTTATTCATGGCCAATAGTGCTGCGCTATCAGAAACTTATCAGCACATTATCCACACCATGGTTGGTTTGGGTATAGGCAGTTGGAAACTGGAAATGAGCTTGCATCATTGGGTAAATGATGCGCTGATGGCTTTGTTTTTCTTTTTGGTTGGCATGGAGCTAAAGCGTGAAATCATGGTGGGCGAGCTTTCGGATTTGCGTAAGGCAGCATTACCAATCGTCGCCGCCATAGGTGGAATGCTAGTACCTGCACTCATTTTTTTCTTCATGAACCCGACAGGTGATGCGAGCCGTGGCTGGGGTATCCCAATGGCAACAGATATTGCATTTGCAGTAGGCGCCATGGTGTTGCTCGGTAAAAGAGTTCCTAAAGCTTTGGTGACCTTTCTCGTCGCACTGGCGATTGTGGATGACTTGGGTGCGGTGCTGGTCATTGCAATCTTTTACACAAAAGAGTTGATGCCAGTGTGGCTAGGTGTCGCTGGTGGCCTGTTTGGCGTACTTGTGTTCTTCAATATCATAGGCATTCGTAAAACAATCCCCTATTTTCTGATCGCCGTACTGTTGTGGTATGCGGTTCTGCAATCAGGTGTGCATGCCACTCTGGCCGGGGTGCTGGGTGCTTTCACTGTACCAGCGCGACCAAAATATGATCCGTCATTATTCGTGAATAGATTGAGAGGCTTGGCTGAAAGCTTCAAAAAAGGTTTGGAATCAGGCAAGAACATCATGACCAATCACCACTTGCAGGCAGTTGCACAGTCATTGGAAACGGATGTAAATTACGTGCAGACACCTTTGCAGAGCCTGGAACATCACTGGCATGTGCCAGTGGCTTTCTTTGTAATTCCTGTTTTTGCCTTGTTTAATGCGGGTGTGCCTTTGCAGTTTTCTTCCTGGGCCAGTGTATTCTCTGACCCCATTATGCTGGGTGTAACGTTTGGACTGGTGTTAGGTAAGTTTCTCGGTATCACAGGCGCTTGCTGGATATTCCTGAGGCTAGGTTTATCCAGGTTGCCTACAGGCGTAAGATTTACTCAAATCGCAGGTGTTGCCGTACTCAGTGGCATCGGTTTTACCATGTCTATTTTTGTGGCGGAGCTGGCATACGCCACACATCCTGAATACCTCATTATGGCTAAGATTGGCATTTTAACGGCATCATTGCTGGCTGGCGCAATAGGATTTGTATGGTTGTGGTTAGTTGCATCAAAAAAATAGACTAAGGAAACACCGAACAAGTGGCCAGGGGCAATGAAGTTGCCCCGCAGGGATTCCGACTTTCTATGTGTTAAAGCGCATGAAAGGTCGTATATGGTTCAGGTCACAGGCTAACCTTTAGGTGATGCCGTAACTAATAAACCGCGCAACGCGGCAATTCGCTCGCGTAGGTACTTATTAACGTCCTTCCCTAACAGGCTTATCCAGACGAAACAACTGGATAAGCTAGAGACTAGCGTTGGTCGAGCGGTAGAAACTCACGCGCTTGTGAGCCTGTGTACAGCTGTCTAGGCCTGCCAATTTTCGATTGTGGGTCCGCGTGCATCTCTGACCATTGCGCAACCCATCCAGCTGTTCTGGCTAATGCAAACACCGCAGTAAACATCGTATTCGGGATGCCCATTGCACGCATGACGATTCCGCTATAGAAATCTACATTAGGGTATAACCTGCGAGAAACAAAATACTCGTCTTCTAGAGCAATTTTTTCTAGCATCATGGCCAATTTAAATAACGGGTCATTGTTGAGGCCAAGTGCATCAAGTACTTCGTGGCAGGTCTTACGCATAATTGCAGCGCGTGGATCCATATTACGATATACACGGTGACCAAAGCCCATTAATCTGAAGCTGTCAGTTTTATCCTTGGCGCGGTTGATGAACTCACCGATACGTGAGGCATCGCCTATTTCTTCCAGCATATTGAGCGTAGCTTCGTTAGCACCACCGTGGGCTGGCCCCCAAAGTGAGGCAATCCCGGCAGAAATGCAGGCAAACGGGTTGGCGCCACTGGATCCGACTAGCCGTACTGTGGAGGTTGAGGCATTCTGTTCGTGATCTGCATGTAGAATCAAAATGCGTTCAAATGCCTTGGCCAAGATGGGATTTGGTACATACTCTTCACATGGCGTGGCAAACATCATGTACATAAAGTTTTCCGCGTAACTTAGGTGATTCTGTGGATACATGAATGGCTGTCCACTGATGTATTTGTAACTCCATGCAGCAATGGTGGGTACCTTGGCCAGCAAACGGTGCGCGGATATTTCACGGTGCCTTGGGTCTAGAATCTCCATGTTGTTAAAATAAAATGCTGAGAGCGACCCAACCACACCCACCATGACCGCCATAGGATGTGCGTCTCGTCTGTAGCCTCGGAAAATATTATTGAGCTGATCATGCAGCATGGTGCTGCCAGTAATTTTTTTGGTGAAACGCTGCTTTTCTGCTGCATTGGGTAGATCGCCATGCATCAGAAGATATGCAACTTCCAAATAATCACAATGTTCTGCAAGCTGTTCTATTGGATATCCACGATGAAACAGCAAACCTTTTTCACCGTCGATGAAGGTGATATTCGAATTGCATGCAGCGGTCGACATAAAACCTGGGTCATAAGTGAATATGCCATGCTGTCCTAGTGAGCGTATGTCTATGACGCTGTTGCCTAGGGTGCCTGCTAGCACAGGTAGCTCGATTGGAGCATTGCCGTTATCGAAGCTAAGTGTAACTTTGGTCGGTTGATTGTTCATGGTGTATCTTATGCTTTAATTCATTATCTAATCGGTCATTATACTTTATCCATGCCTTGTAATGAACGCTTGCTATTTCAAACCTGGTAGATTGCTCCGAGTATGCGAGAGCCTGCCGCACCTGTGACTGTAGTTAGATTGGCAGTTTCTCCAGCCAGACATTTTTTTGCAAGCCATGCAAAAGCAATGGCTTCAACCCAGTCCACCCCTATGCCTAAAATCTCAGTAGATTTAATGGGTATATGTTTAAAGCACTGCTGTAAATCATGTTTTAACAGGCTGTTTTTCTCGCCACCGCCACACAGATAAATTTCGTCTGTATCCGCACAATAATGATGGATTGCGTCATGAATTGAATATGCAGTGAGCGCCACTAAAGTGCGTGCCACATCGCTAGGCGCGTAATGAGATTTAAGTAAATGCTGGCTTAGCCATGAAAGATTAAATAAATCGCGGCCAGTACTTTTTGGAATGGACTTGCTGAAGTAGCCATCTTTTAGCATGGCGGCTAACAATGGCTCAATAATCTGACCAGTGCGAGCCCAGGCGCCGTCCTCGTCATAGTCCAAGGCAAGATGTTTGCTAACCCAAGCGTCGAGCAGCATATTGCCTGGACCTGAATCAAAACCAAATACCGTACCTGACTTTCCAAGATAAGTGATGTTGGCAATGCCGCCGATATTAACGATTGCCCTGTTTTGAGTCTGGCTGGAAAATACCGCCTGGTGAAATGCCGGAACCAAGGGCGCACCCTGTCCGCCAGCCGCAATATCCCTGCTTCTAAAGTCAGAAATAACGCGGATGCCGGTCAATTCTGCCAGAAGCGCCGCATTGCAGATTTGTAATGTGAACCCCAATTCAGGACGATGGCGAATCGTTTGCCCATGTGCCCCTATGGCGCTGATTTCATTCTTTTCTGTGTGTGCTTTGCGTAGCAGCTGCTCAACTACTAGCGCATAAAGAGATGCAAGCTTGTTCGCGATTAATGCTGAGGTTTCTAATTCATTATGGGTGGGGTGTTGCAGAGAAAGGATGCTAGTACGCAGTTTGGCAGGGTAAGCGATAAAATGCTGCTGGACAAGCGTGACCTGACCGTCTTCACCAATCTTGACTAACGCAGCATCTACGCCATCAAGACTGGTGCCGGACATGAGTCCAATGAAAAGATTGTCAGCCATATCGCTAACCTAAGGCAGTGCTTGCCTACTCTAATGATGCGATGTTGGTCGAGCTTAATAAGCTTAACTGAACAGTGCGTTCAGCGCTAGCTTGTTCAAACGCAGCCTTGTTGCTTGCGTTAATTGCATTGGTTCTGGGTAATGCCACTTTCATAGGGTCACGGTGCTGACCGTTAACCAAAAACTCATAATGCAGGTGAGGGCCAGTCGCCACGCCAGTCATGCCGACAAAGCCGATAATGGCGCCTTGGCTAATGCGTGCGCCGCGACGTAATCCTGATGAGAAACGAGAAAGGTGGCCATATAGGGTGCTGATGCCATTGGCATGCTTAAGGATGATGACATTGCCGTAGCCGCCCTTCTGGCCAACAAAATCAACGATGCCGTCGGCAGAGGCTTTGATTCTGGTGCCTGTAGGCGCTGCAAAATCAACGCCTTTGTGCGCTCTAACTTTTTGTAGCACGGGATGATAACGCGCTGTGCTAAAGCCGGAGCTTACGCGGCTGAACTCTAGAGGCGAACGTAAGAATGACTTATGAACACTCTTGCCTTCAGGCGTGTAGTATTGCATTTGATTGTTGCCATCACGCAAACCAATGGCGCGATATGTTTTACCGTTATTGACAAATTCAGCCGCCAGCACATCACCAGCTTTCACTAATTCGCCTTGATCGTAAAGCCCCTCATATACCACATTAAAGCGATCGCCTTTTCTTAGGTCGGTGTGGAAGTTAATCTCGCTTTCAAAGATATCTGCAAGCTGGATGGCGATGTGATCAGGAATGTTTGCACTATCTGTTGCCGCAAATAAAGAAGAATTTATTTTTGCAGATTTTAATATCGGCTCACTCGTGAGGGTGCGCGAATCCTTGCTACTTTCGTAACCATCTTCAGTCTTAACCAAGTTAATCAGCTGGTTATTATTTAATACAAATTCAAGCTGAATTAAATTGCCGTCTAGATCTGTTTCTGCCTTTATTTGCCTGCCAGGAATCAGGCCGCCGGCAATTTCGCTTGCTGTATTATCTGAACGGATAAACTCAAACGCGCTGCGGTTACGAATGTTTAATCGCGTCAAAATACTATTGAGCGTGTCATCGCGACGCACATGATCTTTGTACCAAAAAGTTTGAGATAAACTTTCATCCGGATAAGAAGTGTTATTTTCAAGTGGCAACGCAATTTCCTCGATCACCATGGAGGTAGGTACGTCATTCAGGTTTTGAGGCGCAATACCGAAAGCGGTGTAGATGCCAAATAGCGGCAGGCAAGAGATTGCGAGTATCCAGCGCAACTTAAATTTGCGAAGATAAAATTTGCGAAGTTGTAATGCGGGTGTAAGCTTGCCTTCAGCTTTACCGGTGTTTTGCGCTAAAATAGAAGTTTGCGTTAAATTGATTTGACGTGGCTCGTTAATTTTCACGCGCAGACCTTAAAGAAATATATTGCGGTCGTAAATACTAACAGAAAATGTCACGAAAACAAGTAAATGAGTGGTAAAAAATAATTGAGTTTAAGGAAATAGGGCACGTGAATATTGATATCAACCAACAGTTGGCCGTAATTAAGCGTGGTGCGGACGAGCTTTTAATTGAGTCTGAGCTGGTAGAGAAGCTTAAAAAAGGGCGACCACTAAGAATTAAAGCAGGTTTCGACCCCACTGCACCAGACCTGCACTTGGGCCATACTGTACTGATAAACAAGTTGCGCCAATTTCAGGAGCTTGGTCATCACGTGCTGTTTCTGATAGGCGACTTCACCGGCATGATAGGCGACCCCACGGGTAAAAGTACGACTCGCCCGCCGCTTACTGAGGCGCAGGTGCAGGAGAACGCAAAATCTTATGCCTCCCAGGTATTCAAGATTCTGAAGCCGGAGCAGACTGAGGTAGTGTTCAATTCAAAATGGCTCACGGAGTTAGGCGCTGCAGGCATGATTAAATTGGCGGCCAGTTATACTGTGGCACGCATGCTAGAGCGTGATGATTTCACCAAGCGCTTCAAGGGTAATCAGTCTATTGCTATTCACGAATTTTTATATCCACTATTACAGGGCTATGACTCTGTTGCGTTGAATGCTGATGTTGAATTGGGAGGCACCGACCAGAAGTTCAACCTGTTGATGGGGCGAGAGTTACAGAAACAGGCGGGTCAGAGTCAGCAGTGCGTATTGACCATGCCGCTACTTGAAGGTCTGGATGGCGTGAATAAGATGTCCAAGTCTTTGGGCAACTATATAGGTATCGCGGAAGCGCCTGAAATTATCTTTGCCAAATTAATGTCTATTTCAGATGAATTGATGTGGCGATATATAGAGTTGTTGTCGTTTGCGTCTTTGGAAACCATCGCGCAGTGGAAAGCTCAGGTTGCTGCAGGTGGAAACCCTCGTAATATTAAAGTGCGTTTTGCGCAGGAAATTGTGACGCGCTTCCATAGCGCTGAAAGTGCTGAAAAAGCATTGCAGGACTTTCAGACCCGCTCTAAAGGTGGCATTCCAGAAGAGGTGCCTGAAGTTGCGGTAACAATTGACGCCGAAACTATAGGCGTTGCCCAGTTGCTAAAACTTGCTGGTCTAGTGGCAAGCACATCGGAAGCATTTAGAGCCATAGAGCAGGGCGGTATTAAGTTGGATGGCGAGAAGGTTTCAGACAAAACGCTTGCCATCGCTAAAGGTGTAAGTGTGGTTGCGCAGGTAGGTAAGCGAAAATTTGCCAGAATTACAGTGAGTTAATCTACTCAATCTATCGATTCAATTGTAACAATTTTGTAACAGGGCAAATAATCGCTTGACCAAACTTTTAAGCCCTGTAGAATGCGCGCCTTCGCTGATGAAACAAGTCGGTGGAACGTAGTAAGTAGCGCAATCAACAACGATTTAAATATATTTTTAGATTGGGGTTGACGAGATTTAAAACCTCTGTAAAATGCGCGCCTTCGCTGTGAAACTTGCGGCGAATGTGCGGCAAAGAGCAGTCAATTTTAACTAGTAAATATTTCAGAAATATTTTGCAAATTAAGATTGACGGTTTTAAAAAGCGCTGTATAATGCGCACCTCGTTAACGCAAAGCGGTAACGAGAAACGAAACGAAGTGATACACTTTGATTTTGAAACTGATCTTTAACAATAT